>NZ_JBAQMD010000102.1:0-36050 GCF_049302455.1 Rhodoferax ferrireducens | reverse complement strand
GCTGCAAACCATACGGTCAGAGGCGTTCTGGCGTGGTGAAAAATCGTGCCAGCTGTGGAGGAGACTCGATTGCGACATGCATCGCACCACCACTTGTTATTTTTCATGCGCCAGCCCTTGGAGCTGTGACACGAGGAACATTCAAAACCGTCCTTCCATCGGACCCAGTCCAGGTAGTCGAGGCAAGCTGCATCGTCCGCAAACCACGCCATAAATTCGGCGTAGTTACGCGGGTAATCTACCCCAGCCTTAGGAGACTTCCGTGGTGCGGGACCACTCTTGGATTCCATGAAACCATCATAACGTTACCGTAAATAGCTGAATACCCCACTTTGTGAAACACCTCCACTTGCCACCGTTTTTTGTAGGTCGTGGTGATAGTGTCATAGTCGCAAGTCAAGTCACTGCAAACCAGATGCAATATCCCCGTGCTGTCGTCCTTGTTTTTAAAGACTTGGCGGGCTACAAGGACTTCTTTCGTATAGCCCTTGAGCCAACCGCGCACGCAAGTCTGCTCTGGAAAATCCAGCTCATCTACGCGGACAAAACGCTTTTTCTTCCTATCCTCTTCGCTCAATGCGATCAGACGGTTGTCTTTGAGTGCCGCAATGAAGTGCTTCTTTTTGCCGGTGATGAAATCGAAGTTCTCCTCTGAGGAAAACCAGCTGTCCATCAGAACAAAGCGGAATTTCAAGGCATTGGCAATGCACGTCTGAATCATCTCGCGCATCATCTCGTTTTTGGTCTTCTCGCTTTTGCGCTTGAGTTTCCTGGTCGCAATGTCGCTGTACTGAATTGGCTTTTTCACCAGTTCAAATGCCACCGGGATGGAGGTTCCATTGCAGTGATACAGCGCGTTGAGAAGGTTGATCCCTCTGACGCTGCGACCGCTGCAATGATCAAAGTGCCAGCACATCATCTCGCTTTCATCGGTCCAGGCTTTCTCTTGAATCGTGTCGTCAAAAATCAGCACGCCATCGTCTCGCTCCACCAAACGCACGGTTGACTTGACTTGTTGCCACAGGTCTTTCGAGGTGTATTGCTGGGCCGATAAAAACCGCGTGATCTGGTCGTGGCTTACCTCACCGTCAACCATCGCTGACAAGCCCGTCGCCGTTGCGGCACCAAAGGTGCTCAGCAAATAGTCCGTGTACAAATCCAGGTCAGGTTTTTTCATCCGTCGAGCTTACCAAGGATGGCTGCGTAACATCAGTTACCAGGATGACGACTTCGGCCTGGAAGTGATGCGCGGCGGCGAAGCCGGCCTGAAGACCCTGAACATGGAATACACCGAGAAGACATCGTTCAAGCGGGGTGCGACCGACTTTTCCTCCCAGGTGGCCAAGATGAAAGCGGCCGGCTGTGAGATGGTGGTGTTGGGTACCATCATTCGCGAGACCATCGGCACCATCGGAGAGTCCCGCAAAACCGGCTTCAACCCGACCTTTCTGGGTTCCAGCGCCGCCTACACCGACCTGATCCACAAACTCGGCGGCAAAGCGATGGACGGGCTGTATGCCATGATGACCGTGCAAAATCCCTACACCGATGAGACATCACAGCCGATTCGCTTCTGGGCCAACAAGTACAAGACCAAATTCAACGAAGACCCGGCCGTATTCTCGGTCTATGGCTACCTGATCATCAACACGTTCGCCAATGCAGCCAACAAGGCGGGCAAGAACCTGACCACCGACAGCTTCATCAAGGTCATGGACACGCTGACGATTCCCACTGATATCTTTGGCAGCGCGCCGGCCACCTTCTCGCCCACCAAGCGCCTGGGCAGCGACGCGTCGCGCCTGTCGCAGATTCAGGACGGCAAGTGGAAGGTGGTCGGGCCTTACATCACGGATGCCGAGCCCGCCAAGAAGTAACGACTTCTCCAATTAGACAAGGCCACCCTCGGGTGGCCTTTTTCTTGCACCTACTCTTGGGTTATATCCACTGAGCGTTGCCGGTTCAGCGGGCTACAGAAGTCGCACGAACGGCCTCATCATCAGTGCGACAAGACCTCAATGTCGGGCTTGTCAACGTTCGCCACCATCGAAAGCCTTAGTTGCGCAGGCCCGCGGGGGCTTACCAGGCTTGCCGGGGTGGCCGCAGATGCCGCGCCCGCTTGGCGTGCCTCAAGCGTGTAGGTCACACCATTCAGTCGCACCTCAATGCCACCGCCCGCTGCGTCTTTGCCCCAAAATACCAGCAGCACGCCCGGGGCCAGCACGTGACCGCGGGCCACGGTGAAGATCGGCCAGCGGTAGCCGACCAGGCCAGCGGCCAGCACCCGGGCCGCCTCGGTCAGTTGCGTCTGTTGCGCATCCGTGGCCACCCCCGTGACCAACCAGTACACATTGACCGCAATGAGTTTTTTGCTCGCCGCACCAAACACATAGCTGATGGTCGCAGGCCCAGGGCCTGGAACAAGCTCGGGCGCCACCAGGGTGAGAACGCGGGTTTTTTGGACCGGGTCAAGCTCGTCTTTCAAACTACCCAACGTGTGGGGATAGTCCTTGTCGATGAGCCCCTTGACCTCGTCAACGCTCATCCCAAAATGGGCATTGCCGTAGCCGCTGACCGTGTAAGCGCCGGCATGCAGCGAATAGGAATGCGGTTGCCCGGTCATCGACAGCGCAATCGATGGCTCCTGGGCATTAATCTGACAAGAGGCCGTTAGCAAGGTACTGGCTAACAAAAGGTTAAGGATAGGTTTGTTCATAGGTTTGCAAGGGTCGTGGACGTCCCGTCGACAACAAATTTGAGGCCGAGCGACTGAGCATCTCGTAGGATGCTGTCCTCCCAATTGCGAGTTTGTCGACTGAATTCATTGTCGTGGGCGTATCTAATCGCTGCTGCTGGGTCGGTCTTGAGCAGTTGAAGCATCGTTTCCTGAGCGCTTTGTTGGTAAGCGATCAACCTTGGGTAACCCTCTAACAAGGCCTGAAAAAAAGCAAGGTCACGTTCCGAGTCGGAGATTGCGTTCTTGTCATAACTTTTCCAATCAGAGTTCTGTTGCAGAAAGGCCAGTCGTCGCAGCGGGTCACCCTTCAGACTTTCGGCCGTTCTAAATGCGTCGCCAACCGGGTCTGGCTTACTTGACCCACCAAAAAAATCGGTGAGCGGTTTAAATGCATCTTCAAGTTCACCAACGATATCACCGAGGTTGATGGAGAAATCCAGTTTCAAATTAAACCCGCCGATGCCAAGTTTGGCACCCAGATTCATGGACACCGACACTGCGCCATCGGAATACCCGGCACTGGCGCTGCCCGAACCACCTACTGAGCCGGGCGATACCAAGGTTGCCGTTGCATCCGCACTGCCAACACTGCCGGACACCCCAAATTGACCGGTCACAGACGCGCCAACGCCTGCAGAAAGATCCCCACCGGTGGTAATTTTCCCGTCCTTGATGGTGGCGGTACCTTCGCCCTTTGCACCGGCGTTTACTTCGAGCGTGCCTTTGCCCTTGAGGTCGCCCACGGGGCCCGCCGATCCGCCGCCACCGCCCTCCAGATTGGCACTCGCCGAGGTTTCGGCGCTGACTTTCGCACCATCCTTGCCCACCGACACATCGGCGCTAGCGCCGGCCTGGCCACCGACCGAGACGGAGCCAGCGCCGAAATCCGCCGTCAACTTCGTTTCTGCATTGGCATCAGCCTGTGCCTTGGCTCCGGACGAACTAGCGCCTGCCGACACACCAGCCGAGGCTTTGGATTCTTCGCTCAGCGTGGCGGCGCCAAGCGTCGTGCTGGTACCGGTCTGTGTGCCTGTCCTGGTATCGACTGCAACGGACGGCAGCGACGGCCTTGTGGCGCGAGGGGGTGGCACGGGCGGGTCATAGTGCGGCACGGTGGGCACGGCCATCGTGGCGGTATCGCGCATGCCAAACCGGGTATCGGCAAAAACGTCAAGTGTTCCAACGTCATTTGTACCGTAGGCATCGCGAGCGTATCTATAAGAGGAGATACGGTACTTGGCGGCATCTTTGCCAGACAGTGTGACACTGAAGCTGTAGCGCCCCTCAGTCAGGTCGGACAGGTTGAACACTTCTTTACCGCTTGGGTCACTGACGCCAACGATTGGCTGTACGTCGTCGCCATTGATCGGCGTACCCTTCGGCCCCTGCAGCGTGGGGATGCCCGGCTTGCCAATCAACCCCGGCCCCGGCAGATAGATGGCACTGGTTGTCGTGTATGTGAGCCACATCGGAACAACCTCCAGCTCGCCGGTCTGACTTCGTGCTTGATCTATCTGGTAGTTCTTTGCGTAGGCGCCGGTCAAACCTGACACCTCCATACGATACTTGCCGAGCGGCGTTGTGGCAGTCATGGCGCTACTCACGCCATTGGCATCAATCACGCCTATCGTGCCCTTCACGCCCGGCTCAACGTTCCACGTCGAACCGACGAATTTATTATCGTCGAGCACCCCGTTCAGCGTGACCAAGCGGTAATTGAGAGGATCAGGTTCCCAAAGATCAAAACATAGCCCGGAACACACGGCATAGTTGCCATATTGCGCATTTCTATCCCTCACAGAATAGGTGATGACCTTGGGCACCACGTTCAGAACGAGTGGGTTCTTCATGGGCGGCAGCACGTAGTTGCTACTCTGCGCGCCTACAAGACCACCGGTTGTCACCGGCATTGTGTACGCGCCAGCATTCAGTCTTTTATTGTCCGGCTGATCGGTGAATGAGTAAGTCTTTTGATCGGCCCAGAAGGTTTTGTCGGGGGTCAAGGCCCGGTCCGTCAGCGATCCGATCGTTGCGGTCTTGATATTCACATCGTCCCACGGGAACATGCCCGACAGCGTTCCCACATTAATGGGCGTGGTGGCACCGTAAGTAATCGTCGATGCCGCTGCCGGTTGCCAGGTCAATTCACGTGGAAGGACTGTCACCAATTGCGTGCTCGGCATATCGTAGTTGTGAGTGGGCCCATATCTGGCGCTGAGGTCTAATTGATAGATGCCGGCGTTGAGATATCCATTAACCAAGGTGGGCACACCATAGATGGGGCTAAAACTGGTCGTGTAACCCAGTCGGTCCCCGCCGACGCCCTGCACCTCCAGAGAGTCCCAGTAAACCTTATCGCCGTACGTAACCTTCCTGTCAGCTAAACCGGTCAAGTTAAACTTGGCCACATCAATGCGGCCGAACGTCTTGGGCACTAATATATAGTTGCGCGACGAGGACCCCGACAGGTCGGCCCAGATGTCGTAGGAGCCAGCTTCTAACCGTGCACCGTTAATGTCCAGCCGAGGTGCATCGCTACCGTATACCCACGATTGCGCTTTAGGCGTGACTTGAACATTGTCACCAGCCAATACGCCCGTGAGGGCCATATCCTTTGTTATGTAATCGCCGTAGGTAATGGAGAAGATTTCAGTATCGGCAACCACTGTCAGCGGCTTGGGCTTGATTTTCAACGATCCAAAAATATTAGGGTAATTCGGAAAGTTGTATCTGGTGAAATTACTCTGCGCCCCAACGATCCAGTAATTTCCTGCATCCGCCCCTGTATTTCCGGCTAATCCAACGTAGTAGCGATCAGCCGGTGTCCGGGGATCCAAAACGAAGTTTGCATTGCCATTAATCGATATCTTGGTGCCCAACGAGTCGCCGGGCAATACGCCTGACAACACGGGCATGGGCAGCCCGGCCTGCTCGCCATAGGTGCTATACGTATCAGAAAACTGGGCTGTGACTCTCTTGGGGCTTACTAAAAACGTCGTCTCAGTTTTCCCGGAAGTAACGTAGTTACCAGCATCCACACCGGTGAGCCCGCCTTTCATGACAACCCGGTATTCCCCCGCAGCTTGTCGCTCTGCCAGCCGCGCGACATTGCCCTGAGGCGTGACATATTCGGCTGTCGCGGTTACCTGGTCTACATTTCTTAGTGGAAAACTGAAGAAGATGTCAAACGTGTCGCCCAGATTCAAGTTGATAGCCGGTACTGCACCGGCTGTTGAGCCGTACTCAATCAAATTAGTGCTGTACCAGGCACCCGTGGAATTACCAAGGGCCTGGACTTGCAAAGGCCTGGGCAAGATGGTCAGTGTCTTGTCGGTATTGCCGGTTGCGGCCAGCACATAGTTCGGCGACGACAGCGCACCGCCAGTCCAGCGATAAGTCCCGACCGTATATGCGCCCGATGTTGAGACCGGCAGAGTCGGCGAGTTCACCTGAAGGTCGACGACATCGCTGGCCAAAACGCCCGACAAGGTGCTGACAACGCCCGGAAAGGAGACGACACCGCCCGACCAAGCCCAGCCATACCTAATTGTTTCGAAGCCGGTATGACCGTTAAATGGGTGAACCTCGCCGTAAGTCACGGTATCCGCGAGGAGTTGATTCGCCCAATAGACTTCCAGCGAGTACGTTAGCGGCTTGGGTGCAATGTCCAGCGTCCCGCTGGTTGATCCAGTTGCCGCAAGGGTGTAGTTACCGGCATTTGGACCCGAAAGGCTGGGTGTAATCAGCGCATAGCTGCCTGCGGCTTGCCGCTCAATCGGCAGCAAGCCGGTAGCGAGTGTGGTCGCGCCCGGCAGCACTGTATCGCCAGCCAACACGCCGCTTAAAGTACCAGCTTCGAGCACGGCGGCGGTACCGTAAGTCGAACTGGCATTGACTGTGTTGAACGTGATGGGTTTGGGCGCGATCGTCAGCACACCATTGGTATTGCCGGTGCTGGCCACCACGTAGTTGGGGTTGCCGCCAGTCAGTGCCGTGACCTGTGCGGTATAGCTGCCAACCTGGCTGCGCTCTGTCAGTACAACAGGGGCTGAGGCCACCTGGTAGCCTACGGTTGCAGTGCCCACGCTATCACCGTTCAGCACATTACTCAGGACAACCGCACCGTCTTGCGCCAGCGTGCCGTATACGGCATTAGTTGGCGCTATGGTGTAGGTGAGCGGGCGCGGCCCGATGTTGACCGCCCCCATTGTGTTGCCCATGGTTGCAAGCGCATAGTTACTCGCCAGCGGCCCAGTTAGCGATGTGACGCCAACGTCATAAGTGCCCACGGTGGGGCGTGTAAGGACGGCGCCGTTTGCATCGAATGCGGTGATGCTGCTGGCAACACTGTCACCGCCCACCAGGCCGCTAAAAGTTGTTGCATTGGTCAGCGCATTGCCATAGATTCCAGTGCCGTTGGCGACTGCCCATGTCAGCGTCTTCGGTGCAATGGTGAGCGTGCCCGTTGTATTGCCACTGGTGGCAAGAATGTAGTTGTTGGCAACACCATAACCATTCAGTTCAAGAATTTCCAAGGTGTAGTGGCCGGCCGCAGTGCTTGCGTTGAACGCAGCAGCACCATTGCCAATGGAAATGACCGGTCCAGCGGCAACCACATCGCCGCTGACAATGCCAGACAGGTTGGCAGTGGGTAGAACAGCATTCGTGCCATACGTGCTGCTTGCTGAAGCCAGTGAAAATGTGACAGGCTTGGGTGTGATGGCAACCTGGCTGGGGGTGTTTCCTGACGGGGCTAATGTGTAATTTGTGGCACTGGTGCCCGTCAGATGATCCAGGTCGACCAGGTAGTTCCCGACTGCATAGGCACCGCTAGCTCCTGGCAGATATGACATTGAGATTGGCGGGGTTGTTATGCGTTGAACTGCGCTAACATTTTCATTGCCGACTAAGCCGTTCAGCGTGGGCGAAGGCAAAGTCAAAGACCCATAGACCTGTGACGAGTCGCTGCCGGTATAGGTCAGCGTCTTTTTGGCGATGGACAGTGACCCATAGTCATTGCCACCAGCCAGCACATAGTTGCTGCTGCTTGCACCGCTCAGGCCTGTCACCACCGCTGAATAATTGCCTGCAGGTGTCGTCGGGGTGAGTGTGACCGGCGCGCCAGACAACGACGCACCAAAAGTTCCAGTGACCGTATCTCCCGTGAGAATTCCGGTGAGCGTGGGGGCCTCCAGCGTGGCCTGCGTGCCGTAAGTGCTGAGTACGGGCGATGCGTTGTAGGTCACCGAAACCGACTTGGGGTCAACCACATAGTGGCCCGAGGTATTGCCGGTTGCCGCCACCACATAATTGTCAGCCTGATTTCCGGTGAGACTGGCCACGTCAGACGCATAGCTACCCGCTGGCAGCCTGTCAAACAGGCCGACCGTTTGACCTGCCGCATTGAGCACCACCACAGGGGCCACATCATCGCCCGCGACAATGCCGCTGAGGCTGGCCGAAGGCATGGTGCCGAGCGACCCGTAGATTTGCCCGCCACTGCCTGCAACATAGCCAAGCGCCTTCGGCGTGATGGCCAATGTGCTTCCTGTGACACCGCTCAGGTCCAGGGTGTAGTTGCTTGCCTGGGCACCAGAGAGACCCGTCAAGCTGAAGCTAGAGGATCCTGCAACAATGTTTTGAGCGAAACCAAAACCCGAGCCGTTATTGGCCATCGTGACGCCAGCCGTACTGTTAAGCGTAGCGACCGGCTTGAGGACATCGCCATTCACCACACCAGCAAGGCTGGCAACTGCTGTGGGTGAACCATAGATGTACGCCCCTGCTGACACGGTGGGCGTCACGGTACGCGGCGTGATGGTCAGTGGCAGGGTGGCGGGCGTCAGGTCGATGAAGTAGCCGCCGCTGAGCCCGCTCTGGAACGCCAGGCTTTGAGTCGCTGACAAGGTCATGCTGTTGTTGCCAGCGGCTGCAAGCACCCCGGGTCCAGCGACATCAAGCGAGTTGGCACTCAAGATCGTACCCAAGGGATTTGGTGCCACTGCTGTCGCAGAATGCGCCGCAACGTGCAACTGCGGTGTCAGGGCCAATAGATCGGCAATGCTTGGATCGTTGTCGCCATACGTCCGCGTCAGACCAACGGCAGGACTGTCGCCAAGTCCTAACCGAACGGCATCGCTACCAGACAGTTGTCCCATGCGCGTGGTCACGCCGTTTTCAATGAATTTAATTTTCCCTTCGCCAGTGAATGAGCTGCCGGCTTTCTCATCGATCCAGGTCACGCTTTGCCCACTCAGGGACAGCAAGGGACTCATCGACGAGACCTGCAAATTGCCGCTCAAGCTGATGCTGCCGCTGACATTGATGTCGTCGGTCAGCAGTATCCGCGCAACGCCATTGGCCGGCACTGCGGTTGGCGCGATCACCGCCGTCAGGCCGTTGCCGTTGAACTTGCCGAGCGTGATGCGATCAACTTCGCGGTTCGTATTGCCCGCGCCGTCGGCCAGGTTCAGCGACAGGTTGCCGTTGCTATTGATGAAGTTGGCGTTGCGCACGTCGATGAGAGCGGCGCCAGCACCGCGTTCGGCATCGACCACGCCATGCGCAGCCGTGTCGTTGGCCACGATGCTCCAGTTGCCGTCTGCCGTGTGGAAGGTGCCGCTGAGTGTCACCGAACGCCCTGCCGATAAATTCAGGTCACCGCCCGGCGTTGTGGGCGTTCGTGTCACAAAGCTGAAGTTATCCAGCCAGCTCATATCCTGACTGGCCTGCAAGCTGACTGTGGCCCCAGTGCTGAGCAGAGCGGTCACATCGGCATCCAACAGATGAGTAAGTGTGCTGGGTGCTGCATAGCTGTAGCTCCCGACTGCATCGCCAGGCGCCACATGGTCAATCACGATGTCTTGCGGATCAATCAGCAGGTTGCCTCCCTTGCCCAGCTCAATACGTTTAAGTGCCACTGATTGCACCGTAGATTTAGCAGACACCTCCACTGCGCCACCGGATAAGGCTCCGCGCGCCGAGATGGCGCCTTGCATCGCAGTGGTGCTGTCGCTCCAGACGATGGCGGTGCCGCCCGTTCCCGCCACGCCGGTGGCAGAAACATTGATGTTGCTGGCGGCATCAATGCGGGTCGTCGTGGCGTTGGTGATGGCGGGCGTATTCCCAAAGCGGCCAGCAAAAAGCGCGGCGTTGGTGGAGTCGGCTGGCTGCTCTCGTCCGCCTTGAAACGCACCTCCTACGCGCACCAAGCCGCCGCGCTCGGTGCCGATGGCGCTGAGCGATGCGCCTTCCAGGACGACGTTGGCGCCCGTCACATCGATCCGTCCGCCCATGCTTTCGCCATCAGCGATCAACTCGCCCGCGACGCGTACCGTGCCGCCAGTGCCCGCTTCGAGCACAATGGCACCATTCTTGCCGGACACGCTGCGGGCACTGATTTCGCCGGGCATGTTCACGGCCTCGCGCAAAGCCTGCCGTACGGTGGATGCCTTGAGCATGACGATGCCGCCATCGGCCTGAATCACACCGCCGTTGGACACCAGGGCTTGACCATCAGCCGCCACCGCGCTGGTCGGCAGCATCAACTGCAAAAATCCATCACCGCTGACATCCAGCGTAGCCGCCTCGCCCGCGCCAAGCGCTACTTTGCCCAGCGGGGCACTGATCAGCCCTTCGTTGGCGACCGTGCCGCCCAGCAGTCCCACTGTGCCACCTGGGCCGGTCAGAATCTGACCACGGTTGACGACGGAACCACCCTTGCCACTGAAGAGGCTTTTCCCGCCCATGAACGCGTTCTCGTCCATGTGCAGCGTCGAGGCGATGAAGCCGGCGCGCGTGTCGACCAAACCGGTCGGTGTAATGGCAATGCCAGTCTTATTGATCAGATAGACCGAGCCATTGCTCGTGAGCGTGCCGGCGATCGTGGAGGCGCTGTTGCCGGTGACGATATTCAGGGTCGCGGCGCTTGCATTGGGTTGGACAAAGGTCACCCGGTTGCCTTGGGCGATGCTGAAGTTGCTCCAATTGATGACTGCCCGCTGCGTGCTCTGATTCACCAGCAAAGCACCTTTCGCGGGTGTTTGTACCTTGGCCGAACCTGCAGTCACTTGTGCGCCAGCGGGTAAGTCAAGGGCCGACGAGGCCATGGACAAGGCCGAAAGACCCAACGACGCTAGCGCACCGATTACGCGTTTGCGCGCCGAGGCAGATTTGCCATGTCCTTTGGAAAGCTCGGAAACGGCAACCCAGGTGTTGGACACCCGGCTCCAGATAATGCGGTAGTGGTGGTTCAAAATTGCACCTGCCCTTTGACAAAGAATTGGTTGTCGTTGAAAACGGACGGATCGGACTCGTGGCGGCCATACTCCATCGAAAAGTTGACGTTTTTCAATTGCATGCGCAGGCCAAAGCCGAACGCTTTGCCAAGTCCGCGGCCGGTTCCTGTGGCAAGCTGGCTTGTGGTCTCGCCTGCCGCACCAAAGACATAGGGCGCAAGATTCACATTGGCTGAACTCACTTGCCAAGTGATGGGCCGCGTGAACTCCTGGCGCAGCATCCAGCCGCTGTCGTCAGAAATTGAACCCGAGACAAACGTGGAGAGTGCATCTTCGCCGTCAAGGCTGAACAACTCACTGCCTGGCAGCACACCTTTGAGGGCCCTTTGCACACGCAGCGATGACTTGGACTGCACGCCCATGCTTAGCGGCTGCTCATAGGCCACGTTGCCTTCAAACTTGAGAAAGGCCGGATCTGCATCCGCGCGCGACATCGCTATACCACTGGCCGCTACGTCTGCCTTGGTGCGGGCGCCAAGACTCGACAGGCCGCTGGAAAGCGTGGCGCCCAAATTGACACGCCGTGATAAATCGAGTGACTTGCTCCAGGCCACCCCCAAGCGCGCCACACGCAGCCGATCCTGGTCCAGGATGTAGTCAAACTCGGGCAATGTGTCGATTTGACTGGTGGCCTCGAGCGTGCCCGTCAGCGTCATTTCTTCCTGCCGATTGAGGACCAGCGGGTAAACAAGGCGCAGGGTGTAGCGTTCAAATTTGCTGACTGACTTTGGCACGCCTGGTTGTGGTACCGGCTGACTGACAGAGGTCGTGAATTCCGGATTGATTGACAAGCCATTGCTACCTATCGGGATGATGGCACCGCCACCGGCGACACGCCGGGGCGCATCGCCCCGAAACGCGGTGCCCCAGTCGCGCCCGCCTGATACGTTGGCATAAACCTGCATGCCAACGCCCATCGGCTCGTTCAGAGTGCCCTGCAATGTGGTTTGCCAGGGTCCCAATGCGCTGGAGAGGCGGTCGTCTGCAGAAATGGATCCGCTGGCGCGTGTGAACTTGCCATCCAGCGTCAACACAACGCCGCCAGGCTCGGCGCCCGCCGCCATGGTGCTGCGCATTTCCAGACCAGGTGAGCGCCCCGCAATCGTCAGGGCGCGTTCCAACGCATCGCCGCTCAGACGGCGCTGACCGACCAAGCGTTGCATGACAGCCACTACACGGCTGCGGGAGCGTTCATCCACGGCGCTGGCATCAATGCGTTCAACGAATCCGTCGAGCACGATCAACTGCAGCGTCTCACCGTCCTTGAGAGACTGTGGCGGCACCAGAACCCGCACCAGGGCATACCCAGCATCGCGGTAAAGTATTTCGATGGATTCAGCCAGCTGGTAGAGCCTGGCCACCGAGACGCGTTGCTTGCGAACCGGTGACAGCAACACTTCGGTGTCGGCTGCGAACTCAGGGAATCCGTTCTTGACAGACACATCGCCAACACGAACAAAAAGCGCCTCCGCGTTTTGGGGAACTGCAGCAGGCGCGGGTTGTGGCAATACGGCGGACGGCTTGGCGGGTGTTTCCGGCCGAAGGTCACGCGGGGTGACCAGTGGCGCCTGCTGGGCTGAAGCCAGCACAGGGGTCAGGCAAAACGGCAAAACCCATGCCAGGCGAAACACAGCGTTGACACGGCAAGTGGAGATAACGCCAAGAATCGAGTGCTTTTTGGCCACGCGTTCCGACTGCCTTGGGGAAGAAATAGCCAGCGAATCGAAGAAGTTTTGGGTCGGCAACATGTGAAATTTCGTAGATCAGAGTGGTGTTTGGCCTGCGCCGTGTCATGGGGTGACTCATAGCCGAGTCATCGCCTTGGCTGGATTCTGTGTGCTCTGGCTTTTAATGGCTGGATCCTTTGCCCATTCGCAAGGATTGATGAAGGTCAATTCTTGAAGGCCACTGTACGAAACAAGGCGTCTCTTTGAAATGGTCCATTTAGACCAGACGCCGTCGAATGATTGGGTGGTTTAATGGCCGCCATGACTGCGCCCCGCCTCTTGCTCATTGACGATCACGCCATGTTTCGTACCGGGCTGAGTCTGGTGATCAGCAGCGCAATACCGGCAGCTCTTATTTTTGAAGCGGGCTCATTGGATGAAGCGACCAGCAGCGCGCCCGATGATCTGCATCTGGTGCTGCTCGACATCCGGCTTACGGGCCTGAGTGGGCTCGAAGGCTTGGCGCTGCTCAAGCGCAAGTGGCCACTGGTGCCGGTGTTGATGTTGTCGTCGCAGGATGAGCCCGAAACTGTGCGTTTGGCCTTGGCACGCGGTGCTGTTGGTTTTGTGTCGAAGGCTGAGACGGGCGACAAGATTGTGGCGACGATCCACGCGGTGTTGAAAGGGAATTTTCCGAAACTGGCTGGCTCGGCCGAGAACATGACGCAAAAGTGCCTGACCGCGCGCCAATCCGAGGTGCTCAATCTGCTGCATCAAGGGCTCTCCAACAAACTCATTGCGCGCAAATTGACGCTCTCTGACAACACAGTGCGTCGGCATGTGCAGGACATCCTCCAGTTTTTTGGCGTGATCAGTCGCGCTGAAGCGGTGTTTGCGGCGCGTCAGCAAAGTCTGATTGACTGACATGAAGAGTAATTTGTTAGGGCTGGCCGAGGGGCGCGTCCTGGTGCAGCAGCTGCATTTGATGTTGCGCAATGTGCGCAGCACCGTGTTGCCGGTTTTTGTGGTCTCACTGTGCATTGTCTGGACTTTGTCCAACGCCACCAATGCGCCCTATCTGCGGCTCTGGGCGGGCGCCATCATCTTGTCGAACCTGAACTGGTTTCGCTACGCGCAGCGCAAGCTGGCCTCGGGCTTGACTCAGGCACAGGCGCCGCAAGTGGTGCGTGTGCTGTTGGTGATCAATCTGGTGGGTGGTTCCCTGTGGGGGTCTCTGGTGTGGATCACCTTCGACACCGTGACGCTGGCAGGCGGTGTGCTGGTGTTTGCCTTGATGGCGGGTATGGCGGCAGGGGCCGTTTCGACCCAGGGGCCGATACTGCGCTTGTACCTGGCCTTTCTGTTCTCCCAAATGGCTGTGGTCGTCAGCAAACTGTGGTTCATGAGTGATCCGGCTCAATGGAGCCTGGGTGGAGTGATTATTTTGTATGGACTGGTCATGCTCGGGCAGGCCGCCAACCTGGCGCGATTGGTCCACTCGTCCATTGACTTGCGCTTTGAGAACCAGGACCTTTTGGAGAAATTGCGCCAGGAATCAAAGCTTTCCAAGGACGCACAGCGCGAGGCTGAACAGGCCAATGCCGCCAAGTCCAAATTTCTTGCCGCTGCCAGCCACGATTTGCGTCAACCTGTTCATGCCCAGGGCCTGTTCCTGGAGGTACTGTCGCGCTCGCAGCTCAGTCCTCATCAGCGCGAGTTGCTGGCCAGCGCCAGAGCAGCCAGCGAGGCGTCGGCCGAGATGCTCAATACGCTGCTTGATTTTTCTCGCATTGAGGCCGGTGTGGTTGAACCGCAAGTGCGCGCGTTCAGGGTGCAAACACTGCTCAACAAGATTGAGCGTGAATTTGTCCAGCAGGCAGACGCCAAGGGTTTGGACTACCGCTCGCGCGAGAGTGCGCTGGTGCTCTGGTCTGATCCGGCCCTGATTGAGATGATTCTGCGCAATTTGATTTCCAACGCAATCCGCTACACCACACAGGGCGGCTTGCTGGTGACTTGCCGACAGCACTCAGGTGATGCGGTGCTGGAAGTCTGGGACACCGGCATCGGCATTGAGCCCACGCAGCAAAGTGAGGTCTTTCGCGAATTTCATCAATTGGGCAATCCAGAGCGTGATCGACGCAAAGGTCTGGGTTTGGGGCTGGCTATTGTGGACGGTTTGGCACGCGCGCTGGGGCATCCCTTGTCGTTGAGGTCCAAGGTGCAGCAGGGTAGTGTGTTTCGGCTGCTTGTACCCATCGCAGCAGCCACTTTGCCGCTTGAACCGGTCTTGCCGGAGCAAAGCAAACCCGCCAGGCTGAATGTGCGCGTGCTCTTGATCGATGACGAAGAAAGCGTGCGCGCCGGGATGATGCACCTGCTTCAGGATTGGGGCTGTGCTTGCGAGGCTGCAGCCAGCATTGAAGAGGCTTTGGCACTGGCGCGCATTCATGCGCCCGAGGTGGTCATCAGCGACTACCGATTACGCGAGCAGCGCACCGGCGTCGAGGCGATCCAAGCGCTGCGTGCCTTATTGGGAGACGCTTTGCCAGCCCTGCTGATTACCGGCGACACCGCCCCTGATCGACTGCGCGAAGCACTGGCCAGCGGCATCACGTTGCTACACAAACCGGTTTCACCGAGCCATCTGTACCAGGGGCTGGTGACGGCGCTGCCGCCTCAAATGAGGTCAAACGATGCACCACAGCTTGGTTGAGCCCGCTGGCAAACACACTATGGCGCTATATTTAAAAGAGCTACTCACGCATATACCACGGGGGCTAGAGCCTGATTTGTTATAAATTATTCAGCCCACAGCCGGGCGGGCGTTACGACACGATGTAAGCGCCTGAGCCGGTTGACAGCAGTTTGCCGTCAGCGCCCAGAAACTCCATGCGGGTCGAGGCCACGCGCGAGCCCAGTCGCATCACTTCAGCGCGCAACTCAAAGTACTCACCAATGCCTGGACGCAGATAGTCGACACGCAAATCAATGGTGCCGAGCTTGGCAAAGCGGTGCAGTCGCTGCATGGGGGTCTCATCCATGTGCCGCGCACCAATGGCGGCCATCACGGCCAGGCCGCCCATGGCATCAAGGCCGGCGCTGATGACGCCGCCGTGAAGCCGGTTGAAGCTGAAGTGGCCAATCAGGTCGCGTTTCATGTCGATGCGCCCCCGGACCTGGGTCGATTTGAGCGATGTGATCTTCAGGCCCAGCACCTGGTTGAAAACAATCATTTCCTCAAAGACTTTTTTCAGTCCGGTGACGAATTCGTCCTCGAACTCAACCTCTGGTTCAACTTCAATGTGTTTGGTCATGGTCTGATTCTCACAACCGAAGCTGACGCGAGGCCAACTCTTTCATGATTTCTTCGGTACCGCCGCCAATCATCATCACCTTGACCTCGCGGTAGATGCGCTCGCAGGCAACACCGCGCATGAAGCCCATGCCACCCAGGATCTGCACGCCCTGGTCGGCGCAGAACTGCATCGTCTGCGTCGCGTGGTTCTTGAGCAGGCAGACCTGCGCGACCCACTCCGCGCCCTTCGCCGCCTTGTCTCCAGAATCCGCGCGCGCCGACACGGCGTTGAGCCAGGCGCGGGTGGATTCGATGCGCATCTTCATGTCCATCAGCTTGTGGCGAATCACTTGATGATCCACCAGCGCCATGCCAAAGGTCTTGCGCTGACGCGCCCAGGCCAGCGCCTCGTCATAGCAGCATTCTGAAAAACCCAGCGCCATGGCGGCCATGGACAGGCGCTCACCGTTGAAATTGGTCAGGATCATCTTGAAACCCGCGCCTTCTTCGCCCACCAGATAACGGGCCGGCACACGCACCCCGTCGAAGCGCAGCTGCGCCGTGTCGGAGCACAGCCAACCCATTTTTCTCAGGGGACTGCGCGACAAGCCAGGCGCATCGCCCGGCACCATCAGCATCGAGATGCCGCCCGGGCCTTTGTCTTTCAGGTCGGTGCGTACCGCCACCGTGAACCAGTCAGCCCGCATGCCGGACGTGATGAATATCTTGTCCCCATCCACCACGTAATCGTCACCCTCAAGCCGCGCTGTGGTGCGCAGCGCCGACACATCGGTGCCCCCGCCGGGCTCGGTGATGGCCAGTGCCGCAATTTTTTCACCGCGCAGCACCGGCGGCACCACTTCCAGCTGCAACGCCGCACTGCCGTGCCGGATCAGCGGCGGCAAACCGATGTTGTGGCTGAACAAACCGGCCATCAACCCACCGCTGCCCCCAAAGCGCGCCAGCGCCACCGTCATGGCATTGCGCAAATGCCACGGGCTGGGCGTGCCGCCCAAGGCTTCGGGGTAACCCAGGGCCAGCCAACCCAGCTCGGCGGCATGGCGGTACAAGCGGCGCGGGAATTCACCCGCTTCTTCCCAATCGTTGACATGGGGGGCAATCTCGGTCAGTGCGAAGCGGCGCGCCGCATCCTCCAGCAGGCGCACATCCTCATCCAGAATCTCGGGCATCGGCATACTTTCCTTGGCAGTGAATCTTGATCTGGCGTGCGACAACGGGGGCCGTTCAGATCGACAAAACCTTGGGCATCCGGGCGCGGTGAAAACCATTAAACGGCTTGATGGCATCGCGCTGCAACGCTTCTTTTGACGCCACCCGCATGGGCCAGCCCATGCGCACCTGCGGCCGGGCGCCGTCGATGCGCAGCGTGCTGCCGCTGATAAAAGCGGCCGCGGGGCTGAGCAGAAAAACAATACCGGCTGACGCTTCAGCCTCGGTACCAAAGCGTCCCAACGGAATGGTCTGGGTCATCTCGCGCAGCATCGGACCCATCTCGGGCGGGTAATGGTCCATGCCACTGGAGGCGATGTAGCCGGGCGCCACCGCATTGACCCGCACCCCCCGACCGGCCCATTCAAGCGCAGCGGTTTCGGTGAAACTGACCATGCCGGCACGCGCAGCGCCACTGTGCCCCATGCCGGGCATCGAGCCCCACATGTCAGCCACAATATTGACGATACTGCCGCCGTGCCTGGCCATGGACTGCAAAAAACACTCGCGCGCCATCAAAAAGCCACCGGTCAGGTTGGTGTTGAGAACCGCCTCCCAGCCTTTGGCGCTGATGGCTTCCAGCGGCATCATGTACTGGCCACCGGCGTTGTTGACCAGGCCGTCAATGCGCCCGTGCGCGGCCACCACGGCCGCTACCGTCTGCTTGACCGTCGGCTCCTGCCGAATGTCGCAGACGTGAAAACTGGCGACGCCGCCGTCCTGGTAGATTTCATCGACGACGCTTTGCAGCTTGTCGGCCTTGCGCCCGATCAGCACCACATGCGCACCCAGCGCCGCCAGTTCATGCGCCACGCAACGGCCAATACCGGAGCCGCCGCCCGTCACCAGCATCACCTGACCCGCAAACAAACCCGGCGCGAAGACAGATTGATAGTTCATCAGGATTCCTTCAAAAACAAAGCCATGGCGGCATCGGTCAATTCATCCAGCGACGCGCCTTTTTTTTCATCGAACCACTGCACCGACCAGTTCAGCGCCCCCAGAATCAACAGCCTTGAAAGCTTGACCGGGGCACGCAAATGGCCACTCGCGTGCAGGGCTTCGAGCACCGGCGTCCAGGCTGATTCGTAGGCCACTTGCAGCATGGCCAGCGACGCACGCTGGCGCGCATTCAAGGACCGATGTTCATACAGCATCACAGGGATGAAATCGTTGCCCGGCCCCAGCAATGTGTCGAAGTGGGCCCGGATCAGGCGCCGGATCTGCACCAGGGGTTCACTTGCCGCTGACGCTGGACCATGCAGTGCATCGGCCTGGCGCGCCAGGGCCGAGCGCATGCCCTCCTCCATCACCGCCAGCAACAGCGCGTCCTTGCTTTTGAAGTGATAAAAAGGCGAGCCGCTGTGCATGCCGACGGCGGCTGCGATGTCGCGCGTGCTGGTGGCGTCAAAGCCTTTGTCACGAAACAGCCGGGCGGCTGCGGTGAGCAATTGATGCCGACGATTGCCGTCGTCGCGCTCGTCCTCGGTCTTGCGCGGGCGCCCGCGAGCGCGCTTGGGGGCAGGGTGGGCCAGCAGCCCGGATTCGTGATTAATGGGTGAGGCTGGAACAGTCATTGTTCCGAAGCATACCCAGATTATTTATTTTTAGCAAGCGTTTGCTTTGTGAAAATATTGAAGCGGAACTATCCTATTTTTTCAGGTCGGTCCGCGGCTTTGCCGCCTAGCGCATGCGGGGCACACACCGAGCTCAACCAGTTACCTTGCGCACCACAGCACGGCCCAGAGCACGGGCTTTTTGTTTGAGCGTAAAACGCTGGAAGTTGGTCTTGACCACGCCTTCGGTAAACGCCGTGCGTTTGCTGTAATCCATGCTTACTTCCACAATCACCGGCTGACCTGTTTTGGCCATGGCGTTCGCTGCGGCAATCTTGTCGGTCAGGTCGGCATCGGTGGCAATCTTGAAGTAGCCGGCGCCCACTGCGCGGGCCACCCCATCAATCACGATGGTACTGAGCACCGTACACGGTTTTCGGTTGTACGGAATCTCCTGCGCCTGTGAAATCTGCGACAGCTCGCCATCGCAGAACACGTAATACACCACGCCCAGTTGGTACTGCGTCGCGGTGATGATTTCCATGCAGGTCATGCGAAAACACCCGTCACCGACGATGCAGTTCACCGGCACGTCAGGGCGTGCCAGCTTGGCACCCATGGCGGCGGGGATGGAATAGCCCATGGCGTTGAAATCGCTGGGCAGAATACCCGACTTGGCCGTCAAAATGGGCCACAGTTCAGCGGTCAGGTAGGTGTGATTGCCGTCGTCCACCACGGACACGGCGTCTGCCGGCGTGGCGGCACGCAGCGCGTCAAAAAAGCGCGCCGGGTTGACACGGCCTTTGCTGTCGTGGTCGTACCAGGTTTGGCGGTAGGCTTTTTTGTCGGCGGCAATGCGGCCTGCCAATCCCGTCTCGGCACGCGGCGCGGGCTGGACCCGGCGCAAGGCGGCCAACAGTTGTGGCACCACCACCCTGGCGTCACCCTCAATTGCCACTTGGGCCGGGTAGTTGGCGTTGAAGACATGGGAGCAGATGTCAACGTGAATCAACTGCGGCGGTACCGTCAGGCCAAAACTGCCCGACGCGATTTCACCAAACCGGGTGCCGACGGCCAGCAGCACGTCGCAATCGACAAACGCGTTGCGTGCCGCCGGCACCGCTGACGGCCCAAAGCTGAACCCCGCGTGTAATGGGTGGCTCGCCGGGAACACCGAGAAGCCTTGCAAGGTAGTGGCTACCGGGGCCTGCAGGTGGCCGGCCAAGGCCATCAAATCTGCTGAGCAGTCGCGTGCGCCCCAGCCCACGAAGAGGCCCGGCCTCCTGGCGTTTTTCAGCAACGCCACGGCGGCATCAATCTGGCTGGCTGCGGCCGGCTCCGGCAAGGCCGGGGCAGCCCAGCGCGGCAGTTCACCCACATCATTGGGGAACATTTGTACGTTCATTGGCAATTCGATAAACACCGGGCCGGGCTCTCCTGTGGTGGCCACGCGATAGGCTTCAAACAGCGTGGAGACCACGTCGCGGGTGTGTTCAATCTTGTAGGTGGCTTTGGTGATGCCCTTCATGAACTGGTGCAAATCCATCTCGTGCAATTGGAACTTCCAGTCAATGTCGGTGCGAATGCCGCCACAAATCACCAGCATGGGCACGCCGTCCAAAAAGGCTTCGCCAATGCCACTGGCTGCATGGGTCAAACCTGCAGCCGGCACCACCACCAGCGTGCCCACCGAATTCGACAGGCGGCTCAAACCGTCGGCCATGAAGGAGGCACCACCTTCGTGGCTCACCAGCATGGGCGTGATCAGCTCTGACTTGTTGAGCTCGTCATAGAGCTCGGTGTTGTGCACTCCGGGGATGCCAAAGGTGTAGCGGATGCCCAGTTGCTCCAGGGCGTAACGTGCCAGCCAAGCGCCAGTCTTTTTCATGCTGATGTCTCCAAGAAGTAATTGTTAAAGTTTCGGCTCGTCAGGCCCGCGACAGACCGCGCCCGGCAACGATGGAGCGTGCGGCAGAACGTGCCGTCAGGATGCAGCCGGGCAGGAAGGGCCCTCCAGGGAGCGTTTTCCGCAAGCACCACCGCCGCGCCGAAGCCCGCAGCTTCGCCCACACAATACAAGCCTTCCATCGCCTGACCGCCGGCATCGAGCACCCGGCTTTGCAAGTCGGTCTGCAAGCCGCCCAGACTTTTGCGCGTGATGAGTTGCGTCTGGATGGCCATGAAAGGACCTGCCCCGCGCGCCTGCAGCGGTGCCGGCTTGCAGGTGCGCATCTTGTCAGGCCCCCAGTGGCGTGCGTGTTCGATGCGGCGGATCTGCTCGTCGTTGTAAAGTTTGTCGCCAAGCGCAAAGTTGGCATCAAACGCATCCACAGTTTTCTGCAGGACGTCCGCGTGAACGTCATGGGTTCCAGCCAGCGCGTTCATCTTGGCGGCCAGTCCCGCCAGCGTATCGTCCACCAGAAAATGACGACTCTCGCAGACCATCTGTTTCACCAAGCGGTGATTGCCAAACAAGGTTTCTTTCAGGAACATCAGTGTCTGGTGGTCGCGGATGCGCTGGTTGTGTTCGGCACCCGACAAGGCCAACTCCTTGATCGCAATGCGCCAGTTCAGCAGGTGCCAGACATAGGGCTTTTCCTGCGCCGCAACGCGCTGGCAAAGTGTGTGCGTGTCAAATCCCACCACCAGAGGTTCCGGCCCAATGCGTTCCCCCCGGTGGTTCAGCCACAGGGCGGATTTGCAGGGAATGATGGACAGGCCATGGCCTTCAAAGTGGGGCTTTGGATGGGGCACACCGGCAGCATAGTTCCACATTTCGCCAGCATGGGTCATCTGCGCACCAAGCCCTGCAACGCGGTGATGGAGTTTTCCATTGGCATACGGGTGGGCACCGTTGAGCATGCTTGCCGGCATGGGGCGACCCTGGATCCAATTGGCTCGGGTTTGCTCCAGGCTGCCATTGATGCCGCCCATGGCCAGTACGACGGTTTGTGCTGCCATTTGCACATGTTGGCCGGTCGCGTGATTGATCGCATTGGCGCCAACCGTCACACCATTGGTCGACTCCAGCTCCGTGACCTCGTGGTCGTGCAGGACGGTCAAACGGTTCCCGGTGTCGGCTTGGCGCATCAGCTCAATCATGCGCCGCATAAGTCGTTGCGACGTGCCCCAGACGACGTGGTATCTCGGCAGTGTGTTGCCATTGCCCTGCATGCCACGTTCGACCCAATTCACCGCTGGCATGAAGGAGAGTCCGCTCTCCGTCAGCCAGTCATAGACCTGTACGCGCGAGTGCTCCACATAGTAGGACGCCCACTGGCGGGGCAGTACGTCGTCCTCAGCCAACTCGCCAAAGCGCAACCAGTCTTTGAGCGCAATTTCCGCAGAGTCCTTGATCTTCATGCGCCGCTGTACCGGGGTATCGACCAGTGCCATGCCGCCGAACGCCCACAAGGCCAAGCCCCCCAGTCGCTCGGGTGTGTCGCGGTCGACCAGGGTGACGGTTTTGCCAGCTCGCAGGCACTCGATGGCCGTCACGATGCCGGCCAGGCCACCGCCAATCACCAGCACGTCAGATTGAATCGCTTTTTGCATTGCTGTCTGCTTCCTTTGTTCAAGCACGTTGATTGACTGTCAAGTTTCATTCCGGGTCAAGATCAAAAATCGCACGGTTACCCGGTGGCATCCTCTCCGGTGATGCATAGATGCGATGGCCGCGCAGCAGTCGTCGCGGAGTTCCCCTCTCGTAATGCCTCTATGATCCGCCATCCCAACGACGCGCTATGTCGGGCACCCGACACAAGACGCAAACATGTCTACTCACATCAATCTCCAGTCTGATTTGGCCGCGTTGACTGTCCCAGGGGGTTGGTTCGCCTCCTTACCGCAGGCATTGCGGGAAGCGCTATTGGTCAATGCTGAAATCCGAACCATTGCAGCGGGCCAACGCCTGTTTGCGCGAGGTGACGCACCTGACGGGATTTACTGCGTATTGACAGGTGTTGTCCGGGTGACGGGCATTACTGAAAATGGCCAGGAAGCCATCTTGGCCATGCTTGAATCGCCACAATGGTTTGGTGAGATTGCCTTGTTTGACAACGAGCCGCGAACCCATGACGCGTGGGCAGAGTCAGATGCGAAATTGCTCCGGGTTTCACAACCAACACTGGAGAAAATGCTGTCAGAGCGACCCGATGACTGGCGGCATTTTGGCCGCCTGCTGACGCAGAAGTTACGCTCTGTCTTCGTTGCCATGGAGGACATCTTTCTCTTGCCACCTACTGCCCGACTGGCAAGAAGACTGTTGAGCATGGCCAAAGGCTACGGTGCCTGGACTGACCATACCAGCCGCGTGATTTCCATCTCGCAGGAACAGCTCGGACTGATGTTGTCACTGTCCCGCCAGACCGTGAATCAATCTCTAAGGGAGCTGGAAGACGCGGGATCCATCCGCCGCCATCGAGGGTCAATCGAGATTCTGGATTTGCGCAAGCTCGAAGCGCTAGGCAGATGAAGTAGCCGGTATTGACGTCGCTGTCGGTCCGATTCAGTTCAGGCCTGCTGAATTCTCCCAAGAATTATTTAGCTATTAAAATAATAGCTGCCTACCCATATCAGACGGGGGCTAGAGCCCGATTTTATCTAAACTTTTGAAAAATCCGGTTTGCGCTTTTCCATGAACGCCGTGAACGCCTCGCGTGCCGCCGGTTCGCGCAGCAGGCGGCCAAAGCTGGCGCCCTCTTCCACCATGCGCTCGGCCACCACGCTGGCCTGCCCTTTTTTCATCAATCGCTTGGTTTCAATCAAGGCGCTCAGGGGTTTGGCGGCCAGCTTGCGGGCCTGGCGTTGCGCCAGCGCATTGGCCTCGGTCGGCGGCACAATGCGGCTGATCAGCCCCATCTCCAGCGCGGACTCGGCCAGGAACGGCTCGCCCAACAGCAAGGCCTCGGCCGCACGGCCATAACCCATCAACTGCGGCGCCAGGTAACTCGATCCGGCTTCCGGGCACAGGCCCAGATTCACGAACGGCATGGAAAACGCAGCGTTGTCACCGGCATAAACCAGATCGCAATGAAACAGCATGGTGGTGCCGATGCCCACGGCCGGTCCGCAGACCGCCGCAACTATGGGTTTGGGAAAGGTGCTGATGACGCGCAAAAAACGAAAAACCGGCGAGTCTTGCGTGGCCGCCTGCGCATGCAAGAAATCTCCAATGTCGTTGCCGGCACTGAAAATCGTCTCATGCCCTTGAAAGACAAGGGCACGAAGCTGCGCGTCGGTTTGCGCCTGCTGCAAGGCGTCAGCCATGGCCGCATACATGGCCTGGGTGAGGGCGTTTTTTTTGCTCACACGATTCAGGGTGATGGTCATCACACCGGCGCTGGTATCGATCAATAAGTCCGTCATGTTGTCTCGTTCAATTTTTTGTAAGCGCTCCGCGCACAGGATCCGGTTTGCCGTTGAGGAGCATTATTCTTTGTAGTAAACCAGTTGATGCGTGGTGGCCAGCAAGCTGCCGGCGGCATTCCAGAGTTGCCCGGCTTGGTCAAAAAAACCGTTGCGATAACCCTGCCCGCGTGCCTGCGCCAGCAGGAAACCGGTACCGGACTCGGCCAACTGTTCGGGCCCGGCATGAAAATAGACCGTCAGCGACACCGTGCCGGCGGGCACCAGCAGCGCCCGGCGCAACCAGACGCGCGGGAAGAACCCGTCGGCCATGGCCACCAGGGATGTGAAGTCCAGCGGGCGCGGCGGCTCGTCACGAATCCAGAGCTGCGTCAGACTGGCCTGCTGCGGGTCGGCACTGGCTGCACCACCGTCCCATTTGGAAGGTAGCGGCCCCGTAATTGATCGCATGTCGTAGCGCGCAAACCAGGCCAGCTTCCCGTCCGGCGCGGCGTTGCGGGGCAGCGAGTCGGGCCGGGGCACTTCAGGGCAGGGCAGATCACTGGCGCTCCAGGTGTCGCGCCGCAAGGCGGTGATGGCGGTGCCCGTCAGGGCCACAATGTCCACCCCGTTGGCATCGGTCTGGCGCAAGGCCAGGACCCAGTGCTGGGTCGAGCGATTGGTTTGCGCTGGCGTGGCCACGACCTTGAACGGCCCCGCTGTCAGGGCGCTGGTGTAGTTCACCGTCAAGGCCACTGGGTCGCCCAGACGCGAGGGATGCGTCATGACGGCGTTCAGGGCAATGGCAGCCGTGATGCCACCAAAAGGCCCCACCATGTTCCACCAGGCCGGGCTGGTTTGCCCCAAAAATTGGTCGGGTGCCGCGTCAAAGTCTGGCGTCAAAGTGAGCGCCGTGTCGAAAGGGTGTGAACTCATGGACCGCAGTATCGCAGCACACCCGGCAGCAGGGCGTCATCTGGGTGACGACGGGTTTTGCTACGCTGTTGACCTTAACGTTGTATCGAACTTCTTTGAGTTCCGGGCGCTGGTCGTGCTGGCCGAAGTTGGGACATGGGCCCCCGCCTCATACTGTCAAACGCCCAGAAAACGAAGTTTCAGAGGAGACTAACTTGCTTGCAAGTCATGTCGTAACTAAATCGGCGGGGATCCACGCCCCAATCTCTGCGGGCGACGTTCCTGGTTAACGAAGCACGTTTTGATGCTCGCGAAGGACAGGGCTGCAGCGGGCACGGTCAGTCGCGACCGGCAGGTATATAGCAACCCAGTTCCCTCCCGATCAGAAACCGCTCGTGAAGTCACATAATACTGTCAGACATGAATTGGTATAACTTTCGGCAGTTCTTTTCTCGGTCGAATCCGAACCTATGTGATGCCTTGATCTGATCGCTAACGTGTAGGCCACCGGCGCTGCGCGAATTCAAACCGAATCGTCCAGCGACCAAAATGAGAGGGTTCCACCGCCGGGTTAGGGCGCATTAGTCATTGTTGCGATGACTGTGGCCAGTAGAGTCACGACTGCGATTAATACCGAGAACACAGCCATACGATATGCCTTCGCAGAAGTCGCATTTGCGGACTTGGCTATGTCGTTTGCCTCTTGGGCTAAATGAAGCTGCTTCACTTGATATTCATCTGCGGCGTGTTGTTTAACTAATGCCAATCGAGTTAATACATAGCCGTAGTTGTCGCCCTGAAAGCGTGAGCGGCTTTCTTGCATGACTTCATAGAGGAGTTCCTCCAGGGAAAGGGTGTCAATTGTCTGTTTCGTTGAGTCGGATATCACGCGTGATCCAGTTCTAGGCTGGTGGCCTCATTTCTTACCGAGTGATTCCAAAAACTCCCGGCGGCGAAGCAACAGAAACGCTTTGAAGCTCTTCTTTAGCTGGACATTTTCCTTAAGGACGAAGTCCACCTCGTCTTTGAGAAAGAAAATCAGGAGTGCATTGCAGCTGAGCCATGCGTCCATTGATGCCGGTCCAAACGTGGTTAATTGTGTCAAAAGGCGACGGGTATGCGAAACGCGCAGATTTGCGATCAGAGTCCGTTCGGAGGGGGAGGCGTTTTCAGCCGCGCAATCATCAAGTTGTTCAATGGCCTCCAAGATGAACTGTGCTTTGACAGCGGGATCTGCCTCATTCTCCGCTCTCTCAAGAAGCACCCTTGCATCGTCGATATCGTGAGTGATCGTCATTTTTGTCTGCTTTCCTAACGTAGAAACAACCGGAGCAGTGCGGCTCTATCGCGCAGCGCCCAACGAGCGAAGCAAACGGCGTTGAGCGCCAGGCTAACCCCGACTTGGTCGAAGACGAAGGCCACGTTCTGCCTCTTAGTTGCAGTCGCCACTGACTGATGAAACCGCATCTTCGTAGTCACTGTGAGCATCTTTGACGCGACGAAACTCGGTGCTGCAGTCATCACCAAAGTCCTGTGCTTCGGCACAATTCCGGAGCTTTCTCGCATAGTCCGCTAGCTCGGAAGCCGCGCTTTCCGCTTGTGAAAGCGAGTCGCGACACTCCTCCGACTTGCCACTGCTGCTTTGCGTTTTGATCCGGCGGTATACGATAAGCACCTCCTGCCTCTCTTGAGGTGGAAGCTGCTCAAGCTTCTTCTTGCCCGACATGATCTCTTGGTAGTTTCTGAGACCGCGTTGGATATCTTGTGCCATTGCGACTGGCGCGACCTGGGCTACGATAAGTGCCACGGCGATGATGGTGATCGTGAGTTTCATGTGCAAGGTGCTAAATCAATATGGTGAGACACGGAAATATCTCCCCAATATGGCGTTTATCACCGCAAAGTCGGAACAGAAAAGGCACGGAGACCTCCATTCAAAATTGGGCTTTCGACGCCTTCTTTTTGAGCGTCCAGGGGGAATAAAAGTTTCAGAAATACCAGCACGCCAAATTTTTAGTAAACCAAGCTGCTGGATCAGTTGAATGAGGAAATTCGTTGCCTGCACTATATTCCAACAGACGGCGCACCTGGATGTTTCGTTGCGAGGCAATTCGAGCGCCCGTCTCGCTCGATGAGCATTTTTGAATTTGGCTGGCGGCGTATGACAATTTTTGCCGACTCCAGCAGACTGGTGGCGTTCATTCAACTTTGGCGACAACCTCCACTCAACGTGACCTCCATGTGCACGCCGCTTGCCGACCGCGCTCATCTTGGATCGCTAGGTTAGGTCTCTGGGCCGTCGCAGCAAAGAATTGTTAACCCACAGCTTATCGGCATTCTGCTCCGCCGCCCTTCTTACTTCGACAACTCTGCCCGGTCCGACAGTCTGCATTTGTGTCACACGCCGTGGTTGTGGCGCGACCATCACCAAATACCGCGGCCACCTTGGCTGATATCTCCTCAAAGAATGCGCGTGCCCCTAAATTAGGGCGTTCCTGTCGAAGCTGTTTTGCATAAAGTATGGAAAATTCGGTCTTTGGACGATCATTGCCAAACCATGGATTTACAGCCTGCCAACTTCGAAATTCTGGCGTCGTGGAGTAGTCAACCTGTCCTATGGAAGATTGCTGCTCTATCTGGCCCCGCAATGTCTCATTTTGCAGTCTCTGATTTTCAATCTGCTGTAGTTGCATCAGTTGCTGCAGTTGCGCTTGCTGCTGTTGCCCTCGTTGCTGCTCGGCGATACATATACCTTGAGCGGCGCCGTACAGGCCGCCACAGCCTCCTGTATCTTCTACGACCCAGCCACCGATGCCATTCGGTCGGATATTTTGCTGGGCAGAAACAGTTGCCGTAACGAAAACGAGGGCTAGGAGCAGTGCAATTCGCATATGAGGCTTGGTCATTTTGGTCTCTTTCGGATGACGAAGTGAAGAGGTCTAACTCAATAGAGAGACCGCCCGCGTCTCCCAAATATGGGCCATGAAGCTCGCAAGAAATATAGACCCCTAACAAATTTCGTTCATTGTCAAGGGCAATAAAAGTTCTGGAAATTTCGCTAATCCGGTTGTCAGGTCAACACGGTTCATAAAATCCGTTGCATATGCCGATTCACCGCTTGCACTATAGCCCAGCAGACAACGTACATGAATGACTCGTCACGCTGCTCAAGAGTCGGCCACTGGCGGCGCCTGATTTCTCGGGCTGAACGACCGCGATGGAGACTTTGGTTCAGCGAACGGCCGTTCTAGAGCAACAACCCCGAATACCCGCTTCTGGTCGGCTGGGGGTGCAGCGACCATCGGAATCAGAGCCACATTGCCGACCGCCGGCTGCAGATGTCTATGTCGGCTTTGGAGAAGGCAGTTTGGCAAACGCTATGTCAGGAACGTGTCTGCAAGAGCCGTTGACTCGGGAGTGACAAGCTTTTCAGGTTGAGGGACAGGTCCACACTGATTCCAGGCCCTTTACAGGGCGGACTCAAGTCACTTTTGGGCGGCTCTCCCCCTTTTTTCGAAAGCAGTCGTTCGTCCCGATTTCACTGATGTGAATTAATGGCCAAAAATGACCAGTGCAGCCTGGTCACCAGAGCAACCTGCTTTACAGGTACGATGCCTACCCGCTCAACTCCATGCAAGTTCGTCCATGACTCACCACGTCACCCGCCTCAAGGTGCTAAGTGCCGGCATCTTCAGCTTGATCCTGGCGCTGGGCGTGGCCCGTTTTTCCTACACTCCGCTACTGCCGCTGATGCAGCAACAAGCCGGCCTGGGTGTGGCCGCAGCCGGTTGGCTGGCAGCCATTAACTACGCGGGGTATTTGAGCGGTGCGCTGATTGCATCGCGCATCAGCAGCCTGGTGCTCAAAGACCGGCTTTACCGCATCGGCATGGTGCTGGCCATTGTCAGCACGCTGGTGATGGGCTTGAGCACGAATTTGGTGGTGTGGGCGCTGTCGCGTTATGTGGCGGGACTGACCAGCGCAGCGGCCATCCTGCTGGGCACCGGGCTCATCATGAACTGGCTCATCCGCCACAACCACCGCAGCGAGATGGGCATCCACTTTGCCGGCATTGGGCTGGGCATTGCGGGTTGTGCTGGTGCCGTGATGTTATTCACGCCCTGGCTCGACTGGCGTGAGCAATGGTTTGCGTTTACTGCGGTGGGCTGCGTGCTGCTTGTGCCTGCGCTACGCTGGTTGCCCCCACCAGACACCAGTGGCCTCACCAGCAGCGGCCAGAAGCTGCAAGACAAGCCTCCGAGCCCCTTGTATTTGCGTGTGTTCATGGCGGCCTATTTTTGTGCCGGCTTTGGCTATGTGGTGAGCGTGACCTTTATCGTGGCCATCGTGAACCATTTGCCTGGCTTGGCCGGGTGGGGCAATCTGGCGTTTTTGGCCATTGGCATCGGGGCGGCACCGGCCTGCATCAATTGGGATTTAATCGCGCGGCGCAGCGGTGACTTGAACGCGCTGATCTTGGCCGCTGTGCTGCAGATTGTGGGCATTTTGTTGCCCGTGCTGGTGCCTGGTCCGTGGGCCGCCATGCTGGGTGCCTTGCTGTTTGGCGGCACCTTCATCGGCATGGTGAGCCTGGTGCTGAGCATGGCCGGACGCTACTACCCCACCATGCCCGCCAAGATGATGGGCAAGATGACGCTTTCGTACGGTGTTGCACAAATCATGGGCCCGGCCATCACCGGCATGATTGGGGCGCAGTTTGGCAGTTACAACGCTGGTCTGTATGTGGCAGCCAGTGTCATGGTGCTGGGTGTCGGACTGCTGTTTGTGCTCAAGGTGGTGGAGCGGCGCGACGCGCAGGGTGTATCGGGCCAGCCTTGAAAGAGACACTTTTTGCGAAAAAGGGCCACTGGTGCGTGGCCTTCTTCATCTGACTTAGCGCTTAGACGCGCTCAAAGATACCCGCGGCGCCCTGCCCCATGCCGATGCACATGGACACCATGCCGTACTTGAGCTGCTTGCGCTGCAGCGCATGGATCAAGGTGGCGGCGCGGATGGCACCGGTAGCGCCGAGCGGGTGACCCAGCGAAATGGCACCACCCATCGGGTTGACCTTGGACTGGTCAAGCCCGAGCGTGTTGATCACGGCCAGCGACTGGGCAGCAAAGGCTTCATTGAGTTCGATCCAGTCAATGTCGTCCTGCTTCAAACCGGCATAACGCAGCGCAGCGGGTATCGCCTCGATCGGGCCAATGCCCATGATTTCGGGCGGCACGCCTTTGGCGGCAAAACTGACGAAACGCGCCAGCGGTGTCAAGCCAAATTGCTTGACCGCTTTTTCACTGGCCAAAATCAGCACGCCGGCACCGTCCGAGGTCTGCGAGCTATTGCCGGCGGTCACCGTACCGCGTGCGGCAAAGGGTGACTTGAGCTTGGCCAGACCTTCCAGCGAGGTATCCGGGCGCGCGCCCTCGTCCACACTGACGGTGCGCTTCTTCTCGATCACCTCACCGGTGGCCAGATTGGGCGCGCGATCCGTCACTTCAATCGGCGTCGTTTCAGCGCCGAAGTAACCCGCCGCTTGCGCAGCGAGTGCCCGCTGGTGAGATTGAAGTGCAAATGCGTCCTGTGCCTCACGGCTGATCTTCCACTGCGTCGCCACCTTCTCGGCGGTCAGACCCATGCCGTAGGCAATACCGACGTTCTCGTCCTTGGCGAACATCAGCGGCGAGAAGGACGGCGCATTGCCGCCCATCGGCACCATGCTCATGCTCTCCACGCCCGCGGCAATCATCACCTCGGCTTCACCAACGCGAATACGGTCAGCCGCCATCTGGATCGCCGACAGGCCGGAGGCGCAAAAGCGGTTGACGGTGATGCCGCCCACGCTGGTGGGCAGACCGGCCAGCACAACTGCCGTGCGTGCCACGTTCAGGCCCTGCTGGCCTTCGGGCATGGCACAGCCGCAGATCATGTCTTCGATCATGTTGCGGTCCAGCGTGGGCACCTGTGCCAGCGCGGATTGCAACACACTGACCAACAGATCATCCGGTCGCATGTTGCGGAAAAACCCCCGGTGCGAGCGCCCGATGGGGGAACGCGTGGCGGCGACGATATAGGCTTCTTGAACTTGTTTCATGGTGACTCTTTTCAATAACAGTCGAAAGTGATTAATCGAACGAAGTTCGTGACTGAGAGAGCGTAGCGAGCGGTCATCAGGCTAGGCGGACGGAGCACAGGAACCGGAACGTACCCCCGTACGTGAGGATTCCGAGCACCGCCCAACGACGCATGGTGACCGCGCAGTAGCTCTATCAGTTACGAACTGGCTTGCCGGTGGAGAGCATGCCCATGATGCGTTCCTGCGTCTTGGGGTGCGTGAGCAGCGAGCAGAAGGCCTGGCGCTCCAGCGTCATCAGATACTCTTCGCTGACCAGGCTGCCGGCATCCACATCACCACCGCACACCACGTTGGCAATCAGGCTGGCAATGTGGTAGTCGTGCGCACTGATGAAACCGCCGTCGCGCATATTGACCAGCGAGCCCTTGATGGTGGCCACGCCGCTGCGCCCCGCCACCGCGAACAGGCGCTTTTGCGGCGCCCGGTAGCCCGAGTTGAACATCGCCTTGGCCTCGTTGATGGCCACAAACAGCAACTCGTCCTTGTGTGGAACGATCACATCGCCCTCAAGCACATAACCGAGCTTGCGCGACTCCAGTGCGCTGGTTCCCACCTTCGCCATGGCCGCGGCGGTGAAGCCTTCGGTCAGGAAGGGCAGCAGGTCTTTACCGGTAGACGCGGCGGCTTTCTCAGCCGCGCGACGGGCGATATAGGTCAGCCCACCGCCACCGGGCACCAGGCCGACACCCACTTCCACCAGACCGACATAGCTTTCCATGGCAACCACCCGTTTGGCGGAAAACACCGCCAACTCGCAGCCGCCACCGAGCGCCAGGCCGCGCACCGCCGACACCACGGGCACGTTGGCATAGCGCAGCTTGAGCATGGCCTCTTGCATCTCCAGCTCAGCCCCATCGATCGCCTTGGCACCACCCATCATGAAGGCGGGCAGCATGGCCTGCAAATCAGCGCCGGCTGAAAACAGCTCGTCGTTCGACCAGATCACAAGCCCCTGGTAGCTGGCCTCGGCCAGTTCCACACCCTTGAGCAGACCTTCAACCACGGCCGGGCCAATGGCGTGCATCTTGGTCTTGATGCTGGCAATCACTACGTCGTCGGCCAGCGTCCACAGGCGAATTGCATCGTCTTCAAACAGTGTCTTGCCGGCGGTTTGGGCCTTGGGCGCATCGGCACCCAGCACGCTCTCGGGGAAGTGCTGGCGCGTATACACCGGCAGGCTGCGCGGCAATACAAATTGGCCCGTGCTCGGGTTCCACGAACCCTGCGGTGTGTGCACGCCACCGGCCTCAAGCACCGGGCCTTTGAAGACCCAAGCGGGCAGTGGCGCCTTGCACAAGGCTTTGCCAGCGTCGATATCCTCTTTGATCATGTTGGCCACGTTGAGCCAACCGGCTTCTTGCCACAACTCGAACGGGCCCTGCTTCATGCCAAAGCCCCAGCGCATGCAGAAGTCCACGTCGCGCGCATTGTCAGCAATGGCTTCCAGGTGCACCGCAGCGTAGTGAAAGGCATTGCGCAAAATGGCCCACAAGAACTGGCCCTGCGCGCCTTCGCTGTCACGCAACAATTTCAGCCGTTCGGCGGCCGGTTTTTTCAGCATGCGCGCATAGACCTCGTCGGCCTTCTGGCCACCGGGCACGTACTCTTTGGATTCGCCGTCAAAACGCAGCACATCGCGGCCGACTTTCTTGAAGAAGCCGGCCTTGGTTTTTTGACCGAGGTTGCCCATTTCCAGCAAGGTCTTGAGCACCGCGGGGGTGGCAAAACTTTCATAGAACGGATCGGTGTCAAGCGTCAATGTGTCTTGCAAGGTCTTGATGACATGCGTCATGGTGTCCAGCCCCACCACGTCAGCGGTGCGGAAGGTACCGGAACTGGCGCGGCCCAATTTTTTGCCGGTCAGGTCATCGACCACGTCATAGCTCAGGCCAAAATTCTCGACCTCTTTCATGGTCAACAACATACCGGCGACGCCCACGCGGTTGGCGATGAAATTGGGGGAATCCTTGGCCCGCACCACACCCTTGCCCAGGTTGCTGGTGACAAAGGCTTCCAGGTCGTCCAGGATCTGCGGCTGCGTGGTGGGGCTGTTGATCAACTCCACCAGCATCATGTAGCGCGGCGGGTTGAAGAAGTGGATGCCGCAAAAGCGTGGCTTGATTTCTTCCGGCAGGACTTCACTGAGCTTGGTGATCGACAGGCCCGAGGTGTTGGACGCCACGATGGCGTGCGGCGCCAGGAAAGGGGCAATTTTTCTGTACAGATCGAGCTTCCAGTCCATGCGCTCGGCGATGGCTTCTATCACCAGATCGCAGTCCAAGAGCTGGTCCATGTGCTCTTCGTAATTGGCCTGCTGGATCAAGGCAGCATCTTCAACCACGCCCAGTGGCGCGGGCTTGAGCTTTTTCAGGCCCTCAATGGCGCGCGTGACGATGCCGTTCTTGGGGCCTTCTTTGGCGGGCAGGTCAAACAGCACGACCGGCACCTTGCAATTGACCAAATGGGCGGCAATTTGCGCACCCATCACGCCGGCACCCAGCACGGCGACTTTTTTGACTTGGAATCTTGACATTGATTTAATCTCCGTTCGGGCTGAGCTTGTCGAAGCCCTTGAATATGTTCACAAATGCCCTTCGACAAGCTCAGGGCGAACGGCTCATTGATTACGGGACGCGCGTCCAGGTTTGGGTTCGATAGAAAAACGCGATGTAGCCGCGCACCTGCAGTTGCTTGCCGTCTTCGATCGGCGTCAGGCGCAAGGTGTAGTCCTTGCCGTTGTCAGGGTCGAGGATCTTGCCGCCTTCCCAAACCTCCTTGCCATCGGATTTTTTGGCGCCACGGATGATCTCCAGACCCAACACCGGCTTGTTTTTGCGCTCATCGGCACACTTGTCGCAGACATCGTCCTGCCTGGCATCTTTGCGCAGCAGTTTCTCGATGCGGCCCGAGAGCACGCCCGCGTTATCGCTGATGCGCACCTCGGATGACACCTCACCGGTCTTGTCATCCACGGTGCGCCACACGCCCACGGGCGTCATCTGGGCCAGCGCCGGCCATGCCAGCGCAGCCAAAACAACAGCAGCTATTTGCCTGGACATAAGGGCTCCTTGGCTCTCAGGCCAGGGCGGCATCGGTGTCCATCAACACTTTGCTGCCGGCGCGTGCCGTGCGCATCAGCGTGGCGGTTTCGGGGAACAGTTTGGCAAAGTAGAAGCGCGCCGTCTGCACCTTGGCCAGGTAGAAGGAGTCGGTGTTGCCGGCGGCAATTTCACGCAAGGCCACTTGCGCCATGCGGGCCCAGAAGTAGCCAAACACCAGGTGACCGGCCACGCGCAGGTAGTCCACGGCGGCAGCGCCCACTTCATCGGCGTTCTGGAAGCCCTTGAAACCGATTTCGGTCGTGAACTTGGTCATCTGGTCGCCCAGAATGGCGATCGGGGTGATGAATTCGGCCATCTTTTCGTTGACGCCTTCTTCGGCCACCAGTTGGCCAACGAGCTTGCCGAACTTGCGCAAGGTGGCGCCGTTGTTGCCCAGGATTTTGCGTCCCAGCAAGTCCAGCGACTGGACGGTGTTGGTGCCTTCATAAATCATGTTGATGCGGTTGTCGCGCGCAAACTGCTCCATGCCCCAGTCCTTGATGTAACCGTGGCCACCAAACACCTGCATACAGGCATTGGTGGAAATATGGCCGTTGTCCGTGATAAAGGCTTTGACGATCGGGGTCAGCATGGCCAGCAACTCACCAGCGTCCTTGCGCACTTTTTCGTCAGGATGACTGTGCTCTTTTTCCAGCAACATGGCGCTGTAACACAACAGGGCGCGGCCGCCTTCGGCATAGGCCTTGGCCGTGAGCAGCATCTTGCGCACGTCCGGATGCACGATGATCGGGTCGGCCGGCTTGTCCTTGGCCTTGACACCGGTGAGCGAGCGCATCTGGATGCGCTCCTTGGCGTAGGCCAGCGCGTTCTGATAAGCCACTTCCGTCTGGCCGAGCGACTGGTTGCCAACACCCAGACGCGCCGCGTTCATCATCACAAACATGGCCTGCATGCCTTTGTTGGGCTGCCCCACCATGGTGCCGACCGCGCCGTCGAGCACCAGTTGCGCCGTGGCGTTGCCACAGATGCCCATCTTGTGCTCCAGGCCGCCGCAGTAAATACCATTGCGAGCGCCCAGCGAGCCGTCCTGCTTGACCAGAAACTTGGGCACGATGAAAAGACTCACCCCCTTGATGCCGACCGGTGCATCGGGCAGACGAGCCAACACCAGGTGAATGATGTTGCTGGCCATGTCGTTCTCGCCGGCACTGATGAATATTTTTTCGCCCGTTATTTTGTACGTGCCGTCGGCCTGCGGCTCGGCCTTGCTGCGCATCAGACCCAGGTCAGTGCCGCAATGCGCCTCGGTCAGGCACATGGTGCCGAGCCACTCGCCACTGGTCATCTTGTGCAGATAGGTCTGCTTTTGCTCTTCGGTGCCATGCGCATGCAGGGCCGCATAGGCACCGTGCGTCAGCCCCGGGTACATGGTCCAGGATTGATTGGCGCTGTTGAGCATCTCGTAGAAACACTGATTGACGATGTGCGGCAGACCCTGACCCCCAAAGGCGGTGTCGCAGGCCAGCGCGGGCCAACCCCCTTCAACGTATTTGGCGTAAGCCTCCTTGAAGCCGGTGGGCGTGGTGACCTCATGCGTCACCGGATCGAGCTTGCAGCCCTCGGCATCGCCGCTCTGGTTCAACGGGAAAGCCACTTCGGCGGCAAATTTGCCACCTTCTTCCAGCACGGCGTTGATGGTGTCAACATCCATGTCGGCGTGCTTGGGGATGGCCGTCAAATCGTCGACGACGTGGAGCACTTCGTGCATCACAAACTGCATGTCACGCAGGGGGGGGGTATAGG
>NZ_JBAQMD010000101.1:0-42842 GCF_049302455.1 Rhodoferax ferrireducens | reverse complement strand
ATGTTGGCGGTGGCAAAAACGCAGGCCAGGATTAAGCAAAAAAACGTTTTCATTGTGCAAGTCTAGCTTCTAAATCATAAAACCGGATCGAATTGCGTCCGGCGTTTTTGGCCTGGTACATGGCAGCATCCGCCCACCTGAGAACATCGTTTTGACTGGCTTCGTTGCCACTAAAAACCACAGCCCCGATGCTGGCGGAGCAGCGGTGCGCCACCGTGGGATCTGCCATGTCTTCCGGCCTGGCGGCCAACAGATAGGGTTCAGACAAACTGGTGTGGATTTTTTCTGCCACGGTGCGGGCCAGTTCAAATGATTGCGCTTTGTTGGGGTCCAGCTCGCCGAGCATCACCACAAACTCATCGCCCCCAAAACGAGCCACCGTGTCCACCCCGCGCACGCAGTTTCTCAGGCGATTTGCCACTTCCATCAACAGCAGATCACCGACCCCATGACCATGGGCGTCATTGAGTGATTTGAAATTATCAAGATCAAGAAACATCAAGGCTGCATAACAAGCGCTGCGCTTGCTGGCTGCCAGCGCTTGACTGAGACGATCGTTGAGCAGGCGTCGGTTGGGCAGCCTGGTCAGCGGGTCATAAAACGCGAGTTGTCGCACCTGATCTTCCAATTGCTTGCGTTCGGTAATTTCCCGCGTGATGCCGTGATAGCCGGTAATGGCGCCCTGCGCGTCGCGCTCGGGCCGAGATCGAACCTCGCCCCACAACAAGCGGCCATCGCGGCAGCGGTGTTGCACTTCAAAGGTCAAAAATCCAACCTGGGTCCCCAGATGTTCGGAGGCCTGGCTCTGCTGCATTATTTTCTTGACGGCGGCAGCCCCCTCGTCGGAAAACAATTCAAAGACATGGTGACCCATCAACTCTTCGGCCTTGTAGCCGCGCAGCCTTTCGTCTGCCGGGCTGATGTAGGTGATTCGAAGATGGCGATCGGTCTTCCAGATCACGTCCAAGGCATCTTCTGTCAGCAGGCGATATCGGGCCTCACTTTCATGCAGCGCCAGGGTTCGCGCTTCAACCAAGGCCTCAAGGGCGCTGTTTCGCTCGCGCAAGCCCTTGAGTGGATAGACCTCGCCCTCCTGCACCAGATGGTAGGGAATGGAGATACCGCTGTGCACGATCTTCCAGTCTGCGCCTTCAAGACGGAAAATCAAGACCAATCGCGCCGTTTCCCGCGACAGAATGTGGTCAGGCAAGGGCAGATGAATGTGGAAGAAGGCAGTCGCGACCACCACGTCAGCGCTGAGATCCTGCATGGAGAAATCCAGCATCTCAATGCCAATACGACCCTGCACCTGGGCAAAATCCTGTCGGGTGATCTTGGCCCAGGCGTCCCGGTCCTTCACCAGAAAATTCCCGCCCCCGGTATAGCCGCTGAAGTTCTCACTGAATCGCGCCGTCAGGCGCTCATCACGCGAGGCGTACATCTCGATGTACTGGTCAAACAGCGAACGTATTTGACGTTGGCGATCCGAAGGCACGGCGCTGGCCATCATGAAAAATATTGAACGTTTCTTGGCAGGAGGAACGCACTGAACAGCCCAGTCGTCGGGTTGATGCCGGTCAGTCCGCAGGGGGTCACTTTACACCCTGCCCAGGTGCCCGCCAGTCACCCGCGTCAGCTCCGCATCAGCGCCTCAATGTCATCGGCTAGCACCGGCACACCGCGGGTGATCAGCTCGCAGCCGCTGGCGGTGACGATGGCGTCGTCTTCAATGCGGATGCCGATGTTGTGAAACTGCGCGGGCACACCCGCTGCCGGGCGCACATAAATGCCGGGTTCGATCGTCAGCACCATGCCGGGCTGCAGGATACGGGCTGGCCGGTCCTTGATGAGGTCACCGGTGAGTGCGTCCTTGCGCGTGCTGACCTGGCCAATTTCCGAGGGCTCGGTATAGGCGCCGCAATCGTGCACGTCCATGCCGATCCAGTGCCCGGTGCGGTGCATATAGAACTGAAAGTAGGCACGCTTCTCGATCACATCCTCCAAGCTGCCGACCTTGTTGCGCTCGAGCAGCCCCAGGTCGAGCATGCCCTGCGCGAGCACCTTGACGCTGGCCTCATGCGGATCGGTGAAGCGGGCACCGGCGCGGGCGGCGGCAACGGCTGCCTCTTGCGCCGCCAGCACCAGTTCATACAGCGCGCGCTGCGGCCCGCTGAACCTGCCGTTGGCCGGGAAGGTGCGGGTGATGTCACTGGCGTAGCCGTCGAGCTCGCAGGCGGCATCGATCAGCACCAATTCACCAGCTCGCACTTGTCCCGCGTCGGCGCGGTAGTGCAATACACAGGCATTGGCACCGGCGGCCACGATGGAGCCGTACGCCGGGGACTGCGAGCCATGGCGGCGAAACTCGTGCAGCAGCTCGGCGTCCAGGTGGTACTCGCGCACCTCCTGGCCCGCGCGTAGCATGCGGGCACTGAGCTGCATGGCGCGAATGTGGGCGCCCGCGCTGATTTGGCCGGCGCGGCGCATGGTGGCTTGCTCGTGCGCGTCTTTCACCAGGCGCATTTCATCGAGCAGACCGCACAGGTCACGCTGCTGCTCGGGGCACAGCGTGCCGTAACGCACGCGGGCCCGCACGCTGCCCAACCAGCCGTCAATGCGCGTTTCCAGCCCCTTGTGGGTGGCAAACGGGTACCAAACGGCATCACGGCCATCGAGCAGGCCGGGCAATTGGGCGTCCAGCTCCGCCACGGCAAATGCCGCGTCCACCCCGAGCGCTGCCGGTGCGGCCTGCGGCCCAAGCCGGTAACCGTCCCAGATTTCGCGCTCCTGGTCTTTGGCCTGGCAAAACAAGCTCGTCTTGCCGTCGCCAGTGATGACCAGCCAGGCTTTGGGTTCGGTGAAACCGGTCAGGTAGTAAAAGTAACTGTCGGGGCGGAACAAAAAATCGCTGTCGCGGTTGCGCTGCTGCTCGGGCGCGGTCGGGATGATGGCGATGCCGTGCGGGCCGATGAGTTTGGCCACTTGCGCGCGACGCTGGGCGTAGCCCGTGTCGGCAGTTTTCGCCAGAGGTGTTGCGGTCATGGGTGGGCTCCAAAAAGCGTCAAGGTTGGGCAGAGGGCGGATTCAAGTTCAAGTCTTGCAGCCGCTCGGGTGTGCCGACGTCGGTCCAGGCACCCGCATACAGTTCAGCAGACACCCGCCCATTGTCCATGGCAGCGCGCAACAGCGGCGCCAAAGGGGCTTTGATGCCCAGCGGATTGCCGGTGGCGATGTCACACCAGGGTGGTTCAAACAAGGCGCGGCGATACAGTCCGATGGTGGAATAGGTGTAACGCGGGCGTGGGTCAGCGGCGGGCAGATTGAGCGCCAGCCCGATGCCGGCAGACACATCCAGTCCAAAGTCGCCGCGCAGGTTGTGCGCCGGGTTGGGCACCAGCCACAGGTGCGCCAGCTTGTCACTGGCCAGAAAGCGCGCCACCGCCGCCGGGCTGAAGACAAAGTCAGGCATATACACGTCACCGGCGAGCACCCAGAACACCTCGGCGCTGGCCCCGGCGCCGGTGGGCGGGCACAGCAAAGGCAAGGCGCGGGCAATGCCCCCGGCGGTTTCCAGTGCGGCGCCAAAATCCTGGCCCTCATGGGAATAGTGAATCTGCAGACTATCCTGAATTGATAGCTGCTCACGCTTATTTGACGGGGGCTGGAGCCTGAAAACACCATTAAATCGTGCGGCAATCTGCGGCCCCAGCCAAGCCGTGTTGACCACCACCCGGCCCACACCCGCGCGCGCCAGCGCCTCCAACTGCCACTGCATCAGCGGCTTGCCGCGCACCGGCAGCAGAGGTTTCGGCGTGGTGTCGGTCAGGGGCCGCATGCGCTCGCCGCGGCCGGCGGCCAGCAGCATGGCGGCTATCGAAGCGTCCTCAGCAGGTGGCGGCACAAGGGACAAGGGGGTCGGCGCTCAATGAGGTGTGCGCTGCGGGGCGTTTGAGCTTACTGCTCGACAAAAGCGCGCTCAATCACGAAGTCACCTTGCTTGGTGGTGTTGCCTTCCATGAAGTCGCGCTTTTCCAGCAGGTGTTTCAGGTCGCGCAGCATGTCGGGGCTGCCGCAAAGCATGACACGGTCATGCGCCGGGTCAAATTTGGACAAGCCCAGATCGGTCTGCAATTGGCCGCTTTCCAGCAGCGTGGTGACGCGACCCTGGTGAACAAAGGCTTCACGCGTCACGGTCGGGTAGTACAGCAGCTGCTGCGTCACCATGTCGCCCAGGAACTCGTGCTCGGGCAGCTCATACGTCAGGTAGTCGTGGTAGGCCAGTTCGGCCACCTCGCGCACGCCGTGCACCAGAATGACTTTCTCGAAGCGCTCGTAGGTTTCGGGGTCGCGCACGATGCTCAAAAACGGCGCCAGGCCAGTACCGGTGCCAATCAGGTACAGATTTTTACCGGACAGCAAATAGTCAATCAGCAAGGTGCCGGTGGGCTTGCGCCCGACCACAATCTTGTCGCCGACCTTGATGTGCTGCAGGCGTGAGGTCAGGGGACCGTCCTGCACCTTGATGCTCAGGAACTCCAGATGGTCCTCGTAGTTGGCGCTGACGATGCTGTAGGCGCGTAAGAGCGGCTTGCCGGTTTCAAGGCGCAGGCCAATCATCGTGAAATGGCCATTGGAAAAGCGCAGGGTCGGATCCCGCGTGGTGGTAAAGCTGAACAGACGGTCAGTCCAGTGGTGAACACTTAAAACGGTTTCTTCCAAAAAGGCGCTCATAACAGGTCTTTAAAAATTCCAATGGACAACAGGGCGAAGGGCGGATTGTAGAACCCGAGGCCGTTGGGCGGGCATGCGCCAGACCCCGCTGCGACTCAGGGTTATCCTTCGCCCTTATGTACTCGCAACACTTCGGCTTGACGCAAGACCCTTTTTCCATCGCGCCCGACCCGCGCTACCTGTTCATGAGCGAGCGCCACCGGGAGGCGCTGGCGCACCTGCTGTACGGCGTGGTCGGCTCGGGCGGCGCGGCAGGCGGCAGCAGCGGCACCGGTGGTGGCTTTGTGCTGCTCACCGGCGACATCGGCACCGGCAAAACCACAATTTGCCGCTGCTTCCTGGAGCAGATTCCCACCGGCTGCCAGGTGGCCTACATCTTCAACCCCAAACTCAGCGTGACCGAGCTGCTGCAGTCGATCTGCGAGGAGTTCCACATCACAGTGGCGCCAGCCGCCCTGCGCGCAGCCACAGGCAAGGACTACACCGACGCGCTCAATGCCTTTTTGCTCCGGCGTCATGCCGCCGGACAAAGCAGCGTGCTCATCATCGACGAGGCGCAGAACCTGGAAGCCGAGGTGCTGGAGCAGTTGCGCCTGCTGACCAACCTGGAGACCAATGAGCGCAAGCTGCTGCAGATCGTGCTCATTGGCCAGCCCGAATTGCGCACCATGCTGGCGCGCCCGGAACTCGAACAACTCGCCCAGCGCGTGATTGCGCGTTTTCACCTGGACGCCCTGACCGCTGCCGAGAGCAGCCAGTACATCGGGCATCGTCTGGCGGTGGCCGGGCACACCGGCGCGCTGCCGTTTGACCGGCCGTCCCTGCAGCGCATCCACCACCTCGCGCAGGGCGTGCCACGGCGCATCAACCTGCTGTGCGGACGCGCCCTGCTGGGGGCCTGGGCCAGTGGCCTGCAGCGCGTGGACCGGCGCGTGGTGGACAAAGCGGCGGCCGAGGTATTCGGGCCCGACAGCACTCACACCTCGCCCGGGCGCAGCCCGCAGCGCACCGCCTACGCTCTGGGCGGCCTGGGCCTGGCGGTCGGTGTCGCACTGGCCGGCTGGCTGCTGTGGCGACCTCAGCAAGCGACGCAGCCGCCAGCCCCGGCCCGCGTGTCAGCTGCACCCGTTGCCGCACCCGTTGCCGCGCCGGCACCGCTCACGGCGGCAGCGCTGCTGCCAGGCAGGCCCGAAGAGATCGACACCCTGCTGGAACAACTGCCGCGCGACATCAACACAGCGTGGCGTGCGCTGGCCAGCCGCTGGAAACTGCCCGCCCAAGCCGGCGCTGGCGACGGCGATCCTTGCCTGGCGGCCGCCGCGCAAGAGCTCCAGTGCTACCGCACCAACCAGCTCAGCCTGCCGCTGCTGCGCCAGTTGGGGCGCCCCGGCATCCTGACACTGCAGGCCGATAACAGCGCACCGGTGTACGCCCTGCTGGTGGGCCTGAGCGAGCAGACCGCCACGCTGCAGCTGGGGTCCACCTTGCACCGCGTCAGACTGGTTGCGCTGGGTCGACTCTGGCGCGGCGACTTCGCCACCTATTGGCGCGCGCCGCCGGGTTACAGCGCCGATCTGCCCGATGGCAGCAGCGGCCCGGTCATCGACCGGCTGACGACCCAACTGGCTCAGATTGATGGTGCACCGGCACCGGTCGCTGGTGCCGTTCCACAACAACTGGACCCCGCCTTGCGGGCCCGGGTGCGGGCCTTTCAGCGCGCCCAGGGCCTCAAGCCCGATGGCCAGCCCGGCCCCATGACCTTCATGCAGCTTGAGCGCGCCATTGGCGGGCAAGCGCCAAGCCTGCAAACCGACCAGCTATAAAACCATGTCCTATATCCTCGACGCCCTCAAGCGGGCCGATACCGAACGCGAACGCGGCAACGTGCCCGGCTTGCACACGCGCCAACTGGCAACCCCGACCGGCCCAACCGTGCCTGGTGCGCGCAACTCGCTCTGGCTGGCCGTCGCCGCTGCCGTGGCGCTGGGCGGCATCGGTGTTGGCCTGTGGCTCTGGCAAACACCGGCCGACACCCCGCGCCCGGTGGTCCTGAAACCGGTCGTCGTTCAGCCCCCGGTGAACGCACCGCCGCCGGTCGCGGCCGTGGCGCCAGAGTCAACACCCGCACCGACAGCAACACCGGCAGCCACAGCGGCACCGCGGCCGACCGTGGCGGCGCCACCCACTCAGGTGGCCGCCTTGCCCGTCATGCCCGTCATGCCCGCCACCGTCAAACCAAGACCAGAGCCGACGCGTGCCGCGCCTGCCGTTGCCGCACCAGCGCCGCCCAAGGCCGAGGTCAAACCTGAGCCCGTCACGCCGGCCGCTGCGCCGGCCACCGCCGCCTTGACGGCGGTGCCGCTGCTCAGTGATCTGCCCGAAGACCTGCGGCGCCAAGTCCCCGCGTTGACCATCACCGGCGCCGTGTACTCAGAGAACCCGGCACAGCGGCTGCTCCTGGTCAACAACCTGGTGCTGGCCCAAGGCGCTCTGGCGGCGCCCGAGGTGAAACTGGAGGAAATTCAGGCGCGCAGCTCGGTGTTCAGCTTCCGCGGCACGCGCTTTCGCGTCGCGCATTAGCCGCCGGGCTTGCAGCCCGGAACAGCTAAATTGACGAGCCGTTCTGGTGTTATCGCAACGCCAGAGCAGCGCAAGCGCCCATTTCGAAACGCTTGACGGTATCAATCGTTGCGCTTGCCCTTGTTGCCGTGCTTGCCGCCCTGGCCCTGGCCCTTATCCCAGTGCTTGGGTTTCTTCTGTTTTTCAATCTTGATGCTTTTGTAGTTGTCGTCGCGCTGCCAATAGCCGGGTTGGCGCACATAGATATTGTTGCGCTGCTCCCAATGGTCCGGTGCCCAGCGATAGCCGTCGCGCTGAACGATGGTGCGTCCGCGCACCCAGACGTGCCGCTCCCCCAGCAAGGTCCAGTAGCCCGGCGCCCAGGCGTAGCCCGGCGCGATGACAGGCCTGACTTCATACAGCGGAGCCGGCGGCCCGAGGTTGATGTTGACGCTGACTTGCGCCAACGCAGGCACAGCAACGGCACTGGCCGCCACCAACACGGACAGCACGAGATGCCGGACTTTATTGCTTGGTTTCATGATTTTTCCTTTGTTTCCTTCGCTCATTAACCGTGTGATGGTGACAGCTTGTGCCTGCACGATCCGTGCGCTGGTTCACATAAGGCCCAGGGCAAAAATATTTTTTGTCATGTGCGTTAGCGCACGGAATGAATATGGCGCTTTGCTTACTCTTGCCACCAGTCGTCACGCGACGGTCGGGGTTCAAGCCAAGGGCTGGGCCTACCAAGCGGCTGCGAATGCGACGCTGCACTAGCGATGGCCTGATCTGCCAGCGTTAATTTTTTCAGAAACCGATCAGGCTGGGTCGCCAATCACGAAAACGTGTGCAGTTGTCCTGGTCCAAATCAAAGGAATCATCATGAAGTACTCGAATCTATTGCTCGCCACGGCGGCATCGTTGGCATTGGCTGGCTGTTTTTCGCTTCCCGCGGGTCCGGCCGGCCCCCAGGGCGCAACGGGTGACACCGGCGCGACTGGCTACACGGGCGCCACGGGTCGCACCGGCGGCACGGGTGCAACTGGCGCCACGGGCTATACCGGCGCAACCGGCGGCGCTGGCGCGACTGGCGATACCGGCGCGACTGGCTACACGGGCGCTACCGGCAGCACAGGCAGCACAGGCAGCACCGGAGCCACTGGCCGGACCGGTGCCACAGGCAGCGTGCCCGCTGGCACCGTCGTGATCGTGCCAGCTCAGTAAAGAGGGCCGGGGCGGACTCCGCCTGCCATTTGCAGGTCCGCCCCGCAAGCCGTGCCCGCAAGGGCGGCACTGCCGCTACCGTTGGTCCGACAAGATTCGGGTCGCCGCAAGATTGACGAAAAAACCCGCTCTGTAGGTGCGCTCGCGCACGCTACGCGCTGGCTCGGGAGCGGATAATTCTCAAGCTCAGTGGATATTTTTCGTCCGCTGGCCTTGAAATAACACGCCCCTATCGCCCACCCGCCACGCCATGACACTGCCTCGTTCGCTCAAATGGATTGCTGGCGCTGTCATCGCGCCCGTCGTGCTGGCGCTTCTATTCATCGCAATTTTCGGCTGGAACTGGCTGCGCGCGCCGATTGAACGCATGGCGTTGGAAAAGACCGGTCGGGTGCTGGCCATCAACGGTGACATGCGCGTGACCCTGGGCTGGCCCCGGCCGCGCCTGCGGGCCAACGCGGTGACGTTTGCCAATCCGCTCTGGACCCAGGAAAAGCAAATGCTCGCCGCCGACGCGGTGGAGATCACGCTCGACCTGTCTCAGCTGTTGGGACGCAAGCTCGTGTTCCCCGAACTGCGGCTGGAGCGACCGGTGGTGTTTCTGGAGCAGGGCACCGAGGGGCGCAAGAGCTGGCTGCTGGACCAGCAGCAACAGGACCCGGGCGCACGCGTCCAGATCGACCGCCTGACGCTTGATCAGGGCACGCTCGGCTATGACGATGCGGTCCAAAAAACCAGTATTCGGGCAGAGCTCGCCAGCTTGACGCCGCCGGCAGGAAGCACGGCCGACACCGGCCTGGCGTTCAACGCCCACGGGCGCTACAAGGGCCAGGCGCTCACGGCGCAGGGCAGCGGCGGGCCGGTGCTGGCCTTGCGCGACGAGAGCACACCCTACCCGCTAACCATTGACGCCAGCGTGGGTCACACCCGCGTGCGCGCGGAGGGCAGCATCACCAGCCTGCTCAAATTTACCGCGGTGGACCTGACGCTGGCGCTCAGCGGCGACAACCTGGCGCAGCTCTATCCCTTGCTGGGCATCACCTTCCCGGCCACCCGCAGCTACGTGACAGCCGGCCACCTGCTGCACAACGGCAACAGCTGGCGCTACGAGAAGTTCTCGGGCCGCATTGGCACCAGTGACATTGCCGGCTCGCTCCAGGTCAAAACCGGTGGCCAGCGCCCGGCGTTGACGGCAGAGCTGACCTCCAGTGTGCTTGATCTGGCGGACCTGGGGCCGCTGATCGGCTCGCGCCCCGGCAGCGTGCAGGCCGCCAAACAGGCGGCCCGGCAATTGCCCACCGAACCGCCTCAGACCGCCGCAGTCACGCCTGCGCGAGCCCGTGTGCTGCCTGACCAGTCGTTCAACACCGAGCGCTGGCGCAGCGTGGACGCCGAGGTGGGCTTGCGGGCCAAGGCCCTCAAGCGCGAGAAGGAGCTGCCACTGGAAGATCTGATGGCCCATTTGAGCCTGAAGGATGGCCTGTTGACGCTCGATCCGCTCAATTTTGGTCTGGCCGGTGGCCAGCTCAACAGCGTGGTCACACTCGATGGGCGCACCGATCCGATCGCGGCGCACGCCAAGGTGCGGGCCCGAAAGATATTGCTGGCCAAGCTGTTTCCGACCGTTGAGCTGAACCAGGCCAGCATCGGCCAAATCAACGGCGAGTTCGACCTGGCCGGGCAAGGCAACTCGGTGGGTCGGATGCTGGCAAGTTCCAATGGCAAGGTCGGACTGGTCGTCTCCGGCGGCGAGATCAGCAAGTTGATGATGGAAAAAGCCGGTCTGCATTTGTGGGAAATACTGCAACTGAGCCTGAGCGGCGACCGGCTCATCAAGTTGCGTTGCGCGGTGGCCGACTTTGAGGTCAAGAACGGCAAAATGCAAACCGACGCACTGGTGCTGGACACCCAGGTCACCACCCTGATTGGCAGCGGCAACGTCGACCTAGCGCAGGAGCGGCTGGACCTGACGTTCAACCAGAAAACCAAGGCCACCAGTCCCCTGGCCTTGCGCAGCCCGATCTATGTGCGCGGCAGTTTTGCCAAACCCGAGCTGGGCGTCGACAAGACGCGCGTCGCGGTGCGCGCCTTGGGTGCGCTGGCACTGGGCGCCGTCAATCCATTCCTGACGCTGTTGCCCTTGATCGATGCCGGTCCGGGACAGGACAGCGATTGCGGGCAACTGGTGCGCGATGCGCGGGCGCTACCGCACCCAAGGAGTCAAAAGAAATGACCCTGCACACCCTCCTTCGCAGCGCGGCGACGGCAGTTGCTGCGCTCGCGTTTGCCGCTTGCGCCACACTGCCGGACACCGACGAGCTGATCCAGCGGCACGCGGGGCAAGCCGCCCGGTTTGAGACGGCCCGCGGTGCGCTCCCGGCACGGCAAAGCGCCGCCATCCTGGCGCAGCTCAAACGCCAATCGGGCAACATCGATATCCTGGACAAGCAGATCGCGCTGGAGCAGGCCGTCAATGACAGCCCGCTGATCCTCGGCAACAAGGTCACCCTGCTGCAGGACGGGGCCGCGACTTATCCGGCGATGTTCGCCGCCATCTTGCGCGCGCGCGACCATGTCAACCTGGAGTCCTACATCATCGAAGACGACGAGGTCGGGCGCCAGTTCTCTGACCTGCTGTTGGCGCAGCAGGCGCGTGGTGTTCAGGTCAACGTCATCTATGACAGCGTGGGCGCCCTCAATACGCCCAAGCCCTTTTTTGAGCGCTTGAAGCAAGGCGGCATTGAGGTGCTCGAGTTCAACCCGATCAACCCTTTGATGGCCAAGGGGCCGTGGATGATCAATCACCGCGACCATCGCAAGCTGCTGCTGGTGGACGGTCGCATCGCCTTCATCGGCGGCATCAACATCAGCAGCGTCTATGGCTCCGGGTCCATCCCAAGTCGCTCCCACAAGGCAGCCGCCAACACGGACGAATGGCGCGATACCGACCTGCAGATTGAAGGTCCGGTGGTCAGCGAATTTCAGAAATTGTTCCTGCAGACCTGGGAAAAACAGCGCGGACGTCCGCTGGCGCCCAAGAACTATTTTCCGGCGCTCGAGGTGCAGGGTAAAGACATCGTGCGCACCATTGGCAGCACGCCCGACGATCCGTTCAGCCTGATGTACCTGACGCTGATGTCGGCAATTGGCAATGCGGAAAAACAGGTGCACCTGACCCAGGCCTACTTCGTGCCCGACCCGCAACTGCTGCAGGCTTTGGTGGCTGCCGCCGGCCGCGGCGTCGATGTCAAGCTGATCCTGCCGAGCCACTCGGACTCCGGGCTCGTCTTTCATGCCGGACGGGCTCATTACACCGAGCTGCTCCAGGGTGGCGTCAAGCTGTACGAGCGCGTCGGCGGGCTGTTACATGCCAAAACCGCCGTTATCGACGGCGTCTGGTCGACGGTGGGCTCCAGCAACCTGGACTGGCGCAGCTTCCTGGACAACGACGAGATCGACGCCGTGGTGCTGGGGCAAGAATTTGCCCAGAAAATGGAAGCCATGTTTGCCAGCGACCTGCGAGCGTCCCAAGCGATCGATCTGCAAGGCTGGCAACGTCGCCCGCTGCAGTTCCGGATCAAGGAGTGGCTGGCGCAAATCTGGGGGCGTCTGCTTTAGATCTCCAGGCGCGCCAGCGCCGCCAACGCCACCCGGCGCCGCGCACTGATAATCGCGCCATGCCTGTAGACGAACCTTCCTTTGGCCCACCAATAGCCGCACCTCCGGTCACGCCGGAGCCGGTGCGCCCCAGCGCCCGCTTCCTGTACGCGCATCCGGCGCACTTGATGGCGCTGGGCTTTGGGTCCGGCCTGAGCCCGCTGGCGCCCGGCACCGCCGGCACCTTGTGGGCCTGGCTGACGTTTGTGCTGCTGCAACCCGGGATGAATGATGCGCGCTGGGCGCTGCTGATTGCCCTGTCACTGCCGCTGGGTTGGTGGGCCTGCAGCGTCACGGCGAAACACATGCGGGTGCTCGACCCCAGCAGCATTGTGTGGGACGAGATTGCGGCCTTCTGGCTGGTGCTGTGGCTGGTCACCCCGACCGGATTTTGGGGCCAGCTGGTGGCCTTCGGCCTGTTCCGCTTCTTTGATGCCGCCAAGCCCGGCCCGGTCCGCTGGGCCGACCAACTGTTTCATGGCGTCAACACCGCCACCGACCCCGCAGCCTGGCGCAAGGCCGGTTTCGGCATCATGCTCGATGACCTGGTGGCGGCGGCCTGCGCCCTGCTGGTGATCGCTGGCTGGCGTTATTTCCAATGACTCAAGAACTATCAAAATCAGAGCTATCCACGCAGCACCTATGCGGGCTAGTGGCCAATTTGATGCTAAAGAATAAACTAAAGCTGGTGACGGCTGAAAGCTGTACCGGCGGCATGATTGCGGCCGCCTGCACCGATCTGGCCGGCTCCAGCGACTGGTTCGAGCGCGGCTTTGTCACCTACTCCAACGACGCCAAAACCGAGTTGCTGGACGTCCAGGCGCAACTGCTGCTCAGCGAGGGTGCTGTCAGCGAAGCCGTGGCGCGGGCCATGGTGCGCGGGGCTTTGGCGCACTCGCACGCGCAAGTGGCGGTCGCCGTGACGGGCGTGGCCGGCCCCACCGGCGGCAGCCCGGCCAAACCGGTCGGCACGGTCTGGTTCGGCTTCGCCGTGCCGGGCCAGGTCATCACCGAAAAGCGCCACTTTGACGGCGACCGCGCCGCCGTGCGGGCGGCGACCGTGCGGCACGCCTTCACGAGGCTGGTGGAGCTGCTGGGCTGAGGTGGCGGAGAAGGCCGGTGCGGCCTGAGAAGCACTACTTTATTGATAGCTAATAACTAAGTATATACGGGGGCTACAGCCAATTTCACTCTTAACGTCGCCTTGAAGACGGTGGCTGACTAAGCCGCCTTTCCAGGTTTATTGAATAAGCTTTGGCCCTTGCCCCAAGGTTGCCAATAATCGATTCTTCAATCGTTCCCGCGCATCCTCAAGGTCGTCAAGCTTCCAGAAAATACAGTTGTATTGCCTGATGTCAAAGTGAAGGTCATCGCCTTCACGGCACATGAAGATCACCGGCAACCCAAGCCCGTGCGCAAAGCCGGCTTCGTAATAAACGCCGCCACGGTTGCCTGTGAAATCTGACACCACAAACCGTGATGCACGAATGGACGCCATGATTTCATCGTCAATCTTGCCGTTGTGTTGCTTTGAGTCGATGCGCAATGGCTCGTAACCTGCGGCGCGAACGGCGGGTTCAATCACCTCGGACCAAAGGGGCAAGACCTCCGCGTCAAACCACATCGCGCAAAAGCCGATTGATGACACAGACTCTCGACGCCCTTCAAGGTACAGGAGACCTTTCGGACTGACTTGGTACGGCCAGTTCTTTTGACCGGCCAACAAGCCCATTTCATTGCACAGGACGTCGGTCACCATGAACTCCATCTCGTCGATCGTTCGGTTCCAGCCAATGGGTGTTAAACGACTAGCTGTTAACGATCCACCAAAAATCGTAACACTCGACCCTGGCTCGTTTTCCCATGCTTTCCAGCGCCCCAAATCGGTCAATAAGAACTGCGTGCCCGGCGGAAACGCAGTCGCAATCCATCGCAGCATCCGATCCGCCCTATGTTGCAACGAAGGCACCGCGCTGGCAAGCGCCATGTCAATGTCTGCTGATGTGACCATAGGCGGTGGAAATTCACTGATCCAGGCCGAAATTTTCCATCGCTTCGAGTCATCTTCATTGCGCAGGTTGACAGCAGCGCTGCGACTGATCGTGAAATTACCGCATTGGGGGCAATCGACTACAAATGCGTCACGCGTCGGATGACTCTCAACCTTGGCATCCCCATTGGTGCAGACCGGGCAAACCATCTCAACCCCGCCCTCGACTTGTTCCCTCAAACGATAAAAAGTCCACCAACCTCTTGTCTTCAGTCACCACATCGTGCGCAATCAACAGGTATTTCCAAGGCTTGGCACCTGTTGTCCGGGCATGGTCGGATGCGTGTCTGCACCACAAGGCACCCGCCTCGGCTTTGGCCTTGACATCGTCCGCATCCATTTCTTTGCGAGCCTTGGTTTCGCACATCAGCAAGTAGTGGGTGGTTTCCGCCACGAAGTCGGGAATGTACTCGGGTTGTTCCACGCCCAGCTTGTAAAACACCTGGAACTGCCCCTTGGCCGGTTTGAACCACTTGTCGGCATCGCGCTCCAGAATCACCGCAAAACGGCGCTCGGTGTCTGAGTCGAATTTTTGCAGCGGGTACAGGCAGCGCGAGAAGTAGCCAAACACCATTTGCTTGATGCGGCTGGGCTCGTCCACCGTGTGGCGGTAGTCGCGCACCGGCTGGCCCGCACCCACGGTGTAAGTGGGCTCTTTCAGCGTGGTGAAGCCGCGCCGCACTTCGACCGCGTATTCGGTGGCCGACTCATAGAAGTGATCCATCATCTGCGCATGGATGTTCTTCGCGATCAGTTGCCGGTCCAGATCCAGCACATTGCGCACTTCACCCTCATCCCCGTCTTTCTTCATCAAGTAGCTACGCAGATACGCCACCATTTGCCCGGCCAGGTCATACAGCAGGCTCGCGTGAACGGTGTAGTCGATGTCGTCAAAGTCAATCAGAACGTGAACGATGTAGTCTTCCAAGCGTCGCTCGGTGCGCCCGCTTTGCGCGGACAGCGTGAACTGCTCGTGCGTGCGCAGGGTCTGGCCCACCAGTGAACGGTCCTTGGGCTGTAGGTGCAGGCCCGCCACATCCAGCGTAAAGGGCTTGAAGCCGCTCGTCACCTCGCCCTTGGGCACGACGGCGATGCGCGGTATATCAATGGTTTGCTTGACCACGACTTCCACTGTCCGGCGGACTACGTCAGCCAAATCCAGTTCCAGCGGCGCATCGGTGCCCGTCAGCACACTGAGCTGCAAAGGCGGTAGTCTTTCTTTCACCGCCTCGGCAATGCGGGCCTGCAGCTCAAGGGCCAGAAAGGCTTGCCGTGTGGGGGCATCCGTCGTCCGTACCTCGTACTCAGCCAAAACCTGCATGACCACATGCGCCGCCTGCCGCTCTTGCGCGGTGGTAAACACGGGCGTTGCCACCGGCAAGCCGCTGGCCACAGCCTGGGCGGCTCCATCAGCAGGCTCAGGCGCATCCCCGCCCTGACCCAGCCCCAGGGCACCCGCCAGATTGGGGGCCACCGTCATGCTCTGCATGCCCTCATCGCCCGCATCGGGCGCTTCCAGAATCAGCGTCTTGAGCTTGATCGGCGAATCGGCACGATTCGCATCGTCAATGATGTCCTGAAACCGGTCGTGCGCGATGATGTTGAGCCGGTCCACCGCCGCGACGCCCGTGCGCTTGCCATAGGGCAGGCGCAACCCCCTGCCAATCGACTGCTCCACCAGCGTGCGTGCATTGGCGGCGCGCAGCGGCACGATGGTGTAGAGGTTTGTCACATCCCAGCCCTCTTTGAGCATGTTGACGTGAATCACAATCTCGGTCGGCTCGTCCACGCTCTCCACCGCCAGCAGGCGGCGGATCATTTCTTCTTCTTCCGCGCCGCTCTTGCTGCTGTCCACCTGAATCACCTTGTGCCGATAGCGCCCGCCAAAGAAGGCGTCAGACTGCAACATTGCCAGCAAAGCACCTGCATGCGTCGTGTCCCGCGCAATCACCAGCATGAAGGGCTTGACCTCCTTCACACTGTTGGTGCGGGCATAGGTTTTCAGCTCCACCTTGGTCGTCTCATGTATGCGCACGCCGTCTTGCAGCTTGACGCGCTCCACCTCTTCAGGTGGCATGCTCTTCGCATCAAAGTTGCGCTGCGTCACCACGGCGGGCTCTTTCACAAAACCGTCTTCCATGGCGCGGGCCAGCGGGTAGTCCATCACCACGTTTTTGAAGGGCACCGGCCCCTTGGTGGTTTCAACGAAAGGCGTGGCCGTCAGTTCCAGCCCGATCAAAGGCCGCAACTCGTTGATGGCCCGCACCCCGGCGCTTGCGCGGTAGCGGTGTGACTCGTCCATCAACAACACCAGGTCGGGCAGACCGGCCAAGTAGTCAAAATAACTCTGGCCGATGTACTCGCTCAAGCGCTTGATGCGCGGCGCCTTGCCGCCCCGCACCTCGGAAGCTATCTTGGCAATGTTGAAGATATTGATGCTGACCGGCGACAACAAATCGCCCAGCGCCTGGGCGCGCTCTTCGTAGTTGTCGCCGGTGATGATTTCGGGCGGATAAGACGCAAACTCAGCCACGCCCTTGAACACGTACTTGGGCGTATTGGGCGTGAAGTCGGCAATCAGCTTGTCGTAAATCGTCAGGTTGGGCGCCAGCACAAAAAAGTGTTTGATGCCATGCGCCTGAAACAGGTAGCTGATGAACGCGCCCATCAACCGCGTCTTGCCGACACCGGTGGCCAGCGCAAAACACAGCGACGGAAAATCACGCTCAAAATCTTGCAGCGTTGAGAACTGGTTTTTAAGCGTGGCCAATATGGCCGCCACGTCGGCGGCGTCACGGTCGTGCCGCAGCATGTCGGGCGATGCGTCTATGGCCCTCGCCAGCTTGGCCAGCGACTCTGTTTGGGGCGGGCGCAGGCTCAGGCGGCCCGCGATATTGTTGACTTCGCGTTGGCTCACAGTTTTCCCTTTTTGTTTTTACTTGCGGGCTGGGCCTTTCGCTGGATATCAAGTGCCTTGACCGGCTTGCCCAGTTCCGCCTCAAAGTCCTGATCGGCCCGGCTGGGCATGGCTAGTTTCTGCTGGCGATACACCTCAAACGCGGCTTCGGCCTTGCCCTGAGCTGCCTCGGCCGTCATGCGCCCGGCATGGGTCAAAATCTCACGCCCGGACAAGCGCAAAAAGCCATCCAGCTTGGCAATCCACTGCGCCATCGTCATAGGCTTGCGGTCAAGCGCCTGCAGTTCAGCAAACTCCAGGTAGGCGGTGACGATGCGGTTGAGCACCACCAGCTCGTCCTCGCTCAAATAGTTCTTGGCCACCACCACATCGGCCTTACGCAGCGCGCCACCTTGCGGTGCGGCAGCCCAAGTCATCAAGCCCATGTGGGGCTGGCCGACATCAGCGCGCAATGCAATCAGCTCGGCCGCCGTATGCCCATGCGTCGCCCAGTGCAACTTGTTTTGTATGGTGGCGAAGAATTGTTTCGAGCTTTCGGCTCGCGCGTCGTAGTCCACGCTGGTGGCATAGATGTCCAGCACCTTGCGCCAGAACACTTTTTCTGACGAGCGAATATCACGAATGCGCGCCAGCAGATCTTCAAAGTAGCCCGCATCCGCTCCGCGCTTGAACCGGTCGTCATCCAGTACAAAACCTTTGACCAGGTAGGTCTTGAGCGTTTCCGTCGCCCACTGGCGAAACTGCGCGCCACGGGGCGAGCGCACGCGGTAGCCCACCTGTAACACGGCATCCAGGTTGTAGTGGTCCACCAGCCTTTCTATATCCCGTGCGCCTTCCCGGGCAACTATCCGGAATTTCCGGATAGTTGCGTCTGGGTTCAACTCGCCATCGGCATACACATTTTTCAAGTGCTCATTGATTGTGCGCACGTCTTTCTCGTACAGCTCGGCCATTTGCCGTTGGGTGAGCCACAGCACGCCATCGGTCAGGCGCACCTGCACACGAGTTTGTGCATTTTCGGTTTGAAAAAGCAAAATCTCACCGGCGGGTGGTAGCAGGGGTACAGGCTCACTCATGACTTCCTTCCTTTGGCCTTGCGGGCATGGCAATGTGTCCACCACAAGCCTGGATACAGCCGAACGGGATGCCGGGCACCGTCTGCCCCGAATTTGTAACGCAGTGCGTGACGAATCGGTAGCGCATCAGATTCAACACGCAACGCGTGTTGTTTTGTCAGAAGTTCCGGAAAACGGTCGCAGATTTCCGTGACAGCGTCTCGGAATTTGATGACGTTGACTTCTCGCTGACTCATGGCGTGGTTTGCTGCTGTGGTGACACGCGCACCACTTGGCCCGAGCGCACCACAATCAGGTCCGTGCCGGCCTGTTGTGCCACCTGCCGCGCCCGGATTGCAGCCCGTTGCAGAGCCTGTAGCGCCCCAATCACGGCACTGGGCAGCATTTCACCTTCGTTCGATGCTCCACTTAATGCGTGGAGTATTGGCAGTACGCTGGCTGTGCCATCCGATTTCCGACTCGCTGCGTCGGAAATTGCACAGATCACCTCATTGGCGCCAATGGGCTTGACCGTCATGCCGCATCCTCACCAAACAAATCAACCTGCGCCGGGGTGTCTGCCACCTTCTGCTGCGCCATCGGCAGGTTGGCCACGTTCAGGCTGTAGTCGTCATGGCCCCATTCGCAGCGGTCTTTCACCATCTTGGGGATCTTCTTGAGGGTGAGGTTGGGCCAGCGCTGGGCAGCCTGCGCGGCAGTGACGCCCCGGTAAGCGCCGCAGCACACCAGCAGGCTGCGCGGGTCATTCGGGTCCGCGCCGACCTCGTGGCTCAGCGCCTCCAGTTGCTCAGGCCCCAGCGTTTGCGTGGTCACATAGATAAAGTCATTCTCGCTGCTGCGCCCCTGCTGCCACCACAGCAGCTCGGACGGCGCATAGGTGAAGCCTTCCAGCTTGCACATGGCGGCAGAGAGCATGGCCGCGTCGTACTCGGGGTTGATGACCAGGTTGCCCCAACGGTCGGTGGCCAGCAACGTGGGCGCCAGCTCGTAGTAACGAAAACCGCCACCGCCCTGCCAGCCGGTGGCCTGGGTGACGCCACCGGGGTCTTGCCCGTTGACGACCTTTTGCAAACGTGGCACGATGTGCGTATGGCAATGCTCGCCCAGCTCCACCATGATCCAGCGGCGGCCCATCTTGTGAGCGACGGCGCCGGTGGTACCGGAACCGGCGAAGGAATCGAGGACGACGTCGCCGGGGTTGGTGGAAATTTGCAAGGCTCGGTGAACCAAGCCCTCGGGCTTCGGCGTCGAAAATGGTTCGACACCTGTCAACAACTTACGCAGATGATCTCTCTTCGCCGATTGATTCGACCCGACTTCAGAGGCGAGCCAAAGCGTCTTGGGAACAAATCCGTCCTGCACTTCAGAAAGATAACTCTTAATGATTGGTAGTCTGTCTCCGTTCTTGCCGTAGTACACCCGATTGTCTAGCTGGGCTTGCCTCAAAGTCTCTTCAGCATATCTCCAATAGTTTCCTGGCGGCGGCTGAATAGGTCTCCCCGACGGGAGCATCACAGGAAACCTATTCTTCTCAGATCCACTTTTCGCCGTACTACAAGCCCCTTGAAGCCATGGTCCGCGTGGATCGTCGTCTGGATTCTTGTAGCGTCCGTTGCCACTTTCTTCTCGTGGAAGCAAATTACGAATTCGTTTCCAAATAGCCATTTCCTTTGCATACAAAAGCACTTGATCATGGGCTCCCGAAATCACTGCATCGTTATGTCGTGCTTGATCCTTTTCCCACGCAATAGACGCTACAAAATTCCGGCGTCCAAAAATCTCATCACACAATACCTTGAGGTAATGCGCCTCGTTGTCATCAATCGTGATCCACAGTGAGCCATCGTCTGCCAGCAGGCGGCGAATAATTTCCAGCCGATCCCGCATCAGCCCCAGCCAAATCGAATGCTCCAGCCCGTCGTCGTAATGCGTGAACGCGCTGCCGGTGTTGTACGGCGGGTCAATGAACACACACTTCACTTTGCCTGCAAACTCCGTCTCCAGCGCTTTCAGCGCAAGCAGGTTGTCGCCTTTGATCAGCCGGTTGTCAAACAAGTCGTTATCCGTCACCCGCTGCTTCGCGTGGTAACTGCGCTTGGGGTCTTCCAGCAAGATGCGCGGCTCCAAGCGTGGGCGCTGGTCTTTGCCAATCCAGGTGAGTTCTAGTTTTTGAGGCATCCGCATATCCTAAACTTGTGCCGCATTTTGAGAAAGAAAACGAAGAAGACGCTCTCGTGGAAAGGCTTCTTGGCCCTGCGGCAACATCAATGCAGGTAAGGCCAAATGATTCTGCAATCCATAAGCAGATTCGGTCACTCTCAACAGGTAAGGCGTCGTATCTGATTGGCTCTTGAAGAACCCGAGCGGCCCTTTGCCAAGATGGGAGAATGAATCAACTGCAACTTGACGATGTGCATCGAAGGAATGGCTAACAATCGCCCCCACACCACCTGGGTCAACAGGGACAGGTACAAATATACGATTGCGCAAGCGCTTTAAGTAACTCCAGCCAATCGCATGAATGCCATGACGATAAACAAGTCTTTCTAGCCCGGAACTACTTCTGTCCGCTTGTTTGACCAAGTACTGGATAGCCCTGGAAAAATAGACGGCATTTGCCAAATGGACGCCCGACAATGATTCGATGAATAGGGTTTTATAGGCATCAGAGTCCGTGTTGTAGACATCCCCTTTGCCAGTCTTTAACCAGACGGGATATCGTGCATCTACTGCTAACCAAGACAAAGCGCATACAGCCTCTTCCAGCAAGATACTTGCTGCTCCGGGTGCTGCCGTCGCTTCGAGGCGAAAGTGGTAAGCGATGCCCAGGCCCCCAAGCTCTTGGCGCAATCGTTCTTGGATCGGATCCTGCGAAGCAAAGTTGGCCACAGACACAGGGTTCTGGCTGTTGCGTGCGCGGGTCACACGTGGTCCAAAGGTGCCGTCAGTATTCGCTTGAATCAGTGTGAGCATGACGCGTGCCTGGCTGATATCAGGTGGATTTGGCTGATTCATCACCTCGGCTGCAGATGCAACTGTTTGCGCGCCATTGATGATTGACAGGCCGCGTACTTTGAGGCGGCGTCGATTTGCTTTTCGCTCTTTCGCCGCAATGTCATTGCACAGGGCGGTGACGCCATTGTTCAAATAGAAAAAGGCTGTCGGGTCGTTTGACAATGTGGCCTGAATACCTTTGTTCACGTCTGATTTGCTTGAACCAAGAAAGTATCGAACGTTCTTTTCGTAAAGCGCTTTACCTTCTTTGTTGTGCAGCGCGACCAAGTCGCTGACGTTCACCATGCCGTACCAAGTCACCCTGGGTTCTTCAATTTTCACATCGTGGCTAAGGATGATGTCGGCAATTACTGGCTTATAGCTCTGCCGCAACAACAATTCGGCCGCAATCTCATCGGGGCCATAGTATTGAACTGTCGGTAACAAACGCTCCCCTTCACCATGAGAGTCATCCTCCACAAGTTGCTTCATGGCAGCCTTCGCAGCGTCGGACACCCTCGATCCGGTATAGACAATGGAGAGTTGAATCGACTCCGCATTCGCCAGGGCAGTTTCAATTTCAACTTGGCGGCACTGCACGTTCTGGTTAAAGGTGGCGAATTCTTGTCGAATCAAGAGCCGTATTCCGGTGCAAAAGGCTTGCGCTTCATCTTGCTTGAATTCCTCACCCGCTTTCAATTTTGACTGGACAAGATGAAGGGTCTCAGTCTTTGAGTCGTAATAAATCGCGTCAATTCCGTTGTCGTGAAAGTCGTCTACTACTGCTCGTGCAGCTGCTCTTGCAGAGAGGCCCAGCATTGCATGCAGGGCAAAGGCACTTAGCGAACGATTCGTTTGCTTGTCCGTTTGTTGTTGTGGGGTGTTCGTGTTTGGAAGTAGTGCTGGTAGATGTGACACGTATTGGGCAGTCAGCTCCCGCTTTAACAATTCTTGATACTCCGGACTCAATGCAGCCATCAGTTCAACTCCCATTTCATTGTGAATACTTTTTTTGTCGCAATTTCTCGAGCCAATCGGGATTCCAAATCCTCGATCAACTTATTTCGCTGTCCATCAATCTCATCCTGCCGGTCAAATATCTTGCGGCGCAACTGATTGCGTTTATCTTCCAGCTCGCGCTGGCGCTTTTGCCAGTGCAGCTTTTCTTCCAGCGTGGCGGCCACGGTGGCGGTGCGGCGCACGTCTTTGATTTCGCGGTCCAGCTCTTTCACTTCGTTTTCGAGGCCCACCTTCAGGTCGTCGGCCCAGGCGTCTAGCTTTTGGACCTCGCCATCAAAGTAGCCCAGGTTGCGGGTGTTGACGGCTTCAATGTGCTGTTTCTCTAGTCGCACAATTTCGTCGTCCAGCCCGCTGGGTGAGGTCATGAACAAATCGTCTTCCAACACCTGCGCTGGCAGGCGCAACAGCTTTTCTGCGTCTTCTTCATGCAGTGCTTCACCTGCATGGGTGGTGCCTGCCAGCAGCAGGTAGTCTTCCACCACGCCCAGCGCTTCTACCGACAGCACGCTCAAAGCCAGCCAGCCACTTTGGCCGCGCAGTGCTTGAAGGGTTGACACCTTGGCACCATAGCCGTCATAACTAAAGCGCACTTTGGCCAGTGCCAGCTGGCGGTCTTTGGCTTGGTCGATCAAGGCTTGCGCCAGCGGGTGGCCGGTGCGATACAGGTGGGCCTCGCCACTGCGTCGGGGTAGCTCGTAGCGGCCGGGTGGGGCATCAGATGGTTGAACGCTAGGTGGAGTTTGCGCCAGGGTAAAGCCGTCCCTATCAAACTCGGCGTAGCCGTGCAGCTCGGCCTGGGTCAGGTCCATCAGCAGGCGCTCATAGCGGCTGCGGGCGCTTTTGCTCTCGGTCTGGCGAGTTTTGAGCTTGTCTTGCACCGCTTCGTCAAAGTTCTCCAGCAGCAGTTGCCGCGTTTTGAGCATGGCGGCGTTGATTTCGCCAGACAGGTCCAGTTGCAGTTGCTGGAATGACGTTTCTATCTCCTGCGGGTTGCGGCAGGTTTGGTAGATTTCGGCAATGCGGCGCTCGAAATCCACACCGCTGCCAATGGTGCCCAGCACTTCGTCGCTGGCGCCAAATACACCTTCAAACAACTGGAATTTTTGCGCCAGCAGCTCATACACGCGCTTGTCAGCCGGGTTGCTGTGGTCAATGAAGTTGACCACCACCACGTCGTGCTTCTGGCCATAGCGGTGGCAGCGACCAATGCGCTGCTCAATGCGCTGGGGGTTCCAGGGCAGGTCGTAATTGATGACCAGCGAGCAAAACTGCAGGTTGATACCTTCGGCACCGGCCTCGGTGGCAATCATGATCTGGGCCGAATCCTTAAAGTGCTCAACCAGCGCGGCCCGGGTGTCCGCCGTGCGAGAGCCGGTGATGCGGTCGGTGCCTGCGTGGCGCGTGAGCCAGGCGTGGTAAACGTGGGTGGCCTGTTCGCTGGTATTGGTGCCATTGAACAGGACGGTTTGTCCCGCATAGGAACTTTGTTCCAGCAGCCCAAGCAAGTAGTCTTGCGTGCGACGGGATTCGGTGAAGATGAGTGCCTTTTTGTTGGCCCCCAGCTTCTCCAGCTCAGCAAAGGCTTTGCCCAGCGCGATGAGCAGGGCCTGGCCTTTGGCGTTGTCGCGGATGGTGGTGGCCAGGCGCTGAAACTCGCGCAGCTCGGCAATCTCGTCGGCCACGCTAGCCAGGGGCGCGGCGGGTGCCTCGCCGTCTTGCTCTGACCACTCGTCTTCGGTCTCGGACAAAGATTCATAGTCTTTGTCCAGCGTGTCGGTAAGTTCGTCAGCTGACTTGTCGCTGGACTCCGCGCCCAGCTTGTCTTGCAGGCGCTGCGCCATCGTGCCCAGTGCGCCACCAATGGCGTAGCTGCTGGAGGCCAGCAGTTTCCACAGCACCAGTGAGATGAGTTGCCGCTGCCCGGCAGGCAGCGCGTTAAGCGCCGGGCGACGCAGGTAGTCGGCCACCATCTCGCGCAGCACCTGTTCGTCTTGCGACGGGGTGAACTGCTCCACCATGGGGATACGCCGGGTGTACGAAATGTAGGGTTGCACCTGGCGGCGCAGGGTGCGCATGCACACGGGTTGCATGCGGGCGCGCAATTTGGCCACGGTGTCGGGGTTGCCCAGCGCGCCAAATTGGTCTCTAAAGCTGGGCAGGTCGCCAAACACGCGTTCGTCCACCAGGCTGACCAAGCCGTACAACTCCAGCAGCGAGTTTTGCAGGGGCGTGGCGGTGAGCAGCACCTTAAAGGCATGAGCCAGCGCGTCTTTCAGGGCTTTGCCAATGACGTTGCTGGGTTTGTAGACATTGCGCAGGCGGTGGGCTTCGTCCATCACCACCAAGTCCCAGGGAACGCGGCGCAGGTCGTCGGCCTTGAATTTGGCAAATTGGTAAGAGCAGATAAGCACGCGGCTGGCTTGCTCAAAAGGTTGCTTGTTGCCACCTTTGACCAACTCTTTGTAGCTTTTGGCCTCCAGGATCAGCGCTTGCAGGCTGAACTTGTCTTGCAGCTCCTGGTGCCATTGCTTGCGCAAGTTGGCTGGGGTGATGATGAGAATGCGTCGCTTGCGCTCGGCCCAGCGCTGGGCAATGACCAAACCGGCTTCGATGGTTTTACCCAGCCCCACCTCGTCTGCCAGGATGACGCCCTTGGACAGAGGGCTTTGAAAGGCGAACAGTGCCGCTTCGACCTGGTGCGGGTTCAGATCCACCTGGGCGTCTACCAGTGTGGAGGCCAGTAGGTCGGCCGAGTCTGCGCCCATGCGGCGCGACAGAAGCCACGCTATGTATTGGGACTGGTAGGGGGTGAGAGGGGTGGACAAGGTAACTATTTTCTGATTTTTGCTTGGATTATGAGGCTCTAAGGCGCCCTGCAACCACACGGTGTGGCTTGATGGAAGACTGCACCACGGGGCGCATCAACATCCATCGCAAGCCAACTGGCTGCACCACGGTGTAGACGCCCAAGGCGTAAACAAGAAGAAACCCTTAAGCGCATGGCGGCGACGGGCTGTTGGGCTAAACAGGCCGAGCAAGGCCGCTGCGGCTCCTTACAAACTATTAAATTAATAGCTTGTAACGCAATATACACGGGGGCTAGAAGCAAAAACGCCGTGTCCGTCCTCGTTTTTTATATCTTCATTTCCAGCGCCGACAACTCCAGCCCCTCAATCTCCTGCAGCGATTTCCCCGCAATCCCCTGCAAGTCCCCATACATGCCCACCGTGGCGCCCATCACGCGCTCGATCTGCTCCTGGCGCTTGGCCCATTGCTTCATGATGACTTTGCGCTCTTTGTCCAGGTCGTCCTGCATGGATGAGAAGGCTTCCACAATCGCTTCCACGCGCTGCCTGAAGCGCGGACCGGTGAGGTACTGGTAAACCATCTCGGTCTTGGTTTGCAGGCCGTCCGACAGGGCGCGGGTCTGGCTGATTTGCAGCAAGGCCTGGCGCAGCATGATGGCCACGGGTATCGCCACGCGCGGGGACGTGATCCAGACGCCGTCCACCAAATCAAACGTTTCCACGCCTTTGGGCAACACCTGGCTGACCAGCACGCAGACTTCGGCTTTTGCGCAGCGCTGGTCTTCACGCAACTTGGGCAGCCAGCCGTCGCTCCAGTTGCGGGTGCGTTTGGACTCCCACAGGATGCTGCCGCAGAGAACGCCGCTCTGGCTGTTGACGCGGTGCAGGGCGTCGCCGCCAAACTCGCCCTTGGGCACGGGCTCAATCAGGTCAAACGGAAATTTGGCACGCAGCAGGTTTTCCAGCTCCAGCTCTTGCACTTCACCTTGCAGTTGCTGCGAGCCCTGCTCGGCTTTTTGCTTGAGTTCTTCAATCTTTTGCTGCATGGAGGCGATGGTCTGGTCTTTTTCGGCCACGCGCAGCTTCATGCCGTCTTCGGCTTCACGTTTGGCCAGGGTGCGCACTTCGCTCAAGCTGGTCTGCACGCGCTTTTCAATGGTCAGGTCGAGCTCGCGCTTGGCGTCGTCGAGTTCGCGTTGCTGCTTGATGACCTCGGCTTGCGCCTGCTGGGCCTCAGCCAGCTTGGCGTCTTGCACCGTGAGCACGCCTCGCAGTTCTGCCAGTTCACGGGCTTTGGCTTCCAGCTCGTTGGCCGCTGCCGCCCTGGCCTTTTTCGCCTCTTCTGCGGCGACACGGGCGCGTTCGGTTTTGAGCTGGCTGGCGACCTGGTCGGCCACCTGCTCGTCCAGATCACGTTTCGCATCCGTCAGCGCTTTTTCTTTTTCGCGCATGGCGCTTTCGCGCTGGGCGATGTCGCGGTCTTTGTGGGCCAGTTGCGCTTCGAATTGCTGGCGGGTGGCGGCCAGCAGCGGCGCTGCCAGCGACTCGGTCAGTTTGATTTCTGTTCTGCAGTTGGGGCAGATGATGGTGGGTTCGGTCATGGTGATCATGACCTTAACTCACAAAACGATTTGCCGCGTCATTGACGCTCAAAAAAACCGGGCTGGCCGCCGCAGCGTGCCGACTTGCAAGATGTGGCCCCTCTGGCTGGCTGCTCAGACTGCAACTCGACAAGCTGGGCGTCAGTGGCTTTGATACCCGCGTCGCACGGATCAACTTTGACGGCATTCCCCGGTCACACCCCGACGGCGCCAGCCCGTGCTGGAAGCGGGGAGAAAAAGACGTGCGGCAGTGCCGCCACCCGGACCGACAAGCCGCCGCTTGCGTTACTTGCGGCCGACCACCAACAGGAAAACGCCCAGAATAATGCCGCCGGCACTGACGATCAAGGGCACGTTGACGGTTTGCTTTTCTTGCACCTTGAGTTCCAGCGGGCCCAGCTTCATACCCGTCGTTTCCTTGGTGTAAGTGAAGCCGCCAAAGGCCAGGCCGAGGCAACCGGCGGCGATCAGGATGATGCCTATCATTTTGGTGGGGTTCATGGGGTTCTATCTCCTAAAAATGTGGAAAGACCAGTTGATGCACTGCGCCAGCTTCATGGTAGCGGATACCCGTGCCTGAGGCACCAGGAACGAGTGCAGGCTAAACAAAAAGAAATGCCTCGTATGTGCGCAGACGCACAGATCGCCGCCGGCGAAGTGGCAACAATTCGGAGAACTTGAGCTCATGGTCAGCGGGTCGACAAAGCTGAAATTCACCCCGCCGGCCAGCCTCTATTTACGGAGACTTTTCACATGCGAACCAGATTTGAATTATTGGCTTTGGGCACCGCGCTGGCGGTCTTGACGGCGCTGTCTGTCGGCTGCAGCAAAGCGCCGGAAGCGACCGGCGCATCGGCACCAGGCGCGCCAGCGCCGAGCACGACGGTCGGCACCGTGATTGATGACAGCATCGTGACCGCCAGCGTCAAGGCGGCGCTGCTGGCCGACCCGGACCTCAGAGGCTTTGACTTCAAGGTCGAAACCCGCAAGGGTGAGGTTCAACTGAGCGGCTTTGTTGACAAACAGACACAAATCGACATCGCCGTCACGGTCGCGGGCGCGGTCACCGGCGTCAAGAGCGTCCAGAATAATGTGAGCCTGCAAAGCGCGGCGCCGACAATCGGCGGCAAGGTAGATGACACCTTGATCACGGCCAAGGCCAAGGCCGCTTTGCTGGCCGACGAGAGCATCAAGAGCCTCGATATTGGCGTCATCACGCGTCAAGGTGACGTTCAACTCAGTGGCTTTGTCAACAACCAGAGCCAGATTGATCGCGCCATCTCGGTGGTCAGCAGCATTGCCGGCGTGAGCCATGTCAGCAATGAAATGAGTGTCAAAAAGTAAACCCGTTCAACAGTCACGTCCAAGGAGATTTTTATGAAAACCATGAATAAAGCCGGATCAGTTCTCGCGCTGGCAGCGCTGCTGGCGCTCGGCGGTTGCCAAAACATGAACCCCCCCAATTCCTACGACAGCGGGACGGCTTACCCGCAGTCCAACTCTGGCGGTGGTGCCTACACCGGTTATGGCGTGGTGCAATCGATTGACCTGGTCCGCCAGGGCAACACCGGCATCGGGGGCGCCATTGTGGGCGGCGTTGTGGGCGGCATCCTCGGCCACCAGGTGGGTGGCGGCCAGGGCAACACCGCGGCGACCGTACTCGGCGCGGCCGGCGGCGCCTATGCCGGCCACGAAATTGAAAAACGCAACCAGCCGCAGGCCGACGCCTACAAATTCACCATCCGCATGCGTGATGGTTCCTACCAGACCGTGACGCAAACCAGCATCAACGATATTCGCGTCGGGGATCGCGTGCGGATCGACAACGGCGTCGCGCGCCGCTATTGATTGAGGCGGGAGGCAAGCTTTGAAAACACCAGTTGCCCATGCGGTCGTCTTGGCGATCGGTCTGGCTTTCAGTGTCGGCGCCATGGCGCAAGGCATGACAAAAGTCCAGTACGAAACCGCCAGGACGGGTGTGAGCGCGGAGCTCAAGCTGGCCAGGGCCGCCTGCGACTCTTTCTCCGCCAATGCCAAGGACCTGTGCCTGGCTGAGGCCAGTGGCAAAGAGAAAGTCGCGACGGCGGAACTCAACGCCAGATTTGCACCCTCAGAGGCGGCCAGTTACAAGGTGCGCCTGGCCCGCGCCGACGCCGACTACGTGCTGGCCCGGGAGAAATGCGATGACCTGGCCGGCCATGTCAAGGATGTTTGTGTCAAGGAGACCAAGGCGAAGGCCGTGACGGCCAAGGCCAATGCCAAGGTCCACATGAAGACCGCCGTGGCACACGATGCCGCCTTTGAGAAGACGAACAAGGCACAAATTGTGGCCGACGGGAAAGCCGTAGCGGCCCAGAACAAGGCCGATGCAATTAGCGCTGGCGCGCGCATTGATGCCGCCAGAGAGAAGAACGCGGCGACCCATGCCGTCGCGAAAGAAAAATGTGATGCCTTGGCAGGTGATGCCAAGGGCAATTGCGTCAAGGATGCAACGGCGCGCTCAAGCAAGCCATGAGGTTGCATCCAAACGGGTGCTGATTCCCTTTAAACCAGTTTTTCAACATGAAGGAAACACCATGAAAACCATCCAGAAATATTCAGTCGGCGTGCTGGCAGCAGCGCTTGTCGTTCTCAGCGGTTGTTCCGGCATGACGCGCCAGGAAAAGGGCACCGCCACCGGTGCCGTCATTGGCGGCGTTGCCGGTAGCGCCTCCGGCGGCGGCGTTTTGGGCACCGCGGCCGGCGCGGCGGTGGGTGGCGTGATCGGTCACGAAGTGACCAAGTAACCATCCGGCCACAGCGCCAGCCAGCGGCAGCTTGAAAAACCTGCCGCTGGCTTTTTTTTGACCCGCCCGCGCCATGCGGGCCCGGTCTTGGTCCAGACACCCCGGCAGCGGCGGTGCTTGGACCCTGAATCAATTCAATCAATTCAATCCATCCAGTCGATCCAACCGTTAACCCGGTTGGCTGCAGGCTGGCATGAGGGGACGACTGCGTCAGCGCAAGTCCGCTTCCCTGCGACGTTAAGATTCGGTCCGACCTGAACCGGACGTCGCTGTAGGTTGAGGTGTCTCGCATCCACCCACTTTTTGAATTGAAAACACCATGTCAATATTGAACTGGACCGTCAAAAGCGCCAGCGTTTTGCAGCAGGGCGGCGTCATTGCCCCCGATGAGCGGCTGCCGTGGCCGCAAACCGCCGTCATGGGCATGCAACACGTGATCGCCATGTTCGGCGCCACCGTGCTGGCCCCGATCCTGATGGGCTTTGACCCCAATCTGGCCATTTTGATGAGCGGCATTGGCACGCTGATCTTCTTTGTTGTCACCGGCGGCAAAGTGCCCAGTTACCTGGGCTCCAGTTTTGCCTTTATTGGCGTGGTCATTGCCGCCACCGGCTATGCGGGCAAGGGGCTCAATCCGAATATCGGCGTGGCATTGGGCGGCATCATTGCCTGCGGCGCCGCCTACACCGCCATCGGCCTGCTGGTGCAGGTGGTGGGCACGAACTGGATTGAAAAGCTGATGCCGCCGGTGGTCACCGGCGCCGTGGTGGCCGTCATCGGGCTGAACCTGGCCAGCGTGCCGATCAAGAACATGGCAGCCAGCAACTTTGACAGCTGGATGCAGGCCGTCACCTTTGTCTGCGTGGCACTGGTGGCCGTGTTCACGCGCGGCATGGTGCAGCGTTTGCTGATTCTGGTCGGCCTGATCGTGGCCACCGCGGTGTACGCCGTGTTGACCAACGGGCTGGGCCTGGGCAAGGCGCTCGATGTGTCGACCCTGCTGAACGCGGCCTGGCTGGGAGCGCCGGGCTTTGCTGCCCCCGTGTTCGAGCCCAAGGCGATGTTGATGATCGTCCCGGTGGCCATTATTCTGGTGGCCGAGAACCTGGGCCACCTCAAGGCCGTGTCCGCCATGACCGGCAAGAACATGGACCCTTACATGGGCCGCGCCTTCATCGGCGACGGCATCGCCACCATGGTCAGTGCCAGCGCCGGCGGCACCGGTGTGACCACCTATGCCGAAAACATCGGCGTCATGGCCGCCACCAAAATCTACTCCACCGCGCTGTTTCTGGTGGCGGCTCTGCTGGCGGTGGTGCTGGGCTTTAGCCCCAAGTTCGGCGCGATCATCGCGGCCATTCCACTGCCCGTGATGGGCGGCGTGAGTATTGTGGTGTTTGGCCTGATTGCCGTGGCCGGCGCCCGTATCTGGGTGCAAAACAAGGTGGACTTTGCCGACAACAAAAACCTGCTGGTCGCCGCCATCACGCTGATTCTGGGCACCGGCGACTTCACGCTCAAGTTTGGTGGCTTTGCCCTCGGTGGCATCGGCACCGCCACCTTTGGCGCGATCTTTCTGTATGCGCTCTTGAATCGCAAGCGCTGAGGATTTATATATAAAATCGGGCTCTAGCCCCCGTGAAATATGCCTAAGCAGCTATTAATATGATAGCAATTGACAGGCTGGGTTGGCGCTCACCAACCCAGCGCCTGCCAGGCCTTACTTGGCGCCCAGCAGCGCGGACTTGAGTGCGTCGTCAACCGGCTTCTCGCCCAGCCAGATTCGCAAGACGGCGTTGTAGAACGCGGCATCCGGCAAGGCCTCGCCCAAGGGTTTGCCGTTCAACTGGCTCACCGTGCCGGTAGCGGGCAGCCAGTCGAGCGTGATCACGTCGCCCTTCTTGACCACCGGGACGGTGGTGAACATTTTTTCAAACTTCTGCGTTTGATCGCTGACTTTAGCTTTTTCTGCCGCGTTCGAATTGTTGTTCAAACCCGCAACAAAGGTTTTGGCCAATTCGTCGCTGGCGACCTCGCGCAGCATGACAATCGTGACGCGCTTCGGGCCGGCCAGCGTCTGAATGTCGCCTGGTGTTGTCTTGTGGTCCGTCAGGTACAGCCCCATGGCATAAACCTTGAAAACGAACTTGGTGCGCACGCCCGCGCCGTTGAGCTTGAGCGGCTGGCCCTCGACCGTGACCGCATCGTCAATTTTGACGCCGCCGACTTCTGCCGCCTGACCGGGCAGCGCGCTGGCCAGTGCCAGCAGTCCGATCGCCAGCAGTTGTTTGAAGCTGTTTCGAGTGCTCATGATTTTTCTCCGGGGGTTGATGAGAGGGAACTACAAAAAGGGGTGGGCGGCACGTATCCTGGCCACCAGCGCTGTCAACGACGGATCGGCCAAGGCGGGCGTGCTGGTGTTTTCGATCAACGATCGGACCAGGCGCGCCAGTGTGTCCGTCTGCGGCGTCAGGGGCCCAAAAAAATGCGGCTTGTCGCCCACGGCCAGCAGCAGGGTCGGAAAGTCTTCCACGTCCAGAGGGTCCAGCAGGTCGGCCTCGTCTTCGACATCGATCCACAGAAACCGCACCCCCGGAAATTGCGTCTGCACCTGGGCGAAGCGCTGACGATAGTCGCGACACACGCCACACCACTCGGCGCACAGGCAAACAACAAGGACGGCGGCGGTTGACGGCGGGGCGGCAGGGGTCATGGCGTGATGATCGCAAAAGAATGTTGCGTCTATTTTGCGATACCTTGACCGCCAATAGGCGCAATTCAAATATATGGCACATTAGGCACCGATGTTTGCCAGCCCTTTTCGCGCGATGACTGCCCTTTGGTGGAGCGTCCTTCTTTTGATCAGCGCGGTCTTTGGCTGGGCGCTGACCGCACTGCACTTACCGGCGGGGGTTCTACTGGGCTGCATGCTGGCGGGCATTGTGCTGTCGTCCCAGGAGATTCGGCTCGGCATCCCCATTCCCCTGTTTGCGCTGGCGCAAGGGGTGATTGGCTGCCTGATGGCCAAAAGCCTGCAGCCATCCACGCTGGCCAAGGTGGCCAGTGACTGGCCCATCTTTCTGGGCGCCACGGTGTCGATGATCGCCGCCAGTGCCGGGCTGGGTTGGCTCTTGATGCGCCGCCAGGTCTTCCCGGGAACGACGGCGGTATGGGGCTTGGCCCCGGGTGCGGCCTCGGCCATGGTGGTGATGGCAGAGGCGTATGGGGCCGATGTGCGGCTGGTCGCCTTCATGCAGTATTTGCGTGTGGCGGTGGTGACGGCGGTGGCCGCGCTTGTCGCGCATTTATGGACCTCCCACGCAGCGCCAATGGCCACTGAAGTTCATTGGTTTGCGGTGGTCAATGCAGGCGATCTGGGATGGACACTGTTGCTCGCATTTGGCGTTTCAAGCATGGCGCGCCGGCTGCGTATTCCGGGCGGGGCCATGGTGGTCCCGCTGGTTTTGGGGGCGGCCTTGCAGGCCTTGGGCATCCTGGTCATTGAATTACCACCCGCGCTGCTGGCCGTCTCCTACGCCGTGGTCGGCTGGAGCATCGGTCTGCGCTTCACGCGAACCATCCTGCGGCACGCCTTGCGCGCCTTGCCCGCGGTGCTGGGGTCGATATTGGTGCTGATGGGTGTGGGTGTCGTCATTGCCGTGGGCCTGAACCAATTGGCCGGTCATGACCCGCTGACGGCCTATCTGGCCAGCAGTCCCGGCGGCGCCGATTCAGTGGCGATCATCGCCGCGACCAGCGCCGTCGACGCCGGCTTCGTGATGGCGATGCAACTCGCACGGTTTTTGATGGTTCTGGTCTTGGGTCCGCGTGTGTCGAAATTTGTTGCCGCACAATCACGCATCGACCGATGAGTTCAATTGAACTTCTATTTTTCCGAGATTAACCCGTGCGAATCCTTCTGGCTGAAGACGAAAGCGAGCTTGCCAACTGGCTGGTTCGTGCGCTGCAGCAGGTTGATTTCCAGGTCGACTGGATCGACGACGGACGGCTAGTTCGCAGCGCCCTCAAAGGCACGCGCTACGACGCGCTGATACTTGACCTCGGTCTGCCCGGCCTGGGTGGCCATGATGTGTTGGCTGACTTGCGCGAAGCCGACCATCGATTGCCCGTCCTGATTTTGACGGCGCGCGATTCCCTGGCCGAGCGTGTGACAACCTTGCGCGAGGGCGCGGACGATTTTTTGGCCAAGCCGTTTGAACTGGCGGAGCTGGAAGCGCGTCTCATCGCCCTCATCCGCCGCGCCCGCGGCAGCGAGCATCCGCGCTTTGCCTGCGGGCCACTCGCCTTTGATGCGGCCACCAAGCAGTTCACGCTGGATCACGAGCCCTTGGCGCTAACGCCGCGCGAGCATGCCGCGCTGCGGGCACTGATTCAACACAGCGGCGAGCCATTGTCCAAGCAGGACATCCTGGACCGGGTGTTCTCCGACGAGCGGGACGTGCACCCCGAAGCGATTGAAGTCCTGGTGCATCGCTTGCGCAAGCGACTTGCCAACAGCCCGGTTCACATCACGACGCTGCGCGGCCTGGGCTATGTTCTGGAATGCAGCCTGTGAAGCTGAACGTCCTGCGCGCCCTGAGCCTGAGGCGGACCTTGCTGCTGGTTCTTGTTCCTGGGCTGCTGCTGGTGGGCGGCGCCGAGGTGTGGCAGACCTGGCGCACCGCCGTTGGCGCCGCCAACGCCGCCTACGACCGCTCACTCCTGGGCGCGATCAAGGCGGTGGATGCCAACATCTCCACCGTCAGCGGCGGCCTCGGCGTTGAGCTGCCCTATCGCATGCTTGAGTTTTTCGAGTTGACCGCCAGTGGGCGTGTCTACTACCGGGTCGCCACCGAAGACGGTCTGGTGGAGATTGGCAATGCCCACTTGCCGCCGCCACCGCGTGTGCTGGTGACCGGACGGCCTCAGTTCCTTGATGCCAGCTACTTCGACGAACCGGTGCGCGTCGGCTCGTATTCCCGCGTGCTCGACCCCCCGCTGGCCGGGCAGACCGCAGGGCAGCGCGTGGTCATTCAGATCGCAGAAACGCTGGAGTCGCGCCAGGCCTTTACCCGCGCGCTGGTGCTGGAGGCGGTCGCGCGCGATCTGCTGCTGCTGGCAGTGGCCATCGGCCTGATGACGCTCGCCATCGGCTGGGCGCTACGGCCCTTGACGCGACTGCGCAATGAGGTCGAGGCGCGATCGGCACTCGACTTGACGCCCATTGTGCCGATTGGCATCCCGGCTGATGTGCTGCCGCTGGTTGAGGCGATCAATCACCATGTCGAACGAAGCCGCCAACAAACGCAGGCGCGCCAGCGTTTTGTGGATGACGCATCCCACCAATTGAGAACGCCGCTTGCCACACTGACCACGCAAGTTGGATTTGCCTTGCGTGAGGCCAATCCAGCGCACCAACACGAGGCGCTGATCGCCATCAAGGCACAGCTTGAAGAAACGGTGCGACAGACCAATCAGATGCTGGCACTGGCGCGATTTGACAGCGCCGGGCTCAGGCCAGAAATACTGGATGCTTCCGAGCTCGTGGAGAAGACGACGCGCGAATGGTGGATGGAAGCGCGCGAACATGGCATTGATCTGGGATTTGAGCCCGATTCCGAGCCGCTTCGCGTGCTGGGGGAAGCTGCGTTGCTGAAAGAAGCCATGTCCAATTTGCTGCACAACGCGATTCGCTACACGCCGCGTGGAGGACAAGTCACCGTCCAGTTGACACACAGCGCAGGCAAGGGTGTGATCACCGTCGTCGACAACGGCCCTGGCATGCCCGTGGAAGAGCGCGCCCGTGCCGGTGATCGTTTTTTCCGTGGCAGCAACGCGTCCCAGCCGGGTACCGGTCTCGGTTTGGCGATCGTGCGCTCCATTGCCGAGCGTCATGGGGGTGAATTGCGCTTGGGCAGTGGGGCCAATGGCCAGGGTTTCGCCGTATCGATCGTTGTACCCCTCTTGGCTGCCGCCGGGTAAAGCAAGGGTTTTCCCCGATGGTTTTGCGGTTCTGATGAAAGCACGCTGAAAGCCCGCTCTCGCTAAAGTTCACTCACTCCTCGTTATGGGTCATCCATGTCAGGAGGTGTAACCCGAAAACTATTGGAGATACCATGAAATTGAAATCACCCCTCCTTTCACTGATTCTGGCCGGCGTCGCTGCGGTTGCCGCCGCCGGGCCGCTCGACAAAACCGAGTGCATCGCAGCGGCCAAGCCGGGCGGCGGTTTTGACCTCACCTGCAAACTGGTGCAGCAGGCCTTGATGCAGGGCAAGTACATTGCTGACCCAATGCGCATTTCCTATATGCCAGGCGGCATCGGCGCGGTGGCCTACAACACCATCATCGCGCAGCGCCCGGCCGAGGCCAACACCCTGGTCGCCTACTCGGGCGGTTCGCTGTTGAACATTGCGCAGGGCAAGTTCGGCCGTTACAACGAGAATGATGTGCGCTGGGTGTCTGCCGTGGGCAGTGACTTCGGCGCCGTCATCGTCGCTGAAAATTCACCGTTCAAAACGCTCAAGGACTTGGTCGCCGCGATCAAGGCCGACCCCACCAAAGTGGTCTTTGGTGCCGGCGGCTCGGTCGGCAGCCAGGACTGGATGAAGGCTGCATTGACCGCACGTGCGGCTGGCCTGGACCCCAAGTCGATGCGCTTTGTCGCTTTTGAAGGCGGTGGCGAGGCAATCACGGCGCTGCAAGGCGGCCATGTGCAGGTCTATTCGGGCGATGCTTCCGAGGCTGAGGAGCAAATCAAGGCGGGCGCCAAGATTCGGGTGCTGGCGGTGATGTCCGACAAGCGCCTGGAAGGCAGCTTGTCAGGCGTGCCCACGGCCAAGGAGCAGGGCATGGATGTCGAGTGGCCCATCATCCGCGGCTACTACGTCGGCCCCAAGGTCAGTGATGCTGACTACAAGGTCTGGGTCGACACCTTCAACAAGATGATGGCCACACCCGAGTTCAACAAGTTGCGCGCCGAGCGCGGGCTGTTCAAGTTCGCGATGACCGGCGCCGAGTTGACGACCTACGTCAAACAACGCGTAGCCTTCTACCGCACCCTGGCGGCCGACTTCGGCCTCAACGTCGCCAAGTAATTGGCCCCGCGTGACCGGGCGCGTCGCCCGGTTGCCAACCTTCAAGGAGACAAGACAATGAGCGACCGCATCTTGGGCGCGGTGTGTGTGATCGTGGGTGCTGGCATGGCCTGGGCCGCCCACGGCTATGCCGCCCCTATTTCGTACGAACCGGTGGGCCCGCGCGCCTTTCCGCTGCTGATGGCCGGCATGATGGCCGGCGCCGGGGCCTGGCTGGTGGTGCGTCCGGGGCCCCACGGCTTTGGACTCGCCCGCGATCATCTCAAGCCGATCAGTTTTGCTGTGGTGGCCGTGTTCATCTACGCCGGGCTGTTCGAGCTTCTGGGTTTTACGCTTGCCACCACCGTCATGGCACTGCCCGTCGGCATGGCTTTTGGTGGTGGCTGGAAGCAGTCGCTGGCCGGCGGCGCCGGCCTGGGGCTGGTGCTGTTCCTGCTGTTCGACAAGGTGCTTGATGTCGTTCTGCCGACCGGCGTGTTGTCGTTCATTCTTGGGGGGCGCTGATGGACACGTTGCAATACCTTTTGACCGGCTTTAGCGTGGCCATGACCCCCACCAACCTGCTGATCGCAGCACTGGGGGCTTTCATCGGCACCATCGTCGGCATGCTGCCGGGTCTGGGCCCCATCAACGGCGTGGCTATTTTGATGCCTATTGCCTTCGCGCTCAAATTGCCGCCCGAGACGGCGCTGATCCTGTTGGCGGCGGTCTATATGGGCTGTGAATACGGCGGTCGCATTTCGTCGATCCTGCTCAATGTGCCGGGCGATGCGGGTGCGATCATGACCGCGCTGGACGGCTACCCCATGGCCAGGAAGGGCATGGGTGGCGTGGCGCTGTCGATCTCGGCCTGGAGTTCGTTCATTGGCTCCTTGTTCGCCACCATTGGCATCGTGCTGTTCGCGCCCCTGCTGGCGCGCTGGGCGCTGGCGTTCGGGCCGGCCGAATATTTTGCCCTGATGTGTTTTGCCTTTGCCTGCATCACCGGGCTGATGGGCGACGCGCCCATGAAGGCGGTATTGGCGGCAGTGATTGGCCTGTCGCTGTCCACCATCGGACTGGACTCGAACTCCGGCGTGTACCGGTTCACGGGCGACAACCTGCATTTGTCCGACGGCATCCAGTTCATCGTGGTGGTGATCGGCGTGTTCTCGATCAGCGAGATCCTGCTGATGCTGGAGCAACACCACAGCAACGAAGGCATCATCAAGGAGACCGGCCGCGCGCTGTTCAACCTGAAGGAGATGGCGCTGACCTGGTGGGGCACGGTGCGCTCCAGCGTGCTGGGTTTCATCGTCGGTGTGTTGCCGGGGGCCGGCGCGACGATCGCCAGTGCCATGGCGTATTCGATGGAAAAACGCATGACCGGCGCCGACGGCCATTTTGGGCAGGGCGACATCCGCGGCGTAGCGGCCCCCGAGGCCGCCAACAACGCCTCGGCCGCGGGCTCGTTCGTTCCGATGCTGACGCTGGGCGTGCCGGGCTCGGGCACCACCGCCGTGATGGTGGGCGCGCTCTCCTTGTACAACATCACGCCCGGGCCGGCGCTGTTCTCGCAGAACCCGACGCTGGTGTGGGGCTTGATCGCCTCGATGTTCATTGCCAACGTGATGCTGTTGTGCATCAACATCCCGATGGTCGGCGTATTCACCCGCGTGCTGCGCTTGCCCAATTGGGTGCTGGTGCCGGGCATTTTGGCCATCAGCGCCGTTGGTGTGTTCTCGGTGCATGCCACCACCTTTGACTTGATGCTGATGTCCACTTTTGGTGTGGCGGGTTACCTGCTGCGCAAGCAGGGCGTGCCAATGGCGCCGCTGATTCTGGGCTTTGTGCTGGGCGACATGATGGAACAAAACCTGCGCCGGGCCTTGTCGATCACCAACGGTGAGCTCGGCATCCTGATTGAAAGTCCGATTTGCAAGGGGCTGTGGATCGTCGCCGCAGCGATGATCGTAGTGCCCCCGCTGATGCGCATGCGGGCAGACCGTCAGGCCCTTGCTGCGATTTGAAGGAGGAAAGCGTACGCCAAAGCCCCCGGCCGGCGTGCGCTGCCTGCGTCCACACATCGTGTCGGCATTGGCTGATGCCGCAGGTCCCTTGATCTAAAAATGGGGAAGACCGACATGAATCGTCTTTTAAGCGGCCTCAGCCTAGGCGCCAAGTTGTGGCTGGCTCCCGGACTGACCTTGCTGCTGATGCTCCTGGTGGCCGGTGGTGGCTTCTTTGCCATGGGACGGCAGCAGAGCGCTGTGGCTGATTTGGTTCACGTCAGCAACCCCAACCTGTTCGCCTATATCGAACTGGAGGAACAAATCCGGGAAATCCACGCCGATAGCTATCAGTTGATCGCCTGGAGTTCGGCCAACTATTCCGCCCAACAGACCGGACAGCTGAGCAAAAAAATAGCCACAAGTCTACCCAAAGTGGTGGCAGCGGCGCAGGCGATGGGCCAACGAGCCGGTTTGTCCAGCGCGCAAATCGCGCAAACGCAGCAACTGCAGGCATCGGTGAAGAGTTTCACCAATGCAATCGGACCTGTGCTGGACTTGGCCGTATCCGATCCGTCGGTCGGTGCCATGATGATGATCTCAAGCGACGCCCCCTTTGCCGAGGTCGCCAGCCAGATCGCCGGCTTGCGCAGTGGCCAAATGGAGATCATGAACACGGTCGCCAATGACACGGTGACGATTTTTCATCGGGCCATGGGCTTGGGCGCCGCGGTTGTTGTTGGATGCCTGCTGCTGGCAGGGTTTGCCACCTGGTCCGTGCGACGCTCCATCCTGCTGCCGGTCAATGCAATCCGCGATGCCGCCTCCCGACTGAAGGAGGGAGACTTGAGTGAGCACCCCAGCGTCCGCGGCAACGACGAGATCGCCATGACCGCAAGGGCGATGTCCGACACCGTGACCACCTTGCGCAGCACGATCGCTTCAGTCAACGCGGCAGTGGGGGAAATCGATACCGCCTTGGGCGAAATTGCCGCCGGCAACCAGGACTTGTCCGGTCGCACTGAGCGTCAGGCAATCCATTTGCAAAAGACCTCGGCGGATACCTCGCGCCTGGCAGACGCGGTCGAGGCCAATACCCGTGGCGCGCGCGCTGCTGCCGACCTGGCGGCGCAGTCGAAGGGACGTGCGGAGCTGGGAGGCAAGCTGGTCAACCAAATGGTTGGGGTCATGCAGGCCATCACCGAGTCGTCGAAGAAAGTACACGACATCACCGGCGTGATCGACAGCATTGCGTTCCAGACCAACATCCTGGCTTTGAATGCCGCTGTCGAGGCGGCACGTGCCGGAGAGCAGGGCAGGGGCTTCGCCGTGGTGGCTGCCGAAGTGCGCGTCCTGGCGCAGCGCAGCGCCACAGCAGCGGCCGAAATCAATAGCCTCATCATGGCGTCCAGCGAACGTGTGGAGGCGGGTGGTGCGCTGGTCATCAACACGGGCGCTGCGATTCAACAAGTGGTGACCGATGTTCAAAAGCTGTTTGGGCTGATCGACGGCATTGCCAGTGCCAGCGATAACCAGAACGACGACATCAAGGCCATTGCCAGCATGCTGGCTGAATTGGACACCGTCACACATCAAAACGCCGCGCTGGTTGAACAAGCCGCCGCGGCTACCTCATCCATGCGCCAGGAGTCGGCTCGACTGGTCACGGCCGTTGGCACCTTCCGGACCACATAGGGATGACCGACCGGTAACACCGGTGCGAGTGGGCCGATCGGCGCCCGAGGTTAGTCCCGCTTGCGGGGATGAAAGATCAGGGGCTTGGCCAGCAATCCGTCTGTCGGGCCAGGCCTGTTGCCCTGCTTGACCTTGGCTGGCGCTCGGTCACAGCCGCTGCAGTTACAACCGGCGGGCGCCCGTGCCGCCTGCCGCAGGTAGCCGGCGATTGAGCGCGGCAAGGGCCAGCGCAACAAGCCCTGCGCCAAGCCGCGGCGCACCAGTTGCGGCATCAAAGCCCAGGCCGCATAGACAAAACTGCCAGCGACCAGCAACAACACCAGCAAGGATTGCAGCCCCATCATCTAGCCCCCCAACCACAAAGTGATGCGATAAGTCGCAAACGCCGCCGCATAGGCCAGCACAAACAGATACACCGTCATGAACAAGGGATAACGCCAGGAGTTGGTCTCACGCCGCACCACCGCCAGCGTGGACAGGCACTGCGGCGCAAACACAAACCAGGCCAGCAGCGCGTAGGCGGTGGCCAGGGACCAGCCCTGCGCAATGACAGGCGACAAGGCATCGGCCACCGAGGCGTCGGCCCCCGACAGGGCATACACGGTCCCCAAGGCGCCCACCACCACTTCACGCGCGGCCATGCCGGGCACCAGCGCAATCGAGATCTGCCAATTAAAGCCAATCGGCGCAAAAACCCACTGCAGCGCATGGCCCATCATGCCGGCAAAGCTGTACTGGATGGCCGGGCCCTGGGCTGCATCCCAGCCGGCTGGTGGCGCCGGATAGGTGGACAGAAACCACAGCACCACCATCAGCGCAAAGATGATGCCGCCGACCCGGCGCAAGAAAATGTGGGCGCGCTCCCACAGGCCCTGCGCCAGATTGCGCACGCTGGGCCGGCGGTACGGCGGCAATTCCAGCATCAGCGGCTGATAGCCGTCTTTCATCCAGACCCGCTTGAAGACCCAGGCCACGCCCATGGCCGAGACGACCCCGGCCACGTACAGGCCAAACAAGGTCAGGCCGCGCAAACTGAGCCCGCCGAGGCGGCGCTCCGGCACAAAAGCGCCAATCAGCAAGGCATAGACCGGCAAGCGGGCTGAGCAGGTCATCAGTGGCGCCACCATGATGGTGGCCAGGCGGTCTTTCCAGTTGGCAATGGTGCGCGTGGCCATGATGCCGGGAATGGCACAGGCAAAGCTGGACAAGAGCGGAATAAAGGCGCGCCCGGACAAGCCCACTTTGCCCATCAGGTTGTCGAGCAAAAAGGCCGCGCGCGGCAGGTAGCCCGAGTCCTCGAGCAGCAGGATGAAGAAGAACAGAATCAGGATCTGCGGCATGAACACCAGCACACCGCCGACGCCGGCCACCACACCGTCCACCAGCAGGCTGCGCAAGGGTCCGCTCGCCATATGCGCCAGAATCCAGTCGCCCACGGCGGCCATCGCGCCCTTGATCGCGTCCATCGGCCAATTGGCCCAGGAAAAAACAGCCTGAAAAATCAGGAACAACACCGCCGCCAGCACCACCAGCCCCCATACCGGGTGCATGACGACGGCATCGAGCCGGTACTGGAACCGCCCCAGGGTCGGAGCAAGCGGTGCCACCAAGGCCAGGATGCGGCGCACTTCGCGCTGCAAGTCGGTCGAACTGGCGGAGGCCGCGCTGGCGGGCGCGCTGGGCCAGGGCTGCGCCAGGTGTTGTTCCAGTTGGGCCAGCAGTTGGGCGTGGCCGTTGTGTTTGATGGCCACGGTTTCCACCACCGGGAGCCCCAACTCGATCGCCAGACGTGCCAGGTCAATCTTGAGCCCTTGGGCGCGCGCCACATCCGCCATGTTGACGGCCACCAGCAGCGGCCGCCCCAGCCGCTTGAGCTCCAGCACCAGGCGCAAGTTCATGCGCAGGTTGGTGGCATCCACCACGGCCACAATCGCATCGGGCGTATCTTCGCCAGCGCGGCGGCCCTCGATCACCTCCAGCGTCACCTGCTCGTCCGGCGTGGCGGCGCTCAAGCTGTAGGCCCCCGGCAAATCCACCACCGACACCGTTTGGCCGTTGTGCAAATGGACCAGACCAACCTTGCGCTCGACCGTGACACCCGCGTAATTGGCCACCTTTTGGCGCGCCCCGGTGAGCAGGTTAAAGAGCGCCGTTTTGCCGCAATTGGGGTTGCCCACCAGCGCGATGCAGCGGATCGGGAGTGTCGGCTCGACGCCAAGAGATTGGGACATAAGAACCTCAGTTAACGCAGACATCAATCGCCTGCACTTCAATGCATTGGGCTTCAAGCAGGCGCAGGGCAAAGAGCGTCTCGCCGACCTGCACCGCCAGCGGTTCGCGCCCGCCCGGGCCACGGCGCAACACCTGCACCGGCTCACCGGCGATAAAACCCAGTTCACCCAGACGTCGCAGCGTCGCCGCACCGACGTCGGCGCTGGACGGCAGCACCCGCTGAACGACAGCGTGCGCACCGTTGGGAAGTTGAGACAAGAGCATGGAACAGCCTACGGAAAGTGGGTAAAACGCGCCTGAAAGCAAGCATCTAAATGAGAGTGTATCTCATTTAGATCAAAACAAACAGCCTCTCCCGTGACCACCGGCGGCGAGTTTGACTTAGCGCAAACTCGCGCCGTACAAGTC
>NZ_JBAQMD010000100.1:0-45398 GCF_049302455.1 Rhodoferax ferrireducens | reverse complement strand
CCTCTATGCCGCCATCGGATATAGCGCCCGAGGTATCAAGTACGGCGCCCGTCGTGGCGTCGGTCGCGCCTGCGCCCACAGCACCGGCGGTGGTCGCAGCGCTGCCGCCGGCGCCATCCCCATTGGGGCCACCCGGCCCGAAGCGCACCAGCATAGGCCTGGTTTGTCCGACGCAGGTGCCGCCAGAGATGCCGCGCAAGGCACTGCAAGAGGGCATTGAGGGCGTGGTCAAAGCGCAAATTCATGTCAAGGACGGCACCATTTTGGACGTCACGATTTTGTCCGGCCCGCGTGTGTTTCATGCCGCTGTCAAAGCCGCCATGTTGCAGTACAGATGTATCACCGATGAGGGCGAGGTCACTGCCACGCAGGAGTTCACCTTCAGGTTGGAGTAGGGGTCTGCTCGGCATCATGGCTATTGGCGCTTTGTGACTCCCTGCACGGATGGCTTCGCGCGCAATGCCTTTATTAGTCGTTCTTATCGATTCACTCTTAGGCTGATCCTTCAGGAAATCAAGGGTAAACCCATACCAATGACCTCCTTAGCAGGGGTTTTTCGGTGACTACAATTGCGTCCACCAAACTGCCAGCGTCTCAATGTTGGCAGGTTTATTGCTTGAAGACTTAGCAAAGCTTACAAGGCGGTAGCGCTTGTCAACCAAGTGGCTGACGAAAGTGGCTAATTCACGCGACGGTCAAAAATCGGAGAAGTTTATGGATACCTTGATACAGCAGATCATCAATGGTCTGGTGTTGGGCAGCATGTATGCCTTGGTGGCGCTGGGCTACACCATGGTCTACGGCATCATTGGCCTGATCAACTTTGCGCACGGCGAGGTGCTGATGGTTGGCGCCCTCACCAGCTGGACCATTATTGGCTGGATGCAGGAGGCCATGCCCGGCACGCCGGGATGGCTGATTCTGTTGATATCCCTGATCATCGCCTGTGTGGTGGCGGCGACGCTCAATTTTGTGATTGAAAAGGTGGCGTATCGGCCACTTCGGGACAGTCCCCGGCTGGCGCCCTTGATCACGGCCATTGGCATGTCGCTGCTGCTGCAGACCTTGGCCATGATCATCTGGAAGCCCAATTACAAACCTTACCCGACCTTGTTGCCGCGCACACCGTTTGAGATCGGCGGCGCGGTGATTACACCGACCCAAGTCCTGATTCTGGGCATGACGGTGGTGTCGCTGGCCGTGCTCATGTGGTTGGTCAACTACACCAAATTGGGCCGTGCCATGCGGGCCACGGCCGAGAACCCCCGCGTGGCGGCCCTGATGGGCGTCAAGCCCGATGTGGTGATTTCCGCCACCTTTGTGATTGGCGCGGTGCTGGCGGCCATTGCCGGCGTGATGTGGGCCGCCAACTACGGCACCGTGCAGCACACCATGGGCTTTTTGCCAGGCCTGAAAGCCTTTACCGCAGCGGTGTTCGGCGGTATTGGTAATTTGGGCGGCGCTGTGCTGGGTGGCATCTTGCTGGGTTTGATCGAATCCCTGGGCGCCGGCTACATCGGCACGCTGACCGGTGGTGTGCTGGGCAGCCACTATTCCGATATTTTTGCCTTCATTGTGCTGATCTTTGTGCTGACCTTGCGACCCTCGGGCTTGCTCGGTGAGCGCGTGGCAGATCGAGCCTGATCCCCGAGGAACATCATGAAACAACAACAGAAAATCGTTGTCTTCCTGTTGGCAGCCGTCGGCCTGCTGATATTGCCGCTGATTCTGCAGAGCTTTGGCAATGCTTGGGTGCGCATTGCCGACATGGCGTTGCTCTATGTGTTGCTGGCCCTGGGGCTCAATATTGTGGTGGGCTACGCCGGCCTGCTGGATTTGGGTTACGTCGCCTTTTTCGCCATTGGCGCCTACATGTACGGCCTGCTGGCGTCGCCCCACCTGACTGAGACTTTTGCCTGGATTGGCGCGATGTTTCCAGAAGGCTTGCATGCACCGTTATGGATCGTGATCCCGGCGGCCGCCGCTCTGGCGGGATTTTTCGGAATCTTGCTGGGCGCTCCGACTCTGCGCCTGCGCGGCGACTACCTGGCGATTGTGACTTTGGGTTTCGGTGAAATCATTCGGGTGTTCCTGAACAACCTGGACCACCCGGTCAACATCACCAATGGGCCCAAGGGCATGAGCCAGATTGATTCCCTGAGTTTCTTTGGGCTGAACCTGGGCAGAACGCTCGACATCGGCGGCTACGAGGTGAACTCTGTGTCCCTTTACTACTACCTGTTCCTGGTGCTGGTGTTGTTCAGCATACTGATCTCGCATCGGCTGCAGCTCTCGCGCGTGGGGCGGGCCTGGATGGCCATTCGTGAAGATGAAATAGCCGCCAAGGCCATGGGCATCAATACCCGCAACTTGAAATTGCTGGCTTTTGGCATGGGGGCTACTTTTGGTGGTGTGTCAGGCACCATGTTTGCTTCTTTCCAGGGCTTTATTTCGCCTGAGTCCTTCAGCCTGATGGAGTCGATCATGATTGTGGCCATGGTGGTGCTGGGCGGCATCGGGCATTTGCCAGGTGTCATTCTGGGTGCCGTGCTGCTCTCGGCCTTGCCCGAGGTGTTGCGCTACGTCGCCGGGCCCTTGCAGGCCATGACCGGTGGCCGGCTGGATTCATCGATTTTGCGTCAACTCCTGATTGCCCTGGCCATGATCAGCGTCATGCTGGTGCGTCCGCGCGGTTTGTGGCCGGCGCCAGATCACGGTAAGTCCTTGCAGCAGAAGGGAGAAGGCGCATGACAGATACTGTACTCAACGTCGCCAACGTTTCCAAACGATTTGGCGGCCTGCAGGCTCTGAGCGATGTCGGCATTCAAATCAAACGCGGCCAGGTTTATGGCCTGATCGGCCCCAACGGCGCCGGCAAAACCACATTCTTCAATGTGCTCACGGGCCTGTATGCGCCTGACAGCGGCAGCTTTGAGCTCGCTGGCAAGACTTACCAGCCCAATGCCGTCCATCTGGTGGCCAAGGCGGGTATTGCACGCACCTTCCAGAATATTCGCCTGTTCGCCGAGATGACCGCGCTGGAGAACGTCATGGTCGGACGTCACGTCCGCACGCATTCGGGCTTGCTGGGGGCCATTTTCCGCACACCGGGTTTCAAGAGAGAAGAAGCCGCGATTGCCGGACGCGCACGGGAGTTGCTGGACTATGTCGGCATTGGAAAATTGGCCGACTACAAGGCCCGCACGCTGAGTTACGGCGACCAGCGCCGCCTGGAGATTGCCCGCGCGCTGGCGACCGACCCGCAACTGATTGCGCTGGACGAGCCTGCCGCCGGCATGAACGCAACCGAAAAGGTCTTGCTGCGTGAGTTGATCGACAAGATCCGCAATGACAACCGCACCATTTTGCTGATTGAGCATGATGTGAAGCTGGTGATGGGTTTGTGCGACCGTGTCACGGTGCTGGACTACGGCAAACAGATTGCCGAAGGCACGCCGGCCGATGTGCAGCGAAACGAAAAAGTAATTGAGGCCTATCTGGGCACCAGTGGGCATTAGTCAGTTGGGGACAGCGCTAAAAGTCTGTCCCGCAAGGAAATAACGATGGCAAAAACTCTTCTCAAAGTAACTGGTCTCAAAGTGGCTTACGGCGGCATCCAGGCCGTCAAAGGCATTGACTTTGAAGTGCACGAGGGCGAACTTGTGTCACTGATCGGCTCCAACGGCGCTGGCAAAACCACGACCATGAAAGCCATTACCGGCAGTTTGCCGATCAACGATGGCGATATCGAATACCTGGGCAAAAGCATTCGCGGCCAAGGCCCCTGGGACTTGGTGAAACAGGGCCTGGCCATGGTGCCGGAAGGGCGTGGCGTCTTCACCCGCATGACGATTATTGAAAACCTGCAGATGGGCGCCTACATCCGTGACGACAAGCCCGAGATACAGGCTGACGTTGACAAGGTGTTCACCATCTTCCCGCGCCTCAAAGAGCGCCGTGATCAACTGGCGGGCACGTTGTCTGGCGGCGAGCAGCAAATGCTGGCCATGGGCCGCGCCTTGATGAGCCGCCCCAAAGTGCTGCTGATGGACGAGCCTTCCATGGGTCTGGCACCGATCATGGTGGACAAGATTTTTGAAGTGGTGCGTGACGTCTATGCACAAGGCGTGACGGTGTTGCTGGTGGAGCAGAACGCCAGCCGTGCTTTGACCATTGCCGATCGGGGCTACGTCATGGAGTCGGGCCTGATCACCATGTCGGGCGATGCCAAAACCATGCTTCACGACCCGAAAGTACGAGCTGCTTATTTGGGCGAGTAAACCAAAGCGGTCTGGCACAGCGCATTTATTTATAAGAAATCAGGCTGTAGCCCCCGTCCAATAAGTCTTTATCGCTATTATTTAAATAGCATCCTGCTCGTTAAACGGGATCTACCCCACGCGAGGCAGTGCCGGCCCACGGGTTCAGATTCCTCGCCTTGACTTGCGCAGCCGCCATTGTTTCCGTGGGGTTGTTTGATTTCGCTCAAGTTCATGAGGTGTTGCGCGCGGCACAGTGTGGTCCATGCTGTCTATTCATACTATTGCCCGGGCCGTTAAGCGAGAAGTTGCTGCTCGGGGTGCGCTTTTGCTCAGGCGCGCCAATCTCTCGCCGTGGGTCACCTATGTGGAGTCGGGGCGTGTGGCCCTGGGCGTCATGGACGGTGACGTCATGGAGCATCAGTTGGGCGTGGTTGAAGGCCCTTGCTGGCTGGAGGCGACGTCTGCCGTGTTGAACCTGCCGCATGCCGTGGATGCGGTTGCAGAAACTGAAGTTATTTTGCGCCGTGTGCCAGTGGCTGAATTTCTTCGTTCGCTGTCTACGATGTCGATGTCAGCTCAGACGGTTTTGCGCGACGTCGCCAAGGCGCACCGCCAGCAAACCGAATTGGCGATCAGCCGCCTGGCCAAAGATGCCGAGGCGCGCTGTGCCGAGTGGCTATTGCAGCATGCCCAGACGGGCGACCGAGGCGTGTTGGCAGTGCTGTTGCAGCAGCGCAAGCGATCGGTTGCAGCACAGTTAGGCATTGCGCCTGAGACATTTTCCCGTGTGTTGCGCCACATGCGTGAGCGCAGCCTGATCAGCGGTTCGGGCCGCACCTTGAATCTGGTGGACCCGGGGGGGCTTCGGTTGCTGGCTGGCGTCTGAATCCGACCGGCGTTGCAGTCATGCCAGAATAATGCATGACCAGCGCCACCACGTTTGCTTCCCCTGACATCACCGTGCTGGACCGGTCGCCGGAGAATGCCACCGCCGCCCTGTACTGCGCCGCCATTGGACCGATCAACTCTGGCTATTACGTCCCTGTCTTTGCGCGCTTTGAGGCGGTCGGGCGCGCGGGCCCAAGCTGGAACTGGGCGGCCAGCCTGTATACCCTGAATTGGATGATTTTCAGGCACCTGTGGGCCGCGGCAGGCGCCTATGTCACGCTCGTGCTGGGTCTGTTTTTGCTGGTGTTCGGCATGGGCCGCCTGCTGGGGCACGGCTCTGAGGCGGTCGACCTGGTTTTGATGGTGGTGTGCTGCGGGCTCAGCTACGTGCTGCCAGGCGTCTTCGGGAATGCCATTTTTCATGCCAAGAGCCGCCAGAAAATGGCCGCTGCGTTGTCCGCCACCCCGACGCTGGCAGATGCCTGCAAGCGATTGAACCAGCAGGCCAGTTCCCGTCAACGCTTTCTCCGGCTGGCATCGGCTAATTTGGCGCTGGCGGCCATTGCCGCACTGGCCTATGTCGCGTGGCCAACTGCGACCATGAGACCGGTCAGCCCGGCGGCAATCCCCGTCATAAGCAATCTCGCGCCGCCTGTGCCAGCGCCAGTTGTTGCCATCCAATCTATCAATATAGACGCAGTTCCAACGGCAATGCCAACGCCGACTCCGGCTGCATCCCTTGTCCCTGGCGAGCCAGCATCGGTGCCGGCAGGGGGCAAACTGATCGTGCCACTGGCCAAAATCGTCACGGCAGCGGCCAGTGTCACACCCGAGAACCCGACTACTTTGCCAGTGACAGGGCAACGCTACTTCATCAATGTCGGTCTGTTTGCGAAAGACCGCAATGCGCGCAACGCTTACGCGAAATTGCGCGCAGCGGGTCTGCCCGCCTTCAAGCAGACGCTTAAAGGCCGCACCCGCGTGCGCGTTGGACCCTTTGCCACCCAGGTCGGGGCCGATGCAGCGGCCGAACAAATCCATGCACTGCAATTGGCCGCTGTGGTGTTTCAACACTAGCGGGTCAGAACGCTCACCCAGGAAGATGGCTGCTGCGGCGCGTCAGTGGCTTTTTGACGCGCATGGCAGGTTGAGTCGGAATCCGTTGTCAGTGCCTGTGAAGTTCTCGTGGCACGAGGCTAAGGCAAAATGGGGGCTGGAATATTAAGATCACCAGCAGAATGACCCCTCCTCGACTTCATCTTGCAGGTATCACTAAAAGCTATCCCGGTGTCGTCGCCAACAGCGATGTCTCTCTGACCGTCATGCCGGGCGAGACCCATGCGGTGCTGGGTGAAAACGGCGCCGGCAAATCAACCCTGATGAAAATCATCTATGGCGCGGTCAAGGCCGATGCCGGCACGATGATGTTCAATGGCCGCTCAGTGCACATCCGGAATCCGCAAGAGGCGCGCGCCCTGGGCATCAGCATGGTGTTTCAGCATTTCAGCTTGTTTGACACCATCACCGTGGCTGAGAACGTCTGGCTCGGTTTGGGCAAGCACTTGAGCTTGGCGGAGGTCACACACAGCATCACCACCAAGGCGGCTGAATACGGGCTCGACATCGACCCCGCGCGACCGGTGCACACCTTGAGTGTTGGCGAGATGCAGCGGGTTGAAATCATCCGCGCCCTGCTGACCAACCCGCAGTTGTTGATACTCGATGAGCCCACCTCGGTGCTCACGCCGCAAGCCGTGGAGAAGCTGTTTGTGGTGCTGAAAAAGCTCGCCAGTGAGGGCTGCAGCATTTTGTACATCAGTCACAAATTGCACGAAATCCGCGAGTTGTGCAATGTCTGTACTGTGCTGCTGGGCGGCAAAGTCACCGGGGTGTGTGACCCGGCACAGGAGACCAACGCCACTTTGTCGCGCCTGATGATCGGTGCCGAGTTGCCCCAACTCGTCCGGCATGAGCCCAAGCTGGGGGCGCCGCTGCTACGGGTGCAAGACCTGACGCTGGCTCGCGCCGACCAGTTTGGCGTGGACCTGGACGGCATCACGCTGGAGGTGCGCGCGGGCGAGGTGGTGGGTATTGCCGGCGTGTCCGGCAACGGCCAAAAGGAATTGCTCTACGCCTTGTCGGGTGAAGATGTGCGTGCCAGGCCGGGGTCGATGCTGATGGGCGACGTGGATGTGTCGCGCCTGCACCCGGGTGGACGGCGCAAGTTGGGCCTGCATTTTGTGCCTGAAGAGCGACTGGGTCGCGGTGCCGTGCCCGAGTTGGGGCTGGCGCACAACCTGTTGCTCACGCGCCATGAGTCCATTGCCTTCCCGCACCTTGGCGGGGGCTGGATCAGGGTTGCACAACTTGAAGCGCAGGCATCAAGCATCATCAAACGGTTCAACGTCAAGGCCAGTGGCCCACGCGCGGTGGCGCGGTCCTTGTCAGGTGGCAATCTGCAGAAATTCATCGTCGGGCGCGAAATTGATGCGAATCCCAAGCTGTTTGTCGTGTCCCAACCCACTTGGGGCGTCGATGTGGGGGCAGCGGCGCAAATTCGGGCCGAAATACTGGAACTGCGTGATGCCGGCTGCGCCGTGCTGGTGCTGAGCGAAGAGTTGGAGGAACTGTTTGAACTCAGTGACCGCCTGCATGTGATGGCCCTGGGCCGGCTGTCTCCCTCGCTGCCGATTGGGCAGGCCACGGTGGAAAAAGTAGGCGAGTGGATGAGCGGACTCTGGGATATTGGGGAGGCGGCATATGCTTAGGCTCGAAGCCAGACCACAACCTTCCGCGCCGTGGAGTTATGCCTCGCCCGTGCTGGCATTGCTGGTGACCGTCATGATCGGTGTCCTGCTGTTCACGGCTCTCGGCAAGGACCCGGTGAGTGCGCTCAGCGTATTTTTTTGGGAGCCCATCAGAAGTGCTTATGCGCTGGGTGAATTGGCCGTCAAGGCCACACCTTTGTTGCTGATTGCGCTCGGCCTGGCGGTGTGTTTCCGCTCCAATGTCTGGAATATCGGCGCCGAAGGGCAGTATGTGCTGGGCGCCATCGCGGCCAGCGGCGTGGCTTTGCTGGCCAACAAGAGCATGGGCGGCTGGATTGTGCTGCCCATCCTGGTGGCAGGTGTATTGGGGGGTATGTTCTGGGCCGGCATCACCGCCTGGTTGCGTGACCGCTTCAACGCCAACGAGATTCTGGTGAGTCTGATGCTGGTGTATGTGGCAGTGCAGGTGCTGAGCTACCTGGTGTCGGGGCCATGGAAAGACCCGCAGGGCTATAACTTTCCGCAGAGCAAGACCTTCGATCTGGTCACCCGCATCCCGCGCTTGTTTGAGGGCTCGCGCGTCAGCATTGGTGTGTTTCTGGCGCTGCTGGGCGTGGGCGGAACCTGGATATTCTTATTTCGCACCCGCGCTGGTTTTGCGCAGCAGGTTGGGGGGCTGGCCCCGGCCGCGGCCCGTTATGCCGGATTTTCTTCGCGCCGGGCGCTGTGGGTGGCGTTGCTGGTGTCGGGCGGCACGGCCGGCTTGGCCGGTGCGCTGGAGGTAGCGGGTCCCATTGGTCAACTGACGCCTTATGTGCCGGCCGGTTACGGCTTTGCCGCCATCATCGTCGCTTTTGTGGGGCGTCTGCATCCGGTGGGTATGGTGTTCTCGGCCATTTTGATGAGTATGTTTTACATCGGCGGTGAGCTTGCGCAGTCGCGTCTGGGCTTGCCCAAGTCGCTCACGGGCGTGTTTCAGGGTTTGTTGCTGTTCACCTTGCTGGCGTGCGACACGCTGGTGAATTACCGCTTGAAGTGGGGCAAATGATGGAGTCTTATGCACTGCTGATGGCGGCCACGCTGAACGCGGGCACCGTGCTGGCGCTGGCGTCGCTGGGCTTGTTGATCAATGAAAAAGCGGGCATTGTCAATCTGGGCGCGGAGGGCATGATGCTGTGCGCTGCCATTGCCGGTTTTGCGGCGGTCGTCTATTCAGGCAATGACTGGCTGGGATTTGCCGCCGGCATGGGCGCGGGTGCCGTGCTGGCCCTGGTGTTTGGTGGTCTGGTGATCTGGCTCAATGCCAACCAATATGCCACCGGTCTGGCGGTGAGCTTGTTTGGCGCTGGCTTTTCTGCATTTGTGGGTATCGGCTACGTGCAGGAGAAAATCCCGCCGCGCCCCAGCTTTGCCATTCCTTACCTGTCGGATATTCCCTGGTTTGGCCCGGCTTTGTTTCGGCACCATCCCTTGGTGTACCTGACGGCTCTTTTTGCGCTCGGCCTGATCTGGTTTTTGTACCGCACTCGCCCCGGTCTGATTTTGCGCAGTGTTGGGGAAAACCCGGAATCCGCGCACGCACTGGGCTACCCGGTGCGCCGTATCCGTCTCGTGGCGGTGGTGGCCGGGGGCGCATTGTGCGGACTGGCTGGCGCCTACGTTTCGATTGTGTACACCCCGCTGTGGGTGGAAGGCATGGTGGCAGGCAAAGGCTGGATTGCCTTGGCCTTGACCACATTTGCCACCTGGCGCCCCGCACGCGTGCTGCTGGGAGCGTATCTGTTTGGCGGCGTGACCATGTTGCAGTTTCACTTGCAGGGAATCGGGGTGGAGGTTCCCAGCCAGTTTCTGACCATGCTGCCTTATCTGTCAACCATTCTGGTGCTGGCGCTGATCTCGCGCAATCCGCAGTGGATTCGCATCAACATGCCGACTTCGATTGGCAAGCCGTTCTACCCGGATTCCTGATTTTCCCGGTTCATAATCGCATTTTTTACCCGTCACCCACTTCGCCAAAGAAAGAATTGACATGACCGACCTGCAAAAACGCTCACTGTTGAAAATTGCCGCACTCACTGCCATCGCTTCGGCTGCGCTGGTGGGCTGCGGCAAAAAGGAAGAGCCCGCACCCGTTCCGGCGCCGGCACCGGTTGCCTCGGCACCCGCGCCAGCGCCCAAGCCCGAGCCCTTGAAAATTGCCTTTGCCTACGTCGGCCCGGTGGGTGACGGTGGCTGGACCTTTGCGCATGACAACGGCCGCAAGGCGCTGGAAGCCGAGTTCGGCGACAAGATCAAGACCTCGTTTGTGGAGAACGTGCCCGAGTCGGCGGACGCCGAACGCGTGCTGCGCGACATGGCGGGGCAGGGCAACAAGCTGATTTTTGGCACCACCTTTGGCTACATGGAGCCCATGCTCAAAGTGGCGGCGGACAACAAGGGCATCAACTTTGAGCATGCCACCGGCTATAAACAGGCCGACAACATGCGCACTTACGACAGCCGCACCTATGAAGGCGCCTACATGGCCGGTGTGATTGCCGGCAAGATGACCAAGAGCAACACCCTGGGCGTCGTGGCCTCCATCCCAATTCCGGAAGTGATCCGCAACATCAACAGCTTCACACTCGGTGCGCAGAGCAGCAACCCCAAGGTCAAGACCAAAGTGGTGTGGGTGAATGGCTGGTTTGACCCGCCGAAAGAAACCGAAGCCGCCACCAGCCTGATCAATGGCGGCGCCGACGTGCTGTTTCAGAACACCGATTCGCCGGCTGTGCTCAAGACCGCCGAGGCCAAAGGCAAGCGCGCCTTTGGTTGGGATTCCGACATGACCGCGTACGGCCCCAAAGCGCACCTGGCATCGAGCGTCATCAATTGGGGCCCTTATTACATCAAGGCCACGCGTGAAGCTCTGGAAGGCAAGTGGATCGGTGGTGGTCATTCCTGGTGGGGCGTGAAAGAGGGCGCAATTGACATCGTGTCGATCGCTGAAGATGTGCCCGCTGAGACCAAAGCCAAAGTGGAAGAGGTCAAGAAGGGCCTCGCTGACGGCAGTTTCAGCATCTGGAAAGGTCCCATTACCGATAACACCGGCAAGGTGCAGGTTGCCAAGGATACGGTGGCGGACGACAAGTTTCTCGGTGGCCTGAACTTCTTCGTCAAGGGCGTTGAAGGCAAGGTGCCTGGCAGCAAGTAATCTGCTGCGCAGTGTCACAGAAGCCGCCTGCGGGCGGTTTCTGCGTTTTGGTGCCGGTTCGAATGGATGGCTCTGGGCGCACACCGTTTTGAAAGTGAGTTTGACGGGCAGGCCCCGGTCGACTGATTCAAAAGGGTATTGGTGAAAACGCGGGTTGATCGAAAGCGGCGAGTCGATAGAATCACGCGGTCTAAGAAGTTGTCAAGGGGCAACGTCTGGCAAATATTCAATAACTTAGGAAATATCTCATGAGCAACCGTCGCGAATTCATTGTTCAACTCAGTTTGGGTAGCAGCGCCCTGATCGGCGCCAGCGCCATCGCCGCTGATCTTCCCATGGTTGCTGCAACCGATGCCCAAGCCAAGGCGCTGGGCTATGTGGCGGACGCTACCAAGGCGGACAAGGCTAAATTCCCCAAATTTGCTGCCGGGCAAACGTGCGGCAATTGTGCGCTGTACCAAGGTAAGGCGGGCGCTGCATCGGGTCCTTGCCCGCTGTTCGCCGGTAAGCAAGTGGCCGCCAAGGGCTGGTGCAGCGCTTACGTCAAGAAGGCATAACCCACCGGTCGGCGATGCCAACATCGCCCGAGCGCATGGTCAGGCACCGTGCGCGCTAAATGGACGCCTTGATCGGTTTCAGATTGACGGTTACGTCACCGCATTGCGCCCGCTGGCGCAATGCATGGTCCATGACCACCAGCGCCAACATGGCCTCGGCAATTGGGGTGGCTCGAATGCCGACGCAGGGGTCGTGACGGCCTTTGGTGATAACTTCAGTGGGCTGGCCCGCCATGTCAATCGATTCGCGCGGGGTCAGGATCGAACTGGTGGGTTTGATGGCAATCGATACCTCCAGGTCTTGTCCGCTGGTGATGCCGCCCAATACTCCCCCAGCATTATTCGATTTGAAGCCTTGGGGTGAGAGCGAGTCACCGTGCGTGCTGCCGCGTTGTGCCACGCTGGCAAAACCGGCACCAATTTCCACTCCTTTGACGGCATTGATGCCCATCATGGCGTAGGCAATGTCAGCGTCCATTTTGTCAAACAAGGGCTCACCCAGACCCACCGGCACATTCGACGCCGAGACGCGGATGCGGGCGCCGCAGGAATCACCGGTCTTGCGTAGCGCTTCCATGTAGCTTGCCACCACGGACACGTCGGCCATCGGTGCAAAAAATGGATTGTCGGGCACAAAATCCCACGACTCAAAAGTAATCGGTAGTTCGCCGATCTGCGTCATGCAGCCCCGAAACACCGTGCCATAGTGCTCCGCCAGCCATTTCTTGGCCACCGCACCGGCGGCCACCATAGGTGCTGTCAATCGCGCCGAAGAGCGTCCGCCCCCGCGCGGGTCGCGGATACCGTATTTTTGATAATAGGTGTAGTCGGCATGGCCCGGGCGAAAGGTCTGGACAATGTTGCCGTAGTCTTTGCTGCGCTGGTCGGTGTTTTTGATCAGCAAGCAGATCGGTGTGCCGGTGGTTTTGCCCTCATACACACCGGACAAAATTTCGACTGCATCAGGCTCATTGCGCTGCGTCACAAATTTGGAAGTACCGGGGCGGCGCCGATCCAGGTCGGGCTGGATGTCAGTGACGCTCAAGGTCATGCCTGGCGGGCAACCGTCAATCACGCAGCCAATGGCCGGGCCGTGGGATTCACCAAAGTTGGTGACTGCGAATAGTTTTCCAAAAGTGTTGCCGCTCATGGCGGGAGATTATCCCAGACCGTCACCCCTTGTGCGATCGAACTTGACAGGATAATGCGAGCTTACCTTCGCAAGCTTCACAAGGAAAACCATGCCTGGCTATTCAGACCCCGGTTTTGACACGCTGGCACTGCACGCCGGCGCCGCCCCGGACCCCGCCACCGGTGCGCGCGCCGTGCCGATTCATCTCACCACATCATTCGTCTTTGAGTCCAGCGACCACGCCGCCGCCTTGTTCAACCTGGAACGTGCCGGCCACGTCTACTCGCGCATCAGCAACCCGACCAACGCGGTGCTGGAGCAGCGCGTTGCCGCGCTCGAGGGCGGCATCGGTGCCATCACAACCGCCAGTGGTCAGGCTGCGCTGCACCTCAGTATTGCCACGCTCATGGGCGCGGGCTCGCACATTGTGGCCTCCACGGCGCTGTACGGTGGCTCCCAAAACCTGCTGCACTACACGCTACGCCGCTTTGGCATTGAGACGACTTTTGTGAAGCCGGGTGACATCGACGGCTGGCGTGCCGCCGTGCGGCCGAACACCAAACTTTTTTTTGGCGAAACCGTGGGCAACCCTGGGCTGGAGGTGCTGGACATCGCGACCATCTCGGCAATCGCCCACGAGGCGGGCGTGCCGCTGCTGGTGGACTCGACCCTCACCTCGCCCTGGCTCATCAAGCCGTTCGACCATGGCGCCGATCTGGTCTACCACTCGGCCACCAAGTTCCTGAGCGGCCACGGCACGGTGATCGGCGGCATTGTGGTGGATGGCGGCACATTTGACTGGGACAAATCCGGCAAATTCCCGGAGCTGACCGAGCCCTATGCGGGCTTTCACAACATGGTGTTCAGCGAAGAATCGACCGTGGGCGCCTTCCTGTTGCGCGCCCGGCGCGAGGGCCTGCGCGACTTTGGCGCCTGTCTGAGCCCGCATTCTGCGTGGCTGATTCTGCAGGGAATTGAGACCCTGTCGCTGCGCATGGAGCGTCACATGAGCAACACGCGCAAAGTGGTGGAATTCCTGGCCAGCCAGCCGTTTGTTGCGCGTGTCGGGCACCCGCTGCTGGCCTCCCACCCGAGCCACGCACTGGCGCAACGGCTGTTGCCGCGCGGGGCCGGCTCGGTGTTCAGCTTTGACCTCAATGGCAGCCGCGAGCAGGGCAAGAAGTTCGTCGAAAGCCTCAAGGTCTTCAGCCACCTGGCCAACGTGGGCGACTGCCGCAGTCTGGTAATTCACCCCGCCAGCACGACGCACTTTCGCCTGAGCGACGAGGCGCTTGCCGCAGGCGGCATCACGCAGGGCACGATCCGCCTGTCGATAGGCCTGGAAGACCCGGATGACCTGATTGACGACCTCAAGCGGGCGTTGAAAACGGCAGAAAAGGCAGGTGCATGATGGAACTCACAGTCAACGGCCACAGCACCTATTGCTACACCGGTGGGAAGACTTTCGATGCCACCAAGCCCACCGTTATCTTCATCCACGGCGTATTGAATGACCACAGCGTGTGGATTTTGCAGACCCGCTACCTGGCCCATCACGGCTGGAACGTGCTCGCAGTGGACCTGCCGGGCCACTGCCGAAGCGCAGGCGACCCACCGGCCACGGTGGAAGACGCCGCCGACTTTGTCATCGCCCTGATGGATGCGGCGGACCTGGACAAGGCCGCGCTGGTGGGTCACAGCTTTGGCTCCCTGGTCGCGCTGGAAGCCGCCGCTCGCGCACCGGAACGCGTTAGCCAACTGGTGCTGGTGGGCACAGCGTTCCCCATGAAGGTGTCGCCCGCCCTGCTGGAATCCTCGTTGAAGGAGCCTACGCGCGCCCTGGAGATGGTCAACATCTTTTCACGCTCAACCCTGGCGCCGCCGCCATCGGCCCTGGGGCCTGGCACCTGGGTGTATGGCGCGTCCATGGCGCTGGGGCGCCGGGTGCTGGCCAGCAACCCGCGCGTCAACCTGTTTCATACCGGTTTCAAGGCCTGCGACAGCTACAGTCATGGGGAGGCGGCGATGGCGCAGGTGCAGTGCCCGGTGCTTTTTGTGTTGGGCCGCGTCGATCAGATGACGCCACCCAAAGCGGCGCAGGGTCTGATCAAAAAGGCGTTGAACGCCCAAGTGGTTTACCTGCCCGGCGGCCACCACCAGATGAATGAGACGCCCGAGCCGATGCTGGCGGCGTTGAACGGGTTTTTGAAATCGTGAGGCGTCTGGGGGTGTCAATGACTGCAACGCGCAAGGGTGATGTTCAGGGGCGCGCCTGTTTTTCCCTCGCGCGGGCTTGGCCTAAAAAATGACACCCCAAAGGGCGCCAAGCCCTATTTCACCGAAGCTAAGGCTTTAACCAGCGAGCGCCGCAAAGGCCCGCGCTGTGATCTCATCCACACCGCCGGTGCCGCTGATCGCGCGGTATTTGGGTGCGGCAGCCGGTTCGGCCTTGGCCCAGTTGCTGTAGTAATCCACCAGCGGACGGGTTTGCGCGCTGTACACCTCCAGCCGCTTCTTCACGGTCTCTTCCTTGTCGTCATCGCGCTGAATCAAGGGCTCGCCGGTGACGTCGTCCACGCCTGCCACTTTAGGCGGGTTGAACTTGACGTGGTAGGTGCGACCGGAAGCCGCGTGCGAGCGCCGGCCACTCATGCGCTCGATGATGGCGTCAAACGGCACGTCGATTTCCAGCACATAGTCAAGTTTGACACCGGCGGCTTTCATGGCGTCGGCCTGCGGAATGGTGCGCGGAAAGCCGTCAAACAGGAATCCCGCCGCGCAGTCGCTCTGGGCAATGCGTTCTTTCACCAGGTTGATGATCAGGTCGTCGCTGACCAGACCGCCCGCATCCATCACCTTTTTGGCTTCAATGCCCAGCGGCGTGCCGGCCTTGACCGCAGCGCGCAGCATGTCGCCGGTTGAAATTTGCGGGATGCCGTATTTCTGGCAGATGAACGTGGCTTGCGTGCCTTTGCCGGCGCCGGGTGCGCCCAACAGGATGAGTCTCATGGTTTTCCTTTGATTTGCTGAAAATCAGTTAGCGATCCGGCTGGCTTTCAAGTCAACCGGGGTGCCTCGTTTGCGCACAAGAATAGCACGCGTCAAGGTCGCCCTGGCTGACGCCGATCAAGCACCAAACAGGCGGCGCACACGCTCCAGGTCCTCGGGCGTGTCCACGCCCGGGCCGGGTGCGTGGGGCGCGATGTGGACGGCAATCCGGTAGCCGTGCCACAGGGCGCGCAGTTGCTCCAGCGATTCCGTGATTTCGATCGGGGCCTGCGCCAGGGTCGGGAAGCGGCGCAAAAAGCCGACCCGGTAGGCATAGAGGCCAATGTGGCGCAAGGGGGGAGGGCTGGGCAGCGCAGCGCTGTCGTTGGCGGTCAGGGGCTGGTCGCGCCAACAGGGAATCGGGGCGCGGCTGAAATACAGCGCCAGCCCTTGGGCGTCGAGCACCACCTTGACGACGTTGCGGCTGTTGAATTCTGCTTCACTATTTATAGCGTGTACCGCCGTGCTCATGCTGGCTGCAGGCTGATTAAGAAGAAGGCCGGCGACGGCGGCGACCAGTGACGGGTCAATCAGTGGTTCGTCGCCCTGCACGTTGACCACGATTTCGTCGTCGCCCAGCCGGAGCAAATCACAGGCCTCGGCCAGCCGGTCGCTGCCAGAGGGGTGGTCGGTGCGGGTCAGCACGGCCTCGATGCCGTGGGCCTGGCAGGCTTCGACGATCAGCGGGCTGTCGCCTGCCACCACGACACGCACACGTCCGGCGAGGCTGGCACCGGACAGCACCCGCTGCGCCACCCGCACCACCATCGGCGCCCCGCCAATGTCAGCCAGGGGCTTGTTCGGCAGGCGGGTCGACGCCAGCCGCGCCGGAATCAGGACGGTGAAAGTCAAAGACCGAGTTCCTCGTCGCTCAGCGTGCGGGCTTCGCTTTCCAGCAGGATCGGAATGCCGTCGCGCACCGGGTAGGCCAGTCGCGCGCTGCGGGAAGTCAGCTCCTGCTTCTCGCGGTTGTATTCGAGTGGCCCTTTGGTGACCGGGCAAACCAATAATTCAAGTAGTCGTGTGTCCATGGGCTGATGATAGCGTTGGCGAGGGATCTGTCTGAAGCAGGCGGTCGAGGCGGGCGTCGAGTTGCGCCAGAAAGGCGGGCTCTGGCGTGACGAGCAGCGGCACGGCCAGGGCATCAGGTTCTAACGGCCACAATTTAACCGCATCTTTTTCGGTGCAAATCAGGGTGTAGCCCTCGTAGTCATTACGTAGCCAGCTATCAAAATCGTAGTGATCCGGCAGCGCCAGGGTGCGTGCCAGGGTTAAGCCCTGGGCGCGCAGCATGGCAAAAAAATCCTCGGGTTTGGCAATGGCGGCCAGCGCCAGCAGGGGCTTGTTGCACAGGCAGGCCGGGCCGGCCAGATCGCCGAGTGCCTGCTGGCTGCCGTCCGCCTTTATGGCGTAGCGGCTCAGCGTGCGCTGCGCGCAGAAGCCGGCAAAGGCGGGCGGTGTGCCGGTGTGCAGCACCAGGTCCACCGCGCGCGGCCAGGGTTCGCGCAAGGGACCGGCGGGCAGCAAAAAGCCGTTGCCGACGCCGCGCTCGTCAAACACACAAATCTCCAGGTCGCGCTGCAGGCCCAGGTGTTGCAAGCCGTCGTCGCAGACGATGATCTGCGTTTGCGGGTAGCGTGCCAGCAGCGCACGGGCGGCGTCAACCCGGCGGCTGGCGACAAACACAGGCGCGGCCGTGCTGCGCTGGATCAGGGCCGGCTCGTCGCCGACGTCGGCAATCGCGCTGTCAGAACACACCTCGCGGCAGTCGTGGGTCTGGCGGCCATAGCCGCGCGAGATCACCCCCACCTGCAGGCTGCGCGCCTGCAAGTGCCGCACCAGCATCATGACCACCGGGGTCTTGCCCGCGCCGCCCGCCACCACATTGCCGACCACGATCACCGGGACCGGCACCCGCTCTGATTTGAAGATGCCTGCCTGGTACAGACTGCGGCGTAACTTGACCAGCACGCCATACAGCAGCGAGATGGGCCATAACAGCCAGGCCAGCCAGCCGCGGTGTGTCCAGGCACGGGTCAGGTGTTGTTCCCAAGTCGCTGCCTTCGCTTGTTGATTCATGATCTACCGGCCCGGGTATTGGCATTGCTTTTGATTTTTAGGCGTTGTATCCCCCCCCTTCCCCCAACCCCTTCCACCCCCGCCGGGGCGGAAGGGGAGCGAACAGCCACATTTGGCCGCGTCTTTGAAGGTGGGAAATAAACGCGCAATGGCGCGTTGGCCACTAAGCAACTGATTGGCTTCTCGGTGGGTTGGCGCCACTTGGAGACCAGCGTGCAATCAACAACAAATTTCCCACCTTTAGACACGCGGCCACATGAGGCTCCCCTGTTCCGCCCGGCGGGGCGGGAAAGGGGCGGGGGGGTATGGGTGGGGGTAAGAACGTTCAAAACTCCATCCCAGTCAAGACAACCGAAAAATATCTCTTTCACGGTCATTGCGCCCCAGGAATCAGGTTCCGCGTAAGCGCCGCAAGTCCAGGGCGACAACGGTTTTCCTGCAAGCACCTTATCTCTCAGTTGCCCTTGGCATGCGCCGTCGACTGGGTGGCGAAAGTGATTTGGCTCAGGCCCGCGCGTCGGGCCGCTTCCATGACCGTGATCACGTCCTGGTGCCGGGCACTGGCATCGGCATGGATGATCACCACCGAGTCCTTGCCCGCTTTGGCACCTTCGCTCAGGGCGGCGGCGAGGATGTCCACGCTGCGGCCCGTCACGGGCGTCTTGTTGACGGTATACGCTCCTTCGCTGCTGACGCTGACCAGCACTTCCCTGGGGTAATCGCGCTGGGCTTCGGTGTCAGCCACCGGCAGCTTGAGTTGCAGTTCGGTGAACCTGCTGTAGGTGGTGGAGAGCATCAAGAAAATCAGCACCACCAGCAACACGTCAATGAACGGGATCAGGTTGATCTCGGGTTCTTCCTTTTGACGCGGACGAAAATTCATGGCTTGCGCAGCGTGTTGAGGTGGCGCGCCAGCCGCTCCGACGCCAGTTCCAGCGTCAGCAGGTACTCGTCAACGCGGGCCCGGAAGTAGCGCCAGAAAATCAGCGACGGAATGGCCACGATCAGGCCAAACGCGGTGTTGTAGAGCGCAATCGAAATGCCATGCGCCAGTTGCGCCGGGTTGCCCCCGGTTGCGCCGCCGGGCGTCGATTGCGAGCCAAAAATCTCGATCATGCCCACGACCGTGCCAAACAAGCCCATCAGCGGCGCCGCGGAGGCAATGGTGGCGAGCGCGTTCAGGTATCTTTCCAGCCGGTGCGCGACCAGGCGACCGGTGCTCTCCATGGTGGAGCGCAGCTCGTCCTCGCTACAACGCGGGTGGCTGTTGAGCGCGCGCAAGCCGCTGGCCAGCACTTCACCCAAGGCCGAGTTCTGCGCCAGCTGATTCACGACATCGGGCGTCGGCACCACCGTGCGCGTGATGGTCAGTACCTCGTCGAGCAATTGGGGCGGTGCGATTTTGGCCGTCTTGAGACTGACAAAACGCTCAATGACGAGCGCCAGGGCCAGGATAGAGCAGGCAACCAGCGGCCAGATCGGCCAGCCTGCGGCTTGTATGATTGAAAACAAATGGGGTCTCCGCGCAGATGAAATGCCGCGCAATTATGGCGCACGTCCCAAGTCTTGGACTTCATCCGTCTGGGAGACTTATTCCACCGGGTGGGTGTCTGCCCCGGTCACCCACAAAATCTGTGGATAACTTTGTGCAAAACTGGCTGCTGAAGTGCCACTGAGCCGCATGGGCTGGGGCTTGTGACAGATCGATGACAAATTAGGCAGTGAAAAATACAATGAAATCAATAAATTGCACCACGGTATGCGGCGATCAACGGGGCTTTCAAAATGGCAACGAACCATGCCTGCCCTTGTGGAGCATTCCCCTGTCACAGCCCGATGCCAGCCGTCGTTTTCTTCATGTTTGAAACCGACAACCCCGCTATGACGCCTCGTATCTGGCAAATTGGTGCGCTGTGCCGCGCCATCGCTGCTGCGCTCGATACCCGTTTCAACCCGGTCGTCGTGCGCGGCGAACTGTCGGGTTTTTCGCGCGCGTCGAGCGGGCATTGTTATTTTTCTCTCAAGGATGAAAGTGCGCAGATTCGCTGCGCCATGTTTCGCCGCGCTGCCAGCTCGCTCGACTTTTCGCCGCGCGACGGCGAACTGGTCGAGGTGCGCGGTCGCCTGGGGGTCTATGAGCCGCGTGGCGATCTGCAATTGATTGTGGAGAGCATGAGCCGGGCCGGGCAGGGCGCGCTGTTTGAGCAGTTTCTCCAACTCAAAGCCAAGCTCGAGGCTCAGGGGCTGTTCGCTACTGAGCGCAAACGCCAGCTACCCGTTTTGCCGCGTGGCATTGGCGTGGTGACCTCGCTCGGTGCGGCTGCTTTGCACGATGTGGTGACGACCCTGCAGCGGCGCGTGCCGCACATCCCGGTGGTCATTGCGCCAGCCACGGTGCAAGGCAGCAACGCACCCCGCGAGTTGATTCAGGCGCTATCGAATTTATATCGGCTTACGCAGGAAGGACGGGGGCTAGAGCCTGATTTTACTAAAAAGACAAAGAAGAAGGGCGAGTCCGCCGCACCCTGCATCGATGTCATTTTGCTGGTGCGCGGGGGCGGTTCGATGGAGGATTTATGGGCCTTCAACGACGAGCAACTGGCGCACACATTGGCGCAAAGCCCGGTGCCCATTGTTTGCGGCGTCGGCCATGAAACCGACTTCACCATCGCTGATTTTGTCGCCGACCTGCGCGCGCCAACGCCCACCGCCGCGGCCGAGTTGGTGGCGCAGCCGCGTCAGGTCTGGCTGGGTGCGCTTGATGCGGCGGCGCGCCGCCTGCAGGACGTGGTGTTGCGCCGCCTGGATCAACAAAGCCAGCGTCTGGACCTGACAACGTCGCGCCTTGGACGACCGTCGGCGCTGGTCGGGCGTCAAGGCCTGCGCCTGGGCGCTAGCGCGCAACGGCTGCAACTGGCATCAACCCATTTTGTGCAGCAAAGACAGCAAGCCTTGCTGCGGCTGCAGGTGGCTTTGCCCACGGCGGCGCAGCGCGGCCTGCAGCGCCAGGACGAGCGTCTGCAGCGCGCGGCACTGCGGCTGGGCCTGCTCGACCCGCATCTGGTCCTTGAGCGCGGCTACGCCTGGTTGAGCACGCCGGACGGTGTCGGCATCAGCAGCGTGCAGCAGACCTGGCCCGGTCAGGCCGTGCGGGCCACCCTTGCCGATGGCGCGGTTGATTTGACGGTGACCCCCTCGATTTGAGCAAAGTTTCTACAATTGCCGATCTCCAACAACCAACTCATGAGGACATCATGGAACACAAACTGCCCGCCCTGCCGTACGCGATTGACGCGCTGGCCCCCGCCTACTCCCAGGAAACGATGGAGTACCACTACGGCAAGCACCACAACGCCTATGTCGTGAATCTCAACAATCTGCAAAAAGGCACTGATTTTGAGAATATGTCACTTGAAGACATCGTCAAAAAAGCCAGTGGTGGCATTTACAACAATGCCGCGCAAATCTGGAACCACACCTTTTTCTGGAACGGCATGAAGCCTCAGGGTGGCGGTGAGCCCACCGGTGCGCTGGCAGCCGCCATCAACGCCAAATGGGGCAGCTACGCGGCGTTCAAAGAAGCGTTCGTCAAGTCGGCCGTGGGCAACTTTGGCTCCGGCTGGACGTGGCTGGTGAAAAAGGCCGATGGTTCGGTCGATATCGTCAACATGGGTCCCGCGGGCACGCCGCTGACCAGCGCCGACAAGGCGCTGCTGACGGTTGATGTGTGGGAACACGCCTATTACATTGATTACCGCAACCTGCGCCAGAAATACGTTGAAGTCTTCTTTGACAAGCTGGTGAACTGGGGTTTTGCGCAAGCCAATTTCGCCTGAAGTCGGCTTGACCTGAATCACCGGCTGGGCCCGCCGGTGGTGGTGCCATGAACAAAGCTTTCACCAAGGAAACCGATGACGCCGACGAGGACGACGCGCCATCGCCATCGCCTTCACTGCCCGCAGGTGGCAAAAATTACATCACACCGCAAGGGTACGCCCGCTTACGCGACGAATTGCTTGATTTGATCGATAACCAGCGGCCTCAGGTGGTGGAGGCGGTTTATTGGGCCGCCAGCAACGGCGACCGTTCTGAAAACGGCGACTACATCTATGGCAAAAAACGCTTGCGCGAGATTGACCGGCGTATCCGTTTTTTGACCCAGCGGCTTGAAATCGCGCAAGTCACCGACCCGGCGCTGCACCACGGCAGTGAGCAGATTTTCTTTGGTGCCCATGTGACGTACGTTGAGGCCACAGGCACGGCGCGCAGTGTCACCATTTTGGGCATCGATGAGGCCGACAGCGCCCAAGGCCAGGTCAGTTGGGTGTCGCCGATCGCCCGCACCCTGCTGCAAGCCCGCGTTGGCGATGAGTTGCAGCTGCTGACGCCACTCGGCCGGGTGGAGATTGAGGTGATTGGCGTCGACTATCCGGCGCCCGCTGCCTGAGTCGCTGCAACGATCTATTGGGTGACTTTGGACCGTTGCGCTTTGAGCACGGCATGCGTTCTTCTGAGATTGCCCAAGGCAGTTTCAAGCTGTTTGCTGTCACGCACGGCAATCACAAAACGCAAGTCTGTGGCGTCCTGCGCGGCTTCATCTTCCATGTCAATGTGCGTGATGTCGACCTCGGCAGCGGCGAGGGCGGCAGCGACCCGGGCCAACACGCCGCGGCCATTGACAACAGTCACCCGCACCTCGGTTTCAAAGGGGCGTACCGGGTCGTCCGACCACTGCACGTCAATAAAGCGCTCACTGTCATTGAGTTTGAGCTTCTGGGCTACGGCGCAGTCCGCTGCATGCACCAGCAAACCCTCGCCGCGCCCCAGGTAACCCACAATGGCGTCGCCCGGCACCGGTCCGCAGCACGGCGCGAAACGGATGGAGGCGTTTTCGCTGCCATCGAGCACGACGCCGCCTTGTGCCACCGCTTCGTTCGTGGTGTAACGCTCGCGCGTGAGCAACAAGGCGTCCGGCTTTTCGCCTCGGTCGGTCAGCAAGGTCAGCAAACGCTTGGCAACGATGCTGGCAATGCGTTTGCCCAAGCCAAGGTCCAGGAACAGTTCGGACATGCTCTTGTTGCCGGTAAAGCGCAGTAACTTCTCCCACAGCAATCGATTGCTGCCGGTGTCGTCCGGCAATTTTTCAATGCCTTCGGCGCGCAGCGCCTGCGCCAACATCTTTTCGCCCAGGTCCTCAGACTCGGTCTGGGCCAGCGTCTTGAGGTGCTGGCGAATTTTTGAGCGGGCGCGCGCAGTGCGGACAAACCCGAGCCAGGCCGGATTGGGGGCGGCGCCCGGCGCGGTGACAATTTCAATGACGTCGCCATTCTTGATCTCGGTGCGCAAGGGTACTTGTTCGCCATTGATCCGTGCCGCCAGCGTGCGGTCGCCGACATTGCTGTGAATCGCGTAGGCAAAGTCCACCACCGTGGCCCCTTTGGGCAGTGCCATGATCTGGCTTTTGGGCGTAAAAACATAGACCGCATCCGGGAACAGGTCAACCTTGACGTGATCCCAAAACTCGGCGGCATCGCGTGTTTCATCTTCGATGTCAAGCAGCGACTGCAGCCACTTGGAGCCCAGCCAGTCGCCGGTGCCGCTGCCTTGCGGGGTGTTGACTTTGTACAACCAGTGCGCGGCAACCCCCGACTCGGCGACCAGGTGCATGGCCTCGGTGCGTATCTGAAACTCCACATTCACCCCGGACGGGCCGACCAAGGTGGTGTGCAGCGACTGGTAGCCATTGAGCTTGCCAATGGCAATGTGGTCCTTGAACTTGCCGGGTACCGGTTTGTAGAGCTGGTGCAAGGTGCCCAGCGCGGTGTAGCAGTCAATCACGCTGGGCACCAGAATCCGAAAGCCATAGATGTCCGTGACCTGGGCAAATGTGAGGTGCTTCTCCTCCATCTTCTTGTAGATCGAATACAAGGTTTTCTCGCGACCGGCAATGCGCACATCCATGCCACTGTTGGTGAAGGCGGTGTCGACTTCTTCTTGTACTCTTTGGATCAGATCGCGTCGGCGACCGCGCGACTTGGCCACCGCCTTGGACAAAATGGCGTAACGCCAGGGTCGCAAATAGCGAAACGCCAGGTTCTGGAGTTCACGGTAGGTCTGGTTCAGACCCAGGCGATGCGCAATCGGGGCGTAGATGTCGAGCGTCTCGGTGGCAATGCGGGCCCATTTGTCGCGCGGAGCGTCCGACAGCGTGCGCATGTTGTGGGTTCGATCCGCCAACTTGATCAGGATGACGCGCACGTCGCGCGCCATGGCCAGCAGCATTTTGCGAAACGACTCGGCCTGGTTTTCTTCGCGGGTACTGAAATGCAGCTTGTCGAGCTTGGTCAGGCCGTCCACCAGCTCAGCCACGGGCGAGCCAAAGCGCTCGATCAGCTCAATTTTGGTGACGCAGCAATCCTCCAGCGCATCATGCAGCAGCGCCGCCATCAGTGCCTGGGCATCGAGCTTCCAGTCGGCGCATTGGGCGGCGACGGCAATCGGGTGGGTGATGTAGGGTTCACCGCTGTTGCGCAGTTGTCCCAAATGGGCTTGGTCGGCATAGCGGTAGGCCAGGCGCACCTGCGCCAGATCCGATGCTGACAGGTAGTCGAGTTTGGCCGTCAGGCCGGCAAAACTGGCCGCGGCTGCGTTGACTGCCGCCGGGCTGGGCAAGTCGGCCACGGGCCGCGGCCCCGCCGCGGCTGGTTTCTTGCTGGAGTTGGGTTTGACAACGGTACTCACCCCGTGAATATAGCGTGCCGACGGCGTTTTGCCGCGCGCCAATAAAAAAGCACCGCAAACGGTGCTTCTTTGGCATTGGAGAAAACCCTCAGAGCGGCACTTTTTTCAGCATCTCCAGGCCAATTTTGCCTGCGGCGATCTCGCGCAGGGCGGTGACGGCGGGCTTGTTCTTGCAATCCACCTTGGGCGCATGGCCTTGGCTCAGCATGCGTGCACGGTAGGTCGCTGCCAGCACCAGCTGAAAACGATTGGGGATCTGCTCAAGGCAGTCTTCGACAGTAATACGGGCCATGAAATTCTCCGAAAGACCAAGGGGTGTGCACTAGAAAATATGCAGTGCTTTGAACGTTTCAGCCCGAGCGCGACGCTGCGCCGAGAACTTGAGTCGCTGGGAATGAACAATCGCTTTCAGGTCAAAAAGCGCACGATCAAACAATTCGTTGATTATAACGAAGTCAAACTTATGCACTTGTGCCACTTCAATCGCTGCGTTTTTGAGCCGCAGTTCAATGACATCGGCTGAATCTTCACCACGGCGTTCCAGCCGTGCGCGCAACTCGTCCCAACTCGGCGGCAGTATGAAGATGCTGATGGCATTGGCAAACAGCTTCTTGATCTGTAGCGCGCCTTGGTAATCGATTTCAAGCACCACATCGGCCCCTTGGGCCATGCGCTCTTCAATCGCTCTTTTGGAGGTGCCATAGCGGTGCTGGTGCACCGAGGCCCATTCCACAAACGCATCGGCTTTCACCATGGCGTCGAATTCCTGCTCGGAGACGAAAAAGTACTCGCGGCCGTGCTTTTCCTGCCCGCGAGGCGCGCGCGTGGTATGCGAGACTGAGAGTTGAACGTGCGAGTCGAGCTCCAGCAACGCCTTCACCAGACTCGATTTACCAGCCCCACTGGGGGCTGCAACGACAAACAAATTTCCGGGGTAATCCATAAAGTCAGCTTGGCAAGAAAGTTACGAGTCGCGATCTTAGCAGTCGGACTTTGGACTTGACGGTGCGCACGGGTGAGGTCGCTACCGCCAGGGCAAGGGCCTCTGCTCACAAGTCAGTGGCAAAGGCGGCAGAGGCTGGATTTCCCGCTTCGGACGCGCTGGCCACCCGGGGGCTGGCGGCGATCTTTCATATAAAAATGCAAGGCCTGCGCTTCAATACGGTGTTCCATCCTTGTGGGCGGACCGCCATGCGCGACGCAAACGGCTCGGGATAAGTTGAAGGTTTTGTGCGGGGTGTTGCGTCCAGGGCAGCGATGGCGATGGGGAATTCAGTGTTTGGCATGGTGACTCTGGAGGGTATTGCTTCGTTTATAAGCTTGACGGATTCGATGCGCGACGGCGCAGGTGTATCTCTTGCGCCCGCTTACCCGTCTAAGGGGGTGGATGAGAAAAAATCGTCCGAAACTTATCAACCGAAACCTATTGGAGAACATCATGCGTGATTTGAGCCCCCGAGACCTTGAACTGGTGGCGCTTGGCGCTGCGATGGGCAGCAATTGCCCGCCCTGCATGGAGCACCACATTCCGCAATCGCGAAAAGTGGGTCTGAGCGACGCTGAAATTCACGCCGCCATCCTGCATGCGGACAAGATTCGCCAAGTCCCGGCCCGCAAGACGCTCCAGACCGCGCTCGCCATGCTGCCCGCGGTTGCGCTTGAAGCCGGGAGCGCAGAGTCCATGCCAGGATGCGGATGCGTACAGGATGACAATGCACCGAGCGCCGCTGCGTCCAGCATGGCGCAGCCCGCAGGCGGCATGGCCGCGATGATGTCGAAAATGATGGCCAGCTGTGGCACGCTCGCCCCATCGGCTTGTCTTGCTCATCCTTCGGGCGAAAAGGAAGCAGGCAAGCCTGCGGCGAATGCTACAGGCGCATGCTGCTGACAGCGTGTTTGAAGATGCGCCGCCACAGCGTGATGGGGCGGCGCTGCATCGCTTGGGGAACATGACATGAATGGTGAAGTTGTACAACCCGCATTTCGCTCTATTGCTGACGATCTGGCGCAGTCGCTACGGCGCTACCTTGAACGGTATGTCGGAGACCCTGCCGTGGCGCAAGACCTGTCGCAGGAAACCCTGATGCGCATCAACCAGGGGCTGCCATCTTTTGCCGGTCGTTCGTCGATCAAGACATGGGCTTTTTCCATCGCCAACCGGGTCGCTGCCGATTACCTGCGCCATCCTGATCGAAGGCTGCACATCGTTGAGCTGGACGAAGTCGCCGAACCCATTGACCCGGATCGTGCGCTGGACGAAAAAATGATGTTGGGCGAGATGAACGAATGTATTCGCGCCGTGATCGACAGCCTGCCGGACAGTTACCGTGCCGCGCTCATCCTGCACGATCTCGAGGGACTGTCTGCCGAGCAAACGGCCGAGATTTGCGCTTGTTCCCTGGCGACGGCGAAGATCAGGATTCACCGCGCACGGCTTCGCCTGAAGGAGGCGCTGACGAAACGGTGCGAGTTCTATCGAGACCAGGACAATGTGTTTCGGTGTGATCGCAAGGCGTAGCGCCTCTTGATGAAGGCGGACAGGCCCAGCCGGTTCAATCTTCGCTGACCAGTCCGGTTGCCAGGGCCTGCGCCGGGTTGGCGAAGATGGCCATCGCGGTCGTCATTCGCTTGAAGCCCAACTTTCGGTAGAACGGCTCCTTGCCGGGAACCGCATACAGGATGATCTTCTTGTGATCTTTGGAGAGATCCACCAGCGTGGCCACAATCGCTTTGCCCACACCCGTGCCTTGATGGCTCGGGTGCACGGCGACGTCGCAGAGGTAGGCGCAGTCCATGCCATCGGCCAGTACCCGACCGGCGCCGATCAGCCGCCCCTCATCGTAGACAAAACACTTGAACATGCTGGCCGTAAACACGGTCTTCAAGCCTGATGAATTCTTGTTGCCAAGCGGGGCGACTCGGTAGAGGTCTGCGAGTTCTTCCCAGTCGATGCCGTCCTGCGCGTAGCGCCATTCGAGTGTCATGCGCTTCTCCGGATCGATTTCACTTGGCGTTCCATTCGTAGACGGTGACGATCGACGACTTGCTGGTATGCACGGGGTCACTGAAGGCCAACGCCTTGGCTTCATCCAGATTGGCCGCCTTGATAAGGTAAGCGCCCCCTGACTTGTCGGTAAACGGGCCCGCCAGTTCGAGCTGCCCCTGCTGCCTCAAACGCTCCAGAAATGCATAGTGTGCGTCGATGACGGACGGTTGAAATTGCGGTGTGCGAAATGTCATCACTAAATATCGAAACATCAAATTTCCTTTCAATGCCGGAGAGGCCGTTCAATCATGAGATTGTTAGCGGAGGTCATCACGAACAGCTCATGAAAAGGTTTGCATCACGTCTTCATGGTCGATCCCCACATTGCCCATCACGCAGCGCCGAATCAGCTCGGCATCAAGTTGGCGCTGCACGACAACTTCAGGAGAGGTGTGGTTGGGCATGATGGACAGGAGGGAGTGGTAATGGTGTGACGATGTGTTGTACTACTATTTTAATAGCTTCAAGTGACCAGTATACGGGGGCTAGAGGCCGAAAGCTGATAAATAAACGGCGCGGATGTCGGCGGCGACGATGGTTCTCACGTTTCGGCTTTTCCCACCCACTTTTGCACAGTGGGTGCTTGGTAACTGGCGAACCGGTCCAGCAGCGCTTCGGGTGTCTGCTCGACGATCAGGATGGCGCGGTGCGGTGGTTTGACGAACTGCTCCGCGACCGCATGATCCAAAAACGTCGTCAGTGCATCGAAGTAGCCCGCCGCGTTCAGCAAGCCGCAGGGTTTGGCATGAATCCCAAGTTGGGCCCAGGTCCAGATTTCGAAGATTTCTTCCAGCGTGCCGATGCCGCCAGGCATGGCAATGAAGCCGTCAGACAGTTCAGCCATCAGGGTTTTGCGCTTATGCATGGACTGCGTGACGTGGAGTTCGGTCAGGCTCTTGTGCGCAACTTCCTTTCGCACCAGTGCCTCCGGGATGACCCCCACGGCCCTGCCGCCGAGCTGCAGCACGGTGTCGGCAATCAGCCCCATGATGCCCACGCTGGCACCGCCGTAGACCAGCCCCAGGTTGCGGTCAACCAGCGACTGGGCAAGCGCACGCGCGGCGCTGGAATAGGCCTCTTGTCGCCCAGGGTTGGAGCCGCAATAAACGCAAATATTTTTCATGGTGTTGTTCGATCATGGGTGGGGGCTTGCATTTTGGCAAATGGCCTTGGCTGTGAAGAAGCGCCAAAAGTCTACCGCCCACCGGCCACATCGATAGAGGCGCCGGTGGTATAGGAGGCATCTTCAGACAGCAGCCACAGAACGGCCTTGGCAACCTCGTCGGGATAGCCGCCGCGCTTCATCGGCACGTTCTCTTTCACCCGATCCACCCGCTGGGGGTCGCCGCCACTGGCGTGAATGTCGGTGTAGATGATTCCGGGGGACACGGCGTTGACACGGATGCCCTCCGCCGCAACCTCTTTGGCCAAGCCAATGGTCAGGGTGTCAATGGCCGCCTTGGATGCGGCGTAGTCGACATATTCGCCTGGCGCGCCAAGGTGCGATGCGCGTGATGACATGTTGACGATGGCGCCGCCCTTGCCAACGTGCCGGGTCGACATGCGCCGCACCGCTTCGCGTGAACAGATGAAGCTGCCGACCACGTTGGTGGCAAAAATGCGCTGGATGCGGGCGCTGTCCATTTCATCAACGCGCGCTTGCCGCTCCAGAATCCCGGCGTTGTTGACCAGTGCGGTCAGCGGGCCGAAAGAGGCATCGACGTGTCTAAAAAGCCGGATCACATCTTCCTCGACCGCAACGTCGGCCTGAACGGCCATGGCGATGCCGTTTTTTTGGGTGATGGCCGCCACAACCGCCTCGGCCGCAGCCCGATGGTGGAGGTAGCTGATGCAAACCGCGTAGCCCGCCTCGGCGGCAAGGTGGGCAATGGCAGCCCCAATGCCTCGGGAGCCGCCGGTAATGAGGATGATTTTTTTCATGGATCTTGTGGTAAATCGTCAGGCTTGGCGAGACTGCGCCTGTGCGAAGGCTGGAAATCGTGCTGGTTAACGTTGAGCGATGAACGGCTTGGGTAGCAAAGCATAACGGTTAGCTAACTGCTATATTTTTAATAGCTGATTACGAAGGATGGACGGGGGCTACGGGCAAAAATGATGCATAACGCGTTTGATCAGTCAGCCTCTGGCCAAGCGCGCATCGCCACTTTTACGGCACGACGCAGTTCCTCCCTGGTTGCGCCGCCAGCGGCTTGTACGGCTGCGCCCTGTCCCACCATGGTCAGATAGCGTGCCAAATCGGCGACATCAACGCTGGGGGCAAGCTCGCCTTCGGCCTGAGCGCGAGCCAGTCGGTTCTGCAGCATGGTTTGCAGCGACGCTTGGCGCGCCCGCAGTTCGTCTCTGATTGAGGCGCTGGCAACACTGCCCACCAGTCCACCGTGAACAGTCAGGCAGCCATGCGGCAAGCCAGGTTGCGTTTGAATGTCCACCAGCGCCAGGAGCATGCGCTCCACACCGGTGCGCGCATCAGGCCCATCCAAGTGTTTTCGAGTGAGTTCCCCCTGGCGTTGCCAGTAGCGCTCGAGTGCGCTACGGAATAACTCCTCCTTGCTGCCGAAAGCGGCATACAGGCTGGGCTTGTTGAGGCCTGTGGCAGCCATCAAGGTGGCCATGGACGTGCCCTCATACCCGTGTTGCCAGAACACATTGACGACCTTGTCCAGCATCTCGTCAGCATTGAATCCTCTTGGACGTCCCATAGCCATTTCGTTTACTCCTTTTGCGCAAGCCCATTTTCATACCTTTCGGTAGGTAAATGTCTTGACAGCGTGGTTCAGCGCAAATACGCCATATACTTACCAATCGGTACATAAGTAAAGGGGCTACTTTGATGAACAAACAACGCGTGGTCGTGACCGGCATGGGCTTGGTGACACCGCTGGGATGCGGTGTCGAAACGGTGTGGCAACGCCTGTCAGGTGGTGCCAGCGGGCTGCGGCGCTTGTCCGATGAATTCTGTCGCGGACTGGACGCGCAGGTGGGTGCCACGGTTCCGTCAGTGCAAGAAGATGCCGAGGCAGGGCTGGACATCGACCGTGTCGTGTCGGGCAAGGACCAGAAGAAAATGGATCGCTTCATCGTCCTCGCACTCGCCGCTGCCGATCAGGCATTGCAGCAAGCCGCTTGGCAACCACAGTCACCGCACGCTCAGGAGCGAACAGCCACCATCATTGCTTCTGGTATTGGTGGATTCCCGGCCATTGCCGAGGCGGTACGCACGACCGACCTGCGTGGCCCGCGTCGACTGTCGCCCTTCACAGTGCCGTCTTTTTTGATCAACTTGGCTGCCGGTCATGTATCCCTGCGGTATGGATTCAAGGGACCGATTGGCGCACCCGTGACGGCCTGCGCGGCCAGTGTGCAAGCGTTGGGCGATGGTGCGCGCCTGATTCGCAGTGGCGAGGCGGACGTGGTGGTTTGTGGCGGCACCGAGGCGGCCATCAACCTGGTCACGCAAGCCGGCTTCGCCGCCGCCCGAGCGCTCTCCACGGGTTATAACGATTGCCCGACACAGGCTTCTCGGCCCTTTGACCGCAATCGCGACGGTTTCATCGTGGGCGAGGGGGCGGGCGTGTTGGTAATCGAATCCTTGGAGCACGCGTTGGCACGCGGGGCTGTGCCTTTGGCTGAACTGGTCGGCTACGGCACCAGCGCCGACGCCTACCACATCACCTCCGGCCCGGAGGATGGCAACGGGGCCGCCAGGGCGATGCAGATCGCGCTACGGCAGGCCGGCATCAGTCCGAATCAAGTGCAACATGTGAACGCACACGCCACCTCAACGCAGGTCGGTGATGCAGCCGAGTTGGCAGCGTTCCGCACCGTGTTTGGCGTGCCGCAAGAAGGTGCTGGCTCTCCGGCCAAAGGCCCGGCCATCAGCTCAACCAAATCGGCGACCGGGCACTTGCTGGGAGCGGCCGGCGCCGTTGAGGCCATCTTCACGGTGATGGCCTTGCGACACCAGCTGGCCCCACCCACTTTGAACTTGCACGACCCCGATCCGCTCAGCAAGGGGATGGACTTGGTACAACTTTGCTCGCGCCCGGTTGAAATGGAATATGCCCTGTCGAACGGATTCGGATTTGGAGGCGTGAACGCCGGCGTCGTGTTCAGGCGCTGGGTGGACTGAGGTGTGTCGACAATGCGTCTTGGTGTGTACGATGCCTGGCCAACAGTGCTTTGCTGTAGCGGCGGCGTGCCGCTGCGGCGCGGGCATCAGGCCTGACTTGCCAGGTCAAAAATCCGCTGCATGGCGACCCACTTTTCCCCCGCCGGGGTCCAGGGCGTGGGCACCTGGTAGGTCCACATCAGGGTTTCCCAGCGCACGATGGCCGGGTTGCTGGCCGATGCCAGCGCCATGGCCTGGGCATCGTACACGGCGGGGTCGACCTCCATCACCATGAACAGCCGGGTGCCCAGGCGGTAGATTTCCATACCAGTCACACCGTGGCTCAAGAGGTGGTCACGCACCTCGGGCCAGATTTTTTCATGCGCTTTTTCGTAGTCAAAGATGCGCTGGGCATCGTCCACCAAGTCCAGAGCCAGGGCATAGCGCATGTGTTTTTCCGGAGTTTTCAATTGCAGAATTTGGGAGATTTTCAGATTGATTATTTTTACGATGCGTGTCGTCCAAATAGAACAAACACTATGACAGCGCCCTGTCCAGGTGGGTATAGCCACCGTCGACAAAAATCCATTGCCCGGTGGTGTGGGACGAGGCATCAGATAACAGGAAGACACACATGCGCGCTATTTCTTCCGAGGTTGTCATGCGGTGGCCCAAGGGGATTTTTTGGGTGATGCTGGCCAGTTTTTCTTGCGCGTTGTCAAAGCTGTTGATCCAGCGCGCATACAAAGGCGTCATCACCTCCGCCGGAATCACCGCATTCACCCGCACGCCATCACCCAGCAGCGCCGCCGCCCACTCACGGGTCAGCGACAGCTGCGCCCCCTTGGAGGCGCAATAGCCGCTGGTGTTGCCCTGACCGGTGACAGCGGTCTTGGACGACACGTTGACGATGGCGCCCTTGCTGGCCTTGAGGTGCGGCACGCAGTAGTGCGCCATTACGTAGTAGTGAATCAGGTTGCGCTCCAGTGAGCCCACAAAGGCATCACGCCCGGCGTCCAGGCCAATGTTGTCGTTGATACCGGCGTTGTTCACCAGACCATCCACGCGGCCCAAGTCGCGTACCACCTGCTCAACCGCAGCACGGCAGGCCGCATCATCGGACAGCTCGACCTGAATGAACAGGTGCCTGGCGGCAAGCGCCTGCAATTGCTGGGCAAACTCCGCCGGCATCGGGCTTTTGCCCAGGATGACGGGAATCGCCCCCTCTTGCGCCAGCGTCAGCGAGATGGCGGCACCAATGCCGCTGGCACCTCCGGTGACGATGACCACCTTGTCCTTTAAATGCAAATCCATGGGTTTCCTCGGTTGGTGTTTAGTCTGTCACTGTTGGCAATTTGAGGCCGTAACAACGCAAGGCGTTGCCACTCCAAAAGGCTTCCTGCTCAGCGGGCGTCAGCGCTGTTTGCGCCCAGGTCTGGGCCAGTCCATGCACCGCATCGTACGGTGAAGAAAGTTGGCACACCGGCCAGTCCGAGCCATACATCAGGCGCTCGGGGCCGAAAGCGTCCAGCGCCTGATCAAAACAAGCCCAGATGTTTTGGGCATCGGCCAGGGACAGGCCCTGACCGTGACTCCAATGCGTCTCTGTCACCAGCCCCGAGAGTTTGCACATCACATGGGGCAGGGCGGCCAGTTTGCTTAAGCTGTCGACCCACGGGCGGGCCTGTTCGCGCTTGGGGCCCCAGTCACGCAAGGCCGGTTTTCCCACATGGTCCAGCACCAGCCAATACGCGTCGTGCCGGGTGCAAAAATCAATGACACTGGGCAACTGGTGTTCAAACACCAGCACGTCGTAGACCAGTTGGCGCTGTTGCAGCAGTTGCATGCCGTGGTTGACCGCCGCGGCATTGACCCAGGCCGCCACGTCCGCCTCGTCTTGCAGGATATGGCGCAGGCCCTTGAATGCAGCGTGCTCACACCATGGCTCCAAACGGTGTTCCAGGTCCGCTGCGCCCAGGTCGGCCCAGCCCACCACACCCACTACTTCGGGGTGCGTATCGGCCAGATGCAGCAAAAAGTCGGTTTCCTCAGGCAGGGTGCGCGCCTGCACCGCCACCACGCCGTCCACCCCCGCTGCGCGCCTGGCCGCCTCACAATCCGCGGGCAGACAGTCGCGCTGCAACTGCGGCATGCTGTGGCTGATCCACGGAAAGTCCTGCGCGTGGTAATGCCAGTAGTGCTGGTGGGTGTCGATCTTTATCACGCCTTGGCTTTGAATTCGTATTGTTTCAAGGACTCAGGCTTCATCTCGATGGAAAAGCCCGCCGCCTGGGGTGGCATGTAGGCTGCATCACGAATGACACAGGGGTTCAAAAAGTGCTCATGCAGGTGGTCCACAAACTCGATCACACGGCCTTCACGGGTGCCGGCAATGCACAGGTAGTCGATCATGGACAGGTGTTGCACATACTCGCACAAACCGACCCCACCGGCGTGCGGGCAGACCGGCAAGTTGTACTTGGCCGCCATCAGCATCACGGCCAGTATTTCATTCACGCCGCCCAGGCGGCAGGAGTCAATTTGCACCACGTCTATTGCGCCGCGCATGATGAGCTGCTTGAAGATGATGCGGTTCTGGCACATCTCGCCGGTTGCCACTTTGACCGGGTACACACCCTCGCGGATCACGCGGTGGCCTTCAATGTCGTCCGGGCTGGTCGGCTCCTCGATGAACCAGGGCTTGGCAAAGGCCAGTTCGCGCACCCATTGCACCGCTTGATTCACCTCCCACACCTGGTTGGCGTCGATCATCAATTGGCGATCTGGCCCGAGCACCTCGCGGGCGATACGCAGGCGGCGAATGTCGTCGGCCTTGTCGCGGCCCACCTTGAGCTTGATGTGGTTGAAGCCCGCATCGATAGCCTCCTGGCACAGACGGCGCAGTTTGTCGTCGTCGTAGCCCAGCCAGCCGGCGGAAGTGGTGTAGCAGGGGTAACCCTCTCGCTCCAGCGTGGCCCAGCGCTCTCTTTTGCCAACCGCCCGCTCTTGCAGCAGGGCCAAGGCCTCTTCGGGCGTGATGCAGTCGGTGATGTAGCGAAAGTCGATGAGCTTGACGATCTCTTCGGGGCTCATGCGTGACACCAGCTTCCATACCGGTACACCTTCCTGTTTGGCCCACAAGTCCCATACGGCATTGACCACCGCGCCTGTGGCCAGGTGGATGGCACCCTTGTCCGGGCCAATCCAGCGCAACTGGCTGTCCGAGGTGATATAGCGCCAGAAACGCCCCATGTCCTCGGCCACCCAAGACATGTCCAAACCCACCACCAGATGGCGCATGGCCTCGATGGCGGTGCAGCAAATCTCGTTGCCGCGCCCGATGGTGAAGGTCAGACCATGGCCCTCCAGGCCGGGCTGGTCGGTTTCCAGAATCACATAGGCTGCGGAATAGTCCGGGTCCGGGTTCATGGCATCCGAGCCGTCCAGATGCTGGGACGTGGGGAAGCGCACGTCCAAGACGCGCATGTTGATGATTTTGCTCATGTCAGGCTTGTATGGTCGTTTGTGTTTGGTGCCCCAAGCCTTCAATGCCCAGGTGCATGGTTTGTCCGGCGCGCAGATAAACCGGCGGCTTTTGTCCCAGGCCGACACCGGGTGGTGTGCCGGTGGAAATGATGTCGCCGGGCTGCAGGCTCATGAAGCGGCTCAGGTAGCTGATCAGGAAAGCCACACCGTAGACCATGGTGGAGGTGCTGCCGTTCTGATAGCGTTTTCCGTCCACTTCCAGCCATAGTTTCAGGGCTTGCGGGTCGGGCACTTCATCGGCGGTGACCAGCCAGGGGCCAGTGGGACCAAAGGTGTCGCAGCCCTTGCCCTTGTCCCAGGTGCCGCTGCGATCGAGCTGGAATTCGCGCTCCGACACGTCGTTGATCACGCAGTAGCCCGCCACGTGTGACAGGGCATCGGCTTCTTCGATGTAGCGGCCTCCTTGGCCAATGACCACGCCCAGTTCTACTTCCCAGTCGGTTTTGACCGAGTTGCGGGGAATTTCCACCGTATCGTCAGGCCCGACGATGGCGCTGGTCCATTTGTTGAACACCACCGGTTCTGGGGGCACCTGCATGCCGCTCTCGGCCGCATGATCCGAGTAATTCAGGCCAATGCAAATGAATTTGCCCACCTTGCCCACACAGGCACCCAGGCGCAAGTCTTTTTGCGGTGTGCCGGCCACCAGGGGCAGGCTCTCCATGTTCACGCCACGCAATCGCGCCAGACTCTCGGGCAGCAGCGCAGCACCGGCCACATCGGCAATCACACCGGAGAGGTCGCGCACGCGGCCCTGGCTATCCAACACACCGGGCTTTTCCTGACCTGGCAATCCGTAGCGTAAAAGTTTCACAGTCTTATCCTCAAGCTAAAAAAACAAAACGGGGCAAGCCCGCGCTGACATCCGGTCAGCCGCGTGTCTTGCCCCAACAGCATCAATCGTAAAGAACCGCCGCGATCTTGGCATCCTTCATGTTGGTCTTGTCGTAGTAGTAAAAGCCGGTGTCGATGATCTTGGGCAGTTTCTCGCCCTTGAGTGCTTTCACCGCAGCTTCCACCGTCTTGTAGCCAATGCCGACCGGGTTTTGCGTGATCGCGCCGGCAATGGTGCCGTCGTTGATCATGTCTTTTTGGGCCTTGCCGGAGTCAAAACCAATGATGATCACGCCGGTTTTCTTGGCCTCTTTCAGACCCTTGCCCGCGCCAATGGCAGAACCCTCGTTGGTGCCGAAGATGCCCTTGAGCTTGGGGTGTGCTTGCATCAGGGTCTTGGCAATTTCAGCCGACTTGAGGTGGTCGCCAGCGCCGTACTGAATGTCCACCACCTTGATCTTGGGGTACTTGGCCTTGATCTGATTCACAAAACCATCGCGCCGGCCGGTGCCGGTGGTGCTGGTCTGGTCGTGACCAATGACGGCCACTTCACCTTCGCCACCGATTTTTTCAGCCATTTTGTCGGCGGCCAATGCGGCGGCTGCCTTGCTGTCGGTCTGTGCGGTGGTCAGCACAATGTCGCTGTCCACGCCGGAGTCAAACGCAATCACAGGAATCCCGGCGGCCTGGGCTTTTTTCAAGAGAGGAATGGCGGCCTTGCTGTCGAGCGCGGCCAGGCCGATGGCATTGGGCTTCTTGGCCATGGCGGCCGACAGCATGTCGATTTGCTTGTCCACTTGCTGCTCGGTCTCGGGGCCTTCAAACGTGACCTTGACCTTGAAGTCTTTGCCGGCCTGGTCAGCGCCTTGTTTCACCGCTTGCCAGAACTGGTGCTGGAAGCCTTTGGAGATCAGTGGAATGTAGATTTCCTGGGCTGATGCGATGCTGGCAAAACCTGCCAGGGCCAGACTGGCGGTCAAAGCCAGCAGTCTTCTTTTTGCGTTCATGGTTTGTCTCCTGAAAAAAATGACGATGTGAATACGAGTGCGAAATCAAGGAATCACGGGGGGTGAAGGTCAGTGGTTTGGGTGTCAGGCAGGTCTCCTTACTTCTTGTCGCGCCGCAGGTTGTCGGTGTAGACCGCCAGGATGATGATCAGCCCGGTCAGCACCATTTGCCACTCCTGGGCGACCGAAATGATGCGCAGGCCGTTGATCAGCACACTCATGATGAACGCGCCAATGATGGTGCCCATGATGGTGCCGACACCGCCGCTCAGCGACGTGCCGCCAATCACCACCGCCGCAATGGCATCGAGCTCGTAGCCCTGGCCCAAAGCGGGTTGCGCGGAATTCAGGCGTGAAGCAATCAGCAAGCCGGCAATGCCGCAAATGCTGCCCGCAAAGGCGTAGATGACGATCTTCCAGCGGTTCACATTGACACCCGACAAGCGCACCGCTTCTTCATTGCTGCCCAGGGCGAAGGTGTAGCGGCCCAGGGCGGTTTTGTTCAGCACCACGGCGCACACCACCGCCACCAGAAACATGATGAGCACACCATTGGGGATCGGCAGACCCGGAATCAAATCGCCAATCAGCGAACCCAGGGCAATCTGGTCAAAGCCTTCCACGTCGCTGAAGTAAATCGGACGGGTGCCGGTGATGATCAGCGACACACCCTTGAGCAGCATCATCATGCCCAGCGTGGCAATGAACGGCGGCACCCGCAGCTTGGTGATGGCCAGACCAGAGATGCAGCCCGACAGCGCGCCCATGGCCAGGGCGCACACAATGCCCAGCGGCATGGGTAGCCCCAGGTTGACCATGAACACACCCGCCATCACAGCGCAAAACGTCATCAGCACGCCCACCGACAAATCGATCCCGGAGGTGATGATGATGAAGGTGCTGGCAATGGCCAGCACACCAATCACGGTGGTGGACTGCAGGATGCCGATGATGTTGTCCTGCGTCATGAAGGCATCGGGCTTGAGCACCGTGAACACCGCAGTCAGCGCAATCAGGCTGGCAAAGGCCAGCAGTTTTTGTTTGGCTTGTCCGCCGGACAAACGGGCCAGCCAGGAGGGGGAGGAAGTGAATTGGGTCATGGGGTCGCCTTGGGGTCTCAGGGTTCAGTGCACGGTGGCCGCGTCAAGCTCGCGGCGGGTGGCCAGCGCCATCAGGGTTTCCTGGGTGGCGGTGTCGCCCGGCACCTCGCCGGTGATGCGCCCTTCACACATCACCAGCACGCGGTGGCTGAGCAGCAGCACTTCGGGCAGCTCGGAAGAAATCACGATGATGGCCTTGCCTTGCGCGGCCAGGTCGTTGAGCAATTTGTAAATTTCGCTTTTGGCGCCCACGTCGATGCCGCGTGTGGGTTCGTCAAAAATCAGCACCTCGCAGTCTTGCACCAGCCACTTGGCAAGCACCACCTTTTGCTGGTTGCCGCCGGACAGCAGGCGCGCTGTTTGCGTGAGCGACGGCGTTTTGATGCGCAGCTTTTCAACCATCTGCTGCGAGATGCGGTGAATCTCTGGTTGGTTCAAAAAGAAGCCCCACTTCAGCCAGCGCTTCAGGCTGGGCAGTGTGATGTTGGATTCCACGTCCATGCCGGTAGCCAAGCCAAAGTGTTTGCGGTCTTCGGACAAATAGCCAATGCCCGCTTGCACCGCGTCCTGCGGTGAAGCCAGGTGAATGAGCTCACCGCGCACCCGCACCTCGCCCGAGTCAATCGGGTCGGCACCAAACACGGCGCGCGCCACCTCGGTGCGGCCAGCCCCCATGAGCCCGGCAAAGCCCAAAATTTCGCCCCGGCGAACGCTGAAACTCACGTCCCGAATCACCCGGCCCCGGTTGAGGCCACGCACCTCCAGCAGCACCTCGTTGGCGGAGGTATCAGGAATGTGTTTTTCGACCTGCTCCAGGTTGCGCCCAACCATCATGGCAATCACCTGCTGCATGGGGGTGCTGGCGGGCACGGTGCCGATGGTGCTGCCATCACGCATGACGGTGATGCGGTCGGCAATGCGCTGGATTTCGTCCATCTTGTGCGAGATGTAGACAATGCCCACGCCCTCGCTCTTGAGCTGGCGGATGATGCGAAACAACTCATCAATCTCGGCATTGTTCAGCGCGGCCGTGGGCTCGTCCATGATCAGCACGCGCGACTTGAACGACAGCGCCTTGGCAATCTCCACCATCTGCTGGCGCGCCACAGTGAGCTCGCCAATGGCGGTGGTAGGGGCCAGTGCCAGGTTCAGGCGGTCAAAAAGGGCTTGCGTGTCCTGGTTCAGCTTTTCCTCATCCAGAAACAAGCCACCCAGGCGGCGCGGCTCGCGCCCCAGAAAAATGTTTTGCGCCGCCGTCAGGTGGTTCATCAGGTGCAACTCCTGATGCACGATGCCAATGGCGAGCGACTGCGCGTGCGCCGGGTTCTCAATCTCCACCGGTTGGCCGTCGAGCAGCATCTCGCCACTGTCTTTGCCGTACACCCCGGCCAGAATCTTCATCAGGGTGGACTTGCCCGCGCCGTTCTCGCCCATCAGGGCGTGCACCTCGCCAGCGCGCAAGTCAAAGTGCACCTGGTCCAGCGCCTTGACGCCGGGGAACGATTTGCTCAGGTTCTTGACAGAGACCAAAGATGTCACGCTGCGGCCTTTCGTGGATTGCTTGCGAAGGATAGCGTTAAATCGTCACGCCGCCGTCCACCAGCAGGGTCTGCCCGGTGACAAAGCGTGACTCATCACTGGCCAGATACACCACCATCGGGGCGATGTCGGCCACCGTGGCCAGGCGGCCCATGGGCTGGCGGGCGATGAAGTCAATCTCTGCCTGCACCGGGTCAGCCGCGCCGGCGATGCGCCCGCGCAAAGACGGTGTGTCCACCGTGCCGGGGCACAGCGCGTTGGCGCGCAAACCGGCTTTCACATAGTCCGCCGCCAGCGATTTGGTCAGCCCAATCACCGCCGCCTTGGTCGCGCCATAGGCACAGCGGTTGGCAAAGCCCTTGATGCTTGAGGCCATCGAGGCCATGTTGATGATGGACACGCTGACACCCGGCGTTTGCGTCTTGTGCAGCATGGCGGGCATGAAGGCGCGGGTCATGCGGAACATGCTTTTCACGTTCAAGTCAAAGCTCAAGTCCCAGTCGGCCTCGGTGCATTCGAGCATGCTGCCATTGGCCACCATGCCCGCGCAGTTGAACAAGGCATCCAGCGCCGGGGTGCGCTCTGCCAGTGCTGTCACGGCAGCGTCGTTGCGCACATCCAGCAGCGCGACCTGAATGCCGGCATGCGCTGCGGCCAGACTGTCCAGAAACTGCTGGTTGATGTCGGTGGCGATCACCCGCGCACCCTCGGCGGCGCAGGCCAAGGCGCTGGCGCGGCCAATGCCCTGTGCCGCCGCGGTAATAAGCACTGTTTTGCCTTCTAAACGACCTTGACGCATGCTTCAGACTCCGGTTTAATAATTCAAATATGAATAAACAATTCATGTATGAAGCAAAATGATAAATATGTTTCTTGGATTTAGCCCTGGTACTTTCCCTAATAGCCGCCCGGAATCACACACGCTCTGCTATAAAAACCGCCAAACGAGACACCTATGCAACCCACAACACACAGACCCCGCGGCCGACGCCCAAAAACTGAAGAAGGCCCAGACACTTTGGCTGCCGACGAGCGCTACCGCGCCCCCGCACTGGACAAGGGCCTGGACATTCTGGAACTGCTGGCCACGCAGCCGCAGGGGCTGACGCGGGCCGAGATCGTCAAGGAAATGGACCGCAGCGCCAATGAGATTTACCGCATGCTGGAGCGTCTGGTAGTGCGGCAGTACGTGATGCGCAACGCCTCTGGCGACCGCTACGCGCTGAGCCTCAAGCTGTTTGCCTTGGCCCATATGCACCCGCCCTTGAGCCGCCTGATCAATCAGGCGCTGCCGGTCATGGATGAGTTTGCCCGCAAGGCCGAGCAGTCCTGCCATATGGGGGTGTACGACCGGGGCAATGTGCTCATCAGCGCCCAAATCAACAGCCCGCGCGGCTGGAGCTTTTCGGTGCAGCGCGGCGCGCGCGTCGGGCTGCTCGACACCGCCTCCGGCCATATCCTGCTGGCGTTTTGTGACCAGGGCAGTTACCAGCGCATGCGTGCGGAGCACACACCGGTGGACGGTGAGGTGCCGATCAGCGAGGAGGCTCTTGCCGCTGCGCTGACCGAGGTCCGTGCCCGTGGCTACCTGGAGCGCGACAGCGCGCAGTCTTTTGGTGTGGTGGACATCTCGTACCCGATCCTGGGGCCGGACAACAGCGCGCTGGCCACGCTGACCTGCCCCTACATCCGGCGCATCGACCGCCACATCGGCCCGGAACTGGAACGGGTGCGCGGCTATTTGCACCAGGCCGCGCAAGCCTTGTCGCTTGCTCAGGGGATGGTGCGCTGAGTTTTTGATTGCACCAACTGCTCAGGTCGCAGCTACCTTGATCCGCAGCCTGAGTAACGTTGCCGACCGAGGCGGCTGTTTGGCTGTCCACTCCCGCCGCATGAGACCTATGGCTCCAATGCTTAAGCTCTGTTCGAGGCTGATGGCAATGGTTTGGCGGCAGCAGCACCCTGGTTGAGCTTGTTGCGGTGTTGCTTGTCCTTGTGCACTTGGTGGTCCGTGATTCTCTTGCCAGGCATGCCGTTCACTTTCGACATGTGTCGAAGGTCTAACGGTAGCCCCGCCTCCCGGACCCGCCCGGTGCAGGACTCTATCCGGCCAACATAGCTGTCGTCAACTGGCCAAGGTAGCGGGTGATGCTATCCAGGCGGGCCAGGCCGTTTGAATGCCCCTCTTCTGTGTCTTGATGTAAAAAAAGCATCCGCATACCTCATCTGTACGCATCAGGCGGGATCGTGATGGTGGCCGACATCGCTCGCACGCTTGCCGCCTGTACCGGCAAGCTGACGCTGGTGACCAGGCCGGCGGATTTGCTGCGCCAGGCAGCGGCATCGGTTGAAGCCGACTTGGTCGGGCAATCTCCCGAATCTGCGCCTATTCTGCGCCTATTCCAAACTACCTTTAGTTACAACTGTCGGCAACTCTTAAGAAAGCTCTAAGAATTTGATCTTATCGTTCATCAACGTTGCCTATTAATCAAAACCGAGCCATTGGAGGTCCGACATGAGAATCCGTATCCTTGCCGTTAGCGTCGCGCTAACTGGCGTCAACATCGCCTGGGGAGCGATGAATGAACCCATCAAACCCATATCAGCCGCCAAGGTCACCAACCCGGCCCAGGTCGAGCTCGGCAAAAAGCTCTTCTTCGATCCGCGCCTGTCGAAATCCGGCTTCATCTCCTGCAACTCCTGCCACAACCTGTCGATGGGCGGCACCGACAACCTGAAGACGTCCATCGGCCACAAGTGGAACGAAGGCCCGATCAATGCCCCCACCGTGCTCAATGCCAGCATGAACATCGCCCAGTTCTGGGACGGTCGCGCCAAGGATTTGCAGGCACAAGCCGGCGGCCCGATCGACAACCCGGGCGAAATGGGCTCTACCCACGGTCTCGCCGTCGAGGTGCTGCAGTCGATTCCCGCTTATGTCGCCGAATTCAAAAAGTCCTTCGGCACCGACAAAATCGGCATCGAGCAAGTCACCAAGGCGATTGCCGCATTCGAAGAGACCTTGGTCACGCCGAACTCGCGCTTCGACAAGTGGTTGGCGGGCGACCAAAAGGCGCTGTCGGCGAATGAGCAAGCCGGCTACAAGCTCTTCAAAGACAGTGGTTGCGTTGCCTGCCATAACGGTCCGGCCGCAGGCGGCAGTTCCTACCAGAAGATGGGCGTCGTCGCGCCTTACCAGACATCGAACCCCGCCGAAGGCCGCTTTGCGGTTTCCGGCAAGGATGCCGATCGCCTCAACTTCAAGGTGCCGACGCTGCGCAATGTGGAAATGACCTATCCCTACTTCCATGACGGCGCCGCCAACACGCTGACCGAAGCCGTCGACACCATGGGCCGCCTCCAGCTGGGCAAGAAGTTCACGGGCGACGAGAACGCCAAGATCGTCGCCTTCCTGAAGACGCTCACCGGCGAGCAGCCGAACTTCAAGCTGCCGATGCTGCCGCCATCTTCCGACAAGACGCCCAAGCCGCAACCGTTCGCGCAAAAGTAAGCCCCTCGCCAGCGAATGGCGAGGTGCAGAGGGGAGCAGTGATGAAGGCTCCTTATCCCATTTTTTTATTATTTTGAAGGAATACGATGAGTTTGAGGAAAAACACGAAACGATACGGATCGCTGTCCATCGGGCTGCACTGGGTCATGCTGCTGCTGCTCGCGGCGGTGTATGCCTGCATGGAACTGCGCGGTTATTTTCCGAATGTCAGCGTTCCGCGCGCCTGGCATTTCATGTTGGGCTTGACCTTTTTTGCACTGGTCGTGGTGCGCCTGGTGGTCCGTATGACGACTTCGCCCCCTCCGATCAAGCCCAATCCACCCAAGTTGCAGACGCTGTCAGCCAAGCTTGTGCAGATTGGGCTCTATACGCTCATGATTGGCATGCCGCTGGCAGGATGGTTGCTTCTCAGCGCGTCCGGAAAGCCGATCCCGTTCTTCGGCCTGCACCTGCCGGCGCTCATCAGCAAGAGCAAAGATATGGCGGAGTTCATCCAGATCATCCATGAGACCGGTGGCACCGCGGGTTACTTCCTGATCGGTTTGCATACCGTCGCCGCTTTGTATCACCACTATGTGGTTCGGGACAACACCTTGCTGCGCATGCTTCCGGCCGGCGCTTGAGTCAACGCCATCGCTGGCGATATCTGGCTTTGCGCTCCAGCCGATGTCCCGGCTGGGGCCAGAATCCCGAACAATTTATATAAAACTGGTCTCTAGCCCCCGTGTATCCTGCCTGATATGCTCCTGAATATGTAGCAGTTTCAGAGCGGGAGCGTTGATCTTTCACCGTGATCCCCGTCCATGCGGTTCATGCCGATGCCGCCACCACCGTGATTTCGATCAGCAGATCCGGGGAGGCCAGGTTGGCCTGCACGGTGGTGCGCGCTGGCGCGGCGCCACTGGGCATCCAGGCCTCCCAGGTGGCGTTCATGGCCGCAAAGTCTTCCATGTGCTTCAGGTAGATGGTGGCCGACAGCAGGCGGCTGCGGTCGCTGCCGGCTTCGGCCAGCAAGGTGTCGATGCGCCGGAGCACTTCGCGGGTCTGGTCCTCAATGGGGGTGGGCGCGCTGCCGCTGGCGGTCTGTCCGCACAAAAAAACCAGGCCGCCGTATTGCACGATTTTGCTCATGCGGGCGTTGCTGTGGTAGCGCTGGATGTCCTGGGTCATGTTGTGGGGTCCTTGTTTTCTTCAGTGAAAAGTGACGCCAGCGAGGCCAGCGGCACCGGTTTGAGGGGTGAGCGAATGTGATACGCGCCCACTTCGGCGACCGGCTTGCCCAGCTCGCTGGCCAGAATCTGCGTCACCGTCAGGCCGCACAGGCGGCCCTGGCATGGCCCCATGCCGCAGCGGCTGAAGAACTTGGTCTGGTTCGGTCCCTGACAGCCCAGGCGCGCCATCTCGCGGATGCGCCCGGCCGTGACCTCCTCGCAGCGGCACACCACGGTGTCGTCGGCGGGCGTGTTGATCCACTCGGGCGGGCGGTACAGCGCATCAAGAAACGGCCGGATGCGAAGTTGTTGCCGCAAGGCCTTTCGCGCTGCTCCAGCGCGCTCGTCGCATTCGGTGGCAGACAGGCGTTGCAGTGCGTGCGCCGCGCCCAGGGCGGCCAGGGTGCCGCTGGCTTCTGCCGCCAGGGCACCACCAATGGAGGCACCATCGCCTGCGATGCGCAAGCCCGCCAGCGAGGTCTGGCCCCAGTCGTCGACGCGCGGCTGCCAGGTGAGTTGCGCCGCGTCCCAGTCATGTTCCACGCGCAACAGGCGGGTCAACTGCGTGTTCGGCACCACACCGTGGTGCAGCAGCACGACGGACGCGTCCAGCCGGTGCTCGCGCCCACCGGCGGTAAAGCGCAAGGCCTCGGCCCGCTGCTGCCCTTCGACGGCGAGCTGGGTCGCCCCGGAGAACCAGGGTATGCCCGCGGCCCGCAGGCGTCGCATCAGGCGCAAGCCTTTGATGAGTGTGGCAGGCGTGCCCAGTGCCGCCGGCAGGTGCCCCAGCGCGGCCCAGCGGTTGGC
>NZ_JBAQMD010000099.1:0-19440 GCF_049302455.1 Rhodoferax ferrireducens | reverse complement strand
TACGGATTGAAGGGATGAAGTGCTGCGAGCAGCGAGTCCATCGTCCTGCAAAAGGAGATTGCTGAAAAGTCCGAGGTAGCCTGCTGGACTGGCGAACCAGTTCGCGCGTCAGCGGGTTAGTCCAACGTGTATTTACGCTTTCACGTGAAATCCAATGTCATCGTTAACCAGGTTTCTCCATGTCCTGATCGCCTGCATGGCGAGAACGAGTGCGTGTCATGACCGTTACTGCCGACGCGGAACTGAAGCACTTTCCTTCTTTTTGCGCTCCAGTTCCTTCTACCGGGCATGTTGTTCAGGGCCATCGGTCACAAAGTGAACTGAATGTCTTGCCTTGCAGAATTCGAAGAATAGGTGCCATCGGCGATGCTGCATAGGGCGCCGCCGCACCACCGATAGCGCCGGCTGATGAGTTCGAACAGCAAATCGGCGTGCCGGTTGGAATACGACAAATAGCCGACCTCGTCCACCAGCAACAAGTCCGGTGCCGCGTAATGCTTGAGCCGCCAACGCAGTGCCGAATCGCTGTCCAGCGCCGCCAGGTCACCCAGCAATTGCCCAGCGGTGATGAATAGTACGGCGTGCCCCTGAATCAGGGCCTGATGGCCCAGATTGCAGGCCAGCATGGACTTGCCCACCCCGTTGGGCTCCACCAGCAACGTCACGCTGATGACGCCCACTACGGGCATGTTCCTTGAGCCAGCGGTGCAGCACGTTGGCGTTTATTGCATGGCTACCGGCCAATGCAGCTATCGATACCCCAGCTTGCTGGCACGCCGCCACCAATTGGGCCTTGAACTCCGATGTGTAGGTTCGGTGCGTGCGCCGGGTCGGATGTATCGGAGTCGGTGAGTCTTTGAGCATGGTGTCCACGATTTGTTGCGTGCACACGATCTTGCGAGATGGCTCGCTCTCGTTCAAGATGGATTTGCCGGGCGCTTACACCCAGTCGAACTAGAAACGGGATTCGACGAAGGGAATGTATTTCATTACCCGCAAACGCTGTTTGGCTTTGAAAGTCTTCGGCCTTGGCAAGCCTAGGAGTCTGGGCGGCAGAATGATTTGAAAACTCAACAAGAATTGTCAACCTATCTGAATTGGTCAGCTGCGCTATTTTAATGCTGGCAAGGGGTTAAGCACCCCCAAAAACGGCCACTTTTGACTGACTTTCTTCTGCTGCCCAGACTCCTAGGCGGCCGCCGCGCTGCTTGGCACGATCTGCGAAACAAGGAAGCGCTTCAGGACTGCCTTCGCCTGCATCGCTGGAATTTGTTCGAAATACGGTGAGATAGCACCAAGCATTTGGGCATATGCGCCGCCGGTCGAGACAACGTGTACCAACAAATCATGCTGCGCAATGCCGGTCGCATCAAACAAGAAATCCAGTTGCAACTGCTCCTCAGTCCGCACAGTCACTCGCCATACGAAGCGTGGCAGGTCGACTAGCAACGAAGGTTTAATGTCAAACTGGAAACCAGAGTAGTCAGCCCTAACTGACGTCTTGTAATCGTTTGCAGTAGTGAGATATATATCCCACTCAGCGCGGGCTTGGGTTGGCAAACTCGACCGGGAGATTTCGAGAACAGCATCCAGACTGAGCATCGCATCGTGTATCACGGAGAACGGGACTCGAATCTTGTGGTAGAGCGGAAGCAAAACAAACTCAGCATTTGCATGCACTGACCCTTGCCATGACGTCTTCAGAGACTCCACCTGCTGCGGCGCCAATTGCGGCTGATCAGTCGATGCGGGGCTGTTAATCTGGACTTTGTCCCAAACCATCCGGGCAAACGGCCCAACTTGATCGTCATGGCAATAAATCTTGTCAATCCTTGTGGACCGCAGCATGAACCCTGTCGGTCCGAATCCTGAGGCAAGAGAATCACCCAATGAAAAGCCGGTCAAAGCAATTGCATGTCCGCCCATAACCGAGAATTCGGGCGTCCCTAAGCCAGAAATGAGCTTACACGCCAAAATTGAGGGGATTTTTCCTCGTAGATACGCGTACATAACGCCATTCAAGCTGTAGCGTGAGTTCGCACCAACCACAAACGGTTCAAGACCAACACGACGCACAGCGTGAGCCATCTGAGTGCCGGTTAAGCCAGCATTCGGAAAAGCACGCGCACTAGCTGTCAAGAGGTTTTCAGGCATGTGATCTCCCGCCCAGTTAGTAATTTCGACCGGGGGCGGGATCACATGTTGGAATAGCTTGCCGGTGCCCTGAAAACATGACCAAAGAGCGCTAGTTGCACAAGCGGCAACGACTGTGTCTTGTTCCTGGAAAGCCAAGCTATGGACTTCCAGTTGCAGGCCAAACAGATTAACTGGATAGGTTCTCAGGCTAGGAAATTGCCGGCGGCCATCATCTGTAGGATACGTTGTAAGGCATGTACGCCCCACCACAGTCTGAGGGAGCGGCTTGACCACTACAAAGCCAAGGTATGCAGCACGCAGTGCTTGCTCTCCAACCCCAGCGTTTGGGTCGACTAATGTTGCCTCAAACTGTGTAAGAGCGAAAGCAGCTTTAAAAAAGTGAAGCCGCTGGGTTCGGCGTGGGTAATCTTGGAAGCAACGATCATAGTATGCCGCGTAGTCTTCGAGGTAGTCGCGGTCGGTGTAATTCCGCTCGACCACGATCGTAGCGGCACCCAGCGCTTGAAAATACTCTTGAAAATAGATGTAGTGTCTCTTTGCGAGAACTTCATCCTTTGAGGTGTGTGGCGAACCGTCCAAAAAGCATTGAACTAGATTTCCAATGCTGTAAGAAAGGACGTTGAATGCCGCCAATCAAACTCCTACAGAGTGATCGGTTGATGCAAATCTTCTGTTCGAACCATACGCTCTTTGTTCAACGCGGCGATCGAACGATCAGCCACATCAGCAGCCGAACTGATAGCACGGGGAAAGTCGGCAGAATTTATCCGGTCGACAAGTTGCTGAGGCATGGATTGATAGAGGGGCACGAATTCACCTTGGTGGGTTGAAACATTCATTTTTTTCTCCTCGAAAACCAGGAAAAGCCTGCAAGTATAGCAGTCTACATACTTGTTTCAAAATGTAAATGCAAGGCAGATATTTTGAAAACACAATAGCCCATTGAAACTTTAAGGGGTAGCGAGTAAACATCGAGAAATTCTCACTTCAACTGCGACCAACCGCTAGCAGTCTGAATGTACTCCACTCCGCGTCAAGACCCGACACCTGAAGTCAATTCCTAAAAACGTCTTACATCCGCCCTTACAGGCTACAGACGAGAAAAACCACACTACCTATTTGATAGCGAGGTTTCTTTTTTCCATAGGGGTTATCTCGGTGGCTGGGGCGGAATCGAAGCATCGATGCAAGGATTTTCAATCCTGACCACTTTCCAATCCAGCGAGCCGCGTCAATCGATTGCACCCGCTCCGACAGTCTTCATAGAGGCTCAAACAAAAAATGAATTGATTTCGCGGCGCTCAGCCTCGGAATTTTTCACTAACTGTGTCAGTAGTCTTTCACTAACTTGGCACAGTTTTCACTTTCCGTGTCACCCGACAAATACGTGAAAACCCGCAAAAAGTCTGTTGACCGGCAAATCTTTGCCTCCGAATCGGCAAATCTTTGCTCACGCCTACAACAGCATCAGACGTCAATATTGCCGGCGCGCAGCGCGTTGGCTTCGATGAATTCACGGCGTGGCTCCACCTCATCGCCCATCAGCATGGTGAAGACGCGGTCGGTTTCAATGGCGTCATCAATTTGCACCCGGAGCAGGCGGCGCACGGTCGGGTCCATGGTGGTTTCCCACAGCTGCGCCGGGTTCATTTCGCCCAGTCCTTTGTAGCGTTGACGTGAGGTGGCGTGTTCGGCCTGGGCCAGCAACCAGGTCATGGCTTCCCGGAAGTCGCTCACTTTTTCCTCTTTTTGACGCTCACCTTCGCCCCGCATCACGATCGCTCCCGGGCTGAGCAAGTCCTTGAACGTGCTGGCGGCATCGGCCAGGACGGCGTAATCGGCGCCATGCACAAAGTCTTGTGTCAGCACGCTGCTCTTGATGTTGCCGTGATGGCGGCGACTGATACGCAGAATCGGCTTGTCGGAGGCGACGTCGAATTCACCGGCCACTTCGGCATCGGGCAAGCGCGCTTGCAGCGCAGCGGCCGAAATTTCAGCGTCCGCCACCGTGTCCAGGTTCAGAGCGACGCCGTCGGCCACCGAGCGCAGCGCTTCAGCGTCCATGAAGTTGCGCAGGCGCGCAATGACGGCCTGGGTTGTCTGGTGCTTGCGCGCCAGTTCGGACAAAGTCTCCCCCTTGAGGGTGGTGCCGTTCTCGCCACCCGTAAAGACTGAGGCGTTCACCAAGGCAATGCGCAGGAGGAAGCGGTCGAGCTCGTCACCGTCCTTCAGGTACAACTCTTCTTTTCCGGCTTTCACCTTGTACAAGGGTGGCTGGGCAATGTAAATGTGGCCACGTTCCACCAGCTCGGGCATCTGGCGGTAAAAGAAGGTGAGCAGCAGCGTGCAGATATGGGCGCCGTCGACGTCGGCATCGGTCATGATGATGATGCGGTGGTAGCGCAGCTTGGCAACGTTGAAGTCATCGCTGCCGGTGCTGCCGCCGGCATTGCCGATGCCGGTGCCCAGGGCGGTAATGAGTGTCAGAATTTCATTGCTGGTTAGCAGCTTTTCGTAGCGGGCCTTTTCTACGTTCAAAATTTTTCCGCGCAGCGGCAGAATCGCCTGAAACTTGCGGTCGCGCCCCTGTTTGGCTGAGCCGCCGGCGGAGTCCCCTTCGACAATGTAGATTTCGCACAGCGCCGGGTCTTTCTCCTGGCAGTCGGCCAGCTTGCCGGGCAAGCCCATGCCGTCGAGTACGCCTTTGCGGCGTGTCATGTCGCGCGCTTTGCGGGCCGCTTCGCGCGCACGGGCCGCCTCAATGATCTTGCCGACGATGATTTTGGCATCGGCCGGGCGCTCCTGCAGGTAGTCGTAGAGCAGCTTGCTGACAATGTCTTCCACCGGGCCGCGCACTTCGCTGCTGACCAGCTTGTCCTTGGTTTGGCTGCTGAACTTGGGCTCGGGCACCTTGACCGAGAGGACGCAGGTCAGGCCTTCGCGCATGTCATCGCCGGTGACCTCGACCTTGGCCTTTTTGGCCAGCTCACTGTCATCAATGTACTTGTTGATAACGCGCGTCATGGCGGCGCGCAGGCCGGTCAGGTGGGTGCCGCCGTCGCGCTGCGGGATGTTGTTGGTGAAACACAGAACCTGTTCGTTGTAGCCGCTGGTCCACTGCATGGCCACTTCAACACCGATGTTGGTGTCCTGATCGCTTTGGCGGTCCCCCAGTGCATGGAAAATGTTGGGGTTGAGGACGGTTTTGCCTTTGTTGATGAAGTTGACAAAACCACGCACGCCCCCGGCACCCGAAAAGTCGTCTTCCTTGCCGCTGCGCTCGTCTTTGAGCCGGATACGCACGCCGTTGTTGAGAAAGCTCAGCTCACGCAGGCGTTTGCTCAGGATTTCGTAGTGAAAATCGCTGTTTTGCTGGAAGATTTCGGCGTCCGGCAGAAAGTGCACCTCGGTGCCGCGCTTTTCGGTCGTGCCGATCACCTTCATGGGTGATACTTCCACGCCATTCACCACCTCGGTGACGCGGTTCTGTACAAAACCCCTGCTGAACTCCATCACATGCACCTTGCCGTCACGGCGGATGGTCAGGCGCAACATTTTGCTCAAGGCGTTGACGCAGCTCACACCGACGCCGTGCAGGCCGCCGGAGACTTTGTAGCTGTTTTGATTGAACTTGCCGCCTGCATGCAATTCGGTCAGGGCAATCTCCGCCGCACTGCGCTTGGGCTCGTGCTTATCGTCCATTTTGACGCCGGTTGGAATACCGCGCCCGTTGTCGACCACGCTGACTGAATTGTCGGAGTGGATGGTGACCAGAATGTCGTCACAGTGCCCGGCCAATGACTCGTCAATCGAGTTGTCCACCACCTCGAACACCAAGTGGTGCAAGCCGGTGCCATCCGAGGTGTCGCCGATGTACATGCCGGGGCGCTTGCGCACCGCCTCCAGCCCTTCCAGAATTTGAATCGAGCCTTCTCCGTAGGCCTCGGAGGCGCCAATCTGGTGTGCATCAATGGCGGGCTGAAAGTTGGAGCTGTCGCTGGCGCCTTCACCTGTATGAACGGCATCTTCGCCGTTGACCTCGTTCTCGGGGGACTGAACTGGCTTGTTTTCTTCGGTCATGGCTAACTTTTCAACGATTTCTCAAATTTTTGAATGACCCAACCTGCACTGGACTTCGTCTCCACTGCGGGCTTGGATGTTGTGCTGCTACAAACTTTGTAGCGTCAAATTCGCATCGGCATCACCACATATTTGAAGGTGGCGTTGTCGGGAATGGTGAACAAGGCTGAACTGTTTCCGTCAGACAACTCCAGCCGCACCATGTCCTGGCTCATATTGGCCAGCGCATCAATCAGATAGGTCACATTGAAACCGATCTCAATGCTGTCGCCGCCATAATCAATATCGAGCTCATCTACCGCCTCTTCCTGCTCGGCGTTGTTGGACGCCACCCGCAGCGTGCCGGGGTCAATGTTCAGGCGCACCCCTTTGAATTTTTCACTGGTCAGGATGGCGGTGCGCTGCAATGTTGCCAGCAAAGCGCTGCGGCCCAGTGTGATGCTGTTCTGGTGGTTTTTGGGAATGACCCGGTTGTAGTCCGGGAACTTGCCTTCGACCAGCTTGGTAACAAACTCCATGCCATCGAAGCTGAACTTGGCTTGGTTGTTGGCAAACTGCATCTCAATGGCGCCCTGCGTGTCGGAGAGCAAACGCTGCAGTTCAATGACGGTTTTGCGCGGCAGAATCACTTCCTGCTTGGGCACTTCCACATCCAGCGTGGCCGAAGCGAAGGCCAGGCGGTGACCGTCGGTGGCCACCAGACTGAGTTGGCTGCCTTCGGCGACGAACAGAATGCCGTTCAAATAGTAGCGAATGTCGTGCACCGCCATGGCAAATGACACTTGGCTCAGCAGATCTTTCAACGTTTTTTGCGGCACACTGAACACCGGGCCGAAGCTGGCCGCTTCCTGCACCAGCGGAAAGTCCTCGGCGGCCATGGTTTGCAGCGTGAACCGACTCTTGCCACCCTTGAGGATGAGCTTGGCGGCACTTGACTCCAGCGACACGGTTTGATCCGCGGGCATGGTGCGCAAAATATCAATCAACTTGCGCGCTCCCACGGTGGTGGTGAAATCGCCTGTGTCGCCATCGAGCTCTGCCGTGGTGCGAATCTGAATTTCGAGATCGCTGGTGGTCAGTTGCAGCGAAGTGCCTGTTTTGCGGATCAGCACATTGGCCAGGATAGGCAGGGTGTGCCGACGTTCAACGATGCCCGCTACCGATTGCAAAACCGATAAAACTTTGTCTTGTGTTGCCTTCAGAACGATCATGTCAACCTCTTTTTAATATCTGCAATTCAAATCATTAACAAATGGGGGGCAAGAATTTTTAACTCTGCCATTTTCCCATTTTTATTCCCTTGGTTAGCCCTTAAGCGTCTGCTCCAGTACATGAAGCTGCTGGTTCAGCTCGGTCATTTGCTGGCGCTCACCACCGATCTTTCGTACCGCATGCAAGACAGTGGTGTGGTCGCGTCCACCAAACAATTCGCCAATTTCGGGAAGACTCTTTTGTGTCAGTTCCTTGGCCAGGTACATGGCAATCTGGCGCGGCCGGGCAATGCTGGCCGGCCGCTTCTTGGAATACATATCCGCAATTTTTATCTTGTAGTAGTCAGCCACAGTTTTCTGGATGTTTTCGACTGAAATCTGGCGGTTCTGGATCGAAAGCAGGTCGCGCAATGCCTCGCGTGCCAGCAAGATCGAAATGTCTTTCTGGTTGAACCGGGAGTAGGCCAGAATTTTGCGTAACGCGCCTTCGAGTTCGCGCACATTGGAGCGCACATTCTTGGCCACGAAAAATGCCACCTCTTCCGGCATCACAATGCCCTCAACCCGAGCCTTGTTGATCAGAATGGCGACCCGCATTTCCAGTTCGGGCGGTTCGATCGCCACCGTCAGTCCGGAATCAAAGCGTGACACCAGGCGTTCATGGATGTCTGTCAGGCCTTTCGGATAGGTGTCGCTGGTCATCACAATGTGTGACTTTTTGGCCAGCAAAGCCTCGAAGGCGTTGAAAAATTCTTCTTGCGTACGTTCTTTATTGGCAAAAAACTGGACGTCATCAATCAGCAACAAATCCAGTGAGTGATAACGCTCTTTAAATTCATCAAAAGTCTTGCGCTGATAAGCCTTAACCACATCAGATACGAATTGCTCGGCATGGATGTAGAGAACTTTGGCAGTTGGCTGATCAGCCAGCAGCCGATTGCCGACGGCGTGCATCAAATGAGTTTTGCCCAAGCCAACACCGCCGTAGATGAAAAGCGGGTTGTACAGGTGTCCCGGCATGCCCGCTACGTGCATCGCCGCCGCACGTGCCATGCGGTTGGCGGTCCCTTCAATCAGGGTGTCGAAGGTCAGGGCCGTGTTGAGCCGGTTTTTGAGACTGCCCGGGTTTCGGTCCTCTCCTAACTCGGCCACGCCGTCCATCGGAATGGGCTCCATCGAACGATGAGTGAGTTGGCTCCTGACACCAATCTCGCGGGGAGCAAGCGCTAACTCCAAATGGATGGTTTGACCCGAAAACATTTCCAGCAGGCTGGCGATACGTTTGCTGTATTGGGCTCTGATCCAATCCAGCTTGAACCGGTTGGCAACAAAGATGGTGATTTGGGCCAGGTCGTCCGTGACCTGCGCCGACAGCGGTTTGATCCAGGTGTTGAACTGCTGTTCCGGGAGCTCCTGCGCCAGTTGATCAACACAGGTTTGCCACAGGCTTTGTCCATCGCCAGTGCCCTTGAAGTCGGGATGGTTGGCGTATTGTCCCTCTGTCATATTGTTATTAATTTCTGTGGATAGTTGTAGATTGCCGTAGTGCAAATTGTAATTTATCAAGCATTTGTCCACAAGCCGAGAAAGGCTGCTAACGCACGCTCGTGTTGAATGCGGCGGGCTACGCGTTCAAGGCGGTTCAAGAGAGAATTTGCCGTGGCCCGGAAAGTTTGCGATAATCACCGGTTCCTCTAAACGTATTGGGGGAGTTAAGACAGCGGCTCGGTAATTTTTAGAAAATTTGCGGGCCGTCATTGAGCCCTTTAGGATTTTCAAAATGAAACGCACTTACCAACCCTCCAAGATTCGCCGCGCCCGCACTCACGGTTTTCTGGTTCGCATGAAAACCCGTGGCGGCCGCGCTGTGATCAACGCTCGCCGCGCCAAAGGGCGCAAGCGTCTGGCGGTCTGAGTCTGGTCACCCGCATAGTTTGCGACTGTGATTTGCAGTTCTGGCGCCGCTTCAAATTGCAGCGACTGAAGACGCGAAGTCAGTTTCAGGCTGTGCTGGCTGGCAGCACGGTGGCCCGAACGGCGCACTTCGCTTTGCATCGCGTTGCGCTTGATGCTCCGGTGAACGGAAATAAGCCGCTGGCGTCGGTAATGACCTCTGACACAGCACTTTTTGCTTTGAGCGACGTGTGGCTGGGGGCCATGGTGGCCAAACGCTGGGCGAAACGGGCTGTCACACGCAATGTCATCAAGCGTCAGATCTACAGCGTGAGCGCCGACTTTGAGACAATGCTTCCCGTGGCTGCTCACGTCGTGCGCTTACGCGCTGCAATTGACTCTAAACAGTTCATCAGCGCCACGTCTGCGGCGCTCAAGATGGCTGTCCGACTGGAATTGCAGCAGCTGTTTGCACGGGCAACGGCTCGGTCGCAAGGCCTTGCTTTGATGGATGGTGCGTCATGATCCGGGGCGTGCTGGTCGGCATGGTCAAGGGTTACCGCTTGCTGTTGAGTCCCTGGCTGGGTTCGTCCTGCCGATTTGAGCCGACTTGTTCTGCCTATTCCCTGCAGGCCTTGCAAACGCATGGCGCGGCAGCGGGCAGTTATTTGACGCTAACGAGACTCGCACGTTGTCATCCCTGGTGCGCGGGCGGTTCCGATCCGGTTCCGAGTGAAAAACCCCGATTCAAATCCCAGTTGTTTACCCAACTGATTCATCCTTCCTCTGAAAAGAAGTCTTCATGAACGATATTCGCCGCACCATTTTGTGGGTGATTTTTGGCTTTTCCATGGTTTTGCTGTGGGACCAGTGGCAGGTTTTTAATGGCCACAAAGCCACTTTCTTCCCCAGTGCGTCCAACACGGCGGCAACGGCCCGCCCGCCGGTGCCTGTGTCCAGTGTGCCAGCGGGTGTTCCTACTGCAAATACTGTAGCTGCTGCCGCACAGATGACGGGGGCTACAGCCGGATTGACCTCTACAACTGACGCGTCTGCCGCAGCTCACGAGCGCTTGGTCGTGACAACCGATGTACTCAAGCTCACCTTTGATACCGAAGGCGCGTCGGTTGTACAAACCGAGTTTGTCAAGCACGCCGACATGGCTGACAAAAGCAAAAGCTTTGTTCTGCTGGAGAACAACAAAGACCATATTTACATGGCGCAAACCGGGCTGATTGCCGGGGCGGCAGGCGGTACTTTTCCGACGCACAAGACCGTCATGACCGTCGCTCCAGGGGAGCGCACGCTGCAGGATGGCAGCAATCAACTGGTTATCCGGTTCCAATCCCCGGAGCTTGGTGGCGTCAAACTGGTAAAAACCTTTACCTTCACCCGTGGCACCTATGCGGTGGCGGTCAAGCATGAGGTGGTGAACGTCGGCGCTGCTGTGGTGTCGCCGCAGTTGTACCTGCAGTTGGTGCGTGATGGCAGCAAGCCGTTGGGCGAGTCTTCTTTTTATTCCACGTTTACGGGCCCGGCGATCTACACCGAAGCCAAGAAATACCAGAAGGTCGACTTCAAGGACATCGAAAACAACAAGGTCGATGTCGAAAAGACAGCGGAAAACGGCTATGTGGCCATGGTGCAGCATTACTTTGCCAGCGCCTGGTTGCTGGGCGACGGCATCAAACGCGATCTATTCCTGCGCAAGGTCGATACCAATTTGTATGCTGTTGGCATGATCACCCCCTTGGATAACATTGCGCCCGGTGCCAGCAAGTCCGTGGAGGCAAGATTTTTTGCGGGCCCGCAGGAAGAAAAAGTGCTTGAGTCGCTGACGCCTGGGCTGGAGCTGGTGAAGGACTATGGCTGGTTGACCATTTTGGCCAAGCCGTTGTACTGGTTGCTCCACGCGCTTGAAAGCTTCATCGGCAACTGGGGGTGGTCCATCGTCGCCTTGGTGTTGTTGTTGAAAGCGGCCTTCTACTGGCTCAATGCCAAGGCCTATGCCAGCATGGCCAAGATGAAAGCTGTGAATCCGAAGGTCACCGAAATGCGGGAGCGCCTGAAGGACAACCCGCAGCAAATGCAGCAGGAGATGATGCGCATCTACCGCGAAGAAAAAGTCAACCCCATGGGGGGCTGTTTCCCGATCATGATTCAGATCCCGGTGTTCATCGCCTTGTACTGGGTGCTTCTCGCCAGTGTTGAGATGCGCAACGCACCCTGGATACTGTGGATTCACGATCTTTCATCGCCTGATCCGTTCTACATTTTGCCGCTGGTGATGACCTTGACGACTGTGTTGCAGACCTCCTTGAATCCAGCGCCGCCGGACCCGATGCAGGCCAAGATGATGTGGTTCATGCCACTGGCCTTCAGCGTGATGTTCTTCTTCTTCCCAGCGGGCTTGGTGCTGTACTGGATTACCAACAACATCCTGTCGATCGCGCAGCAGTGGCTCATCAACACCCGTATGGGCGTGCCGCCGAAGTTCCATCTGCCCAGTTTCAAATGATGAGCAACTCCGTGCATTCTTCACAGGGGCGGCACAGCTGCGACTGAGTTCCTGTGTCGCTGCCGCGTCATCAAGACCCAATTGTCGCCATTGCCACCGCCCCCGGTCGGGGTGCGGTGGGCATTGTGCGGGTCAGCGGGAAAAGTATTGGGTCTTTAATACAGGCGCTTTTTGGGCGGCAACTGAAGGCCCGTGAGGCAAGCTACCTGCCGTTTCTTGATCGAAGCCAATTGGCGATTGACCAGGGAATCGCGCTGTATTTTCCAGCGCCTCATTCGTTTACGGGTGAAGATGTGTTGGAGTTGCAGGCGCATGGTGGGCCGGTGGTATTGCAACTGTTGCTGGCACGTTGCCTGGAGGCCGGGGCAGAGCTTGATCCCGTCAGTCAGATGCCTCGGCTGGCGGGGTTGCGACCAGCGCTGCCCGGTGAATTTTCAGAGCGCGCTTTCCTGAATGACAAGATTGATCTGGCCCAGGCTGAGGCTATCGCTGACCTGATCGATGCCAGTACCGAGGCGGCGGCCCGCAGTGCCAGCCGCTCTTTGTCAGGCGCTTTCTCTCAAGAAATCCATCACCTGCGTGAGGCATTAATTCATTTGCGGATGTTGGTGGAGGCGACGCTGGACTTTCCTGAAGAAGAAATCGATTTTCTGCGCCAGGCAGATGCGCGCGGGCAATTGTCAAATTTACAGCAGTCACTGCAATCCGTGCTGCAAAAGGCGAGCCAGGGCGCCCTGCTACGTGAAGGAATCACGGTCGTGATCGCCGGTCAGCCCAACGTCGGCAAGTCGTCCTTGCTGAATGCGCTGGCTGGGGCTGAGTTGGCGATCGTGACGCCAATCGCCGGAACCACCCGAGATAAAGTTCAACAGACCATCCAGATCGAAGGTGTGCCGGTTCATGTGATCGACACGGCAGGCTTGCGCGACAGCGATGATGTGATAGAAAAAATAGGCATCGCCCGTACCTGGGATGTGATTGAGGCGGCCGACGCGGTCTTGTTTTTGCATGACTTAACACGCACAAACGCTATAGATTACATAGCTGCTGACGCAGTAATTGCAGAGGCTATCGCCGGAAAGTTGTCTGCAAGCGTGCCGGTAATTGAAATTTGGAATAAAGCCGACGCAGTGGACCGACCGTGTCACCAGGCGGGTTTGCAGTTGTCAGCCAAGACCGGCGCTGGACTGGACACTTTGCGCCGAAAATTGCTGGAGCTGGTGGGTTGGCAGTCTAAGCCCGAAGGTGTCTACATGGCACGTGAACGGCATGTGCAGGCACTGCACCGGACGGCAGCTCATTTGATGACTGCCGGCTTCCACCTGGAGGCCAAGGCCCAAGCGCTTGACCTGCTGGCGGAAGAGCTTCGCCTGGCACAAAATGCACTAGGTGAAATAACGGGCGACTTTTCATCAGACGATCTTCTTGGAGTGATATTCTCGCGGTTTTGTATTGGCAAATAGCTTCGTTGGGTGTCTATTCTTAACAAACGGCGACCGTAAGTTGCTGAATTTTAGGGTTTCCCGGTGGACAAAATAGGCCCAATCGTCCCCCTGCGTTGAAAGAAAAAATGTCAATATTCAACTGGTTCACCAAAAGAAAGTCTGTAACCACAGCCTCCGCGACAGACGGTTTGGGACTGGGGGCCGTTGATGTTACGGCCCCGCCGCCAGCGATTCGCGACGCGAATCGAAAAACCGCGCGCATTGAACGACGGCAACTTCTGTACGCCGTCGTACGCGACTCGATGATCAGGGCCGGGGTGCTGGCCACCAGTTACAAATTCAAAGTCTTGTCACTGGATGCGGCTGGGCGCCAGTATCTCGTCATGATGGATCTAACCGACAAAGTGGCAAGTGAGACCGCACGTCTGGCTGAGATTGAGTCTCTGATGGTTCAGGCGGCCAAGATGCGGCATGACATCTTGGTCACCGCTGTTTACTGGCGTGTGAACGATCACGTCACAAATGGCCTGTCGTCCGGTCAGCCCATTCACATGTCTCAAATGTCCAGAAAGGCCGCTGAATCGAAAGCTGCCAGCCAGCCAGAAATACCTCTGTTGGCGCGCAACCTGATGCCCCGCTATGAGCCGCTGCAACAAGACGAAGTGGCCGCCTTCAAGCGGGCGCTGGCAAGTGCAAGCACTTCAATGCCCCTGTCAGCGCCGGGGAAAATTGTGACGTCGGGTCGACGCAACCCGGCGCCGGCCGAAGAATTTGAAGACACGCAAATGGCGGATCCAGACGAGCGTGCTTCGCCACTGGGTGTTACCCAGTACGGTGATTTAAGTTAAAGGCTTGACCCGGCTTCAGTGGCCGGAAAAATCGAGCAGCGTGAAAAGCGCAAGACCTGAAGCCCTGAGCTTGTCAGAGCCGCCAAGCTCCGGCAAGTCAACAATGGCGGCTCCTTCGATCACCTGAGCCCCGAGTTTTTCGAGCAGTTTCATGCCGGCCATCATGGTGCCGCCGGTGGCGATCAGGTCGTCAATGAGTAGTACGCGGTCACCCGGTTTGACCGCGTCGGTGTGCAGTTCAACGGTGGCACTGCCATACTCCAACTCGTAGGTCTCTTCTACCGTTGTGAAAGGCAGCTTTCCTTTTTTCCGAATCGGCACAAAGCCCACATTCAGCTCATAAGCAACCACCGCACCCAAAATGAAGCCGCGGGCATCCAGTCCGGCGACCACATCGGGCCGCATGGAGGGGTCCATGTAGCGGTGGATAAAGGCGTCGATCAATACGCGAAATACCTTGGCATCCTGCAAAAGCGGCGTGATATCGCGAAACTGCACGCCTGGTGCTGGCCAATCAGGAACGGTACGAATGTGAGCCCGGAGGTACTGGTTGACACTGAGATTTTGCATGGAATATCGTGTTAAGGCTAGAGTCGGCATTGTGCCTCGTGCTTGCTTCTGGTCGCGTCATGGCGGGTCAACCCTTGAGCAATTTCTGCTCGGCTAACGCGAGTGCCTCGGTCTTGCCCGAAAGCACGAGTGTGTCGCCCTCTTCTATTAGCAAATCCGGGTTGACAGACTTGACATGGCCTCCGCTGCGGCGCAGGCTGACAATGCGGACATCTACCGCCAATAGGGCCAGTTGGCTGAGCGGCTTGCCCACGACTTTGGCGCCAAGCGGCAGCGTCAGTGTCGAGAGGCGATCCTGGCTTAACTCATCGACAGAATCGTCGTCGGCCCCGTGAAAGTAGCCGCGCAGCAGGTTGTAACGAGCATCACGCTGGTCGCGCACAATGCGAATCACCCGCCGCATCGGTACGCCTACCAAAGCCAAGGCGTGGCTGGCCAGCATCAGTGAGCCTTCAATCGCCTCTGGCACCACCTCGGTTGCACCCGCCTTGCGCAGGGCCTCAAGATCGTGGTCGTCCTGTGTTCGCACGATGACTGGCACCTGCGGCGCATGGTCTCGTGTGTGGGCCAGAACCTTCAAGGCGCTCTGGACTTCAAGGTACGTAATGACGACGGCACTGGCCCGGGCCAGCCCAGCGGCGATCAGTGCCTGCAGGCGGGCAGCGTCCCCAAATACCACCGAGTCGCCGGCGACGGTGGCCTGGCGCACCCGGTCTGGATCAAGATCAAGCGCGATATAAGGTATGTTTTCCTGGTCGAGCATGCGCGCCAGATTTTGTCCGCAGCGACCGTAACCGCAAATGATGACATGCTTGTTGGCCTTGATCGACTTGCGCGCAATGGAGGTCATTTGCAGGGACTGTTGCAGCCATTCGCTGCTGACCCACTTCAAAACGATTTGGTTGCTGTACATGATGACAAATGGCGTGGCTAACATTGAGAGCACCATGCTAGCCAGTATCGGATTAAGCAGCGCGGGCGGCACCAGTGCATTGGATTGAGCGAGTGTCAACAACACAAAACCGAATTCACCAGCCTGTGCCAGGTACAGGCCGGTGCGCAGTGAAACGCCTGTGGTGGCACCCAGACTCCGAGCCAGCAGGCTCACCAATGCTGCCTTGAAAAATACCGGGACGGAGACCAACAACAGCACCAGCGGCCAACGTTCCAGCACCAGTCGCCAATCCAGCATCATCCCGATGCTGATAAAGAATAGGCCCAACAACACGTCGTGAAAGGGACGGATGTCCGACTCCACCTGTTGTTTGTATTGTGTCTCCGAGATCAGCATACCCGCAATAAAGGCCCCCAAGGCCAGACTCAGGCCCGCCATTTCTGTCAACCAGGCCAATCCCAACGTGATGAACAGCAGATTCAGGACAAACAACTCTTCACTTTTGCGCCGGGCCACCAGCGTCAGCCAAAAGCGCATCACACGCGGGCCGCCGACCAGCAGCAAAGCAATCAAAAGTGTCGCCTTGAGGCTGGCGAAGGCAAGAGTCTGAAAAAGCGACTCGGCCGATGCCCCCAGCGCCGGGATCAGCACCAACAGCGGCACCACTGCCAAATCTTGAAAAAGCAGTACGCCCATGACCCGTTTGCCATGCTCCGATTCCATCTCCAGTCGTTCGGTCATCAGCTTGACCACAATGGCGGTGCTGCTCATGGCCAGCGCACTTGAGAGCGCCAACGCAGTTTGCCAGCCCATGCCCCAAAGCGTCGGAGCCATCATTCCCAAACCCAGCATGGCTGCCGTGGCGCCGAGCATGGTCAAGAGCACCTGGAAAAAACCAAGCCCAAACACATGGCTTCGCATTGCACGCAGCTTGGGTAAATTGAACTCCAGCCCAATGACAAACATCAGAAAGACCACACCAAACTCACCCAAATGACGCACGCCATCCGCATTTTTTGCCAAGGCCAAAGCGTTGGGTCCAATCACGACCCCAACGGCCAAGTAGCCGAGCATGGGTGGCAATTTCAAAGAGCGACACGCCACGACGCCCAGCACAGCGGCCAGTAAATATAGAAGTGTCAAGTCAAGCGGATTCACCCCCAGATACTAACAACCAGATGGCGTCGATAAAATGCCGTGATGACACTTCAACACACCCAGTCTTCAACACCCCAGGCGGAGCGGGCGTTGCGCCTGGCCCGCGACACACTAGATATTGAAGCCGCCGCCGTGCTGGGTCTGAAGCAAAATCTGGGTGAATCGTTCGCCCGCGTCGTGACCATGGTGCTTGACGTGCGTGGCCGCGTGGTGGTCATGGGTATGGGTAAGAGTGGGCATATTGGTCGCAAGATCGCCGCAACCTTGGCATCTACCGGTACACCTGCCATGTTTGTGCATCCCGCAGAGGCCAGCCATGGCGATCTGGGCATGATCAAGTCGGTTGATTTGGTGTTGGCCATTTCAAACAGTGGGGAGTCTGAGGAGCTGACGGCGATTTTGCCGGTACTCAAGCGCCTGGGTGCGCCCCTGATTGCCATGACGGGCCATGCCGGTTCTACTTTGGCCCGTCATGCGGATGTCTTTCTCAATTGTGGGGTTGAGAAAGAAGCCTGCCCCCTGAATCTGGCACCAACTGCCAGTACGACTGCGCAGCTCGCGTTGGGTGACGCGCTGGCGGTGGCGCTGTTGGATGCACGTGGCTTCAAGGCTGAAGACTTCGCCCGCTCTCACCCCGGTGGCGCATTGGGCCGTAAGCTGCTCACGCATGTCAGTGACGTGATGCGTTCGGGCGATGCCGTTCCCCACGTCGGGCCGCACGCAAGTTTCAGCGACTTGATGCGGGAGATGAGTGTCAAGGGTTTGGGTGCCACGGCCGTTGTGGATGATCATTTGAACGTGCTGGGAATCTTCACCGATGGCGACTTGCGTCGCCTGGTGGAGCAGGGCATTGACTTGCGCAGCACGACCGCCGCTCAGGTGATGCACCCGAATCCCAGCACCATCGCCCGTGATGCTCTGGCGGTAGAGGCCGCGGAAATGATGGAATTGCGTTGTATTACCAGCGTGTTGGTGGTGGATGCGTCGGGTCAGCTTTGTGGCGCGCTCAACAGCAATGACCTGATGCGAGCAAAGGTGATCTGATGATGCCTGTTGCGCTGAATTTTTCGCCTGAGTTGCTACTTCAAGCGCAGGGCATTCGTGTCGTTTTTTTTGATGTAGACGGCGTCCTGACTGATGGTGGCCTGTATTTCACCGAGCAAGGTGAAACCATCAAACGCTTTAATACGCTTGACGGGCATGGGCTTAAGCTACTGCAACGCGCCGGCATTGTCCCGGCTGTGGTCACCGGGCGCGATTCAAAACCCTTGCGTCTGCGGTTGACAGCTTTGGGTATTGAACATGTGCACTATGGCACCGAAAACAAGCGCCCGGCCGCCGAACACACGCTCAAAGTCTTGGGGTTGGACTGGAGCCACGCTGCGGCAATGGGGGATGATTGGCCGGACCTTGCCGTAATGCAGCGTTGTGCACTGGCTTGCGCGCCATGTAATGCTCACGCGGAGGTTAAGGCCGTGGCACATTACGTCACCCGTGCCAGAGGTGGCGAAGGAGCGGCAAGAGAGTTGTGTGATCTGCTGATGATGGCAAGCGGCAGATACGCCTCATTGCTGGAGGAAGACCGTCAGTGGTTAATCTAATGCGTGTGTTAGGAGATCGATTATCGCTTTACCTGCCCGTTATTCTCATGGGCGTGCTGGCGTTGGGAACCTACTGGCTGGTTAGAAGCACGCCGCTGCTGATCTCGCACGGGCTGGAGACTCAGGTGCAGCATGAGCCAGATTATTTTATGCGCAAGTTTTCGGTGAAGTCGTTTGATGGCGCGGGGCGGCTTAAAAGCGAAGTGCTCGGGACCGACGCCCGCCACTTTCCGGACTCAGAAACACTGGAAATTGATCTCGTGAGCATCCGCTCATTCAGCGCAGAGGGTGGCCTGACTACGGCAACCGCGAAACGCGCAGTCGCCAATGCTGACGCCTCTGAGTTGCAGCTATTTGGAGAGGCACATGTGGTGCGCCAGCCGATGGCAGACAAGGCGGGGCAAGCTCAGCCACGAATGGAGTTTCGAGGTGAGTTTTTGCATGCATTTATGGACACTGAACGTGTCAAGTCGCACAAGCCGGTGGAGCTGATACGTGGAAACGACAAATTTACTGCTGATGCGATGGACTTTGACAACCTCAAGCGTGTGATGGAGCTCAAAGGACGCGTCAAGGGAACGCTCGTGCCCGCCGCTGCCAGATAAATAGATTGGAAGCTGGCATGTCCAGCTCGTGTTCATCATCGAACACGTCCAGCGGTATTGGCCAGGCGTCGGCTTCGGCGCGACGTCAGATCGGCAATTCGCTCGTTTTAGTGCACGCCGCGCTGATGAGATCAAATCTTGAGTCAGCCCCCGTCAAATAAGCTTAACTTGCTATCAAATCTATATGGCGGATGTATTCATACCGATAAGGCGTTTGCCGGGCGACACCGAAGACTAGGCCGTCCGCAGGCGTGAGCGGCGGCTTGACCAAGCATCTTGAGAGTTGTGTGACGGTGAAATAAAAAAAGGGCCACATGGGCCCTTTAATTTTCGGTTGGCGTGATGCCAGTCGATTGCTTAATAGCTGCTGCGGCCACCGCCGTAACCGCCACCGCCGCCGCTACGGCCTGCGCCGCCGCCTGCGCCGCCGCCGTAACCGCCGCCGCCACCGCTACGACC
>NZ_JBAQMD010000098.1:0-66848 GCF_049302455.1 Rhodoferax ferrireducens | reverse complement strand
GCCTTTGGCAATGCCCATCACGCGCATGGCGTCTAACTCTTCGGTGACCCGCATCACGCCAATTTGCGCCGTGATGGTCGAACCCGAGCGCCCGGCAATCAAAATGGCGGCCAGCACCGGCCCGAGCTCGCGGATCACCGACAAGCCCAAAATATTGACGATGAAGCTGTCGGCGCCAAACTGGCGCAGCTGCAGCGACATCAAATACGCCAGCACCACGCCAATCAAAAAACCCAGCAGCGCGGTAATGGGCAGCGCGGTGGCGCCGATGCTGAACAGGTGGCCCGACACATCGCGCCAGGGGCCCTTGGCGGGCGCGCGCAGCAGTCGCAGTGTGTCAAGCAGCAGTTGGCCCAGCAGCCGGGTCGCATCCCTGAGATGGTCAATCAGCAGCCAGACCAGGGCACCGAGCGCCAGGAACAGTTGCCAGGCGCTGGTGCGCCGCGCCACCGGCGGCGGCAGCGAGTACTGTTCGACGCGGCTCAGCATGGCGCGCTGCGCGGGCTCGATCAAAAGTTGAGTGGGCCATTGGCGGCCCCAGGCGTTCCACAGCACCTGGGCACCGGTGTGATCCAGCCGCTGCAGGTCGCGCAGATCCCATTTGAGCTTTACCGCGTCACCCGGTGCAGCGAAGGACAAGTCGGACCGCAAACGGGCCCAGTTGGCGGGCTCGGCCAGGCGCGCGGCCGACCAATCACCCGACAGCCGCAGTCCGGCGCCGTCAGCCACATCGCTGCGCTCAATGTTTGGGGCCTCTGGCGTCATGACGACTCAGAAGGGGATTGATAAACGGGGGCCATGCAGGGATCGTAACGCCAAGCGCTGACGCCGGGGTGCTTGACGGGTCTGAGGCTTGCGGCAGAATGGCCGCATGAACACCACGTTTGACTACATCATCATCGGCGCCGGCACCGCAGGCTGCCTGCTGGCCAACCGGCTCTCCAGGGACCCGACCAAGCGCGTGCTGCTGATCGAGGCCGGCGGCAAGGACGACTACCCCTGGATTCATATCCCGGTGGGCTACCTGCATTGCATTGGCAACCCGCGCACCGACTGGCTGTTTCAGACCGAGCCCGAGGCGGGGCTCAATGGCCGCGCCCTGCGCTACCCGCGCGGCAAGACACTGGGCGGCTGCAGCAGCATCAACGGCATGATCTACATGCGCGGCCAGGCGCACAACTATAACCAGTGGGCAAGTCTCACGGGTGACGATGCCTGGTCCTGGCAAAACAGCTTGAGTGACTTCATGGCGCACGAGAGTCACTATAAATTAGATAGCTATTCAAGTCCTGTGGACGGGGGCCAGAGGACTAAAAAGCTTGAAGATTTCAAGAACTTCCATGGCGCAAACGGCGAGTGGCGGGTCGAAAAACAACGCCTGCGCTGGGACATCCTGGACGCCTTTGCCCAGGCCGCGCAGCAGGCCGGCATCGCGCCGACCGACGACTTCAACGCCGGCTCCAACGAGGGTGTCGGTTATTTTGAGGTCAATCAGAAAAAGGGCTGGCGCTGGAGTACGGCGAAGGCTTTTTTGCGTCCCGCCTGCATGAATCGTCCCAACTTTGAACTCTGGACCTCGGCGCAAGTGGTCAAGCTGCAACTGCAAAACCAGCTTGATGGCAGCCTGCGTTGTGCCGGCGTGCAGGTGTGGGTGGGCGGCGAGATGGTCAACGCCACGGCGACCGGCGAAGTCATCCTGAGCGCCGGCAGCATCGGCTCGCCGCAGATTTTGCAGCTCTCGGGCATTGGCCCGGCCGCGCTCTTGCAGCAGCATGGCATTGCAGTGCAGGTGGACGCGCCGGGGGTGGGTGCGAACTTGCAGGATCACTTGCAGATTCGCACCGTGTTCAAGGTGACAGGCGTCAAGACGCTCAACACGCAGGCCAACTCGCTGTGGGGCAAGGCCATGATCGGCCTGGAGTACGCGCTCAAGCGCAGTGGCCCGATGAGCATGGCGCCGAGCCAGTTGGGCGCCTTTACCCGCAGCGATGCCAGCCAGCCCTACCCCAACATCGAGTACCACGTGCAGCCGCTCAGCCTGGACGCTTTTGGCGAACCGCTGCACCGCTTCAACGCCTTCACCGCCAGCGTGTGCAACCTTCAGCCCAGCAGCCGCGGCACGGTGCGGATCCAGAGCCCGCGCTTTGATGCGGCGCCCGCGATTGCGCCGCACTACCTGAGCACCGAGGCGGACCGCCAGGTGGCCGCGGATTCACTGCGCCTGACACGCACCATCGTGGCGCAAGCGGCGCTGGCCAAGTACCAGCCGCAAGAGTTCAAGCCGGGCGTTCAGTTTCAGACTGACGAGGAACTGGCGCGTCTGGCCGGCGATATTGCCACCACCATTTTTCACCCGGTCGGCACCACCAAAATGGGGACCGACGACGACCCGCTGGCGGTGCTGGATTCACACTTGCGGGTGCGTGGCGGGAACGGCGGCCTGGTGGCGGGCTTGCGCGTGGTCGACGCTGGCGTGATGCCGGTGATCACCAGCGGCAACACCAACTCACCCACTTTGATGATTGCGGAAAAGGCGGCGCGCTGGATAATTGAAGATGCGGCCCGCCGGAGAGAAGGGTAAATCCGAAGAGGGTAAGTCCTGATGCGTCAATCGCAGCCCCCGCTTACAGTCGAGTCAATCACCAGCAGGCATCCAGGCCCGCTGTCCGTGAAAGGCCCAGGAGACAAACCCGCAAAGGGTTGATAAAAATGAAAAAGCACCGGTGATCCCGGTGCTTTTTTTATGCAAAATCGGCCTCTAGCCCCCGTATTCATTGCCTGTATAGCTATTAATAGTGTAGCAATCAACGGCCGCACCTGATGCGACAATGCGCCGATGGAATTGTTCGTTGTCTCGCTCGCCTCGCTGCTGGCCGGTTTTGTGGATTCAATTGTGGGCGGGGGTGGCCTGATTTTGGTGCCGGCTCTGTTTGTCACCTTCCCCAACACCCATCCAGCCACCCTGTTTGGCACCGGCAAAGGCGCGTCGGTCTGGGGCACGGGCTTTGCCACCTGGCAATTCAGCCGCCGGGTCGAGATGCGCTGGGCCGCGCTGCTGCCCGCCGCCGCCGCCGGTTTCATCGCGGCCTTCGCCGGCGCCTGGCTGGTGACCGTGGTATCGCCTGATTTTTTGCGCCGGCTGCTGCCCGGCGTGTTGCTGGCGGTGCTGATCTATACCGTGCTCAGAAAAGAGCTGGGGCGCACCCATGCGCCGTTGTTCTCGGGCGGCAAAGAGGCTTGTCTGGCGGCGTCCATCGGTGCCGTGATCGGTTTTTACGACGGGTTTTTTGGCCCCGGCGCCGGCAGTTTTCTGGTCTTTTTGTTTGTGCGCGTGATGGGCTACGATTTTCTGAGCGCCTCGGCCGCCGCCAAGCTGATCAACACCGCCACCAACACGGCGGCGCTGATTCTGTTCGTGGCCAAGGGCCACATCTGGTGGCATTTTGTGCTCGCCATGGCGCTGGCCAACGTGGCGGGCAGCCTGCTCGGCACGCGCCTGGCGCTCAAGCACGGCACCGGCTTTGTGCGCGCATTCTTCATCGTGGTCGTGAGCGCGCTGATCCTGAAAACCGGCTATGACGCCTTCTTGCGCTGAGAACAGGGCGCAAGGTCTCTTAACGAACAGTTGATGCGGCACTCGCCGTTTTTGCCGGCGCGCTGGCGGCGCTGGCCGGCGCCACAGTTGCCACAGGCGCCACCGGTGCACCCGGCGGCCAGGGCAGCTCTGCCACCGTGCGCGGTTTGCCAATCGGCGCCGGTGCCATGCCTTTTTTCACGGCCTCCATGTCTTCCAGGCTCGGGTACTGGTTGAGCAGCCAGTAATCAATCACCCGGCGCGCAATCGGGGCCGAGTATTTGGCGCCAAATCCGGCGTTTTCCACGATGATGGCCAGGGCAATTTTGGGGTCTTCAGCCGGCGCAAAGGCAGTGAACAGGGCGTGGTCGCGAAAGCGTTCCTCCATTTTGGAGGCGACGTACTTCTCGTTGGCCTTGATCTGCACCACCTGCGCCGTGCCGGTCTTGCCGCCACTGGTGTAGGGCGCGCCACGGAAGCTGGCCGCTGACGTGCCCTCAATGTTCACCCCGACCATGGCCCTCTTGACGACCGCAATGTTGGCCGCTTTGGCGATCACTTCACCCACCGATTCGTGCTCGGTGGTGGCGGGCGCGTGCGTGATGACGTCCACCACCTCTTTCACCAGATGCGGCTTCATCTTGACGCCATTGTTGGCCAGCGTGGCAACCGCCGAGGCCAGTTGCAGCATGGTGAAGTTGTTGTAGCCCTGGCCGATGCCGAGCGAGATGGTTTCACCGGCGTACCACTTTTGTTGTTCCGGCTTTTTGTACGCTTTGCGTTTCCAGGCCGTCGATGGCAGCAGGCCGCGCACCTCGCCAAAAATGTCGATGCCGGTCAGCTCGCCGAAACCGAAGCGCTGCAGTTGGTCATGAATGGTGTCCACCCCCATGTCATTGGCCAGCACGTAGTAATAGGTGTCGCAGGACTCGACGATGGACTTGTACATGTTGACCATGCCGTGCCCACCCTCCTTGTCGTCCCGAAAACGGTGACCACCAAGCATGAAAAACCCGGGGTCGGCGATCGACTGCTCGGGCGTGCGGGCGCCGGTCTCCAGCGCCGCCAGCGCCATGAACGGCTTGTAGGTGGAACCGGGCGGGTAGGTGCCGCGCAGCGCGCGGTTCAGCAGCGGCTTGTCGATGGACTCGTTGAGCGCTTGCCAGCTCTCGCTGTCGATGCCTTCGACAAACAGATTCGGGTCGAAGGTGGGCTTGCTGACAAAGGCCAGTATTTCACCGGTCTTGGGGTCCAGCGCCACCAGCGCGCCGCGGCGTTCGCCAAACAGCTCTTCCACCATGTGTTGCAGCTTGATGTCAAGCGCCAGCTTGACGGTGTTGCCGGGGGTGGCCGGGCTGCTGGCGAGTCGGCGCATAGCGCGCCCGCCGGCCGAGGTCTCCATCGAGTCGACACCGGTGATGCCGTGCAACTGGGTCTCAAAGCTCTGCTCCACGCCGAGCTTGCCGATGTAATCGGTGCCCCGGTAGTTGGCGGCGTCCTCGGAGTCGTCGAGCTTTTCCTTTTCGGACTGATTGATGCGCCCGATGTAGCCGATGACGTGGCTGGCCAGCTCGCCATAGGGGTAGCTGCGAAACAGCCGGGCCTTGATCTCGACACCCGGAAAACGATAGCGTTGCACTGCAAATTTGGCGACCTCTTCATCACTGAGGCGGGTGCGCAACGGCAGCGACTCAAAACTCTTGGATTCTTCACGCAGCTTCTTGAAACGACGCCGGTCACGCGGCGTGATTTCCAGCACCTGTGACAGCTCATCGATCGTCTGCTCCAGGTCACTCACCTTGGAAGGGGTCACTTCCAGCGTGTAGGCCGAGTAGTTGCTGGCCAGCACAACGCCGTTGCGGTCGAGGATCAGGCCCCGGTTCGGCACCACCGGCACAATCGCCGTGCGGTTGCTTTCGGCCTGCTCCAGCAGGTCATCGTGGCGCACCACCTGCAGGTACACCAGGCGTGACAGCAGCAGCAGGAACCCCAGCACCACGACGATGCCGGCCACCAGCAGCCGCGCCCGAAAGCGCGACAGATCGGCCTCGACGTTGCGCAGCTCGGTCATGACAACGAAGTGAACGGTTCCGGCGCCGGGCCGCCCCCAGGCGGAACAGCCCCCTCGGGGGGCAGCGCAGTACACCAAGTGACAAGCGTGGGAGTCATATCCCTACAAAGGCCGGTGCGCATCAGGATCAGGGGTTCTTCGTTGCGGCATCAGCAACAGCACGCTGACCACCGGCCACAGCAGCGACTCGATGAGCGGCGCCAGCAACAGCCAAAAGCCGGGAAAGCCACCACCCGCCAGCATGCGCACACTCAGCGCAATGGCATGCGCCGCCACAAACAGCGGCAACACCTGAAACGCCTGCGACGGCACCGGAAACCACAGCAGGCGGCGGTGGATGGCAATGGCCAGAAAGCTCAGTACCGTGTAGCTCAGTGCGTGCTGGCCCAGCATCGCCCCCTGGTGCACGTCAACAAAAATGCCAAACACAAAAGCGGCGCCAATGCCGATGCGCTGCGGCTGGTGGATGCTCCAGAACACCAGCACCAGCGCCAGCAGGTCGGGCATCCAGGCGGCTCGCCCCCACAGCCCCATGTTCTGCAACATGTTCAGGAGCAAGGCCGCTACCAGGCTGCCCCAGATGAAGAAAGGGTTGGCGGGCAGCAGCAACTGATGGCCCGGACGCATGATCATTTTTTCGATCCTTTCCTGACCGGGCCAGCGGGTGTTGGCACGACCGGCTGCGGAGCGATCTGGCTGGCAACGGGTTGCAGCACCATCACATGTACCACGCCCGACACCAGCGCCAGGGGCTCACAGCTGATGCGCGCAAATGCCGAGTCAACACGGCGGTCCACCTTCGCCACCTTCGCGACCGGCAAGCCCGGGGGGTAGACGCCGTCCACGCCGCTGGTGGTCAACAAATCACCGACTTGCACATCGGTATTGGCCGCCATGAAGCGCAGCTCCAGCGCGTTGGCGCGCAGGGCCGGGTCGCCAAAGGCCACGCCGCGCGCCCCGGTGCGGGTGTTGAGCACCGGAATGGCCTGCTCCCGGTCGGTGATCAGGGTGACTTCGCTGATCGCCGGGTAGACCCGTGTCACCTGGCCCAGCACGCCGGCTTCGTCCAGCACCGGCGAGCCGGCCACGATACCGGCCAGCAAGCCGCGGTCAATGATGACCTTGCGGGTGTAGGGGTCAGCGGCGTCATACAGGACTTGGGCCGCCTGTGATGGCGTGCTCACGCGCTCGCGCAAGGTCAGCAGCGCGCGCAAGCGGGTGTTTTCCAACAGCAGTTGCTCGACCTGACTGGCACGCTGGGACTGCAAACCAAGCTTGTACAGGGCGGCCTCTTCGCTGCTCTGGGAGCGTTTGAGAGACTCAAAATATTTGCCTCCGCCCTGGGCCCAGACCACGGGTCGCAGGGCCAGCCATTGCACCGGATAAAGCGCGGCCGCCACCGCCACCCGCAACGGCCGCGCCAGCTCAAGGCGTGCATCGGCCACCATCAGGAACAGCGCCAACAGACTGAAAAACGTGAGTTTGGACAGGGCCGACGGGCCCTGCCGAAAGAAAGGCGGCGGCGTCCCGTCCAGCGTACCAAGGGGCATCGCTGCGCCTGTTGCTTATTCGCTGGTGAAAATGGAGCCCAGGCGGTCCATCCGCTCCAGCGCCATGCCGCAACCCCGCACCACGCAAGTCAAGGGGTCTTCGGCCACCAACACCGGCAGACCGGTTTCTTCGGCCAGCAGACGGTCCAGGTCACGCAACAGCGCGCCGCCGCCGGTGAGCATCATGCCGCGGTCGGCAATGTCGGCACCGAGCTCGGGCGGGGTTTGTTCCAGCGCGTTTTTGACCGCCGACACGATGTTGTTGATCGGGTCGGTCAGGGCTTCGAGGATTTCATTGCTGGAGATCGTGAAACTGCGTGGCACGCCTTCGGACAGGTTGCGCCCGCGCACTTCCATCTCGCGCACTTCGCTACCCGGAAACGCCGAACCGATATTTTTCTTGATCGCCTCCGCCGTGGGCTCGCCAATGAGCATGCCGTAATTGCGCCGGATGTAGTTGATGATGGCTTCATCGAAGCGGTCGCCACCCACACGCACGCTGCCTTTGTAGACCATGCCGCCGAGCGAGATGACACCGACCTCGGTGGTACCGCCGCCAATGTCAACCACCATGGACCCGCTGGCCTCACTGACCGGCAGACCGGCGCCAATGGCGGCGGCCATCGGCTCTTCAATCAGGTAGACGTCGCGGGCACCGGCGCCCAGGGCACTTTCACGGATGGCGCGGCGCTCGACCTGGGTCGAGCCGCACGGCACGCAAATGATGATGCGCGGGCTGGGCCGAAAAATGGAGCGCGGGTGCACCATCTTGATGAACTGCTTGAGCATCTGCTCGGTGACGGTGAAGTCGGCAATGACGCCGTCTTTCATCGGACGAATAGCCTCGATGTTGCCGGGCACTTTGCCCAGCATGGCCTTGGCTTCCTTGCCGACCGCCTGGATTGTCTTTTTGCCTTGCGGGCCGCCTTCGTGGCGGATCGCCACCACGGAGGGTTCATCGAGCACAATGCCCTTGTCACGAACGTAAATCAGGGTGTTGGCGGTACCGAGGTCAATCGCCAGGTCAGTGGAGAAGTACTGACGGAATGCTCCAAACATTAATATAGTCCTCTCGGGCATGGTGGGCGCTTCGGCCTGCCATCACCTGGTTAACGGGTTCAAAATCGGGTTTTATTGGCAAAAACCTGCCGGGTCGCAGACCCACAGCCAAAGGCGGGATAATACCTCATCCCCTGTGAATAACTGTCCGGTCCCGCCTCTTTAAAGGTGTTTTACAACCGGTTTCGAATGAAGATACTTGTATGTCCCTGACTTCTACTGACATCGCCCGAATTGCCAATCTGGCACGGCTGGAGCTCAAAGCGGCCGAGAGTGAGCGCATGCTGACACAAATCAACGGTTTTTTTGCCCTGGTCGAAAAAATGCGCGCGGTCGATACCACGGGCATCGAGCCGCTGGCACACCCGGTGGCCACCGTCCAGGACATCACCCTGCGCCTGCGTGAAGACCGGGTCAGCGAGGCCAACCAGCGCGAGGTCAACCAGCGCAACGCCCCCGCGCTTGAGCATGGCCTGTTTCTGGTGCCCAAGGTGATCGAGTAACACCACCAACAAATAAAAAGATGACTACCACCACTGCACTGCACGACCTCACCGTGGCCCAGCTCGCCGACCTGCTGCGCGCGCGCAAAGTCTCGGCCCTGGAGACGGCCCAGCATTTTTTGGCCCGCGCCCAGGCGAATGCTTCGCTCGGGGCTTTTCTGGACTTCAACGAAGAAGTCACGCTGCGCCAGGCGCGCGCCGCTGACCTGGCATTGGCCGCGGACAGCGGCAGTGCCGCACCAACGCTGCTGGGCGTTCCGATGGCACACAAGGACATTTTTGTCACGCGCGATTTCATCTCCACCGCGGGCTCCAGAATGCTGGCCGGCTATCGCTCACCGTTTGATGCCACCGTGGTGAGCAAGCTGGCCGCGCAAGGTGTGGTGACTTTGGGCAAGCTCAATTGCGACGAATTCGCCATGGGCTCGGCGAATGAAAATTCGGCGTTTGGCCCGGTCAAGAACCCGTGGGACCTGACCCGTACCCCCGGCGGCTCGTCCGGCGGCAGCGCGGCAGCCGTGGCAGCGCGCCTGCTGCCCGCCGCCACGGGTACCGACACCGGCGGTTCGATTCGGCAACCGGCCTCGTTTTGCGGCGTCACCGGCATCAAGCCCACGTACGGTCGCGCCTCGCGCTACGGCATGGTGGCGTTTGCCTCCAGTCTCGATCAGGCCGGGCCGATGGCGCGCACAGCGCAAGACTGCGCTTTGCTGCTGTCAGCCATGTGTGGGCCGGACCCGGACCGTGATTCCACTTCGCTGGACGTGCCGGCCGAAGATTTCACGCAGTCTCTGAACGAATCCATCGAAGGTTTGCGCATTGGCGTGCCGGCTGAGTTTTTTGGCGAAGGCCTGGCCGATGACGTGCGCGCCGCCGTGGACGGCGCACTCAGGGAGTTGGAGAAACTGGGTGCCAGGCTGGTGCCGATTTCGCTGCCGCGCACCGAGTTGTCCATTCCGGTTTATTACATCATTGCACCGGCCGAGGCGTCGAGCAACCTGAGCCGTTTTGACGGCGTCAAGTTTGGTCACCGGGCCGCGCAGTACGCGGACTTGACCGACATGTACAAAAAGACCCGCGCCGAGGGTTTTGGTGATGAGGTCAAGCGCCGCATCATGATTGGCACCTATGTGCTGAGCCACGGCTACTACGATGCCTACTACCTGCAAGCGCAAAAGATCCGCCGCATGATTGCTGACGATTTTCAGCAAGCTTATCTGCAGTGCGACGTGATTGCCGGACCGGTGGCTCCCACGGTGGCGTGGAAACTGGGCGGGCACGGCAACGATCCGCTGGCCGATTACCTGGCCGACATCTTTACCCTGCCGGGCTCGCTGGCCGGTTTGCCGGGCATGAGTTTGCCGGTGGGCTTTGGCGCCAACCACATGCCGGTCGGGCTGCAACTGATCGGCAATTATCTGCAGGAGGCGAAATTGCTCAATGTGGCACATCGCTTCCAGCAGGCGACGCACTGGCACCTTGCCAAGCCAGAAGGATTTTGAGCATGAATACGTTTGTTGAAAAAGCACCGTCAGCCTCGCGGGCTGCCCTCCCATCCCCACTGGTGCTGGGTTACGAAGTCGTGATCGGCTTCGAGACCCACGCCCAGTTGTCCACCCAATCCAAAATCTTCAGCCGCGCCTCGACCGCTTTCGGCGCCGAGCCCAACACGCAAGCCTGCGCAGTGGACCTGGCGCTGCCGGGCACCTTGCCGGTGATGAATAGGGGCGCGGTCGAACGGGCCATTCAGTTTGCGCTGGCGATTGGCGCCCAGGTGTCGCCACGCAGCATTTTTGCGCGCAAGAACTATTTTTATCCCGATCTGCCCAAGGGCTACCAGATCAGCCAGTTTGAAATTCCGGTGGTGGTGGGTGGTGAGGTTGAGTTCTACCTGGACGGCGAAAAACGTTCAGTGCGGCTGGTCCGCGCCCACCTGGAAGAAGACGCCGGCAAGTCGCTGCACGAAGACTATGTGGGCCAAACCGGCATCGACCTGAACCGCGCCGGCACGCCGCTGCTGGAGATCGTGACCGAGCCCGACATGCGCTCCAGCGCGGAGGCCGTGGCCTACGCCAAGGAGCTGCACAAGATCGTGACCTGGATTGGTATTTGCGACGGCAACATGCAGGAAGGCAGCTTCCGCTGCGACGCCAATGTGTCGGTGCGCAAGCCCGGCGCGCCACTGGGCACACGGCGCGAGGTCAAGAACCTCAACAGCTTCAAGTTCATGCAGCAAGCCATCGACTATGAAGTGCGCTGGCAGATCGAGCAGCTTGAAGACGGCCACGCGATTGAACAGGCTACGGTATTGTTCGACCCCGACAGCGGCGAGACGCGTTCCATGCGCAGCAAGGAAGATGCGGCCGATTACCGTTATTTTCCCGACCCGGATTTGCCGCCGCTGGTGATTGCCGATGACTGGGTGCAGCGGGTTCGCTTGGAGATGACCGAGCTGCCGCGCGTGATGGCGCAGCGCTTTGTCGCTGACTATGGGCTCTCTGACTACGATGCCACGGCGCTGACTCAAAGCCATGCCATCGCCGCCTATTTTGAAGCCACCGCCAAAGCCTGCGGGCAGGCCAAACTGGCCAGCAACTGGATCATGGGCGACGTGGCACGCCGACTCAATACCGATGAAATTGACATCGCGCAGTCACCCGTGAACGCCACGCAGCTGGGCCTGTTAATCACCCGCATTGTGGATGGCACCCTGTCCAACAACGCAGCCAAACAGGTGCTCGATGCGCTGTGGGCTGGCGAGTCCCCTGATGTCGATGCGCTGATTGAGTCCAAAGGTCTCAAGCAAATGAACGACAGCGGCGCGCTGGAAAAAATTGTCGACGAGGTGCTGGCGGCCAACCCGAAAAACATCGAGCAGTACAAGGCCGGCAACAGCAAGGCGCTCAACGCGCTGGTCGGTCAGATCATGAAGGGCAGCCAAGGCAAGGCCAACCCGCAGCAAGTCAACGATCTGCTGCGCAAGAAACTGGACTGATTCCAGGTTTGCTTCCATGCGTCAGGTCCCTGCCCCGTTTGGCACCCGCTAGGGCTGTCCGGGGGCATGGGTCAAGGCCGCAGCCACAGCCGCTTGAGCCGCGTCAGTTCTTCGTCAAAACGCACGTTCACGCGCTTGAGTTCCGCGTCCTGATCAGCAATAAAACGACCCTGAATGGCCAGGCTTTGGGTCAGCTCGTCAGCCTGGCGCCGAACGGAAGGCGGGGCTTTGCTCGGGTCCTTCTTGTAAAACTCCATCTCTTCACTGACCACTGTGCGCTGGCGCAGCAGCTCCTCCACCCGATGCACCGCCGCTTGGCGCACCACGCCAATCTGGGCCAGTGCCTCGGCGCGTTCCTTGTCGTGCACCGCCTGATTCGGGTAGCGGGCCAGCAGCGCCCGGTCGCGCCGTTTTTCTTCATTCAGGCGGGCCCGCTCTTCCTGCGCCGCTTTCTCCCGGGCGTCAAGCGCAGCGCGCTCCTGCGCCGTCAGGATTGGACCTACCTTGGCTCTGACCGTGCCGCTGGGGTTGAGCACTTTTTGTTCGCGGTCACTGCAATCGGGAATGGGCCGGTCAGAGGTCAGCGTCCGGCCCCGTGCGTCGACGCAGGTGTAAATGCCCTGCCCATTGCCGCCGCCCGTCTGCTGCGCCTGGGCAACAGTCATGCCTGACAGAACCATCAGCAACACACCCAGGAACGTTTGCCTCGCATCCAACCCGGTCCATCTGAACATGTTTAACTTTCTTCTACACCGTAGCGCTGCCGATAGGCCAGGACGCGCTGATGGTCGGCGGCCAGTCCGCCTGCGCTGTCCCTGGCAAGATACTGCATCAGATCCGCCAGATTGGCAATGGCACAAACCTGCAAGCCGAGCTGGGAGCGCACGTACTGCACTGCGCTGTAGGGCACGTCGACCACCGAGTCGCCACGCCGCTCGGTCGCCATTTCTTGCCGGTCCAGCGCAATAACGACAGCGTGGGCCGTGGCACCCGCCGCCTCGATGATGGCGATTGATTCACGGGCGGCGGTGCCGGCGGACATCACGTCGTCCACAATCAGCACCCGTCCCTTGAGCGGGGCGCCGACCAGGGTGCCGCCCTCGCCGTGGTCCTTGACCTCCTTGCGGTTGTAGGCAAAGGGGACGTTGCGGCCCAGGCGGGCCAGCTCCACCGCCAGTGTCGCACCGAGCGGAATACCTTTGTAGGCGGGGCCAAAAATCATGTCGAATTCAATGCCGCTGGCCAACAGGCGCTGCGCATAAAATTGCGCCAGTCGTCCTAATTTGGCACCATCATCAAACAAGCCGGCATTGAAGAAGTAGGGGCTCAGGCGACCGGCTTTGGTTTTGAATTCACCAAAACGCAAAACACCACAATCCAGCGCAAACTGCACAAACTCCTGGGCCAATGTGTCCGGCGCGGGGGCGGCGCCGGTTTTAGTTCCAACACTTATCGACATCGGGGAATTCCTTGTTTAAATTAACCAGCCTCAACCTCAATGGCATCCGCTCTGCTACCGCCAAAGGCCTGGAAGCCTGGCTCACCAAAACTCAGCCAGATTGTATTTGTGTACAGGAGGTCAAGGCCCAGGCCCTGGACCTGCAAGACCGATTTGAGCACCTGGCCGGCCTGCGCGGCCACTTTCATTTTGCCGAGAAAAAAGGTTATTCCGGTGTTGGCCTGTATACCCGGCACGAACCCAGCGATGTGCGGGTCGGCTACGGCTCGTCCCAATTTGACGCCGAGGGCCGTTACGTGGAACTGCGTTTTGACACACCCTCGGCCAAGCGCTCCCTCATCAGTTGCTACTTCCCCAGCGGCTCGTCCGGCGAGGAACGCCAGCAAGCGAAGTTTCGTTTCCTCGAAGAGTTCTATTTGCATTTGACGCAGCTCAAGAACGGGCGCGAGTTCATTCTGTGCGGTGACGTGAACATCGCGCACCAGGAAATTGACCTGAAAAACTGGAAAGGCAACCGCAAAAACTCAGGCTTTTTACCCGAAGAGCGGGCCTGGATGACGAAGTTGTTGACCGAGGCCGGGCTGGTGGATGTGTACCGGCAACTGCAACCCACCGCCACGGACGAAGCCTACACCTGGTGGAGCAACCGGGGTCAGGCCTATGCCAAGAACGTGGGCTGGCGGCTGGACTACCACCTGGCCACGCCAGCCATGGCGGCGCTGGCACGCTCGGAAACCATCTACAAAGCTGAAAAATTCTCGGATCACGCGCCGCTCACCATCGAGTATGACTGGACGCTTTGAAGTAGCTATTAAACCGATAGCGGCTTGAGCAACTCCGCCAGGTCACTCTCGGAAAACAGCGGCTGTTTGCGCCCGACTGCGCCGCTGTACATGCTGTCGGCAAGCGCCGCTTTGCGCTCCTGCAGACCCAGGATGCGCTCTTCAATCGTGCCTTGCGCCACCAGCTTGACGACCCACACGCTTTGCGTCTGGCCGATGCGGTGGGCGCGGTCGGTCGCCTGGTTTTCGACCGCCGGGTTCCACCACGGGTCGTAGTGGATCACCGTGTCGGCTTGCGGCAGGTTCAGGCCGACACCACCGGCTTTCAGGCTGATCAGGAACAGCGGCACGGCGCCGCTGGTGAACTGCTCGATCAGCGCGTCGCGCTTCTGGCTCTGGCCGGTGAGCTTGACCCATGGGATATTGCACTTTTGAAGCTCCGCCTCGATCAATTTCAGCATGCTGGTGAACTGCGAAAACAACAAGATGCGCCGGCCCTCGGCCAACATCTCGGGCAGCATTTCCATCAGCCGCTCCAGCTTGGCCGAGTTGCTCACTTTTTTGGCGGCGGCCAGCGTCACCAGATGCGGGTCGCAGCAAACCTGGCGCAGCTTCAAGAGCGCATCCAGAATCGTGATCTGCGACTTGGCCATGCCTTTGGTGTCGAGCGCTTCGCGCACGCTCTTTTCCATGCCTAAGCGAATGGTTTCGTACAGGTCGGCTTGTTTGCCGGTCAGCTCGACGCGCATCACGGTCTCGATCTTGGGCGGCAGCTCGCCCGCCACCAGCGCCTTGGTGCGCCGCAGCATGAAGGGCGTGACGCGCGAACGCAATTGTTCCAGCCGCTCCGGGTTGCCCAGTTTTTCAATCGGCGTGCGGAACAGGTCCTGAAACTTCTTCTGGCTGCCCAGAAAGCCCGGCATCAGGAAGTGGAACAGGCTCCAGATTTCGCCCAGATGGTTTTCCATCGGCGTGCCCGACAGGCACAGGCGCTGGCGCGCGCGCAACTGGCTCGCCACCTGCGCGGCCTGGGTGCTGGCGTTTTTGATGTTTTGCGCTTCGTCCAGCACCACCAGGTGCCAGCGGGTCTTGAGCCAGCGCTCGCGGTCGCGCTCCAGCAGCGAATAAGGCGTGATGACGATGTCATGGTCGTGCAGGCTGTCGGCCAGCTCGTGCCGGTCTTTGCCATGCAGCACCAGGCTACGCAAGTTGGGGCAAAAGCGCGCCGCTTCGCGCTGCCAGTTGCCCATCAGGCTGACCGGCGCCACGATCAGCGCCGGGTATTTCAGGCGGCCCGCGTCTTTTTCAACCTGGATGTGAACCAGGGTTTGCAGCGTTTTGCCCAGCCCCATGTCGTCGGCCAGGATGCCGCCCAGACTGTATTCACGCAAAAACTGCAACCAGTTCAGGCCCTGCTGCTGGTACGGGCGCAGGCTGGCCTGCACGCTGGTCGGGACAGGCACCGCGGGTAATTCGGTCTGGCCGCTGAGTTGCTTGACCAACTTGCGCAGCGCCTGTGCGCCGTCCCAGACCGCGCCTTCCCCCAGCGAAGCGGTGGTGCGCATGGCATCCAGGCGCGAGAGTTTCAGGCTGTCGCCGGTGAAATCATGGCTGCGGTCGCCCACCAGCTCCAAGAGCGCGGCCATCCAGGGCTTGAGCGCGTCGGTCGGCAGCCGGATGAAACCCTGGCCAGCGCTGTTGGGCACAAAGATAAACGGCGCAATGGTCGGCAAGCCGGTGGCCGGGTCGAGCGGGCTGGTGGCCGCCTGTGCAATCAGCGTCGGCAGCCAGGGCAGGATGTTGTGGCGCACGCCGTTGATCTCCATTCCCAGGGACAGGTCAAACCAGGGCGAGGTGACGCCTTCATCGCCGTCATCGTCTTCATGGCCATTGACGCCGGCGTGACCGGCATGCGGGCCATGCGCGCCGGCGTCATCATCGTTTTGACCCTGCAGCTTCACGTCGAGAGCATCGGCGTGGCTGATCCAGTCAATCAGCGCGTCGTCCAGCGTGACCTCAAAGCCGGCCGCCTTGAACACGGCAAAACCGGTGTCCGCCCATTGCAGCCAGCTTTGCTGCGAAGTGTCGCCGGGAAGACCAAAGCGGCCCGGCTCGGTGGAGCGCAGCCCCATTCCCGTCAACTGCGCGACGGCTTCAAACTCGGCCTCCAGGTCGCGGTGCAGCAGCACGCGGCCCTGCGCGTCATCCACCAGCACCGTGGTGCCAAGACCCGCCCACCAACCCCGGCGCCCCGCATAGTCAAACTGCAGTTGCGCCTGCAGCAAACCTTTGAGCAGGGTGTCTGACGCCGGCAGCGGTGCGATGTGCAGGCAGGCGTGCGGTGTGATGCCCGAGAGTGTGGGCAACTGCTCCAGCACCGGCGGTGGCGGCACCGGGCCCAGCTGTTGCAGCAGTGCCAGTTGGTGTGTCTTCAACGCCGAGGGTTTGAGCGGCGGCGCCTTCAGCAGTACCGACAGCTGCGCGGCCGGTACACCCTCAGCCTGAACCAGGCCGCACAGACCGCTGGCCGCATCGAGGTACAAGGGCGGCGTGTTCAGGCACAGTTGCGCTCTAGCGTTGCCTAAGCGCGCGCGCAGGGCCCAGGCGGGCTCGGCATCGTTCGGGCTGGCTACTTCATGCCATTCCCAGCGCAAGTCCTGCGGCGCGCCCCATTGCACCGGGGCGCCCGGCAGACCCTTGCCGCTCTCCAACAGCAGGCGCCCGGTACTGGCCGCTTGCTGCAGCGCCATGACACCGATCTTGCCGTACAACGTGACTTTGGCTTTGTAGCCGTAGCTGTAGTAGCCGCTGCTGCCACTGGGCAGGGCACGCATCAGTTGCAGTAACTCCTGATCGACCTCCGTGGCCTGGTCAAATGTGGTTTGCCCCCGCGCCGGCGGAATGCGCAAGGCTTTGGGTTTGGCCCAGCCGCCATGGACTTTGGGGCAGGACACGACGACGTCCATTTGCAGTTCGGGCGTGCGGCCCTTGGCGCCGGCCACGGACAACAGGTACAGATACTGCTCGTGCGCCAAGCGGGCGTCCGTGTCGATGCCGGCCTGCGCACCCTGGCGCGCAGCCTGGTTCAACTCCTGCAGCCAGTGTAAGAGCGGCGCCTCGGCCTCGCGGCGGGCTTGTTCGGCGGCGCGCGCCAGTGCGGCCTGCTCCGCCGCTTCAATCTGCTCGGGCGTGGGCGCGGCAGGCGCGCACGCACTGAGCGCCGCGCTGGGGTCCATCAGCCGGCGTCCCTGCTGCGCCGCCTTGAGCAGCACCGCCACCCCGTGCTTGCACTGGTAGCCAACCGGGCAGCTGCAGTCGCTGTCCCAGTTGGCGACTTCGCCATTGGGCTTGAATGTGAGCTCGATCGACACCTGGTAGGGCCAGCGTTGACTGCCCTGTACCGCGGCCAGCAACTGCCAGTAGTCGCCCATGGGCTTGATTTCCAGCGACAGCACTTTTTGTGTCAGGTACAGCGTCAGGCCGCGGTCCCAGGTGGCGCGATCGATCGAGCTGGCCAGTGACTGGGTGCTGAACCAGGGGCCGACAGCGGCGCTATCGTTTTGCATAAAATAGGGCTGTAGCCCTCGTCAACATTGTCTATGTAGCTATTATAATAATAGCAATATCAGACGGTCAACTGATGTTAACAATCAGAAGCAAATGAGACAGTCGAGCCATTTTTCATGATTTCATTCAAAAGTTAATGAGATAAAGTTTAGAAGTTATCGAGACTGTCTTGTAAGCGTCAGCCTGGATGCCTACTCCGAGTAGTTTAAGCGTCGCTGATAAGCGCAATCAATTGGAAATAAAGAATTATTCCCCAAGGCGCAGGCCATTCAAAATGTTTGTATATGCTGGAAACCACTGACCACCGTTCCGCTCTATTCTGACCACTTTATTGGTAGTGACCATTTGAGACGGGAAGACGCTTTGCCGCGAAGGACTGCCTCGCGCAATGAATCTGGAAGAGTGTGTTACTGCCAACACAGCAGTGGGGTGATAGACGAATTTGGCTCAAGTTTCGCGCACGAAAATCAGTGTCCTGATTGGCGCCATTACCTTGGCCTCTAAGATAACTTCTGCGCAGCCCGATCACCGCTGCGATCGGCACCGCCGCAGATTTGCCGGTAGACGGGGAAGTCAAAAGATTTGAAATCACAATTTAGATCAATGGGTTATCGCGAAAGCGCCAAATCGCTTGACATTGACAATATGTATAAAATATGCATAATCAACATATCATGCGTAAAGAGTACGACTTCACCCACGGCAGGCGCGGCGCAGTGTTGCCATCCCCTGGCAAAACCCGCGTCACCATCATGCTCGATGACGATGTGATCGAGACCTTCCGAGCCCGTGGCAATGCAGCGGGTCAGGGCTACCAAACCATGATCAATGCAGCCCTGCGCGCCGCCATTGACCCCGATGCGGCACCAGTTACAGTTGGCGTTTTACGCGCCATGCTGAAGTGCAACGACGAACGATTTGCATGAGCTGGTTGATTGGTTTGGTTTTCACACTTACTTCTTACCTCTGATTGCTCGCATTGACCGGCAAGATGCTGGAAGCGAGTCAGAAACGGCAGCTCTACGTGAAGTGAGACATTTCTGGTACACGAGTGCTTGTTTGGATGGTGTGGTTCGCGCGCATACGGTAAGAGCGGCTGTCTTGTCGAAATATTCCAACCGAGAATTTCAAACATGTGTCTGGTTTGCACCCGGCGAATGTCAAGATAATTGACGCCTGTTTCATGCGGCCAACCGCAATAAAATTCGCACATGGAAAAATTGAATGCTGAATGGCGCAAAAACGCCACCAGTTCCGATTCAAAAAGACCAGCCATTCCGATCCAATGTAGCCACCCGATGCGGCTATAGATTATTGAGGGGGGAGCACCCGCTATGCATCGGAATCCGGCGACCACCAATACCAGCTTCCGGGCAGGCCAGTTTCACGATTTAAGAGGCCGGTCAGCCGCCGTTCATGGGTTCATGGTGCGACTGATCTCTCGGGCAATTTAGATACAGGGTTCTGGCTGCAGACTGTACCGTCTCCGCGCCTGACATCCAGTTCGCCATCAATGATTGTGAATAGTGCTTCCAAACCGAAGCGGCGACATCAATTGTGACGTCTTGCCCAAGTTCACGTAATGCGAGTTGAACATTGCGCGCGTCTGATACCTCATCCTCCTCCAGTTGCAGAGCTGCATTTGAGGCGCTGCTTTGTTGGATCCATCGGGCTAAATCTGACGCAAATCTCTTCGCGTCTTCGTCCATTAGTCTGTCGAAATCAGGGCTTCCAAATTCACGGCCTACTGGTGCCATTGAGTCCCATGCCAAATCTTCGTCAGAGGGCTTATATCGAGCGCCAGGCATTGAATTTGCCGAAATTCGATCACTGGGTCCAATCCAGAACTCGTGATATCCGCAATGCTCTGTAAACACTGCGACTCGATGAATGGACCCATCAGCGGGTGTCTCGCCTACGTAAAACGCACGCCGAAACGTCAGATCGGTGCCATCCTCAAATTGGACGTGAACACTGTCATTTGAAAAATCCGTCGCCAACAGGTTGTCTTCAACAATGTTTTCGGCAGAGCGGCCCAGTCTCTTTGAAAGTGCAAACTGCCAGTTCTCCAGCATACCGATCCATGGCATGACTGCTTTTTGTTTGAGATGATTAAGCTCTTCCTGGGCTGCAGCCCGGATATCGTCCTGAGATGGAATGTCGTCCTCACTAAAGATGCGGTCCAGGTGTGCTCCGCGCACGTCCATGGTTGCGATGGCGTAGTCAAGCCAGGACTTAAAGTCAGTCGGCGGGGTTGGTGTGCTCATATCAAACCTCCATCTTTCATTGCGGACTTCAATGACATCCATTAGAAATCAGAACGGATGGCTTTTTTGAATCGGAATAACTGGCAAGTCCGACACCGGAATCAGTGGCTTCTTTGGATCGGATTTGCTGGCTTTATTGGCCGGAATACGCAGCTTTACCCGACGGCGTCGTGGCAGGCGCACAAAATTGTTTGACCCAGTTCTGGAAGTCCTCGGCCGGCATCGGTCTGGCGATGAAGTAGCCTTGCGCGATATTGCAACCAGCTGCGGCGAGTTGATCCCATTGTTCCCGGGTTTCGACGCCCTCGGCCACCGTCTTGCGTCCAAGGTCACGGACCAGGTCGATTGTGGATCGCACGATCAGCGAGGAATCCTTGCTGATCGTCATGTCGCGTACAAACGATTGATCGATCTTGATGTACTCCACCGGTAGTTTCTGCAAATAGCTGAGCGAAGAATAACCGGTACCGAAGTCGTCGATGTAAAGCGGTATGCCTTCATCACGCAGGCTGTGCAGCACACGCAGTGCGAATTCGGCGTCGTCCATCACCGCGCTCTCGGTGATTTCAATTTCAAGCAGTCCGGCAGCCACGCCATATGTGGTCTGCAAGTGGCGGATTGTCTGCAGCAACTTGTCGTCGTGCAGGTTGCGTGCAGAGAGGTTAACGGCGATTGGCAGTGCGCAGCCTTCACACTGCCAAGCCTGGTTCAAGCCCAAGCTGGTCTTGATCACCCATTCGGTGAGCGGCTTGATGAGCCCGGTCTGTTCGGCGAGCCCAATGAATTCGCCCGGCGGAATCAGCCCGCGCTCTGCATGCTTCCAGCGAACCAGTCCTTCGGCGCCGCACACGCGCCCCGTGGTGATCTCCACCTTCGGCTGCAGATAGAGCAACAGATCACCGCCCTCGATCGCCCGCCGCAGTTCCCCGGCCATCGTCAGACGGCGCGATTGGTCCTGGTTCAGGTCTGGATCGAAGATGGCGTGCTTCACACCTTTTTTCTTGGCCTGTTGCACAGCCATGTCCATATGCCGGAACAGGTCGTGGGGTGTCGCCCCGTGTTGTGGAAACAACGCGACACCGATTTTGGCCGACACATCCAGCGCAATGTCGGCGACCGGGAACGGCTGCGCCAACACGTCTTCCACGCGCTGCAGCATGGTGATGACGCTATTGGCATTGCTGTCGGGCAGCAGGATCGCGAATTCGTCACCGCGCAGGCGCGCGGCCATGGCAGACGCTGGCGCGGCGACGCATAGCCGTGCTCCAAACTCCCGCAGCAATTGATCACCGTGGCCGAACCCAAGGGCATCATTGATCTCACTCAGCCGTTCGACATTGGTTTGCAGCACGGCGAATGGCCGGTTGGGCCGCTTGGCGGCCTCTATGGCGGCAGTGAGAAACTCCGCGAATTGCGCCTCGTTGGGTAGTCCCGTGAGGGCGTCGTAGCGCGTCAGGCGGACCATTGCCTGCTGGATCTTTTGTTGCTCGGCGCGTGCGCGCAAGGTGGCGATGCCAAACGCCAGGTCATCGGCCGATTCAGTGAGAAGCGTGACTTCATCCGATTCAAAGAAATCCCGCTCCGTAGAGTAAATAGCGAGCCCACCGATGACCTCGCCGTCCACGCGCAGCGGGCAGGCAACAACGCAGGCATAGCCGGGCAGATAGGGCCGCCACGGTGCGTAATTCGGATCGGCGAGGATGTTCTGGACCACGCTGGCCTGTCCAGTGCGGATCGCAGAGGCGACCGCGCCGCCGCCGTACTCGTTGTCGGCCCAGCTACCTTTCATCTGATGCAGAGCGTCCAGGCCGCCCGGATGACCACTCTCCGCCATCGCCCGCAGTGATTTGAATTCATCATCAATCCGGTACCACACCGACGCCATTTGATAGCCGCCGTTGGTCACGATGGCCCGGCACATGCTGTCGAGCAAGCCCTGCTCGTCGGTCGCGCGCAGCATGGTGCGGTTACCCGCGCTCAGGGTGCGCAGTGCGCGACTGACATGCTCCAGCTCGCGCACGCGCTGCTCGAGCTCTGCATTGAGCGTCTGGATTTTTTCCTCGGTGTGTTTGCGCTCGGTGAGGTCGGTGCCCAGCACGTAATAGCCGACCACCCCCTCCCGTGCATCGCGCCTGGGCACATAGTTGATGAGCTGCCAGACACCCGGGAACGGTTGCCAGTCGTAGCTTTGCGGCTGTCCTTGCAAGACCTTGGCGATGAGCGGGGCGGCGACGGCATAGCGTTCGTCGCCCAGGATGCCGCGCACCGTCTGACCTGCGATGTCGGCCTGCCCGGGCGCGAAGCGCTCCCGGTATTGATTATTGACATAGACGTAGCGCTGCCGTGCATCAACGTAGGCGATCATCGCCGGCACGTTGCTGATCACGCTGCGCAGATGATCCTCGCTCTCGCGTAACTGCGCCGTGCGTTCGCGTACGCGCTGTTCCAGCAGCTCGTTCTGCTCGCGGATCGTCCGTTGGGCCTGATGCGCAATGGTCACATCGCGGAAAACGAGCACCACACCACCCACCCGCCCTCTGGCGTCGCGTATTGGCGCCGCGCTGTCGGAAATAGGGCGCTCGCTGCCATCGCGCGCGATCAGCACGGTGTGATTGGCCAGCTCCTGGATTTCGCCGGTGGCCAGCGCCTTGGCCACCGGCACCTCGGCCGGCTCCCGGGTGTGTTCATTGACGATGTGAAATACCTCTTCGACGGGGCGGCCCTGCGCGTCGGCGAAGGGCCAGCCGGTGAGAGCTTCCGCTACCGGATTCATGCGGGTGATACGCGCCTCGGTGTCCGTCGCCAGCACGGCATCGCCGATCGAGTACAGCGTGGTGGAGAGACTTTCCTCGCTGTCGGCGAGCGCGCGTCGGCTTGCTTCTGTTTCGCGCAACTGACGCCGGATCAACACATAGGTGGCCGTAAGCAGCGCGAGCAGCAAGAGCGCGACCAGCGCGCCGGCAGCCACCAAGCTTTGGCGAGCGCGCAACTGCTCGGCATTGCGGCCCTCCAAGAGCCGACGCTCCTCTTCGCTCATCTCGCGCAATAGGCCGTAGGTGCGCTCGCGCGTTTCCTGCAGCGGAGCGCTGGCCACAAACGCGCTCGCGGCTTCGAGGCCCTGGGTTTTTCGCAAGAATTCGACACGTCTGGAAATTGCGAGTCGTTCATTAATGACCTCGCGCAGCCGCATCCAGCGCTCCTGCTGGCGGGCATTGTCGCCAGTGAGCTGCTTGACCTGGCTCATCAGGGTTTCCCGTGTCGCAATCGTCGCATCGCGTTCGGCAAGTCGCGCCGGGTCGCCCGAAATCCTGTAGCTTTGCGTGCTGAATTCGATCTGAAGCGTGTCTGCCCTTGTTTGGGCAAGGCTATCGAGCACCTCATGCGTATGCGCTACCCGGTGTGCCGCTTCGGCAGCGCCTTGCGCCACCTTCCAGGTGGTGGTGGCGAGTCCCGCAACCACCAGCACGGCAGCGGTAAACGCGGCCAGTACTTTTGTTTCAAAACTGGAGCGCGTTTTCACGTAAGACTCCCCATCTTTTTTGACCTTCAAGCCAGCGGGCATTGTGTCACCAGTTGCTGCTTATTCTGAGCTTCAACCTTTCCAATGACGTGGGAATTTCATGGTTGAGCCGCATCGCTACGGATTGCCGCGGCCTGCTATTGGGTGAATGCGCCTTTTGAATTACGATGGCCGCATTGCAAACTTGCTTTTTCACAAAAAGAATCCTGCATGGCGGTTCGGAAAATCCCGAAGAACTATCTGTTCGTCACTGGTGGCTACTCCAGCCGAAAGAACGAAGAGATGGATGCTTTCGAGTCGTTGCTGGAGAAGGATTACCTGCTGACTCTGGATTTTGATGATGCCGTGGCCAAGTTTGAAGTCCAGCCTGTTCGAATACCGGTTCCGGGCGTCCCCAAGGGTTACGTGCCCGATGTGTTCGTTGAATACCGCCCCGACCCGCAAACCGGTGAGATTCGCAAGCCTTCGCTGGTCGAGGTCAAGTCCGCCGAAGATCTGGTGCGCAATGCCGAAAAGTATGCACCCAAGTTCGCGGCAGCCCGCCAATATGCTGAGGAAAGAGGCTGGGAATTCAGGACAGTTGACCAGAACGAAATTCGCTCACCACGGCTGGCCAACCTCAAGTTCCTGCGCGAGTACCGCAATTTCAGTCCTTCGAGTGAAGATATCCAAACGGTGCAGCAACACATGGCAAACGCCGACGGTGAAGGCTCATCGCAGCGGCTGATTGATGCCTTGGCGCCAACGGATGATGGCAAGCTGTACTGGCTTCCCGTCATCTGGTCCATGGTTTTGACGGGGCATTTGCTCGCTGACCTGGATAAGCCATTCACAAACGATGTGCCTCTGTGGTTGCCGGGAGTTTGCGCGTGACGCGGCGTGCACCACCAACGCAGCTGTGGATCAATAAAGGCGCCACGGTTACCAACGAGGGGCGCGATTATGTCGTTCTCAGTCTGGCGGACATCAACTTGGTATTGGCCAGGGACACTGAATCCGGCGAGCGTGTCCTGCTCAAGATCGGAGACCTCGGCCCGCCACGAGTCATTGGTGGGGCGACGCCTGCACCTCAACGTGGAACCGCATTATTGGATGTATCCGATGATTTGTGGGAAGTCGCGCAAACACGGCGTCAATTGATCGAGCCACTACTTGTCAGCGGTGGCAATTATGCGCAAATGCTTGGCGACCAGATTGCCGTCAAAGCGGGTGTGAGCCGGGCCACTGTTTATCGATGGGTTGCGGCTTTCCGGCAGACCGGACTGCTGTCTTCCTTGTTGCCCAACACGAAGCAACGTGGCGGCAAAGAGGGAAGCCGAATTTCGCCGGAGGTGGAGGCGCTTATTCAGGATGCCCTGGAGAACTTTCACGACACAACGCAGCAGCAGTCCATTGCCGCGACGGTGACCGAAATCCGCAGGCGCTGTTCCAACGCCGGGTTGACGCTGCCGGCTATCAACACCATCCGGGCGCGGCTGGCTCGCACCGACGGCCGTGAGCGCACCAGTCGCCGCGCGGGCGCCGCAGCGGCGCATGACCAGCATGATCCGATAAAGGGCGTGATCCCGGATGCGGATTGGCCGTTGTCGATCGTGCAAATCGACCACACCCTGTTGCCGGTCATCATCGTGGACGATGTGCATCGCAAGTCGATCAATCGGGCCTGGGTCACTTTGGCGATCGACGTGTACAGCCGCGTGTGCCTGGGAATGTTCTTGACCCTTGAGGCGCCTTCGGCCATGTCGGCCGGCATGTGCGTCGCGCACGCCATCCTGCCAAAGGAGGCTTGGCTTCGCCGACACGATGTGACTACCGTCGAATGGCCTTTCTGGGGCGTCATGGGCGCGCTGCACATGGACAATGCGCGCGAGTTTCGTGGCGATATGCTCAAGGCGGCTTGCCGCGAGTACGACATTGATGTCCACCTGCGACCGGTCAAGACGCCACGCTACGGTGCCCACATCGAACGCCTGATGGGCACGGTCACCCAGGGCCTCAAGACCGTCAAGGGCGCTACGTTTTCCGGGCCGGATGAAAAAGGGCAGTACGACGCCGAAGGCAATGCCTGCATGACCTTCAATGAGATCGAGAAGTGGCTGGTCCTTTTCTTTGCCAGGTACCACATCAGCAAGCACGACGGCATTGGCACGTCACCTTTGAAGAAATGGCGTGAAGGCCTGCTCGGCACCAAAAGCAAGCCCGGGCGGGGCCTGCCGGCACGTCGGCTGGACGAAGAAGTGTTGCGCATCAATTTCACGCCCTACATCGAGCGCACCATTCAAGGCTACGGCGTGGTGATCGATGACGTGCACTACTACCACGATGTGTTGCGGCCCTGGATCAATGCGCCGCATCCGGAGTTTCCCAAGCACAAACGAAAATTCCGGTTTCACCGGGATCCGCGCGATATCAGCCAGTTGTACTTTTTCGACGAACTCTCCAGGCGTTACGTCCACATTCCCTATCGGGACACCAGTTTGCCGCCAGTAAGCATCTGGGAGCTGCGCGAGGCGCATCGCAGAGGTGCCGAACGTGGCATACCACCGGAAAACGAGAAAGCCATCTTTACGATCATCAACGAACAGCGCGCCCTCGAGGCCGATGCCGCATCCAAAACGAAGACGGCGCGGCGCGAGCAGCAACGACGGACTGAACATGACAAGCAGCGTGGTGACAAGGTGAAGACCATGCCGACCGTTTCACGCGCACCTGGTCCCAGCACGCCAGCGCCAGCGGTGCGCGGCTACGATCCGGACATGGTCCAACCCCTGGATGACGAATGATGGACAACCCAACAGATTATTCGCATCTGAATGAGGCGGCCAAGGCGCTGGTCAACGCGCCTGACGCGGCGCGCATTCATTCGATCCGCTCCGGAACCTGGCTCGGCTATTCCCGGGCCAAAGAAGTCCTGACCCGCATGGAGGACTTGCTGGAATACCCGCGCATCACGCGCATGCCCAATATGTTGCTGGTGGCGCCATCGTTCAATGGCAAGACGTCGATACTGGAGCGCTTTTTGGCGCAGCATCCACCGGATCTCGACCCCCTGGGCGAAACCACGATTTGTCCGGTCGTGATGGTGGAGTCGCCGCCAACGCCCGACGTATCCGCTTTCTATTCGCGGATCCTTGACGCCTTGATGGCGCCCTACAAGCCGGCAGCGTCTGCGCAGGACAAGAACTCCCAGATCAAGTTGCTGTTTAAACAGCTGGGCGTCAAGATGCTGATCGTTGATGAGATCCACCACCTGATTGCCGGTAGCTTGAACCGGCAGAAAGACTTCAGGAATGCGTTGAAGAGCCTGGGCAATGAAACCAAGGTCGTGATCGTGGCCGCCGGAATCGAGGACGCCTTCAACGCCTTCAACACCGACCCGCAAATGTCCAGCCGTTTTTCGCCTGAAGAGCTGCCGCTCTGGCGCGCCGACAACCAGTTTGGTTCGTTGCTGGCCACCCTGGAGTTGCGCACGCCGCTCAAAAAGCCTTCGAAACTGAAAGAGCCAGCCATGATGCTGGAAATACATACGCGTAGCGAGGGGACGCTAGGTGACATGTGCGACCTGTTCAAGGAACTGGCCGTGGATGCCATTCGCGGCAACGCGGAACAAATTACCCTGGAGCAGATTCGATCTTTGCGCTGGGTGCCGCCGTCCAAACGGAAACAATACCAGCGGCTCTGACGTCAGTGAAAGGGTTCATATCACTGCTGTGGCCCATTCGGTACAAACCATTGCCGGATGAACTGCTCTCGTCCTGGCTGGTGCGCCTGGCACACGGTCATGGTTTGAAGGTCCAGACCTTCTGCAACCTCATCTTTGGCAACCGGCTGCAGGTCTGGAATCGTGACATTGACCGGCTGGGCCCCGATTGGCTGGTCAATGAACTCAGCGCCCGGACTGGGACCCCGCTGGAGATCGCCTACGGCACCACACTGCGGGCCTACGAAGGCCTGCTGTATCCACAGTTCAAGCTCTCGGGTGTACTGCAATGGATTCTGACGCTCAAGATGTACCACCGCAAGCACGAGGGTTTCGGGCTTCAGTACTGTCCGCTGTGCCTGCTGGAGGAGCCGGAACCGTACTTTCGGAAATCGTGGCGGGTGGCTTTCAATACGGTGTGCGTCCAGCATCAATGCATGCTGCGGGATCGCTGCCCGAACTGCGGCGCGGGCGTGGCCTTTCATCGCAGGGATATGGGGCATATCGATGCCGCTGCCACGGAATCATTGGCTGGGTGCCATCAGTGTGGATTCGATCTGGGTGAGTCGGTTGCAGAGCCCATCATCAGCTATGACGTGCAGGCCAGTGACTGGCATGCAGGATTGTGCGGGCAACTGACCAGACCGGATTCTGCTCAGCCAGTAATTGATCTTGACTCGTTCGGCGTTATGCGGCAATTGGCCATGCTGCTGACTTCGCGGTATCCGACGGTCAAATTACGTGCGTATGTGTGCGATCAACTGGGAGTGCTGGAAATGCCGCTGACCGCGGGACGGGTTGCCACTGAAACGCGGACTTTGCGTGAGCGGCATCACCTCGTTCAGCTGGCTGCGTGGCTGATGGTGAATCTGGAGCCGAGGCTAAGGATGGCCTGGCGTGCAAAGGCAGTTCGGTACAACCATTTGGGTAAGGACTTTGAGAGTGCACCCGGGTGGTATCTTAAAATGATTGAAGCGTTTGCGGATTGGAGAAGTGGGTGGTCAACTGGCTGAAGTGAGATGCCCCACGACATCGTGAAAAGTGGGCGCATGTCCAAAAATGACTAGTCAGGCCCAGCATGTTGCCTGGAATTGTCCGCAAAGGCACATGTGAAATCAAGGCCTGAAGGCTATTTCTTGACTTGCATGGGAATGTATGTCACGCTGCGGCCATCATGAACTTACTATCGTATTGAAAACAAATGCAAGCTATCGACCTATTTAGCGGAGCTGGCGGAATGTCAACGGGCGCATCCATGTGCGGAATTGATGTTCGCTTTGCTGTGGAGATGGATAAATTCGCCGCAGACACATTCAAGTTGAATCACAAAAGTGCCAAGCTCTTCGACTGTGACATAAGGAAGGTAAACGGCAGCGACTTCGCATCGGTCGACCGCAAGGATCCTGTAATTGTTTTTGGTGGTCCACCATGTCAAGGTTTCTCCACATCTAATCAAAAAAATCGTGACATCGAAAACGAAAATAACTGGCTGTACCGTGAATATTTAAGGTTGGTGAGTGAAGTAAAACCAGATTGGGTAGTGTTTGAGAACGTCAAGGGTTTGCTTGAAACTGAAAATGGATATTTTCTCGATGCTGTACTAAAAGGCTTTAAAAAAGCAGGGTACACAACTAATCATTTTGTACTGAATTCAGCCGACTACGGTGTGCCGCAGAAGAGAAATAGGTTATTTATCATAGGTTCTTTGCATGGAGTGAAGATAACAGCTCCCGAACGGACGCAAAGAAAGCACGTGACTGTTTCTCAGGCGTTTAAAGATTTGCCAGATTTAGAAAATGGTGATGCGCCAGACGAAAAAGAGTATGCAACACCTGCACGTACCAACTATGCCAAAGCTCTTCGTGGTGCACTTAAGCTTTGTAACAGCAATCTTGTGACGAATAACGCACCACACATCGTCGAGCGCTACAGCCACATTCCTCAAGGGGGTAATTGGGAAAATATACCAAAACATCTTATGGGAAACTATACCGATGTAACTCGATGTCATACTGGAATTTATCGCCGCCTAAAGGAAGACGAGCCCTCGGTCGTTATCGGGAATTTCCGTAAAAACATGCTAATTCATCCCTGGAAGGATCGAGGATTATCGGTTAGGGAAGCTGCGAGACTTCAGTCGTTCCCTGACTCCTTTAAATTTGCGGGTTCAATCGGTTTTCAGCAGCAGCAAGTTGGGAATGCAGTCCCGCCAATTCTGGCGAAAGCAGTGTTTTCAAAAATACTGGCACATGGATAATCTTATTTAAATTTGGGGGTGATATGGCGCGCATAGTAGTACCTGAAGCAGAGGCTTTTTTAGACAAAGAAATCAAGGTATTGAACAAGGGGTTCGTTCGACTCGTTGATTACATGGGTGGTGACGCGCGAATTGTCCAATCTGCCCGTGTATCTTACGGTGATGGCACGAAAACAATTCGGGAAGATGCCTCTCTCATTGGTTACCTCCTGCGGAACAAGCACACCTCACCTTTTGAGCAAGTAGTATTCACGTTCCATATTAAGACGCCAATTTTTGTAGCGCGTCAGTGGGTGAGGCACCGGACGGCTCGTATGAATGAAATATCAGGGCGTTACAGCGTTATGGCAGATGAGTTCTACGTTCCGGAGAATGTCGATATCCGTCCGCAGAATAAATTGAACAAACAAGGACGAGCCGATGATGTTCTCAAGAGTGAGATCAAGAACGAATTTCTCACTTCACTAGAATCTGACCAAGCAGCAGTATATTCGCGCTACGAGACATATTTAAAGAATGATATTTCACGTGAATTGGCGCGTGTGAATTTGCCGCTTAGCCTTTACACTCAGTTTTATTGGCAGATTGATCTACATAATCTGTTACATTTTCTTAGATTGAGATTGGATCCTCACGCGCAAAAAGAGATTCGCGTTTATGGCGAGGCGCTTGCACAGTGTGCAAAAGTTGTCGCGCCGATCGCATATCAGGCATTTGAAGAACATGTTATGAATTCCGTAACGTTGTCGGCAAGCGAAGCCTTAGAGGTTCGTAGAGCAATAACTGCCGACAATATTACGCTCTCTGAAATGCTGAAACAAAAATTTTTAATAAGCTAGAGGCAATCATGAGCTGGGAAGAACGACCTTTAGAAAAACATGTTGAATGGCTTATAAAAAACAAATTGGGGGAGCGAGGAAAACGTCTTTGGACTAACTATGAAGCCACTAGAACCGAAGTTGTTGACCATGTTTTACCTTGGATAAAAAATCAAGCGCCGGACTTAACAGATCATGGAATAGATCACATTCAAGATGTCATTGATAGAGCATCGGAGTTAATGGGTTTTATTAATCAATATTGCATTGAAGCCGAACGACCAATAATGCATGATTTCACTCCAGACGAAATGTATGTACTGTTATGCGGCCTTCTATTCCATGATGTAGGTAATATATTTGGACGGAATAAACACAATCTCAAGATTGCTGATGTATGGTCCAAGCTTCCTACGTGGGGTAGTTGGACAGACAACGATCGCAATATCATAATTGAGGTAGGTCGAGCACATTCCGGACTGACTTTAACCGGTGCGACGGATACACTTAAACCCCTTTCAGTTAGTTCAAGATACTTCTGCAAGCAACCTGTACGGTTGGGACCAATTGCGGCAGTAATTCGTTTCGCAGATGAGCTTGCCGAAGGACCTCAGCGGACTTCTCGACTTCTCATTGATTGCAAATTGATAGATGAAGGTAGTGAACTATATCATCACTACGCTCAAATTACCCAAGTCGCAATCGATCGCAAGCGGGGATTAGTTGCACTCACTTTTCATATCAATGTTGACAACTCTGCATACCCTGTCGATGAGGTAAAAAGACGGAGTCACCTTTCAGCTTTATTAAAAATGGTTTACTCACGGGCGGCAAAAATGAATAATGAGAGACAGTTCGCCCGCCATTACGCTGATGTTTTGATGCCATTTCGAGAAACATCTATCAGTCTCACTTTTCAAAAGACGGGACAGCCTCTCGGCATCGGATTGGAGCCAATTACTTTAAACGATTTCAGCTCGCCCGGTGATCTAGACGGTTTAATTGAAAAAGTTGATCAACGCTATTTGGTAGGCCCTCTCGTTGACTCTGCCTTGGGGGTCAAAAATGTCTAAGCCAACAAACCCCTTCGAATATGACGCGGCACCAAATCTTGCACCTGAATTACTCGTTGAATGGTTCATTGAAGATCACAATTTTTCACGTTTCGTTGAATCTAGCAGGAATGTACTCATCAATGGCGAGCGAGGGTCAGGGAAAAGCATGGCCCTTATTTACAACTCACTTGTCTATCAAAAACTTCGGCAAACGTTAAAGAGTGAAACATTTCCACCTTCCTACGTTGGAATTTATGTTCCTTGCAATACCGCGCTAACGCACAAAGAGGAATATCGTCTTCTTCCGGAGGTGGAGCAAGCAATCTTATCCGAACATAATTTGGCATATGGAATTGGTGCGGCTATCGCTAAAGATTTTTCTCGAATAGCGGACGATTTTTCCAGGGAAGACCAGGCTTTCTTAATCGACGAATTTGCATATTTGACAGGTGTAAAACCAACTGAGAATAAAAACCCGTTTGGATTTTTACAACGTGCAATTCGCGATCGCATCAAAACAGATCAATTGCAAATAGCCAGTGGCAATGGTGTTGAGCTAAGTTTTGAGATCAGTTCATTTTATACTTTAATACTTCCGATTTTAACGGCGCTCAAGCAAACAACTTTGCTGCAAAACACTCATTTATCTCTTCTTATTGATGATGCACATGATTTGAATCCATATCAGCGAAAGCTTTTAAATTCCTGGTTGGGGTATCGAGATCATTCTGTATTTTCTTTCAAGGTTGCGATCGCCGGTATTCATCGCTACGATATGCGAACTGCATTTGGAGGAACTATTCTTGAAGGCCATGATTACATTACGATAGATCTTGAGCAGCCATATCAAAATAAAGAATCCGGTTTTGGTAAATTTGCTCGTGATGTGGTTGCAAAGCGCCTTAAGAATGTCGGCATTGAACTCACCATTGACGAATTTTTCCCCGAAAGTGTGTCTTTTCGCAAAGAGATGGATGAGTATGAAAAGCAGACAAAAAAAGAGGCTATTAATAAAGGGGTTTCTCCTGATAACAGTAAAGCAATTAATGATTATGTATATAAATATGCGCGTGCCCGATATTTTCAAGAAAGGCCCGCCAAAGCAAATAAGCCCGTATATGCCGGATTTGATACGCTAGTTCACCTGTCTACTGGCGTAATAAGACATTTACTCGTTCCATGCTACTGGATGTTTGAGGCGTTGCAATCGAATGATGAAGTAAACGTAAATACGTATATTTCTTCAGAAGTGCAGTCTAAAATTATTCATGAGCGCAGTGAAAAACTTTGGGAATTTATTAGGAATAAGTTAGAAACCCAAGTCGAAGGTTGTGGCAAAACTGAGGCGGAAAAATTGAGGCAATTACTTACTAAGTTGGCAGAGCACTTTCGCTATCGGTTATTGAATCATAAATCTGAACCTCGGGTTCTAACATTTTCAATTTCTGGATACGAACAACACCTGCGTGAAGAGCTCGAACCAATCCTTCATCTTGCGCAAAAAGCTCAGCTGCTTTACGTCAGAAGTGGCCCTGCAAAGGATGGGGGGGGGCGCGAAGATTTTTATACTCCTAATCGAATGTTGTGGCCTGAATATAGCCTCGATGTGGTTGGTCAACACGGGCGTGCTTCTTTAAAGGCGGTTGATCTAATTAACGCTACACAAGGCCGATCAATACCAACCAACAGTGATGATCTGCACGTGCCTAAACAACAAGGGGGACTCTTCGATGAGTGAGCGTATCTTATTGGCCCCTGCAGGATGGGAACCTCGTTTCGAGGAAGGTGTTTATATCGATATAATAGATTTTAAACCATCGAAAATATTGATTTCATTTTCTCAAGAATATTCAGAGAGAACACTACCATTTAGAAATAGAATCAGAGCCAAGGCACAGTCGCTCAGTATCGAATATCTTGAGTTTGAACATGATTATTGCGATGCGGTGTCATTATATAAATCTCTTTTGAAGGTATTTGAAGATCATGTCTTTACCGCATCTAAGATTAGATTTAATGGGACGACAGCGCCAAGAGATTTAATTTGGTACGCACTGCATTTCTTGTCTGGAAGAAAAATACCTACTGAATTCAGCTATTTTCGTCCGTTGGAGTACGGAAGCTATCTAAGCCGTGATGCTAGAGCTCCGAGGTTTGTTCTAAAACGTTCAGGTATTGCGTACCCTGATCAACCGACGTGCGTTTTGGCTCTTTCTGGATTCGATGAAGAAAGATTGGCCCAGTTAAAGCAGCGTTATGAGCCTAGAAAAATGTTGATTGGTCGTCAAACTGGGGATCAATTAGGTAACAAACACCGAAATATCTCAGTCGACTGTGATCCTGCCGATGAAAAATCATATTTCGATTTCGATTGTTATGATACAAGCGATATTTCTGTGGAAATTTTGTGTGAAAAACTCGACGAATTAAAGGGATCATATAACGTAATTGCGGCCTCTTTAGGGCCAAAGCCATGCGCTATAACTCTTTTTAAATTAACGCAACTAAGGCCTGAGATCGGGCTGGTTTACATTCCAGCAGGTGACTATAGTGAAAATTATTCGACTGGTATTGAATTGAATAATCGGACTTTGGTCGATATTTCATGGTGACTTTTTAATTAAAATGTGAAATTTCGAAAATCGCCTCTTTAGGCTACCCTTTCCTTAGTAGCAAGATAAAATAATCATAAAGAATGGGACAGCATTCCCCATTTCGTTATAAACGAGTCCCCCTGAGCCAGAAGCTCCCATGAGAACCTGATGCCGGCGGCGAAGTCAAGAATCCGCTGTTTGCCCTACCGGACAGGCTAACCCCAGACTCACCATCGCCTGTTCGCAAGTGGATTCGGAGTACTTACGCATGTTTGAAAAAGCAACTCTCTTTCGTCGACAGGAAATGGGATAAATTGTTAGAGATCGATGTTCCCATCCTTAGTTTCCAGGAACGTTTAACAATCAATAAAGCGCTGCCATATATTCAAATACCACCTTCAGTAGAAGATGTCTTATATGACCTTTTGAACTATCACGTGGCAGGTTCACGACAAAAATCGAAAGCTACACTCGAACAATATGCAACCTATAGAAACGAGTAGCCAAGTTATATACGACTAGAGCTGTAACGACGCGATGAAGGTGAGGGTATCTTTGGACCTCACTCACCCAAGAAGTTGAGCGCTTTGCTAAGCCAGAGATTTTTATTGATCACGCACTCCCACAAGGTAAGAACGCTCCAGCCGACACGCCGGAGTTTTCTGAGTGTCCGCGCATCGCGTTTCCGATTGGCTTGTATTTTTGTCGTCCAAAAATCGACATTACTTTTCGGGACGGATCGCCCGCGCGGACAGGAGTGACCGTGCCAGAAGCATCCGTGCACCAGGATGATCTTTCTCCTGCCGGGAAATACGAGATCGGGACAGCCGGGCAAGCCCTTCACATGCAGTCGGTAGCGATAACCGAGCCGGTGGAGAGTCGACCTGACCGCCATTTCCGGCTTAGTGTCCCGGCTCTTAATGCGAGCCATCAAACGGCTGCGCTGTTCGATTGTGAGTCGATCCAATTGGACAAATGCAGCTCAACCGCGTCTTTGACCGAAACGGATCGAACTGGTACCTTTCTATGTTCGAAAATAGCACATCTTCAGCCGTAGGGGTTCCGGCCAGGGCGAATTAAGATTAGGATGCGGCGACACAAAATAGACAAACATAACATCTATGACCGCGCCACGTCAAATGCTGACAAGTTTGCTCCTCGTGGAAGAGCGGTTGCTCGAGGTCGACTACTTTGTCCGTTTGATGCGACGACAAGGACCGGGTAGCCAATTTGGGTACTGCCTCAACGCCTTCGTGTCAGCCGCGCGTAGCGTCAGTTTTCTCATCCAGAAGGAGATGGCGCGAGTTCCCGGATTCGACGTTTGGTGGGGCGAGCAGCAGCAGGTGCTTGGTTCGGACCCGGCCGCGCGTTTTTTCCTCAAGATGCGCAATTTTTCTCAGAAGGAGGGGCGAATTTCGTTAGTGGGGAGCTGCTCAGGTAGATCTGGCAAGGTGATGCGATGGACGTACCGATTTGCCGGGACGTCAGAGAAGGTGCCGGCTCAGCTACTGAAGCGAAATGTCACCGACTGCTGTGTCGAACACGTCGGTAAGCTTGCACGCGTCGTGCTTGCTTGTGCCGAGCGATTCCCGTACCACTCTTGTCCCCGCCGAGCGATGACGCCCGATGAAATTCGGGCACTCGGTTTGAAGATTGAGGAACTGGGCGCGGAATTGGGATTCCGTCCGGAGTGGATCCAAACCGGAAGCGATTTCCCGTTAGCCGATCAACTCAGACTTCTTAGCCGGAACGTCGACGGCCTTGATTTCGATATTCTCACGCGGTTATCGCGTCCCCCGGTCAGTAGCTCGGCAGCCGGAGGGTTTCCTCATGATCCATTTGGCCAAGAATGGGCGGAGCTTTTGGTTGACCAACTCGAGCAGCGCCGCAAGGCCGATCCCTTGCTCGCGGCCTGCACAATTTTGCAGCGTCGATACGGAACGGGCGAAAGTGATTCCGGGCCGTCGTCTGGAGGGAGCGTTCAGTCATGACTCGAATGGCGAGAGAAGTACTCGAGGATTGCAGGATTGCGCTTCGCATGCTAGAAGACGAAAAGGACCTTCGACAATGGCGCATCGTATGGGCGGGCTCAGTGGCCCTTATTCGCGCGGTCGGCCATGTCCTCGACAAGGTCGACGGGGAAGATCGGGTTGTGAAGCGGGTAGCTGGTGAATTCTTCGCGCGCTGGAAAAACGGTGACGACGACAGAATTTTCAGAGAGTTCGTGGAGCACGAAAGAAACAGCCTGCTGAAAGAGTACCGTAGCGACGTGCATCCTTCTGATAACGTTGTGGTCGCCGTTCAGATATCTCTCATGCCCTTAGCAGGTGGTGATCCGGTGGTTGCAGCGTTTGCTTTGGACCTCGACGAAAACCTCTTTCGTCCGATGCTGGACGGTCCGTGGGAAGGTATCGACTGCCGAGAGGTTTTTGCGGATGCGATTACTTGGTGGGGCCTCCAGTTAGATAAGGTAGACGCGGAAGTGCGACTTCGACGCATTCCACCGGCCCCGAGTATTGAGGCTAATTGTCATCTCTCTACGAGATCAAAAACCCAATGAATCAAATCAGACAAACCGAGGCCTTCCAGATCACTATCGGATCCCTTCAGGAAATCCACTGCAGCACAACGCAACGTCTCCCATACCTCGTTTGAATCTTGACCTGTCGTGGGGTAAAACTTGACGTGGATGGGGTCGGACTCGATCACTACGGCGCACACATGGTCATTGTCGCGTTCAAACGCAAACACGCTGGCCCGTCGCAAACGAGAACTTCCGCCAGGCTCGGTAATAAACAGTTGGCTATTGATCTCCCCGTCTTCGTCGGAGAGGATCGAAATTGGAACTGTCCAGCCGTCATGGCCGCTTTCGGTAAGCAACTCAACAGTTATGCCTTGCAGAAAACGGAGCTGAAAGACGGTATCGCGCAGAAATTCAGGAATCAGTTGAGACTTCCAGAATTCGGAAGTGGCCAACAACGCGAGATCCATTGGGCGGGTGCGCCGCTCAGACCCCGGCTCACCCAAAGCTGCACTCTCGACGGGTGCGGCCTTGCTTTTCCTTCTTGCAGCTTGATCTTCAAGGGATATGCTTTTACTTTTCCAGATGGATTTTGGTATTAGATCGGGAAACCGGGGTTCGACCTGAAAAGAGCGGGTACGCGGCGCCAGATTGTTGGAAGGGTCATGCTCGGCGATGAGTTGATCTTTGGCATCCTTAGCGGATGCCAGAGTTTGGTTGGCGTTGGAATTTGCTGCCCCTCCTTCGGGAGGTGGTGGTTTGGGGCGGCCCCCTTTGGCCTCGTAGCGAAGCGATCGGAACGGAAAGGGATGTGCGCAGGAGCGCAAGTTGTAGACGAGGAACGTAGCCTGTGGCTGGTCAGCAAAAGACAGCCACTTGCCTGAGGCTACCAAAGTGCTTTTCCCTTCGAAAGGAAAAAGTGCTTGCGGATAGACGGCATGGTTGGCCACGGATGCCTTCAGGATGGACGCCCCCACATGCGCGGCAGCGCGCCAGGCGGCCGGCTCCAAGTGAAGACGCCCGATGTCGGCAGCGGAGGCCCCAGACATTTTTTCGGCCAGCGCAAGCACAAGTCGCCCGGACTTGGTGTTCAGGGTGGCATTTTCATACAGCGAATCGCGTGCAAGCGGCGGAAGAAAAAGCTTGGTGATCAGGCTGCTTGAAGAGCCGAAGTAGAACCTGACCAACTCCATGCAGGGGATGATCAATCGGCGGGCACCAGGCAGGTCGACCATCACGCAATATGATTGTGTGCACTGCATGTGCCACGGGTGCTCGGACAACGGAAGCAAGAAACCGCCTTCGTCCAGATTCAACCCGGCCTTGATCAGCGTGGTCGTGCTCTGGTCGATGTGGATATCTGTGAATTCTTCCAGTTGGTAGTCGGGTCGGACATCAAGCTGACCATCGCGCCAGACATCGCCAATGCGCAGCAGGGGGAGCGTGCCGACAGAAACCCAGACACGTCGTTGGAAATTCGGCGATACCGTGCTATGCGCAGAGAGCAAGACTGCTGGGTCATCGCGGAACCGTGAATCCGTTACCCGGGACAGGTGGATGAATACAGAGGGTTGCTTGCGGCGAACAGAACGGTCGGGAAAGGCAATATCGCCGAACCAATCAATTCGCCACGGAGTTTGGCCCTTTGGAAAGACAGCAATCCGTGGTGATTCATTGGAGGAACTCGGGTTTTCTAAGCTATTTCCAGTGCCCGCCACGCTAATTTATCCCACTAACTTCTGAACATTGTCTCAATAACTACTAAATTTTCTCATTTACTTCTGATTGTTCACAACTGACTCAGCGCATGGCCCGCCTGCTGGTCGGCGTGGTAACTGCTGCGTACCATGGCACCGACGGCGGCGTGGCTGAAGCCCATCGCATAAGCCTCGGCCTCGAACATCTTGAAAGTGTCGGGGTGCACGTAGCGCTTGACCGTCAGGTGCGCGCTGGAGGGCGCGAGGTACTGGCCGAGGGTCAGCATGTTGATGCCGTGGGCGCGCATGTCACGCATCACGGCCAAAATTTCTTCGTCGGTTTCGCCCAGGCCGACCATCAAACCGCTCTTGGTCGGCACATCGGGGAACAGCGCCTTGAACTTGCTTAGCAGATTCAGGCTGAACTGGTAGTCGCTGCCGGGGCGCGCTTCCTTGTACAAGCGGGGGATGGTTTCCAGGTTGTGGTTCATCACGTCGGGCGGCGCGGCTCTCAGAATCTCCAGCGCGCGGTCGTCACGGCCGCGAAAGTCGGGCACCAGCACCTCGATCTGGGTCTGCGGCGACTTGTCGCGGATGGCCTGGATGCAGGCCACAAAATGCCCGGCACCACCGTCGCGCAGGTCGTCGCGGTCGACGCTGGTGATCACCACGTATTTGAGCTTGAGCTGGGCGATGGTGGTCGCCAGGTTGGCAGGCTCATTCACATCCAGCGGGTCGGGGCGGCCATGACCGACATCGCAAAACGGGCAACGCCGGGTGCATTTGTCGCCCATGATCATGAAGGTGGCGGTGCCTTTGCCAAAACACTCGCCAATGTTGGGGCAACTGGCCTCCTCGCACACCGTCACCAGCTTGTTGCTGCGCAGCACGTCCTTGATTTCGTAAAAGCGGGTGGTCGGGCTACCGGCCTTGACGCGAATCCACGCCGGTTTGCGCAGAATTTCGCCCGGCACCACCTTGATCGGGATGCGCGACAGTTTGGCGGCGGATTTTTGTTTGACCAGCGGGTCGTAGGCTTCTGGCGGCTGGACCTCGCGCACGGACGCAGGGATGGCTGGGGTGGCAAGGTCGTCGGGGCTGTGACTCATGGTGGCAAAAAGGGTAGGTAAAGGAGGCAAGCAGGCTTGCTGGCCGGGTCAGGGCGCCAGGTAGCGGGTGAGCTTGTCGCCCAGCAGCTCCGCGACCTCATCCCAGCCAACGCAAACACCGATTGTAGAAAGGTCCACTGTTTGCAAACCCGCATAGCCGCAGGGGTTGATACGCGTGTAGGGCTCCAGGTCCATCGCCACGTTCAACGCCACGCCGTGGTAAGTGCAGTTGCGGCTGACCTTGAGTCCCAGGGCAGCGATCTTGCCCAGTCCTCCAAAACTGGGGCTGGCCAGCGCCGACTTCATCGGCCGCTGCGGCAGCAACGCGTGCGAGCCCGGGTCATCGAGTCGCACGTAAATACCCGGCGCACCCGCCACCCGGTGCCCGGTCACGCCGAACTTCGCCAAGGTGCGAATCACCGCTTCTTCTATCCGGTAGACATATTCCTTGATGAAATACCCGGCGCGCTTCAGGTCAAGCAGCGGATACGCGACCACCTGGCCGGGGCCGTGGTAGGTGACCTGACCACCGCGGTTGGTCTGCACCACCGGGATGGTGCCGGGGTTGAACACATGTTCTGCCTTGCCCGCCAGCCCTTGGGTGTAGACCGGGGGGTGCTCACAAATCCATAGTTCATCAAGCGTCTCGGGCGTGCGCGCAGCGGTGAAAACCTGCATCGCTTCGTAAGTGGGCAGGTAGTCGATCCGGCCAAGTCGGTGCAGCGACAGGTCCATGGCCATCTACAGCACCACTTTAACCATCGGATGCGTGGAAAGCGTGCGGTACAGCTCGTCAAGCTGCTCGCGGCTGGTGGCAGTCACGGTGATGGTCACACCCAAATACTTGCCGCCCTTGCTCTCGCGCAGCTCAACGGTAGCGGCATCAAACATGGGGTCGAACTGGCGGGCAATCAGGGTGATCGCATGCACCAGACCGTCCACTTTGGCGCCCATGACCTTGATGGGAAACCGCGACGGATAGCTAATGAGCGACTCGGGGGGTATGGGCATGATCACAGGTGTTTAAGACATTGGACGCGAGGCAGCGTGGTGAATTCGCAGTTGCGGCAGCAGGGCAAAGCGGGTGACTTGTTCATCCGGAAATTATCGCTGGCCTGAGCAACGCCGAGTTGAAGGCAACAGAATTGAGCCCGCCAAGCGTCAGTTCGACCCCGACGGGGGTCACAAATTCAGCCGAAACCCGCAGGGGCAAATGGTCTCATCATTTCTGGGTATTGCCGCATCTGTCACGCCAATACTGGCAAACATATAATGCGTCCAAGTTCAAAAGCACACCCGATTGAAAGACGGGGTCGCAAAGCTTCCGGCCTGACGCATTCGTGCGAAGTGGTAGCGGGGTTGCCCAAAACGGGTCCAGTCCAACTGGTGCCCTCTAACTTCGCCGACAGGGCGAAGTCGGCAACCATTGCCGCATACTCTCTTTAGTCCGAAGCCCTGCCACCTCTTCTTTCTGCCTGATGCGCCCTTGACTGTGAGCCGTCGAACCCGTGACCGTCATCTCTGTGTCACGGGCTTTTGCAGAAAAATTTTATGCGTCATACGAAGGGCACGTTTTGCAACTCAAGGACATGCGGATAACGCTTGAATTATCAAGAGTCATGCCGATAACACTCCCATTGCACCAACAAAGAATCACCCAAGGTACAAGTGCTGCACGCAGTGAACCAAGCGATAGAAAGCTCCCCGCATGAGTCCGCGCGCGGTTGTACAAGCTCGACGCAGGAGCGCATGCCGGTCCTGCACGACATCGAAAAACCAATGGGCAGCGCCAACATGGGGCTGCTCAATTCAATTCCCCATTGATCTCAAGAACCCCAGAGGATTCCCATGGCATTTTTTACCAACATGAAAGTTTCGACCCGTCTGGCACTCGGCTTTGGCGCGATCGTCCTGATCGGCACTGCCATTTCGGTCTTTGGGGCGCTCAAAATGCGCACGCTGGCCGGCAATCTCGATGAGGTGGCCAATAACCGGATGGTCAAGACATTCCAGTTTGCCGCCTACAAAGACAACCTCAACGTCGTGGCAAGCTCCGTGCGCAACATGGTTATTACGCAGGACAACAACCTTCGTAACGGCGAGAAGAAAAAAATTGAAGAAAGTCGGGCCGCTAACGCCAAGCTCCTGGCACTGATAGAACAATCCACTCACTCACCTCAGGCCACTGAGTTCTTGAAAATCATCAAAGAGGCGGGGCCTCGCTACTACACTGGTATCGATCAAGTCTCCGAGCTTGCCAGCCGCGGCGCGGACGCGAGCGCTGGCGGCGTGCTGATGGGCGAAGTGCAAAACCTGCAAAACACCTTATTCAAGGCCGTCGGTGATTCGATGGCCCTACAGCAGACCCTCGCCGCCAAACTGGCGAATGATGCCGCAGCTGAGGCCACAGCATCGATGTCGGTCCTGATCAGCCTTGCGTTGTTGATGCTCTTGATTGGCACGGGTGTGGGCTGGGCGATTACGCGTAATCTGTCACGCTCACTGGGCGGCGAGCCCGCCGAGCTGTGCGATGCCGTCAGCCGCGTTGCCGATGGCGATCTGAGCGCCCGGCTGCAGTTGCGTACCGGCGACACAGCCAGTGTGCTGGCAGCGGTGGAACGCATGCAAACGTCGTTGACCCGCGTGGTGGGCACGGTGCGCCAAGGCTCCGAGAGCGTGGCCACCGCCAGCGCCGAGATCGCCCAGGGCAACCAGGATCTCTCGGCCCGCACCGAGCAACAGGCCAGCGCGCTGGAAGAAACCGCCGCGTCCATGGAAGAGCTCAGCGCCACCGTCAAGCAAAACGCCGACAACGCCAAACAGGCCAACCAACTGGCGCAAAGTGCTTCCACCGTCGCCATCCAGGGCGGTCAAATGGTGAGCCAGGTGGTGGATACCATGAAGGGTATCAATGACGCCTCGCGCAAAATCTCGGACATTATCAGCGTGATCGACGGCATTGCCTTCCAGACCAACATCCTGGCTCTGAACGCGGCGGTGGAAGCGGCGCGCGCGGGCGAGCAGGGGCGTGGTTTCGCTGTGGTAGCCAGTGAAGTGCGGTCCTTGGCGGGACGTTCGGCCAACGCCGCCAAGGAAATCAAGAGCCTGATCAATACCAGCGTCGAGCGGGTTGAGCAGGGCACTGCGCAGGTCGATCAGGCCGGCGCCACCATGACCGAAGTGGTCGGTTCAATCCGCCGCGTCACCGACCTCATGGGCGAGATCACGGCCGCCAGCGTCGAGCAAAGCCAGGGCGTGGCGCAGGTCGGCGAGGCCGTGACGCAGATGGACCAGACGACGCAACAGAATGCCGCGCTGGTGGAAGAGATGGCGGCGGCCGCTTCGAGCTTGAAGACACAGGCACAGGATCTGGTCGGGACAGTCGCGGTGTTCAAGCTGTCGCAGGACCATGTCGGCGGCAGGGTGCACAACACAACGCCGCAACAGACGATCAACACCCGCCCCGCCCCGGCCGACAGAACACCGGGAAGTGGCGCCAAGACAAAAATCGGTTCCAGTTCTACGCCGCGCTCGCTGGCAGCGCCCGTTACGACCGCGCACAAGACCCCGCGAGCCGCCACAGGCAAAGCGGGTGGAGATGACTGGGAAAGCTTTTAAGATCACGTCTCGACATTCACGGTAGCGAAGACGGGTTTCTGACCCGGCACAGCCAAAAGCTGCGTGCCTGCAGCCCACGCTGCGGCTATTGGATGTGATGTGACTTGATATGGGTTCGGCTTGGCATCATTTGATGCACACCGACCTGACCATCTTGATGTCGGTCAGGCCCATCATGATTTTCTCCATGCCGTCCATCTTCAAGGTCCGCATGCCACCTTCCACCGCGGCGGCAAAAATCTCGGCGACGCGGGCACGCTCCTGGATCAGTTTCTTGATGCCGTCGTCGGCGATCAGCAGCTCATGCAGGCCGATGCGGCCTTTGTAGCCGGTGTTGTGGCACTTGTCGCAGCCCACATGGCGGTAAAACCGGAGTTGGCCGTCCTGATCGTATTGCCGGTGCCAGCTCGCGATCAGCTTATCGGTTTCGCCTTCATAGTCGGCCACCCAGGCTTGCGAGTGCCGCAGCTCATCGGAATATTCGGCCGCAAACAGGCGCAGCTCATCAAAGTCGGGCACATAGGCTTCCTTGCAGTCGCACAGTTTTTTGGCCAGCCGCTGCGCCAGTATGCCCAACAGCGCATCGGCAAAGTTGAAGGGGTCCATGCCCATGTCCAGCAGGCGGGTGATGGATTCAGGCGCCGAGTTGGTGTGCAGGGTTGAGAACACCAGGTGGCCGGTCAGCGACGCTTCGATGCCCATCGCCACCGTTTCCTTGTCGCGCGACTCGCCGACCATGATGATGTCGGGGTCGGCGCGCAAGAAGGCCCGCATGATGAGCGCAAAGTCGATGCCGGCTTTGCGGTTGATCTGGACCTGGCGCAGGCCTTTTTGCGTGATTTCCACCGGGTCTTCGGCCGTCCATATCTTGGTGTCGGGCGTGTTGAGGTGCTTGAGGATGGAGTGCAGCGTGGTGGTTTTACCCGAGCCGGTGGGGCCGCACACATAGAACAAGCCGTAGGGCTTCTCGACGGTGCGAATGACGCGCTCCATGTTGTGCGGGGTGAGGCCCAGCTTGTCCATGGGGATCGGCTCCCCGGCGGCCAGAATCCGCATCACCACGTCTTCCACCCCGCCAGCGGACGGTATGGTGGCCACCCGCAGTTCGATGTCGAGCGGACCGTATTTCTTGAACTTGATCTTGCCGTCCTGGGGCCGGCGGCGCTCTGAAATGTCGAGATCGCACATGATCTTCAAACGGGTCACCATGGCCTGGCGAAAATGGGCCGGGACCTCGATATACGGCTGCAGCGTGCCATCGATGCGAAACCGGATGCCGGTTTTGAGCTTGCCCGGCATCGGCTCGATGTGAATATCGGACACCCCCTGCTTGTAGGCGTCAATGATCACCTTGTTGACGAACTTCACGAGTTCGTTGTCAGCCGCCGCCGACTCCAGCGAGTCGTCATTGCTGCCGTCGTCAATGGCGCCGCCGTCCATGTCGGCCAGCAACTCGTCGATCGACCCGCCCGCCGCTTCCAGACCGAATATCTGACCCAAAGTATCGGCAAATTCGGTTTGCGTCGTGACCCGGTAGGAGAATCTGATGATGCGGGGGAATACCTGCGGCACCACGCGCGAGCTGAGCGCCGCTTCGGGGTCCACACACATGATGACCAGGCCTTCGGGGGACTCCTCCAGCGGTATCCACCCCTGCTGTTCAATGAACTCGCGCTTGAGCGGACCATGCAGCATCTCCGAGCGGATGCGCCCCGCACTGAAGGGCTCATAGGGAACACCAAAAAACTTGGCCAGTGAGGGGCCAATCTGGGCTGGCCGGACCTGGTACTGCGTGATCAAGACCTGCTCCACCGACTTGCCCTCGCCGCGCGCTTGCTGCAGGCAATGCTCAAGCTCCTGCGCCGACATCACACCATCGGCGACCAAACCATCGTATTTGGTGGCCATGCGCCGCGCACTCGCTTCCGCCTTCTGGATCCGTTGCCGAATGGCGGTGCCCAGTGTTTTGCACAGTTGCGACACGCCTTCCACCTCAAGCTCACCAAAGGGCTGATCGTTCTTGTTGTTGATGACCTGCAGCACGCCATAAAGTGTCTTGCCCTCAAGAATGGGGGCCACCAGCATCTGCCGCGTTCGGTAGCCCGATCGTTTGTCCACTTCCTTGAGAAAGGTCAGGGCCGGGTGTATTTGCTTGAGCGCGTCGTCGTCATAGACGTCGGGCAGGTTGAGCAGTCGTCGGCTAAAGGCAACGTAACCGGCGATGCTTTGGGGCGTGATCGGCAACTTGAGGTCCCGACTGCTGTTGAGCCCGGTCTTGACCTTGGAGACAATGGCACTCTGGTCCTCATTGACGGCATAAAGGGTCAGACGATCTGCATTGAACAGTTTGCAGATATCCTGGCTCGCCTCCAGCATGATCTGCTCCAGGTTCTCGGTTTCGTGGATCCGGGTGGTAACCTGTTGCAGCTGCTTGTAAAACAGGGCTTCAAACAGCATGCCCCGTTTCTCGCTGGGCAGCTTTTGTGATTCAAAAAAAACCTGCTCGGAATTTCTCTCGCCACTGGCTGGTTTAATCACGGCGCTCATAACTCAAACTCCTGCCCGGCGCGCAACCAGCGAATGTCGTGGGTCACATGGGGTCCATTGGCCAAGGTCTGATCAAAACACTGAATCTCGGCCATGATCAACTCGGTTTCCGCAGGCTTGGTGTGCGTGATGTAAATGGGATAACCCGCGCCGGGCGCGATGCAGTCCAGTTCGTCGGCCAGTACGTGGGGTGACAGGTGCAAGCTGCGTTGTGCAAGGTCTTTTTCGCGATTGCTGAAGGCGGTTTCGATCACCAGCATCGCCACATTGAGTTGGTTGAGCCGGTCCCAGAATGCCGGGTTGCGTTCGGTGTCACCGGTGAACACCCAGCAGCCGTTTCCTGCGGTAACGGCATAACCCACAGCGGGGACGGTGTGCACCGCAGGCAATACCTCCACCAGCTTGCGCCCGAATTGCAGGGTCTGGCCCACCTGGATTTCATGAAAAGTGACAAAGGGAGCCTCTGGCGTTGGAATGCGAGTGAAATCGGGCCAGATGACATCATTAAAAATATGCATTTTCAAGGCGGCGATGGTGCCAGCGAGTGCATGAATCTGCAACGGCGCCGTGCGCCGGGCGGCGATCGCATCCACCATCAAGGGCAGGGCGAGCACATGGTCCAGGTGCGAGTGCGTGAGCAAGACGTGCTCAATGCCGCTCATTTCATCCGGCGTGAGGTCACCGACCCCGGTGCCGGCGTCAATCAACATGTCCCCATCGATCAGGAATGACGTGGTTCGGCAATCCTTTGAGATCGCGCCTGAACAGCCCAGTACACGTACTTTCATGACGAATGCTTCGAAAAATATCCCATAACGCCTCGCTGTACGTGATCTTGATCCGTCAGGCCGGACCGCAAGCCTGGCCTGTCAATCGGCCAGCTCAAGCCTGAACAAACTGCATTTGGGTCCCGGCCAGCTCAATCAGATCGCCATTTTTCAAGGCCACCTGCTCTGCCCCGACGGGCGCCCCGTTGAGGGTCGGGTTGCCCGCCCCCTCAACATGGTGCACGACAAAACCACGCTGGCGTCGGGTGATCGCGGCAACGGCGACACCCGGCTTGCCGATCGTGGTGACTACTTTGGTCAAGGGCACTTCACGGCCGGCCGCAGCCCCTGACAAGACCTTGATTGCGGCGCTCGGCGGCTCGGCGCTCGCTTGCGCTGCGAAACCAGCGGTCGCGGGCGGCGTCAACGACGTCGGTGCAGCGGATGGCGCCAATCCACTGGCACCCGCTTTGACCATCATGGTCTTTTCATAACTCTCGCCGAGCACATCGCTGACAAATTTGATCTTGTATTTGCCGACTTCGACCGAGTCGCCATCCTGGAGCAACTGCTTCTTGACCGCCTTGCCGTTCACGTAGGTGCCATTGGTGCTGTTCAGGTCTTCCAGATAAACCTGGCCACCCGTCATTTGCACCACCGCGTGCTCGCCGCTGACGGCCAGGTTGTCGATCACGATGTCGTTGTAGGGACGCCGACCCAGCGTCGTGCGGTCCTTTGTCAACTGGACTTCCTTGATGACAACACCGTCGATCGATACGATCATTTTCGGCATGGCCGACTCCTGTTCCTGAAATTGATTATTGGGTTTCTCATGCGCTAGCTATTTACCAAGCAATCTGGCCATCAATCCACGCTTTTCCGGGCCGGCTGAAGCTTGAATCAACAATACCGTGATGTTATCGCGTCCGCCATTCTCGTTGGCCAAGGTTACCAGCTCGTGCGCCATTGGCAGCAGTGATACGCCATGTTGCAGGACTTCTGCCATCGCAGCGTCTGGCATCATGTCAGAAAGTCCATCGGAACACATCAAATAAATATCACCAGGCTCGACGCGATGCTCGTTGAGTTCCAGTGAAACCACATCATCTACGCCCAGTGCCCGGGTGACCAGATTTTTGTTGGGCGCTGTCGCCGCCTGCTCGGGCGTTAACAATCCGGCGTCAATTTGCTCCTGCAGCAGCGAATGGTCCTTGGTGATCTGCAGCAGGGTGTTGCCGCGCCAGCGATAGCAGCGGGAATCCCCGACATGCCCCAGCAACAAACGGTTGTCCAGAAAAACGCCGACCACCAGGGTGGTCCCCATACCCGCATACTGCCTGTTGGAGCAGGACGCGGCAAAAATGGAACGATTGGCATTGCCAACGCAAATCTCAATGGCGCGCCTGACTTCCCCGGCGTTGGCCTGCGGGCTGGCCTCCGATAACCAGCGCGCCAATTCGGACTTGATATAGGCGGTCGCCATGCCACTGGCAATCTCGCCGGCGTTGTAACCTCCCATACCATCCGCCAAAACGCCCAGGTTTGTGGCCGCATCAAAAGCCACGGAGTCTTCGTTGTTTTCCCGGACCCGGCCCGGGTCAGTTTGCGCACAGAAGGTGTAGTTCATGGAAGTACCAGGCTAGGTGTCAAGGCCGCCTGCGTTGGCGCTGGGCGGTTTCAACGTGAGGGTTGTGCTGGCAAGCACAACCGTTTTTTCAAATTCTGTCGCCGATGCAGGAACGGTTGCCACAAACTGCGTCGCCTTTTCAGCAACGGATGACGCCTGCCGGTCCGCCATCGGTAGGGCACCTCCAGGCGCCGCCACGTCACCCGTCAGTGCCGATAATACCGCCCGCAGCTCAAAGGCAAACTGCGCCCCGTCCTGGTAGCGGGCCTCCGGGCGTTTGCTCAGTGACAGCGCGACCACGCGCGCCAGCGCCGCTGGCAACGCCGGGCGGATGCTGCAGATGTCGCGCGCCTCATCATTCGCAATGTGGTGCATCAACTCGGCCATGGAGTCACCACGGAAGGGCAACACGCCTGTCAACAACTGAAACAGCATGACACCGAGCGAATAAAGATCCGATCGACCATCCACTTTTTTACCGGCGAGTTGTTCGGGCGACATGAAACTGGGCGTACCCAACACCAGGCCGGTCCTGGTTTTGCTCGAATCGGTGATGCGCGCAATTCCAAAGTCGGTCACCTTCACGGTATCGCTCTCGAGCTCGTACATGATGTTGGCCGGCTTGATGTCGCGGTGCACCACATGCCGCTGGTGGGCATAGTCCAGCGCCTGCGCCACCCGCACCACAATGGAAAGCACGGTAGGTACTGCCAGCAAACGACCCTCCTGGCAGTAGTCGGCCAAGTCTTTGCCCTTAAGGAACTCCATGGCAATATAGGCCAGATCGTGCGCCTCGCCAGCATCAAAAATCGTCACGATATTCTGGTGCTGTAAACGCCCGGCCGTCTCGGCTTCGCGGAAAAAACGTTCCCTCGCATCCACCAGTTCATCACCTTCAAATTCCTCACTCAAGGCCAGGGTCTTGATCGCCACCACCCGACCGATTTTGGGGTCTCTACCCAAATACACCACGCCCATCGCGCCTTTGCCAAGTTCTTTTTCCACTTGGTAACGCCCCAGCATGGGCTTCTCAAGCGCGCTTGCGTCGAGCCGCAGGTCGCCCCCCGGGCGGGAACTGTTGCCACCGATCAGCACGGCTTCGGACGGATTCCTGGCCCGGTTCAACTTCAGTTTGATATCTCGGTAGTCCTTGTTGTAGGTCGCCATGTATTGATACACGGCCCCGGCCTTGTCCAATTGGCGCTTGCGTTCAAAGTCAAGTGCCAGGCGGTACAAATCGCCCATCACAGCCTCTGCCATGGGCACGCGGCGGAACCGGTCAAAGGCCATGTCGAGCTGACCCTGTCCTTGCAGCGCCAAGCCCATCATGCGCCTGGTTTCAGCCGACTCTTCATCCGGCTGGAGCTTGTCGGCCTCCGTCATCAAGAGTCGTTTGGTCGTCAGGGCCAGATGCCCAATCAGCAGCAGCGTCGCCGAAAACACCAGCTTCAGCCACAGCGCAGCGCCCGATAACAGGCCAAACTCGGTGCCCAGTAAAACCGCCACTAACAGCAGGGTGGACACGGCTGCCCGACCCGCCGGCAAGCGTGGCAAGGCGGCAATGAGATAGGCGCTGACCAGGAGCAACACCGCCAGGCTGGCCCCAGCCCCCCAGCCTGGCTGAACAATAAAGTGTTCACCCAAGATGCTGTAGGTTGTGTGCGCGATGATTTCAGCGGGCGACAAGGCCGGGTTGCCAGGCACAGGGAACTGGGTGCCCACGCCCGTTGCCGTAACCCCAATGATGACAATCTTGTCTGCATATTTGGAGGCGGGGATTTTGCCGCTGAGCACATCGTCAAAAGAATCCACGCTAAAGGCCGGTTTGCCGTCACGCCCTTGATAGAACTGGGGCAACATGCGCGCCGCCGCATCGGTTTTTATGCGCAGTTTGCCGATTTGCACTGATTCACCCTCATGGAGCGTGATATCAGCCGTGCTCAGGTTGAGACTTTGGGTGGCGGCCAGCAGCGCCACCGAGGGAACCGCCTTGCCGTCGTAATTGACCAGCAGGGGCTCAAATCGAACGGCGCCGTCCACGTCCTGCGTCTGGTTCAGGTGGCCGATACCGGCTGCGGCCGCCCCCATGCGTTCGATGGGCTGCTGCCCTCTGAGCGCTGGCAGCGAGAAAGCGCTGTTTTCATCAAGCGCACTCTTGAGCGCAAACGCGGGCAGGGGCTGGTCGGCGTTGCCCCGCGGTTCGCCCAAGGTGAAATGCGAAGCAAGGATGACGTTGCCGGCGCTTTTGAGACTGGCAGCCAGTTGACCATCGGAGTCGAGTGCTGTCTCGGCCTCGGCCATCAAGCGCGCCAGTTGTCCGCTCCGAGCGGAGGGGGTGCCGGCTGGATCGGCGTCAGCGCCCAGCAGCTCCTTCAAGCTGCGAATGTAGCTCAGACCCCCGTCGACCTGGGGGTCAAAAAAGAACACGGTATGAACCACAACCTTGGATTTGGCGGCCGACAATTTGTCAATCAACTGGGCATGAATACCACCTGGCCAGGGCCAGCGACCGATGTTGGCAACACTCCGATCATCGATGGCGATGACGGCGATCCGGTCGGACGGCTGGTGCGAGCTGCTGCTGGCGACGTCATAAAACCGCCGCTCCAAGGTGCCAACAAAGTCGCTGCCCAGCTGCAACAGCATCACGGTGAGCACAACCAAGACACCCACAAACCAGTCGGTGCGCCAGAAGGAAACCGATTTTGATAAAGAAGATCTCGCCACCTGGCACCTTTAACCCTTTGTGTGGCTGAAACCGATCAGCGGCGCACCAGCCCGCAAAATGTCAACCGCAAAGATCCAGCTCACGGCTACGGTAGCAGATGGAACCACCGTCAACAAGAGGCATCTTGAAGAAATTTCGCAGCTTTATGCAAAAAACGCCGCACAAGCCACGGCCAGCCACAACCCTGCCTACACACCTGGCACAGACTCAGGTGGGTGCTTGCCGGCGTTTCTTGAGCGCCGCTCCCATCACCAGGACGCCCAGCGCGCCCACCAAGCCGAAGCCGTAGTGCCACACCATGGACTGGGGTAAATAGTTTTGCACGGCGGGATCACTCTGCGCCATGGTGCCGGCAATCCATCCCAGCAACATACCACCCACCGTGATGATCACCGGGAAGCGGTCCATCAGTTTGAGCACCAGTTGACTGCCCCAAATAATGATCGGAACGCTAACCAGCAAACCAAAAATCACCAGCGGCAACTGGTGCTGGCTGCCAGCGCCTGTGGCCGCACCGGCGATGGCGATGACGTTGTCGATGCTCATCACCAGATCGGCAATGATCACGGTCTTGACCGCCGCCCACAGCTTGTCACTGGCCTGAATACTGTTGTGCCCGTTTTCGTCCTGCGGCAGCAGCAACTTGACGCCGATCCACAACAACAAGGCGGCACCGACCAGCTTCAAAAATGGCACCTGCAGCAAAGTCAAGGCGAAGGCGATCAGGATGACACGCAGCACAATCGCCCCCGCCGTTCCCCACAAAATGCCCTTCAGGCGCTGGTGCACCGGCAGCTGGCGGCAAGCCAGGGCGATCACCACGGCATTGTCACCGCCGAGCAAAATATCGATCATGATGATCTGACCGACAGCGAACCAAAAGTGAGCGGTGAGAAATTCTTCCACGGTGCTGGGTCTCTTTGAATGCCTGAGGTTTATAAACAACAAAGCCGAATTGTCCCTGAGGCAATCCGGCTAGGTGGGTTGAGCGCCGCCGTGGGGCGCACCGATAAAGGCGACTCGCCTTTACAGCATGGCTTTGAGCAGCTTGGCCAGTTCGGACGGATTGCGCGTGATCTTGAAGCCGCACTCCTCCATCACCGCCAGCTTGGCTTCGGCCGTGTCGCCACCACCCGAAATCAAGGCGCCGGCGTGACCCATGCGTTTGCCCGCAGGGGCGGTGACACCGGCGATGAAGCCAACAATCGGTTTCTTCATGTTGGCTTTGCACCAGCGTGCTGCGTCGGCTTCGTCCGGGCCGCCGATTTCGCCAATCATGATGACCGCGTCGGTATCGGGATCGTCGTTGAACAAACGCATGATGTCGATGTGCTTGAGACCATTGATCGGGTCGCCGCCAATGCCGACGGCACTGGACTGACCGAGCCCAATTTCAGTCAGCTGCGCCACCGCTTCATAGGTGAGCGTGCCGGAGCGGCTGACCACCCCGATGCGGCCCTTGCGGTGAATGTGCGCGGGCATGATGCCGATCTTGATCTCGTCGGGCGTGATCAAGCCCGGGCAGTTGGGGCCGAGCAGCAGGGTTTCCTTGCCACCGGCCGCCACCTTGGCGCGCATTTTGTTGCGCACTTCGAGCATGTCCCGGATCGGGATGCCCTCGGTGATGCAGATCGCCAAGTCCAGGTCGGCCTCCACGGCCTCCCAGATCGCGGCGGCTGCGCCAGCCGGTGGCACGTAAATAACCGACACGGTCGCGCCAGTCTGGCTGGCAGCTTCCTTGACGGAGGCAAAAATCGGGATGTCAAAAATCTTCTCGCCCGCCTTTTTGGGGTTCACCCCGGCGACGAAACAGTTCTTGCCATTGGCATATTCCTGGCACTTTTCGGTGTGAAACTGACCGGTCTTGCCGGTGATGCCTTGGGTGATGACCTTGGTGTCTTTATTGATGAGGATGGACATGATTTGTTCCTAGTCAGTCTCAGGCTGCTTTAACGGCAGCCACCGCTTTTTGCGCTGCGTCGGCCATGGTATCGGCGCTGATGATGGGCAGGCCGGATTCGGCCAGCAGTTTTTTGCCCAGCTCTTCGTTGGTGCCCTTCATGCGCACCACCAGCGGCACATTCAGGTTCACGGCCTTGCAAGCCGCAATGACGCCGGCCGCAATGGTGTCGCATTTCATGATGCCGCCAAAGATGTTGACCAGAATCACCTTGACGTTGGGGTTCTTCAGCATGATCTTGAAGGCTTCGGTCACCTTCTCGGGGGTGGCGCCGCCACCCACGTCCAGGAAGTTGGCCGGCGAGGCGCCGAACAACTTGATGGTGTCCATGGTGGCCATCGCCAGACCAGCGCCATTGACCAGGCAGCCGATGTTGCCGTCCAGGCTGATGTAGGCCAGGTCAAACTTGCTGGCCTCCACTTCGGCCGGGTCTTCTTCGTCGAGATCGCGGTAAGCCACGATCTCGGGATGGCGGAACAGCGCGTTGTCGTCAAAGTTGAACTTGGCGTCGATCGCCTTGATATTGCCATTGCCTTCCAGAATCATCGGGTTGATTTCAACCAGCGAGGCATCGGTGTCCATGTAGACCTTGTAAACCTTTTGCAGCACGTCCACGGCTTGCGCGGTCGAGCCGGCAGGCACGCCGATGGCGTTGGCCAGTTTGGTGGCTTGCGCAACGGTCAGGCCGGTGGCGGGGTCCACGATCTCGGTGATGATTTTCTCGGGCGTGTCGTGCGCCACATCTTCAATCGACATGCCGCCCTCGCTGGAGACGATCATGGCCACACGCTGGCTGGCACGATCGGTCACGGCGGACACGTAGTATTCTTTTTGAATGTCGGCGCCGTCTTCAATCAGCAGGCGGCGAACTTTTTGCCCTTCGGGGCCGGTCTGGTGCGTGACCAGCTGCATGCCCAGGATTTCACCGGCGAGCTTTCTGACCTCGTCGATCGAGCGGGCCAGCTTCACGCCGCCACCCTTGCCGCGGCCACCGGCGTGGATCTGGGCCTTGACCACCCAAACCGGGCCGCCGAGTTTTTGAGCGGCTTCCACCGCTTCTTGAACGGTGAAGGCCGGAATGCCGCGCGGCACCGGTACACCAGCTTGACGCAAGATTTCCTTGCCTTGGTACTCGTGAATTTTCATGAAGGCTCTCTCAGGAACAGGTAGTTTTTCATCCGGCGGCAGAGTTTGAGGACTCTACGGCAGGCACTGGACAACGCAGCCTCCAACTGTATCATGCTGCAATGCACCAAGCCTGAGGCCAGCTGACAGGACAAGCCAGCACCTCCCGACCGAGATGAACCATGCACAAGATTTTTATTGACGGCGAAGCCGGTACCACCGGTCTGCAAATCCGTGAGCGCCTGCAAACCTTGCCGGGCATTGAGCTGATCAGTATTGCGCCTGAACAGCGCAAGGATGCGGCCGCCAAGCGCGCCCTGATGGCACAGGTTGACCTGGTGGTGCTTTGTCTGCACGACGAAGCCGCGATTGAATCGGTCGCCATGATCGACGACATGGCGCGTGCCACCGGCCAGATCGGCCCCAAGATCATTGACGCCTCCACCGCGCACCGCACGGCGCCAGGCTGGGTGTTTGGTTTTCCGGAACTCGTTGCGGGGCAACGGGAGGCGGTGGCCCAGGCACGCCGGGTCGCCAATCCGGGCTGCTACGCCACCGGGGCCATCGCACTGCTGCGCCCGCTCATTGATGCGGGCCTGATCCCCAAAGATTTTCCCATCACCCTGCCCGCCATCAGCGGCTACTCGGGTGGTGGCCGCCCGATGATCGAGGCCTATGAAAAAGGCGAAGCACCCGCGTTTGAGCTGTACGCCCTGGGCTTGAAACACAAGCACATTCCCGAGATCATGAAATACACCGGCTTGCTGCGCCGCCCCTTGTTCATCCCCTCAGTGGGCAATTTCAGGCAGGGCATGCTGGTGCAAGTACCCCTGCATCTGGATCTCTTGCCGGGGCACGTGAGCGCGCAGGACTTGCAGGACGCGCTGACGCAGCATTACGCGGGCAGCGAGTGGGTCAGCGTGCTGCCCGCCACCCCGGACAACAAGCTCGATCCGCTGGCACTGGTAGACACCAACCGGATGGAACTGCGCGTGTTCGCCAACAAGCAAGTACGCGATGACTTTCACCACGCCGTGCTGGTGGCGCGCCTGGACAACCTGGGCAAAGGTGCCAGCGGCGCTGCGGTGCAGAACTTGCAGTTGATGCTGGGGCTGTAGCTTGCCAAATTAGCTATAGTATTGATAGCTAATAACGCTTATTACACGGGGGCTAGAGCCTGATTTGGCTTATAAAACAAGTCAACAGCCGGTTCACTCGCCCCGCCGCCCGGCGACCACACGCCGGATCACTTCAGCGTTAAACCCCCGTGCCGCCAGAAACCGCATCTGGCGCGCCGCGTCGGCGCCGTCCACCGCCACCGTGCCAAATTTTTTCTGCCAGACCGCCAGCGCCCGCTCGTGTTCCGAGGCCTGCAGACCGGCCAGCGCGGCGCTGACCGCCTGGGGCTCCAGGCCTTTGCCTTGCAGCTCTTGCTTGATGCGTGCCGTGCCCAGCTTGGCGGCGCGGCGGTACAGCACCGACTCAATCACCCGCTGCTCGTTGATGAAACCTTTGGCTTGCAGCTCATCGAGGGCCTGAGCCAAGCTGCCGGGCTCTTCTTCAAAACGCTGCAGCTTTTGCATCAGCTCGGCACGCGAATGCTCGCGGCCACTGAGCAGCCGCAAGGCGCGGCCTTTGAGCGAAGGCTGGGCAAATGACACGAGAACTAGGCCGCCTTTTTGCCGGCAGCTTTGGCTTTGACATCGGGCTCTGGGGCGCCTGGCAACAAGGGTATGCCGAGCGAGGCGCGCACCTTGTTTTCGATCTCTTGCGACAGCGCGGGGTTCTCGCGCAGGAAGTCGCGCGCATTGTCACGGCCCTGGCCGATTTTTTCGCCGTTGTAGGCATACCAGGCGCCCGACTTGTCGAGGATGTTGGCATTCACACCCATGTCGATGATCTCGCCCTGGCGGCTGATGCCCTCGCCGAACAAAATGTCGAATTCAGCGGTCTTGAACGGCGGCGCCACCTTGTTCTTGACGACCTTGACCTTGGTTTCGTTGCCAATCGCCACGTCCCCTTTTTTGATGGTGCCGGTACGCCGGATATCGAGTCGCACCGAGGCGTAAAACTTCAGCGCATTGCCGCCGGTGGTGGTCTCGGGGCTGCCAAACATGACGCCAATCTTCATGCGAATCTGGTTGATGAAGATCACCATGCAATTGGTCTTCTTGATGTGGGCCGTGAGTTTGCGCAGCGCCTGGCTCATCAACCGGGCTTGCAGGCCAGGCAAGGAGTCGCCCATTTCACCCTCCAGCTCGGCCTTGGGCGTGAGCGCCGCGACCGAGTCGACCACGATCAGGTCCACCGCACCCGAGCGCACCAGACTGTCCACAATTTCCAGCGCCTGCTCACCGGTATCGGGCTGGCTGATCAGCAGGTCTTGCAGATTGACGCCGAGGTTTTGGGCGTACTGGATATCAAGCGCGTGCTCGGCGTCGATAAAAGCGCACTGGCCACCTGTCTTTTGCATTTCGGCAATCACCTGCAGCGTGAGCGTGGTCTTGCCGGAGGACTCCGGGCCGTAGATCTCGACCACCCGCCCGCGCGGCAGACCGCCCACGCCCAGCGCAATGTCCAGACCGAGCGAGCCGGTCGACACCACCTGGATGTCTTCGATCACCTCACCCTCGCCCAGTCGCATGATGGTGCCCTTGCCAAACTGCTTCTCGATCTGGGCCAGCGCCACTTGCAGGGCCTTGGCTTTTTCGCTGTTGATCGGGGTGGGGGCGGGTGTGGGTGTGGGTGTGGGGGCCTTGAGAGCGACGACGGGTGCATCCATGAAAATCTCCTTGAAAATAGGAACCGGTTGAATCTGGGCAAATCTGCCGCATCCTCTGGCTTTAATGACAGGCTGGATGCTTGAACAGTAGTTTAGCGGCTGTTGTTCAAATCTGTAAATACATTTTTTAGTCAATTTGGCTTACTATTCAAGCCATGTTTGAACGACCCGACTTGGCCCGGCCTGGCGCCCTCGCCCCACAGCCGCAGGAGACGACGCCCGCAGCGCAAGCGATCCTGCCCGACGACTGGCGCCAGGCGCATGTAGGTCATTGGCTGGGCCAGGCGCTGCAAAAGTTTGATGCCCGCGTGCTGGCACTGATGGCGCGTAATGACGACGTGCCGCTGGCGCTGTCGAACCTGGCAGCACGCGGGCGTTTGAGCGCCTCCCACATCCACATCACGCGGCACCTGGCGCAAGGCGGCGCCCGCCTGACCGAGCTGGCGCAGCGCGCCAGCATGACGAAGCAGGCCATGGGCAAGCTGGTGGATCAATGCGAGGCCTGGGGCCTGGTCTTGCGCGTGCAGGAGACACACGATGCCCGGGCACGGCGCATTGTGTTCACCCCCGTGGGCCTGAGCTGGCTGCAGGCGTACCGGCAAGCGGTGGTGCAGGCACAGGCCGAGCTGCGCACGGCGGTCGGCACGGAAGTAGCCACGGTCATGGCGCTTGGCCTGGAAGCGTATGCCGCGTGAATGTCAGACTCATTTGACGAAATACAGTGTCCCTGCAGGGACGCCTAGAATCGGCTGACAAGAGCCTGACAAGGTCTCAGGCACCACCCCAACGAGGAGTCAAAGATGCGAATTCTGATTGCCGAAGATGATCAGGTACTGGCCGACGGCCTGCTGCGAACCCTGCGCAGTTCGGGCGCCGCCGTCGACCATGTCGCCAGCGGAACGGAAGCCGACGCCGCGCTGATGACCAACACCGAATTCGACCTGTTGATCCTGGACCTGGGCCTGCCCAAAATGCACGGACTCGAAGTCTTGAAGAAACTGCGCGCCCGCGGCTCCGCGCTACCCGTGCTGATCCTGACCGCCGCCGACGGCGTGGAAGAACGCGTCAAAGGGCTGGACCTGGGTGCCGATGACTACATGGCCAAGCCCTTCAGCCTGCATGAACTTGAAGCCCGGGTACGCGCGTTAAGCCGCCGCGGCATGGGCTCGGCCAGCAGCACCATCAAACACGGCCCCTTGATTTATGACCAGTCCGGCCGCGTCGCCACCATCGACGGCGTGATGGTGGAGCTGTCGGCCCGCGAACTCGGGCTGCTCGAAGTGATGCTGCAGCGCGTCGGCCGTCTGGTGAGCAAGGACCAGCTGGTCGAGCGACTCTGCGAATGGGGTGAAGAGGTGAGCAACAACGCCATTGAGGTCTACATCCATCGTCTGCGCAAAAAAATTGAAAAAGGCCCCATCCGCATTGCCACGGTGCGCGGCCTGGGCTACTGCCTGGAAAAAATCCCCAAATAATTTGATGAGGTCGCCTCGGCGCGCAGCACCGTGACTATTCCCCACCACGAACAGCGTTCCCTGTTCGGTGAAATCCTGGACTGGATGCTCACGCCCCTGTTGTTGCTGTGGCCGGTCAGTCTGGTGTTGACCTGGCTGGTCGCTCAAAACATTGCAGGCAAGCCGTTTGACCGGGCACTGGAGTACAACGTGCGGGCGCTGGCGCAGCTGGTCACCATCAGCGACCAGCGGGCGCAATTTCGCCTGCCCCTGCCAGCGCGCGAACTGCTGCGTGCCAACGACGCCGACACGGTCTATTACCAGGTGCTGGGCACCCGTGGCGAGTACCTGAGCGGCGAGCGTGAGATGCCCTTGCCGCCCAAAGAAGAGGGCTTCGAGCCGGGGGAGGTTCGCATTCGTGACGACGTGGTGCACGGCGACGAGGTCAAGGTCGCCTACACCTGGGTCAAGTTGCCGCTACCCGGCGCCAAACCGGCGCTGGTGCAGGTGGCTGAAACCCTGGAAAAACGATCCCTGCTGGCGACCGAAATTGTCAAGGGCGTGATGTTGCCGCAGTTTGCCATCCTGCCCATGGCGGTTCTGCTGGTATGGGTGGCGCTGGTGCAGGCCATCAAGCCGCTGCATCAGCTCGAAGAGCGCATTCGGGCGCGCAAACCCGACGACTTGAGCCCGATCGAGGCGCAGGCCGTGCCGCTGGAAGTGGCACCCCTGGTGCATTCGGTCAACGACCTCCTGCTGCGGCTGAAAGACTCGATTGCGACCCAAAAGCGTTTTCTGGCCGACGCGGCCCATCAGCTCAAGACACCGCTGGCGGGGCTGCGCATGCAGGCGGAGCTGGCGCAACGCGAGGGGGCGAGCGCCGAAGAGTTGAAACAATCGCTGCGCCAGATCGGCCGCGCCAGTATCCGGGCGACCCACAGCGTCAACCAGTTGCTGGCGCTGGCACGGGCCGAAAGCAGTGGCCAGGCGATGCCGCGCCAGGTCTGCGATCTGGCCGAGCTGACCATGGCGGTGGTGCGCGACTGCGTACCAAGGGCGATTGAAAAACAGATTGATCTGGGTTATGAAGGCACGCAACCGGGCACCGAATCAGGCCAGTTGGCGGGTAACCCGACGCTGATCAAGGAGCTGATACGCAACCTGGTGGACAACGCCATCAACTACACGCCGTCCAGCCTGAGCCAACCCGGCGTCATCACGGCGCGGGTGCTGACCGACCCGTTTGGCAAGACGCTGATGCTGCAGGTGGAGGACTCCGGCCCCGGCGTGCCGGAGGTCGAGCGCGAGCTGATCTTCCAGCCCTTTTACCGCGCGCTGGGGACCGAGGCCGATGGCACCGGCTTGGGCTTGCCGATCGTGATGGAAATCGCGCACCAGCACAACGCCACGGTCAGCCTGGAGCCCACCCACCCCGGGCAGACGCGCCCGGGTGCCCGCTTCAGCGTGCGCTTTTGGGCCAGCAGCTCCGAGCCGGCGCCGGCCTGACGCCCGGGCGGGCGCTCACGGGCACGGGCTCAAGGCCTTGTCTGCCAGCACGGGCTTGAGCGCATCGAGCTTGCGGCGCAGCGCTTCATCGGCCGCGGGTAGCCGCAGCATCACACCGCGCACCTCGGCGCGCTCTGGCAGCACCCGCGCCGTGCGCACACCGCGCTGGACCAGGACGGCGAGTGCGGCATTGGCCGCTGCCTGCGTCTCGTAGCCGCCCAGCGACAGTCCCGGGCGCAACGCCGGGTCTTTCAAGGGCTCAATTTTCAGTTTCAAGGTGGCGAGCTCTGCACTTTTTTTCGCCAGTGCCTCGGCATTGGCGAATTTGCCCATGTAGACGATCCAGCGCCCGGGCTCCAGGACCGGGTCCAGCGACCACGCGCCTGCGGGCAAATCTGCCGCGACCAGTGCCTCGCGCAGCAGCATGGCCTGAGCCCCTTCAAACACGCCTGCCTGCCAGCACGTGCCGGGCTTGGGTGCCACGGGCGGCGCCGCAGTCAGGCGCAACTCCCGCCCCGTGCGCACCTGCAAGGCCTCGGGTTTGATCTGCTGGGCCAGGCGCTGGGGTTCGGTCTGCGCTGCGGGCGCAAGCCCCAAAGACTGCAAAAAACCCTGCGACCAGGCGAAGTAAAGACCATTGATCAGCAGCAGGGCCAGGACAAAAGAACGTAGCATGGTCGATAGAGTGCCGGCAAGCGGTCTTCGCTGGGGAGGGCTAGAGATTTTCGTAGGACGGCGGGTTCAGGGGCCGCAGACTCACTTCGGAGCTGGTAATTTTCTTCAGGCCGTGCGCCGTGTGCACCAGCAAGGCGCCCATGCCATCCACACCCTGCGCAACACCCGTCGTGCCGTCGCTGAGGGTAACGGCCAGGCCGCCCAACGCGTCCCGCTCGTTAAAACCGGTCTGGAAAGTTGAAAACCCGTTGGCCTCGAACAGCTTGAGCGCTCGCACCAGCGGCGCGGCAATACGCAGCAGCGCCTCTGGCGCTTCCACGCCTGGCAACACCTCGCCCAGCCAAGCCGGCGGCGTGCTCAAGCCGGTGGCAGCACGCGGTTTCATGTTGATGCCGACGCCGACCACGGCATAGCGAGCCTCGGGGGTGTCGGCCAGATTGGCGGTTTCAATCAGAATGCCCGCCAGCTTGCGATCGCGCAGCCACACATCATTGGGCCACTTCAAACGCAGATCGGGATGAAGACTGCGGACCACGCTGACACCCACGGCCAGGGACAGGCCAGACCAGTCCAGCGGCGCCAATGGCAAGCCAAGCGAAAAAGTAAGGGAACCCTCGCTGCCCAGTTTGGCGTCGGCGCCAGTGTCACTGAGCCACTGCCGCCCCAAACGCCCGCGCCCGGCGGTTTGCTGCCCGGCCACCAGCAGCACCGGCTCCAGCCGCCCGGCACGGGCGCGGCGCATCAACTCGCTGTTGGTGGAATCGATTTGGGGCAGCCACTCGACGCGAAAGCCGGGCAGGTCGGGCTGCACAGCCTCCCGGATGGCGTCCAAGACGTGGGTGTCCATGCCTCGTTAGCGGCGGCCGCGTTTGGGCGCCAGCAGCGTGCCGCGGCACTTGGCGGAACCACACCAGCACGGGTATTCGGCCTTGAGCTTGGGGGTGTAACGCTCGTCGATGATCAGGCCGTAGTCGTAGTTCAATTCTTCGCCCGCCTCGATGTTGCGCAAGGCCTTGATGAAGATGCGGCCGTTTTGCTCTTCGGCCTCGCAGTTCGGGTCGCATGCATGGTTGATCCAGCGCGACGAGTTGCCACCGTACAGCGCATCAATCACATGGTCTTCATCGACGTGAAAATAAAACGTGTGGTTGGGGTTGCCCGGGTCATGGGGATGGCGCGCCTGCGCCTCGGGCCAGCTGATGATCTCGCCCACGTACTCGATCAGGGTTTCGCCCTCGGCAATCGGCTGCACGGCAAACACCCCCTTGCCATGGACACCGGAGCGCCGGGTTTGAATGCGGCGATTGCCTGCGGGGGCGTTTTTCTTGCTCACTTGGGGACCGGCCTAAAAAATTTGGTATCGTGAACTCGTATGGGCGCGTGTGTGCGTGCCCACGTGTGTGCGAGCGCCCGGGCGCCCGCGAGAAACTGGATTGTAGTCAGATGAAAACATTGATCATTGCCGAAAAACCGTCAGTTGCCCAAGACATCGTGCGCGCCCTCACGCCGGTGGCGGGCAAGTTCGACAAGCACGACGAGCATTTTGAAAGCGACAGCTATGTCGTCACCAGTGCGGTAGGCCACTTGCTGGAGATTCAGGCGCCGGAAGAATTTGACGTCAAGCGCGGCAAGTGGAGCTTTGCCCACCTGCCCGTGATTCCGCCGCACTTTGACCTCAAGCCGGTGGACAAAACCAAAACGCGCCTGAACGCCGTGGTCAAACTGGCCAAGCGCAAGGATGTGGACCAGCTCATCAACGCCTGCGATGCCGGGCGCGAGGGCGAGCTGATCTTTCGCCTGATCGAGCAATACGCGGGCGGGGCCAAGCCGCTGGGCAAACCGGTGCGCCGCTTGTGGCTGCAATCCATGACGCCGCAAGCCATTCGCGATGGTTTCAACACGCTGCGCTCCAACGAACAAATGTTGCCGCTGGCCGACGCGGCGCGTTGCCGCTCGGAGGCCGACTGGCTGGTCGGCATCAACGGCACGCGCGCCATGACGGCGTTCAACTCGCGCGACGGCGGCTTCTTTCTGACCACCGTGGGCCGGGTGCAAACACCGACCTTGAGCGTGGTGGTGGAGCGCGAGGAAAAAATCCGCGCCTTTGTGTCGCGCGACTATTGGGAGGTGCACGCCACCTTCGCCGCGCAGGCGGGCGACTACCCCGCCAAATGGTTTGACCCGCAGTGGAAAAAAGCCGCCGCCAATGCCGCCGCCGGTAACCTTGAGGAGGCCGACCCGGAGCTCAAGGCCGACCGCCTGTGGCAGCAGCGCGAGGCGCAGGCGATTGCCGACGCCGTGCGTGGCCAGCCCGCCAGCGTCACCGAAGAGAGCAAGCCGACCACGCAAGCTTCTCCCTTGCTGTTTGACTTGACTTCTCTGCAGCGTGAAGCCAACGGCAAGTTCGGCTTTTCCGCCAAAACCACGCTGTCGATTGCGCAAAGCCTGTACGAGCGTCACAAAGCCCTGACCTACCCGCGCACCGACTCGCGCGCGCTGCCCGAGGACTACCTGCCGGTGGTCAAGCAAACGTTCGAGATGCTCTCAAAAAGCGCCATGCGCCATCTGGCACCGCACGCCTTGACGGCGCTGAACAACAACTACATTCGCCCCAGCAAACGCATCTTTGACAACAGCAAGGTGAGCGACCACTTTGCCATCATCCCGACCCTGCAGGCGCCCAGCGGCTTGAGCGAAGCTGAGCAGAAGATTTATGACCTGGTGGTGCGCCGCTTCATGGCGGTGTTTTTCCCCAACGCTGAATACCAGATCACGACCCGAATTTCCGTTGCCGTCGGCCACAGCTTCAAGACCGAAGGCAAGGTGCTGGTCAAGCCCGGCTGGCTGGCCATTTATGGCAAAGAGGCCGTCGATGAAGTGACGGATCGTGACGGCGCCAAAGACGGCGACAAGGGCCAGCGCCTGGTGCCGGTGCAGCCCGGTGAACGCGTCACGGCGCAGACGGTCGAGGCCCGCGGCCTGAAAACCCGGCCCCCCGCGCGCTACACCGAGGCCACGCTGCTGGGCGCCATGGAAGGCGCCGGGAAAACCATTGAAGACGATGAGCTGCGTGCCGCCATGCACGAAAAAGGCCTGGGCACGCCGGCCACCCGCGCCAGCATCATTGAAGGCCTGCTGACCCAGAAATACATGCTGCGCGAAGGCCGCGAGCTGATCCCCACCGCATCGGCGTTTCAGCTCATGACGCTCTTACGCGGCCTGGATGTCAAGGAGTTGTCCAAAGCCGAATTGACCGGCGAGTGGGAACACAAGCTGGCACTGATGGAGCACGGTCAGCTCAGCCGGGCCGACTTCATGGCCGAGATTGCCGCCATGACCGAGCGCATGGTGAAACAGGCCAAGGAATACGACCGCGACACCGTACCCGGCAACTACGCCACTTTGACCGCACCGTGCCCGAACTGCGGCGGCATCATCAAGGAAAACTACCGCCGCTACACCTGCACCGGCAAGACCGGCGCGGAGGAAGGCTGCGGCTTCTCGTTCGGGAAAACACCAGCCGGGCGCACCTTTGAAGTGGCCGAAGTGGAGCAGTTTCTACGCGACAAAAAGATTGGCCCGCTGGACGGTTTCCGCTCCAAGGCGGGCTGGCCGTTCACGGCTGAGATGGTGATCAAGTTCGACGAAGAGACCAAAAACTACAAGCTCGAATTTGACTTTGGCGACGACAAAAAAGGCGAGGAAAGCGGTGAACTGATCGACTTCAGCGGCCAGGAGTCACTGGGCGCCTGCCCCAAGTGCGGCAGCGCCGTGTTTGAACATGGCAAGAACTACGTCTGCGAGAAGTCCGTGCCCACCGACGCCCAGGCCACGCCCAGCTGCGACTTCAAGACCGGCCAGATCATCCTGCAGCAGCCGGTTGAGCGCGAGCAGATGCACAAGTTGCTGGCCACCGGCAAGACCGATTTGCTCGACAAGTTTGTCTCCATGCGCACCCGGCGCGGCTTCAAAGCCATGCTGGCCTGGGACGCCGAGGCCGGCAAAGTGAATTTTGAGTTTGCACCGAGCAAATTCCCGCCGCGCAAGACCGCCGCCAAGTCGGCAGCCGGGGCCGCAGTAGCTACCAAAACAGGAGCAATTCAGGCAGCAACAACGGGGGCTACAGCCAAAAAGGCAGCTAAAAAAGTAGCCAGTCCCAAAGCCGCGGTCAAGGCCAGCGCCAAAACGCCGCGCAAGGCAGCGGTCAAAAAAGTGGCCAGCCCAGCCGCCGGCCTGCAGCCCAGCGCGGCATTGGCCGCCGTGATTGGCGCCGAGCCGGTGGCGCGGCCGCAGGTCATCAAGAAGCTGTGGGACTACATCAAGGCCAACAATCTGCAGGACGCCGTCAACAAACGCAACATCAACGCCGACGCCAAACTGCTGGCCGTGTTCGGCAAGCCGCAGGTGACGATGTTCGAGCTGGCCGGCATCGCCGGAAAACACCTGGCATGAGCCATGCGGTCGCCCGCCTGCGCGAGCAGCGCAGGGCGAGCCTGGCGAGCCTTGACAAGCCCTTTGTTGCCCGCGGTTCGCACGCGCCGCGCTGTCCCGCTTGCCGGGTGATCTTCAGCCACTGCCTGTGTGCCTTGCGGCCCCAGGTGACTACCCGCGCTGGTATGTGCCTGATCATGTGTGACATGGAGCCGCTCAAACCCAGCAATACCGGCTGGTTGATCGCCGACGTGGTGCCGGACACCGCCGCTTTTGGCTGGTCGCGCACGCAAGTGGACCCCGCCTTGCTGACTCTGCTGGCCGACCCGCAATGGGCGCCCTATCTGGTGTTTCCCGGCGAGTATGTCGCCCCTGAGCGCGTCGTGACCGAGGTGCCCGTGCTTGCCGGCAAACGCCCGCTGTTTGTCCTGCTGGATGCCACCTGGTCGCAGGCACGCAAGATGTTTCGCAAAAGCCCCTATCTGAACCACTTGCCGGTGCTCAGCCTGCAACCCGAACAACTCTCGCGCTACCGCCTGCGCCGCTCGACCCGCGATGACCACCTGTGCACATCGGAGGTGGCCGCACTATGCCTGGCCTTGGGCGGCGAGACACATGCGGCCGAGACGCTGGAGACCTATCTGGAGGTCTTCAGCAACCATTACCTGAATTCCAGGCAGTCCGTGCCGCCGGATCTGGAAGACGTGGCGCATCGGCGTTTGCGCGATCTGGCTGGGTTTGCGTAGGTTGGGTAGTTGAATTCCTTGCCACATTCACGACAGACAAGTCGTGAAGCTGAATGGTAGGTATCGATTTATGTGATCGTCGGTTGAGCAGATGGAACCGCCCCTTCAAGAGAAAATTTCTCAACTCCGCAGCCACTGACTCTTCAAGACTGCATGCTGACATTGAGAGTTTTCGATTGACGGCTGAAATGGTAAGCATTTCAGCCTGTCAGCTAAGGGCAAATGCACGGTGAAATGACTACGCTGGGCTTCCTGTACATTAGATCGCGGTTAAAGCACCACCATTTGAAAAACCAAACAGGGAGGATTCACATGCGCCTTTACGTTATCACTATAGCTGTTCTCGCACTCACAGCCTGCGCAGGAAAAGTTGACTACATTCGACCAATCTCGCAAACCACTTCGTCCTCGAATGTCAAGGTAGTCGACAAGCCACGCGAAGCAGTGTGGAACGCTAGCGTTCCAGAACTTGGGAAGCAATTTTTCATGATTAACAACCTCGACAAGTCCTCAGGACTCATAAATGTTAGTTACAACGGCGAACCCGAGAAGTACATCGATTGTGGGCGCATAACCTCATATGTAAAAAATGCGCGAGGCGAGCGCACCTATGAGTTTGCGGGGGCAAAGGGCCACCAGACCTACGAAATAATGCTTCCGGGAACCGGGCTTTTCAACATTGAACGGAAAATGTCATTGGAAGGTCGAGTCAATCTTGTATTCGAGGAGTTGTCTCCCACTCAAACCAGAGTCACTGCGAACACTCGATACGTAGTTCAACGGCAGCAAGTTATCCGAAACGTTGCAAACAACTTCCCTCAATCCAGCACGGATAGCATTTCGTTCAACTCGGGCGGCGGTACTTCTTTTCCGGCCGGTTCTGACGGCCGTGCTGCCGAGTGCGTAGCCACCGGAGCTCTCGAACGAGAAATCCTCTCTGCTATTAGATGAGCGATAAATGGGGCCTGCCATTGCGCCCCAACTGCGCCACCAAAGCGTACTCCCAATCCAGGTACCCTGTGATGCTGAATTCCGCGTAGGGACTGCAAGGCCCGCTCTGGCGTTAATCCGGTGTTGCCTTGCTGTTTCACCTGCTCTCCAAGCTGTACGAGCACACCAGTGCGGTGATTACCACCAACTTGAGCTTCTCTGAGTGGTCGGCCGTGTTTATTGATGCCAAGATGACGACGGCGCTGCTGGACCGGTTCACCCACCATTGCCACATCGTGGAGACGGGTAGTAAGCACGCAGCCAACCCATCTTGACCACAGCGCAGTGGCTGTGTCTGGGAATCAAGTGAATTGAATTTGCGGCTGCCAGCGATGCGGCAACAGTTCATGAATCTGACTTGCCCGCTGCGTAGGCAACCGGGTTAGAACATCCTTGAGGTAGGCAAACGGATCATGCCCATTGAGCCTGGCACTCTGGATCAGACTCATCACAGCAGCACCGCGCTTGCCCGCACGCAGTGATCCCGCAAACAGCCAGTTGTTTCTGTCTTGGATAATTCCTCCCGATGGCAATCGGACGGATCTGGTTTTCGATGTGGTTGTTGTCCACCGGCAGTTGACCGTCGGAGAGGAAACGCGTCAGCGCAGACCAGCGACGCAGGCTGTAATCCAACGCTTTGGCCGTGGCTGAACCATCCGTGATCTTCTGCCGATTCAGGATCATCCACTGATGCAAAGCATCCAGCAGTGGTTTTGATTTCTCCTGGCGTATTCGCCTTCGTTCATCGGGAAGCAGTTCTTTGACTTCGCGCTCAATGTCGTAAACCCTGGCGA
>NZ_JBAQMD010000097.1:0-4631 GCF_049302455.1 Rhodoferax ferrireducens | reverse complement strand
ACCAAGAAGAATCCATCGCAAGTTCCCAAGAAAAAAGAGGTGTCCCTTGTCCGCTCGTCGGCGGCCGAGTACCTGACCTTTGTGGCGGCCACCGGTGGCGGTGGCGGTGGCGTTGAGGCCGTCTATGCCGACGAGAGTATCTGGCTGACCCAGAAGATGATGGGGGTGCTTTACGACGTGAACGTGCGGACGGTGAATGAACACCTGAAAAAAATCTTTGCAGACAGCGAGTTGCAGGAAGATTCAGTTATCCGGAAATTCCGGATAACTGCCTCCGACGGCAAAAGCTACAACACCCTGCACTACAAGCTCCCCGCCATTATCGCCGTGGGCTACAAGGTCAATTCCGAGCGCGCAGTGCAGTTCCGCAAGTGGGCCACCGGGATCATCGAGCAGTTCACCATCAAGGCCTACGTAATGGACGATGAGCGCATCAAGGCGGGCGGCTCCATCCTCACCGAGCAGTATTTCGAAGAGCAGCTGCAGCGCATCCGGGAGATTCGCCTCTCGGAGCGCAAGTTCTACCAGAAGATCACCGACATCTACGCCACGGCAATCGACTACGACGTGACGGCGCAGGCCACCAAGCGTTTTTTCGCCACGGTGCAAAACAAGCTGCATTGGGCAATCCATGGCCAGACGGCGGCCGAGGTCATCTACCAGCGTGCAGATGCCGGCAAGGACCACATGGGGCTGACCTCGTGGAAGGATGCGCCCAGCGGCAAGATCCAGAAGTTCGATGTGGTGGTGGCCAAGAACTACCTCACCGAGCACGAAATGGCGCAACTCTCCCGCCTGGTCAACGCCTATCTGGATGTGGCCGAGGACATGGCGCAGCGCAAGATCCCCATGACCATGCAGGATTGGGAAACGCGACTGAACCGCTTCATCGAGGCCACGGACCGGGAAGTGTTGCAGGACGCAGGCAAGGTCACGGCGGAAATCGCCAAGGCGCACGCGGAGAGCGAATTCGAGAAGTATCGGATCGTGCAGGACCGACTGTTCGAAAGCGACTTTGACCGGGTGCTCAGGCAGATCGAGGCTGCCAGCCCACCAGACAGCGATAAGGAATAGGTCGGGTGGCTACGAAGAAAGTCGCGCCCAATTGGAGCGATGTCAAAGCCAAGCTGGGCGACTTCGACCGTGCCGCCCTGATTGGCCTGGTGCATGACCTGTACGCGGCCAGCAAGAATAACCAGACCTTCCTGCACGCGCGCTTTGCGCTCGGCGACGTGCTGAAGCCATACAATGCCACGATAGACCGCTGGCTCTGGCCGGATGTGGTCAAGCACCAGGACACTTCGGTGGCCAAGGCCAAGAAAGCCATCTCGGACTACAAGAAGGCCATCGGCCAGCCGGAAGGGTTAGCTGAACTCATGGTGTTCTACTGTGAGCTCGCAGCCGGCTTCAGCAATGATGTCGGCTTGCAGGACGAGGGTTACTGTGACGCGCTGGTGCGGATGTTCGGGCAGGCGCTGAAGACCATCGATGCGTTGCCTCACCATTTCCGCTCCGCGCTGACGGCGCGCCTGGATGCCGTGCGTAACATCAGCCATAACTGCGGCTATGGCGTCGGCGACGACATGGACGATCTCTTTGCAGAGTTCGGGTTTGATGGCAGATCGCGATGAACTGGCTGCACTGCGAGCCGAGAACACGCGCCTGATCGCGCTGCTCGAATCGCACGGCATCGAGTGGCGTCCAACGCTACAGCCTGCGACGCCGCCAGCGGAACCCTCCAGGCTGTCCACTGACGAAAAGGTTGCGCTGTTTCGCCGACTGTTCCGTGGTCGCACCGACGTCTACCCCGTCCGTTGGGAGAGCAAGAGCACGGGCAAGTCGGGCTACGCGCCGGCGTGCGCGAATGAGTGGCGCGCTGGCGTGTGCGAGAAGCCGCGCATCAAGTGCGGCGATTGCAGCAATCGCCTTCTGATCCCGCTGTCGGACGCGGTGATCTACAACCATCTGGCCGGTGAGCATACGGTCGGCGTCTATCCGCTGATGGAGGACGACAGCTGCTACTTCCTGGCTGTCGATTTCGACGAGGCGGAATGGTGGGAAGATGCGCGAGCGTTCATGCAGTCCTGCGACGAGCTCGGCGTACCGGCCGCGCTGGAAATTTCGCGCTCGGGTAAAGGCGCACACGCATGGGTGTTCTTCGCCGGCCGTGTCTCGGCCCGTGATGCCCGACGGCTGGGCACGGCCATCATCAGCCCTACCTGCGCACGCACGCGGCAGCTCCACCTCAGCTCCTACGACCGGTTGTTCCCCAACCAGGACACGATGCCCAAGGGCGGCTTCGGCAACCTGATTGCCTTGCCGCTGCAAAAGGTGCCGAGGGAGATGGGTTTCAGCGTGTTCGTCGATGCTGACCTGTGTCCCTATGCGGATCAATGGGCCTTCCTGGCTTCCATCCAGCCGATGGCAGTATTCGATATCGAGCCAACCATCCTGCGGGCCACGGGTGGCGTCCACCCCTTGGACGTTACCTTCATCGCTGATGAAGATTTGGCGATGCCCTGGAAACGCGAGAGTTCTGCTCCGAAGAAGTTGGCGGGGACCATGCCCCGCTCGCTGACGGTCACCGTGGCCAACCTGATTTACTTTGAGAAGGCGCAGTTGCCGCAGGCGCTGGCCAACCGCCTTATCCGCCTGGCGGCCTTTCAGAACCCCGAGTTCTATAAGGCCCAGGCGATGCGGATGTCGGTGTGGGACAAGCCGCGCGTCGTCGGCTGCGCTGAGAACTATCCTCAGCACATCGCTCTGCCTCGTGGCTGCTTGGACGCTGCCCTGTCATTGCTCCGCGACAATGACATCGCCTGCGATCTGAAGGACGAGCGTTTCGACGGTACACCTCTGGACGTCGCCTTCGTCGGTACGCTGCGCATTGACCAGGAGACAGCTGTCTCGGCGATGCTGCAACACGATGCCGGCGTGCTCTACGCGCCGACCGCATTCGGCAAGACCGTGACGGCCGCTGCGATGATTGCGCGGCGGAGAGTGAACACTTTGGTCCTGGTGCATCGCACCGAACTGCTCAAGCAATGGCAGGAACGCCTGCAGGCCTTTCTTGGCGTCGGCAAGGGGGTAGTCGGCACCATCGGTGGCGGCAAGGCCCGGCCTACAGGCAGGATCGATATTGCGGTGATGCAGTCCTTGTCCCGCCAAGGCGAAGTGAACCCGCTGGTGGAGGACTACGGGCAGGTGATTGTCGACGAGTGCCATCACGTTGGTGCCGTGTCCTTCGATGCCATCCTGAAGAGAACCAGGGCGAAATACGTGCTCGGCCTGACGGCAACACCGATCCGCCGCGATGGCCAGCAGCCGATCATCTTCATGCAGTGCGGGCCGATCCGCCACACGGCGGCTAAGCCCGCCGGTGCTCCCCAGGATTTGGAAGTCGTGCCGCGGTCACGCTTCGCACGGATCGATCTGCCATCCGAAGCCGGAATTCAGGATGTGCTCCGCCACCTGGCCAATGATCAGGACCGCACCAGCGCGATCGCAGCAGAAATTCAGGGCGCGTTCGCACAGGGCCGCAAGGTACTGGTGCTTACCGAGCGGACCGAGCATCTCGACGCCATTCGCGCTGCGCTGGATGGGCATGAGCCGGGCCCGTTCGTGTTACACGGCCGAATCTCGAAGAAGCAGCGAGGCGCCCTCATTGCCCAATTGGATGCCTTGTCGCCCGACGCGCCGCGCATCTTGCTGGCGATTGGCAAGCTGGTCGGTGAGGGCTTCGACCATCCCCCGCTCGATACCCTGGTACTGGCGATGCCGGTTTCCTGGAAGGGAACGCTGCAGCAGTATGCCGGCCGCCTGCACCGGGAGCACGTCTCCAAGACCGGGGTTCGAATCATCGATTTCGTCGACACCGGCCACCCGGCATTGTTCCGAATGTGGGACAAGCGCCGGCGCGGGTACCGGGCGATGGGTTACCGGATCGCTGCGGAAGTGGTCGACTCATGAATCCGTCTTTGCGACATTCCGCAGATCTTTGCACCGGTCCGAACGGCCTGACCGAGGATCCAGTTGCACAACTGGATCAAGGCCGAGCAGCAGGGTCGGCTGGGCGGAGCGAGCAGCCCGCCGGGGAGCGAACAGATGGGGCTTGCCCGGCTGCGCGCCGAGTTGGCGCGTGAAAATGGCGCGCCACATCCTGGGAATGGCGACGCCCTACGCGGCGAAGCACCTGGCACGCTTTGCCCGCCTGCCACAGGATCGGCCGGCACGATCGGTGGCTGCCGGCGGCAGCAAGACCGGCTTGCAGGGCGGCGAAAGTACCGGGAGCGCACCCGCGCGGATCGCCGTCGAGTGTCCCAATACACAATCTTTTGATAGCTTTTGTTCCAGGCTTCTTCATATACTCAACCGGCTTGGCACTCAGGGTGGGGTTGATGCCCCGTCAACAACATAAGGGGTACAGTCATGAAAACTGTTCGTTCAGCGGCGTTGCTAGGGGCGCTTTCGTTGGTCGGTTCGCCGGTCATGGCTGGCGACCTGTCCGATTCCATCCATAAAGCCATCGTGCACAACCCGGACGTGTTGGTCACGCAGGACGACGCGCGGGCCATCGAGCAGGACGTGCGCGAGGCCAAGGCCGGCTACCTGCCGCGTGTCGATGTGTATGC
>NZ_JBAQMD010000096.1:0-65406 GCF_049302455.1 Rhodoferax ferrireducens | reverse complement strand
GGTGATGCAAAAAACGCCAGGCGAGGTCGAAGTGGGCAGCCAGCTGCGCGAGGCCACCATGTTGGGGCTGTCCGGCCCGTCGCGTCAGCTGTCGCAGTACCGCGGCAAGCCGCTGATCATTAATGTGTGGGCCAGTTGGTGCGGCCCGTGCCAACAGGAAATGGGCTCACTGGAGCGCCTGGCCCGCAGCAAGACCGGGCAGCAGGTGACGCTGATCGGTATTTCGACCGACGACTACCCGGAGGCGGCACGCGCCTTTTTGAAACGCTATCCAACCAGCTTCAGCCACTACATTGACCAGCAGTTGTTGCTGGAAAACATGTTGGGGGCGGCGCAATTACCGCTCACCTTGCTGGTCGATGCCCAGGGCCGTGTGCTGGCCAAGCAGGTCGGCGCCCAACAATGGGACAGCCCCCAGGCGCTGCAATTCATCAGCAAGACCTTGCGCCTCAAGCCCTAACGGGGCTTGGTCGGTGGCCCGCCGGCTCAATCCGGATTGAGCCACGACGCCGCTGGCCTCAGACCGGTTCCCGGTACTGATCTTCCAGCAACTTGGCCTGTGCCGCCGCCAGGCGCGCGATCGGCACGCGCGGTCCCGAGCACGACACGTAGTTGAGCTTGATGTGATGGCAAAAACGGATGGAGCCGGGGTGCCCGCCATGTTCGCCACAGATGCCCACTTTCAGGTCCGGGTTGGTGGCGCGGCCGTTTTGCACCGCCATTTTCATCAATTGCCCCACGCCCTTGATGTCCAACACCTCGAACGGGTTGTCTTCCAGAATGCCGGTCTCGTTGTAGAAGGGCAGGAATTTGTTTTCCGCGTCCTCGCGGCTGAAGGAGAACGTGGCCTGGCTCAGGTCATTGGTGCCGAACGAGAAAAACTCGGCAATCTCGGCCATGCGCCCGGAGCGCATGCAGGCACGCACCACTTCGAGCATGGAGCCAAACTTGAACTGCACGTCGATGCCATGGGTGGCGCGCACTTCCTGCCGGATGCGCTGCACATAGCTGTGAATGCGCTTGAGCTCTTCCACCGTGGCCACCTGCGGCACCATGATTTCGGGATAGATCTCGATGCCTTGTTTGCCACACAGGGCAGCCGCTTCCAGAATCGCGCGGATCTGCATCGAGTAGATTTCGGGGTAGGTGATGCCCAGACGCACACCACGATGGCCCAGCATCGGGTTGACTTCGGCCAGCGCGCGCACCTTCTTCAAAATCTTTTCCTTTTTGGCGATGACTTCGGCCTCCATGTGTGACTTCTTGAAAGTGCTCAAAGCACCCATCAAGGGGGTCAGGCCGTCAGCATATTGCTGGTACAGCTTGGGGTTGAGCATCTTGAGGGTCTCGGGCAGGTCTTCCAGGGCCTTGATGGTGTCGCGCAATTGGTGCAGATGGGCAATTTCGAGCTCAAGCTGCGCCGCAGTGGGTAAAAACTCGTGCATCGGCGGGTCCAGCAGGCGCACGGTGACGGGCAAGCCCTTCATCGCCTTGAAGATGCCCTTGAAGTCCGCGCGCTGAATCGGCAGCAGCCGGTCCAGTGCCGCCTGCCGCTCTTCCAGCGTTTCGGCCAGGATCATTTCCTGCACGATCGGCAAGCGGTCGGTGGCATTGAACATGCGCTCGGTGCGGCACAGGCCGATCCCCATGGCGCCAAACTCACGCGCGCGCAGCGCATCGACCGGTGAATCGGCATTGGCCATGACTTTGAGCACCGCCACTTCGTCGGCCCAGCCCAGCAGGGTGTTCATTTCCTCGGAAAATTCGGCCTCGACGGTCGGTATTTCGCCCGCGTAGACATGGCCGGTACCACCGTCAATGGTGATGACGTCGCCTTCCTTTAGAACAGTGTCGCCAACCTTGGCGCTGCGCAACTGGTCGTTGATGACGATCTGCTCGCAGCCTGATACGCAAGGCTTGCCCATGCCGCGCGCCACCACCGCAGCGTGCGAGGTCTTGCCGCCCCGGCTGGTCAAAATACCTTGCGCCTGGAAAAAGCCGTGAATGTCTTCCGGTTTGGTTTCTTCCCGCACCAGGATGATTTTTTCACCGGCACGCCCGCGCGTCTCGGCGGTGTCGGCATCGAACACAATCTTGCCGGACGCCGCGCCGGGCGAGGCCGACAGCCCTTGCGCCAGCGACTTGGCGTGGAAATTGGGGGCCAGTTGCGGCACCAGGAGTTGCTCCAGCACGGCGGGCTCGGTGCGCAACAGCGCGCGCTCCTTGGTGATGAGACCCTCATGAAACATCTCAACCGAGGTGCGCACCATGGCGCGCGCGTTCATCTTGCCGTTGCGGGTCTGCAGGCAGTACAGAATGCCTTTCTCGATGGTGAATTCAAAGTCTTGCACCTCATGGTAGTGCGACTCCAGCCGGCTGCGCAGCTGAATCAACTGGCGGTGAATTTCCGGCATTTCCTGTTCCATCTCGGCGATCGCCTTGGGCGTGCGAATGCCAGCCACCACATCTTCACCCTGCGCGTTGACCAGATATTCGCCATAAATCACGTTCTCGCCGGTGCCGGGGTTGCGCGTAAAGCCCACGCCGGTGCCGGAGTCGTTGCCCATGTTGCCAAACACCATGGTGCAGATGCTCACCGCCGTACCGTTGGCCTGCGCTTTGGTGATCCTGAATTGTTTGCGGTAGTCCACCGCGCGTTTGCCCATCCAGGAGCGAAACACCGCGCCCACGGCAATTTCGAGCTGCACAAACGGGTCCTGCGGAAAGGCTTGGCCGGTCTGGCGCTGCACAATGGCCAGGAATTCGCCCGCCAGTTCCTTCAGATGCTCGGTGTTCAGGTCCACATCCTGTGGCGCGCCGTATTTGCGCTTGATGGCCACCATGCGCTCGTCAAAATGTTCGTCGCTGATGTTGAGCGCGATCTTGCCGAACAGTTGGATAAAACGGCGATAGGCGTCATACGCGAAGCGCTCGTTGCCGGTTTGTGTGATCAGCCCTTTGAGCGAAACCTCATTGAGGCCGAGGTTCAGGATGGTGTCCATCATGCCCGGCATCGACATCGCCGCACCGGATCGCACCGAGATCAGCAGCGGGTTTTTGGCGTCGCCGAAGCCTTTGCCGGTTTTCTTCTCCAGGGCGGCCATGTGGGTTCGGATTTCGTCCATCAGGCCGGGCGGCAACTGGTTCTTCTCCAGATAGGCGTTGCAGGCATCGGTGCTGGCGGTGAAGCCGGGCGGCACGTTCAGACCAATCTGCGTCATCTCGCACAGATTGGCCCCCTTGCCGCCAAGCAGCATTTTGTTTTTGCCATCGCCCTCTTCAAAGGCGTACACATATTTCTTGCTGCTTGTCATGACGGCTCCAATTCAAAAAAGTGGGTGGGTTAAGGATGGGGTTTGGTGATGCTGCTAAGTTCTTGTACGCTGCGCGGTGGCCTGACGGGCCTGCGCTACAAGGTGCCGTCGCGCTTGAACTGATCGGTCGCGGCGATCAGTGCGCTGGCAATGCCCGGCTCAAAAGCGGCGTGGCCGGCATCTTCAATCATCTGGAAAGAGGCCTCGGGCCAGGCTTCGTGCAGCCGCCACGCCGACACCGGCGGACACACCACGTCGTAGCGGCCCTGAATGATGACGGCCGGCAGGTGGCGGATGCGGTCCACGTTGCGCACCAGTTGATCCTCGCTCAAAAAGGCGTCGTGCAAGAAGTAGTGCGCCTCCAGCCGGCCCAGCCCCAAGCCAACGGCGGCTGAGCCAAACGTCTCGGCCACCTCCGGGTGCGGCAGCAGGTGCAGGCAACTGCCTTCGTAGCGGCTCCAGGTGCGCGCCGCCCGCATGTTTTCAGCCGGGTCCCCGCTGAACAGGCGGCGGGCGTAGGCTTGCAGCAAATTGCCGCGCTCGGACTCGGGAATGTCGGCCACAAAGCGGGCATGTTCCTGCGGGAAAAATAGCCTGATGCCGTTCAGAAACCAGTCGATCTCGCTGCGCGTGCACAAGAAAATACCGCGCAGCACAAAGCCGGTGCAGCGCTCGGGATGCGCCTCACCGTAAGCCAGCGCCAGGGTCGAGCCCCAGGAGCCGCCAAACACCAGCCACTGTGCGATGCCCAACTGCTCGCGCAGGCGCTCAATGTCGTGGATCAACAGGTCGGTGGTGTTTTCCAGCGCCTCCCCCAGCGGCGTGGACTGGCCGGCACCGCGTTGGTCAAACAGCACGATGCGGTAATACGCCGGGTCAAAGAATTGCCGGTGTTGGGGTGACAGGCCCGCACCCGGCCCGCCATGCAAAAACAGCGCCGGCACGCCGTCGGGGTTGCCGCACTCTTCCCAATACAGTGTGTGGATGTCATCGACCGGCAGGTGGCCCGTGCGGTAAGGCGCAATGGCCGGATACAAAGGATTGAGGGCGTCGGCGGACATGGGCGGGGGTTCTTTCTTGGGCTTTGAGTTTGGCATTGTGCACCGACACGGAAACCGCAAACGGCCAGCCAGCAAGTGCGATGGACGAAGCAGTCCTGACGCGTCAGCTGCGCTTGAACCGATAGTTACTATCAATCGATTAGTAAAAGCCAATCGGCAATTATTATTTACCAGACCTATCATTGCCACCAGGTTGATTGCATCCTTCTATCGACTGACCCTTTAACCCACAGGAGCTCCACATGACAGCCAAGCAACGCCCCGAGATCAAAACCATGGCCAACCTGGAATCCGCCTTTGCCGGCGAATCCATGGCGCACATCAAATACCGCTATTTCGCCAAACTGGCGCGTGAAATGGGTGACGAAGACACCGCTCGTGTCTTTGAAGCCACCGCTGACCAGGAGGTGATGCACGCCTTTGGTCACCTGGACCTGCTTTACCCCAAGGCCACGATGACAGCCGCCAAGGCCCTGCAAATTGCGATCGACGGCGAAACCTACGAGTACACCGAGATGTACCCCGGCTTTCGCGCCACCGCTGAAGCCGAGGGTCATGCCGCCGCCGTGGCCGAGATGGATGAGCAAATTGGAGAATCCAAAGAGCACGCCGCCCAGTTCAGGGCGACGCTGGAAAAAGCGCAAAAACGCTTTGCCGCGCTGGCCAAGGTAGAGGAGCGCCACGCCAACCATTACAAGGCGCAACTGGCCAAGGCCCAGGCCTGATCGGCCCCACCGCAAGACGCAGTGGCGCGCTGGCAATCATCTTTTGGGTGCTATATTAATAATAGCTGCTTGCGCAATATTCACGGGGGCTAGAGCCCTATTTGACTCATATTTATTGGAATACCCATGAAAACCTACCTTTGCATCGTTTGTGGCTTCATCTATGACGAGGCCGCGGGTCGCCCGGAAGATGGCATCGCCCCCGGCACGCGTTGGGCGGATGTGCCCGACACCTGGGCCTGCCCGGACTGTGGCGTCGCCAAAGCCGACTTTGAGCCGGTAGAGATTTAAAACCGAAGGTCCAACATGGCATCTCCGATCATCATCATTGGCGCCGGGCTGGCCGGCTGGACCACCGTGCGCGAGCTGCGCCGCCTCGACCAGCGTACGCCGGTGCTGCTGATCACGGCCGACAGCGGAGATTTCTACGCCAAGCCCGCGCTGTCCAATGCGCTGCAGCAACAGCGCACACCGGCGCAACTGGTCACCACGCCAGCGGCCAAGATGGCAGCGGCGCACAACGTGCGCTTGCTGGCACACACCCGGGTGCTGGCCATTGACCCGCTAACGCGCACGCTGCGCAGCACCGTGGGCGAGTTCAGCTATCGCCACTTGGTGCTGGCCACCGGCGCCCGGCCGATTCGGCTACCGCTGGCCGGGGATGCGGCGGATCAGGTGCAGTCGATCAATTCGCTGGATGACTTCTCCTGGTTCCACCAGCGTCTGACGCGTGCCGCCGGGTGTGGCGACAAGCCGGTGGGCGGGGGCCAGCCGCTGAACCTGCAGTCGGCCAGTGAACACAGCCGGCGCCATGTCCTGATCATGGGGGCCGGCCTGATTGGTTGCGAGTTTGCCAACGACCTCGCCGCAGCGGGTTACCGGGTGACGGTGGTTGACCCGTCGACCGCGCCGATGACGGCCTTGTTGCCGGCATCAGCCAGCGCGCAGTTGCAGCAGGCGCTGGCAGGCTTGGGCGTGCGCTGGCACTTTGGCGCGACTGTCAAGTCGGTCAACTGGGCAAAAACCAGGGTGTCCATCGCGATGGCCGAGAGCGCCCGTGTTCATCAGGCCGAGCCCGTCCTCCAGGTTGAGCTGTCAAATGGGTCGCTGGCCCCCGTGGATATTGTGTTGAGTGCTATTGGTTTGAGATCGGACACGGCGCTGGCGCAAGCGGCCGGATTGGTTTGCGAGCGCGGCATCGTGGTGGACGCCACATTGCAGACCAGCAGCCCGCATATCTACGCCCTGGGTGACGCCGCGCAATACGCAACCGGGCTGTGGGGCGTGGCGGCTGATGCCGCGGCGGCATCGGTGGCGGGCGCCCGGACCATGCCCTATGTGATGCCCATCATGAGCGCCGCCCGCGCTTTGGCCGCCACGCTGGCGGGCACGCCGACCGCTGTTGCTTTTGCGTTGATGCCGGTCGCCATCAAGACCCCGGCGTTGCCGATTGTGGTGGCCGCACCAGCACCCGGCACAGCGGGAGAGTGGTGCAGCCAAGCGTCTGGACAGTGGCAATTCATGGACGGGCAGCATCAAGTGCGCGGCTTTGCGCTGACAGGGACACAAACCGCCCATCGGGCCGAGCAAGCCAAGCGGGTGTTGGCTTGAGGGTGATGTACCCAGCAGCCCGGCCTGCGCCTTTGTTGCAGGGACCGGCCTGGCGGTTGCGGGCGTGCCACCCGGCACGGTCTACAATTTCACTCCCGTAGCGACGCCCTGAGGCCGGCCTCTTGGTCATACGGTTTGCAACAGGAGACACCCATGCCCCATACAACGGCCACCGCCGCAGACAAACGCGCTGAATTGCGCCGCGCCACACTCGAATACCACGAATTTCCCACCCCCGGCAAAATCTCCATTGCGCCGACCAAGCAGTTGATCAACCAGCATGATCTGGGGCTGGCCTACACGCCGGGCGTGGCCATTCCGTGCGAGGAAATCGTCAAAGACCCGAATAACGCCTACAAGTACACCAGCCGGGGCAATCTGGTGGCGGTCGTCACCAACGGCACCGCCGTGCTCGGACTGGGCGACATTGGCCCATTGGCGGGTAAACCGGTGATGGAAGGCAAGGCCGTGCTGTTCAAGAAGTTCGCCGGTATTGATGTGTTCGACATCGAAATCAACGAAAAGCACGATCTCGACAAGCTGGTGGACATCATCGCTTCGCTGGAGCCGACCTTTGGCGGCATCAACCTGGAAGACATCAAGGCGCCCGACTGCTTTTATGTCGAGCGCAAGTTGCGCGAACGCATGAAGATTCCGGTCTTTCATGATGACCAGCACGGTACCGCCATCACGGTCGGTGCGGCCATTCTCAACGGCCTGAAGGTGGCCGGCAAGGACCCGAAAGACGTGAAACTGGTGACCTCCGGCGCCGGTGCCGCAGCGCTGGCTTGCGTCGGGCTGCTGGTCAAACTGGGCATTCCCCGTGAAAACGTGTGGGTGACCGATCTGGCCGGCGTCGTCTATGAGGGCCGCACCGAGCTGATGGACCCGGACAAGATCATTTACAGCCAGAAGACATCGGCGCGCACCCTGGGTGAAGTCATTGAAGGTGCTGACGTGTTTCTGGGCTTGTCGGCGGGCGGTGTGCTCAAGGGCGAAATGGTCAAAAGGATGGCGCCCAGGCCGATCATTTTTGCGCTCGCCAACCCGACGCCCGAGATCATGCCCGAAGAAGTGAAGGCCGTGCGCAGCGACGCCATCATCGGCACCGGCCGCTCGGATTACCCGAACCAGATCAACAACATCTTGTGTTTCCCCTACATTTTCAGGGGCGCCTTGGACGCGGGCGCCTCCACCATCACGGTGGAGATGGAAATGGCGGCGGTGCATGCGATTGCCGATCTGGCGCAGGCCGAGCAAAGCGAAGTGGTTGCTGCCGCCTATGTCGGCGAGCCGCTGGCCTTTGGACCGGAGTACCTGATCCCCAAGCCCTTTGACCCGCGTTTGATGATCAAAGTGGCGCCAGCGGTGGCCCAGGCCGCTTTTGACAGCGGCGTGGCCTCGCGCCCGATTGCGGACATGGATGCCTACCGCGAGAAGCTGCAAAGCTTCGTCTACGCCTCGGGCACCGTGATGAAACCGATTTTCGCCGCCGCCAAAAAGGCACTTAAAAAGCGGATCGCCTATGCCGAGGGTGAAGATGAACGCGTGCTGCGCGCGGCCCAGATTGTGGTGGACGAAGGCTTGGCCCTGCCCACACTGATTGGCCGGCCGCTGGTGATTGCCGAGCGCATCAACAAGTTTGGCCTACGCCTGGAAGAGGGGCAAGACTACAGCGTCGTCAATGTGGAGCAGGACCATCGCTACCGCGATTTCTGGCAAACCTACCACCGCATGACCGAGCGCAAGGGCATGACCGCCCAGGTTGCCAAAATCGAGATGCGCCGGCGCCTGACCCTGATTGGCAGCATGTTGTTGCACAAGGGCGATGTCGATGGGCTGATTTGCGGCACCTGGGGCACCACGGCGATGCACCTGCAATATCTGGATCAGGTGATCGGAAAACGCACGGGCGTCAACACCTATGCCTGCATGAATTGCCTGATGTTGCCCGAGCGCCAGCTCTTTATAGTGGACACCCACGTCAACTATGATCCCACTGCCGAGCAACTGGCCGAGATCACGATTCTGGCGGCAGAGGAAATGGTGCGCTTCGGCATCCGGCCCAAAGCCGCCTTGCTGTCGCACTCCAACTTTGGCAGCAGCAACCAACCCAGCGCTGTCAAGATGCGCGAGGCTTTGGACTTGCTGCGGGTCAAGGCGCCGTGGCTGGAGGTGGACGGCGAAATGCATGGCGACGTGGCGCTCGACGGCGCAGCCCGCGCAGCCCTCATGCCCAACAGCACACTGGCGGGAGACGCCAATCTCCTGGTGCTACCCAATATCGATGCCGCCAATATTGCCTACAACCTGCTCAAGACGGCAGCCGGTGGCAATATTGCCGTTGGTCCGGTGCTGCTGGGCGCGGCCAAACCGGTGCACATCTTGACCGCCAGTGCCACGGTGCGTCGAATTGTGAATATGACGGCCCTCACTGTGGCCGACGCAAACGCCAGCCGCTGAGCTCTAAAGCCTAAGCTGGCGCTAACTTAGCAAGCTATTCGATCTTTTGCGTCTGCCTATTTTTTAGGCAGACGCTTGCATTATTTTCGTAAATACGCGACACTACACACCTTGAAATTACGGGTTAACCCGGAGTCTTGCGAGAGGTGTCTTGTTCATGTTGCGTCTGAAAAGCTCTAAGTTAGTACTTACCAGCTTTTTTCTTGCTGCGGTTTTTGCCTGTGCAGGGGTACTGGCCAAAGGGCCAGCCCTGGCAGATGCTGCCACTGCCATCGCGGTGGCGGCCTTGCCCAAGCAAGGTGTGCAGACCTACGACCTGATTCATCAAGGCGGTCCGTTTGTGCATGAAAAAGATGGTGTGGTGTTTGGCAACCGTGAGCGTTTGCTGCCACTCCAAAAGCGCGGCTACTACCGTGAATATACCGTCGCAACACCGAATTTGCGTGCCCGGGGAGTCCGGCGCATTGTGTGCGGAGGGGCTGCCAGAACGCCTGACGCTTGTTATTACACTGCCGATCACTATGCGAGCTTCCGCCGGATCGTGCCGTGAAACCGGTTTATTACTTACGAAAAGCGAAGCGAGAATGAATATGTCATTGAGTCAAGAAACCGCCGCACTTCAACGTGCCGCAACGGACGTGCCGCTACGCGGTGTGCGGCCAAATATAGTCCAGTCGATCCGGGCTTTTCGGGTGCCGGAGTTGCAGGGTGCGGCCCAGTCCTTGGGCCAGCATTTTCTGTACGCCAATCTGGCCAACGCCCAGACCAAGCAGGACGTACTGGATCTCATTGCTCAGCAATTCATGTTGTCGGTGCACGTTGGCAAGAATTTTGACGCACTGTATGACAGCATGACCGACCCGCTGCACAAGTCCGGCCCACAGCCAGGCTTTATTGTGGTGTTGGAACACATTCCGGCCCATGCGAAGTTCGACAAGGAAGCGCGCGAGCAATTGCTCGACATCTTCCGCGACGCGGCTGATTACTGGGGCGATCGAAAGATACCATTCCGATGTTTCTATTCTTTTCTGTAGCCCGTTCTGCACACACCAGCCAAGCAGAACGGGCGAACGAGGCAAAAGGCAACGGCGTCGGCAGCCAAACCTTGTCAGGCATCGAACTCACCACCGAGTCCGGGGAGAAAATGCCAACTGACAAACTGTTGGACATATCACCACTGGCGCTGCGCATGAGCAGCCCCTTTAACTCCGGGTATTGGTTGGCGGCCGCCTGATCGCAGCGCCGCTTCCCCGCTCCAGAAGGCCCATCGAAAGAGAGGGCCTTTTTTCTGGCCTGGGCGCCAAGGCGCCGGCTGAAAGTTGACCGCCAGCCGGTCAGTGACTGGCGGGTTGGCTGTGTGTGGCCAATTTCAACGCCAAGGCCAGGTATTCAGCCACCGGGACTTCTTCCGCCCGGCGCTGCACGTCAAAACTATCCGCGTAGGCTTGTTCCTGCAGCCACTGTCCCAGGGTATGGCGCAACAGCTTGCGACGCTGGCTGAAAGCCACCTGGACCAGTTCGCTCAAGAGATGCCCATCCACCGCGACCGGGTTGACATGCGGCACCATGCGAACCACCGCGCTGTTGACGCGAGGCGGCGGCTCGAAGCTCTCGGGCGGAACCAGCAAGACGTTTTCCATCGCGTAACGCCACTGCAGCATGACGCTCAAACGGCCGTAGGCAGCGGTGCAGGGGCCCGCCACCATGCGGTCAATCACTTCCTTTTGCAGCATGAAGTGCTGGTCTTCGATGACGTCAATGAAGTTCAGCAAGTGAAACAGGATCGGCGTCGAGATGTTGTACGGCAGGTTGCCAACAACTCTCAATTTTGCAGCGGTCAGCGCCTGCGCCACTTGGGCAAAGTCCACCTTTAACACATCAGACTCAATCACCACGAGCTGAGGATGCGCCCGCAGGCGCGCGGCCAGGTCACGATCGAGCTCAATCACGGTGAGCTGGCCCAGACGTTCCACGAGCGGTTGGGTCAACGCCGCCAGACCGGGCCCGATCTCCACCATCGCCTGCCCCGGCTTGGGGCCAATGGCGTCGACGATGGCTTCAATCATGGCGCCGTCGGTCAGAAAATGCTGACCGAAGCGTTTGCGGGCAATGTGTTTCATTCCACGAGCGTAGGACTGTATCGGTTTTACTGCGGCGGCTCGCGCAATTCCACATAGGCGCGGCCGCGCACGTCTTGCGCCCAGCTGACATAAGCTTCATCGAGCTTCTTTTCGTGCAAGATGGCGCGCACGGCCTCGCGCTGCTCCTGCGGGCTGAGGGTGGCCTGGCGACGTTCCATCAGCTGAATCAAATGAACGCCAAAACGGGACACCAAGGGTTCACTGATCTGCCCTGGCGTCAGGCTGTTCATGACCGCCTCGAACTCCGGCACAAACATGCCCGGATTGGCCCACCCCAGGTCGCCGCCCTGCGCGGCACTGCCATCCTGCGAATGGTCGCGGGCCAGCGCGGCAAAATCAGCTTGCCCTGCCGCAACCCTTTTTTTGAATTCATTGAGCTTGTCACGGGCTGCGCTCTCGGTGAGTTGTGGGCTGACCCGCAACAAGATATGGCGGGCCCGGCTCTGTGTGACCGTCATGGCGGGCAGTGCTGCGTTTTTCTTTTCCAGTACTTTGAGGATGTGAAAGCCCGCGCCCGAACGTACCAGCGCCGAGATTTCACCGACAGCCAGGTTGTGTGTCGCCTCAAGGAAAAGCGGCGGATAGCGATCAGCCGTGCGCAGGCCGAGCTCGCCGCCATTGGCGAGGCTGGCCTTGTCTGAGGCATCGGAGAACTCTCGCACCAGGGCCACAAAGTCTTCACCCGCGCGAGCGCGTGCCAGCGCACGTTGCGCCCGGGCCTGCAAGGCGGTCACTTGCACCGGGGTGGCGGTATCGGGGACCGACACCAGGACTTGAGCCAGATTGATTTGCTGCGCCGCAGGGTTGCTGCTTTGTTGCTCGCGCAGGAATTGATCGATCTCCAGCTCGGTCACCCGCGCGCGCGGTTCGACCTCACGCTCACGCAGGCGGGTCAGCAGGATCTGATCGCGCAGCTGGTTGCGGAACTGGCCGGGCACGCCGCTTTCCTGTGTCAGGCGTCGGCGCAACTCGGTTACCGTGAGTTGATTTTGCCGGGCGATGTTCTGCTCGGCCTGGTCAATGGCTGCTTCGTCCGCCGCAATACCGGACTCCCGGGCCAGTTGCAGCTGGGCTTTTTCGTTGATGAGGCGCTCCAGTACCTGGCGCGCCAAGGTCTTGTTATCGACTTGCGGGTTGCCCTGCTGGGCCAACTGCTGCAGCACGCGTTGCAGGGCGGCGCGCACCTCGTTGTTGGTGATGGGCTCGGAGTTGACCACCGCCACAATGTAGTCGGCCGCCAGCCCGGTGGCAGCGGGCACCCTCGCGGGTGCAAGAACACCGGCGCCGACAGTTGCCGTGGATGGCCGCAAGCCCTGCGCCGGTACAGTCAAGGGAGCAAGAAGGGCAAGGCTGGCCACACTAAGGGCCACAAGGCGATGGTTCATGATGGATTAATCGTAGTTGCTGAAACGACTGGGAGGGCTGGTTTGCTCTCGCAGATACTGGTAACCGGGAATATTGTCTTTCAAGGACTTCAAGGGGTTCACGCCCAAGCGGGTCAAGCCGACAAACTCAAGCTGGAACATGATGCGCTGATTGGCCGATGCGGTACTGGTTTGCAGTTGCTCCAACACAATACGACCCAGCCAACAACCCGCATCGTACTCAAAACCGAGCACAGCATCGACCAGCTTGCGTTCTTGCATACTGTAATTGAGGCGCCCGACGCTGTACCAGCGGCCCTCGCCTTGACCCCGGCCGGCGCCCAACTCCTGCCCGCGCTCGCCCCACAAGTCATTGATCGGCCACTGCCAGCCGATGTCGAGTTGTTCGCTGGACTCGCGCTGGTAGCGGTAAGCCGCGCTCACCGTTCGGTAGTGGCCCGCGCTGTAGCGCGCGCCGATGGTGGAGCGTACCGACTGCTTGGTGGTGGGATTGAATTGCACGGTCGAGTCGAAAGCCCATTTCGGATCCCAATTGACCGCTGCTCCCAGCAGCAAATCGCTGATCCGGTCGGTCACTGGCGCGTCAGTCGGTAATAAGGTGACGTTCTGGTCTCTGAAGCGCAAGCGTTGTGCGACGCCAAAACGTGCAACCTGCGCTCCGGTGGCTGGATCCAGCAGGCGTGTGCTCACGCCCAGCGTCAGTAAATCGCTGTCAGAAATGCGGTCGTTGCCGACAAAGGCGTTGTCGGTGTAGATGGTGGCAAAGTTGAAATCGACTGCGCCCGAGTCATAGTTGGGTAACAGGCTCTGGTCGCGAAACGGTGTGTTGACGTAAAACGCACGGGGCTCCAGGGTCTGGCGAAAATTCATGCCGAAATAGCGGGCATCGCGTTCAAACACCAGGCCACTGTCCACACTGAGGGTCGGCACGACGCGGCTCGCCGCCGTAGCCCCGTTACTCAGTGGCGCGTCAAATTGATAGTTGCTGACGTTCAGTTGCAGCTTGGGGGTGATGAAGCCGGCGGCAGTCACCCAAGGTCGGCTGAGCTGCAACACGGAGAAGACGCGTTGGGCATTAGGCTGCAGTGTGAGGCTGCGCTCAGACTGAAACCGGGTGTAATCCGCATCCACTGAATAATCAAATCCGCCGACATTGCTGCGGGCATAACGCGTGGCCAACTGCGGCAAACGGTCATAGGGTGGCGTGATGGGGGCGCTCACGTCCTGCAGGGTTTGCCATTTGAGCGTGCGCACCGTGTTGGAAAAATTGCCCTCGGTCCAGGACAGGCTGGCGTCGTTGGTGAGCAGACGCTGGGTCACCGATCCGGTTGAGGCGCGGGTGAAGTCACGCCAGTAATTGTCGTCACTGACCCGGTTCAGGTTGAGGTTCAAGGCCATACCGCCGGCGGTGAACGGCCGCGTCCAACTGTTCTGCAATGTGGCCTGATGCGTGTAAGTCAAACCCCAGCGCGTGCTGTCACGCAACTGGTCAGACGGCATCAAGTCCAGCTGCACTTGACCCGCATAGTCCGCCTCAAGATAGCGCAGCTCGCTGCTCAGATTGACGCCGCGCTTGCTCATGAGCGTCGGCGTGAAAGTGGCATCCCGGTTCGGCGCGATGTTCCAGTAGTAGGGCACGCTCACTTCGGCCCCATTGACGTTGTCCAGCCCCAGGATCGGCGGCAGGACGCCTGACTTGCGTTTGTCACTCAGCGGAAAGCTGAGGTAGGGAATCGGCAGCAGCGGCACCCCTTTGAAGCTCAGCAAGGCGCCTTTTGCCGTGCCCACATCTTCCTCGTTGTCCAGGCTGATGCTGGCGGCCCGCAGAATCCAGTCCGGTAGCCAGCTCGGGCCCGGCAAGCGCCGGCAGGTGGTGAAGGTGGCGTTGTGGATGACGGCCCGTTGGTCATCAATGAAGTCGACACGATCGGCCTCGCCATGCGCGTCATTCTTGAGAAAATAATAACGCGGCTGGTTGAAAAAACCCTCGAACGTATCGAGCTTGAGTTCCAGCAGCGGCCCTTCATACACATTGCCGGCGCGGTTAATCAGAACATTGCCACTGGCTGTGGCCAGGTCGCTCGGCTGGTCGTATTCCAGCCGGTCGGCCTTGATCACGAGGTCGCCGCGGCGCAGCTCGGCGCGGCCTTCCAGCACGGTTTCCAGGTCCGGACGCCCGAAGATGTGCTCAGCCGAGATGAAGGTTGGCAAGCTGCTGCGCAGCGCGGGGGCCACCTGTTCTTGCAGCAAAGGGCTGGTTTTTAGCGGCAGTGGCGGCTCGTCGGGCGCGACCTGGGCCACCTGTGCATTGACGCTTGTCCCCTGCAGCAAAGCCCAAGCCAGCAGGGCAAGCGGGCGCTGGGCAAAACGGGCCAAGTGTGGCCTGAGGTCAAGTTCGTGCATCAAAAAGCGTATCAGGCAGGGGCAATAACGGGGGTAAAAACGGGTTGGAAACGAACCGGGAGCATTCGGGTTTGTAGAATGGATTATCCATGAGCACAGCCTTCCCACCCGAAACCACCCCGGCCACCGCACCCGTCTGGCCTGACCCGCAGCGCGAAGCCGATTTCAGCGTCTGGCTGGCTGGACTGGCACCAGCGCACGGCCTGGTCATTGATTCCTTGCGCACGGCCTCCGCCGACGCCAGCTTCCGGCGCTACTTGCGCGTGGATGGCACCCAGGGCAGCTACATCATCATGGACGCGCCGCCCGACAAGGAGGACTGCCAGCCTTTTGTCAAAGCCGCCGAGTTGCTGCACCAGGCGCAGGTGCATGCGCCCGAGGTGCTGGCGTGGGACGCAGCCCACGGTTTCATGCTGCTGACTGATTTGGGAGCCCAGACCATGATGCAGGTGATCAATCGGGACAACCCGCAGGCCAATCAAGGTCTGTACCTGCAGGCGGTTGACGCACTGATTGCCTGGCAAAGCGCCTCCAAGCCGGGCGTTTTGCCACCCTACGATGAAGCGCTGCTGCGCCGTGAGCTGGAACTGTTCCCTGACTGGTATCTGGTCCGGCACCGCGGTGTAGTGGTCGAAGGCGAGGTGCGGCGCACGCTGGACCAGGCGTTTGCGCAAATCATGGCGCACAACCTGGCTTGGCCCAGCGTTTATGTGCACCGCGACTTCATGCCGAGAAATTTGATGGTAGCCCCCGCGGGTGCGGGTCAGCGGATGGGCGTGCTGGACTTCCAGGATGCGGTTTATGGCCCTATCACCTATGACATTGCCAGCTTGATGCGAGATGCCTTCCTGAGCTGGGAGGAAGATTTCTGCCTCGACATCACCATCCGTTACTGGGAGAAAGCGCGCAAGGCCGGGCTTGCGGTAGGTGACGACTTTGGCGAGTTTTACCGGGGGGTGGAATGGATGGGCTTGCAACGCCACCTGAAAGTTGCCGGCATTTTTGCCCGCCTGACGCTGCGCGATGGCAAGCCCCAGTACCTGGCCGACACGCCTCGCTTCATCAGTTACATTCGCGCCACCTGCGCGCGCTACCGCGAGCTCAAGCCCTTGCTGCGCTTGATTGAGCGCATCGAGGGTCTGGTCGTGGCCGACGGCTATGCCTTTGGCAGGATTTAAGCAAAATCAGGCCCTAGCCCCCGTCGAATATGCCTAAGCAGCTATGCTTTTTGCAGTGAATATGGACTCGGCACATAGTTGAAGCGGCTCGGCAAATCAGCGCGGAGCACATCCTGTGGCTGCCACAGGCCCTGCAGCACGGCGTCCGCCACGTAGTCCATGTCCATGCTGTGCACCAGGCCAAAGCCGGTCGTCGTTTCTAGGTAGACATGTCCCAACTCGTCCAGCAGACAGTGCTGCACAGACGCTGCTCTGCCGCAATGATCTTGAATCGACAGATCATGGTTGACGCGCCAGATCAGCGGCGTGGCTTCCAGTTCGACATAGACGCGCTGCGGTCCGTTCTGGAAAAACCATTGCCCTTCTGTCGTGGGCTGGTAGTTGCGCTGGACAAACTCAATCAGTTTGTCGTGTTTCAGCTCTGAGCCCTTGCCGGGCGCGCTGCCGCCTGCAAACGGTCCCTGCGCCTGGGCGCGTTCGTCGCGCATGAACCAGTTGCCGCGCGCATCCAGGCCGAGCCAGCCGTAGCAGTCGGGCACGTTGGGCCATTTGAGCAAGGCTTGTTTGACGATGTCATCCATGGAGAGGGTCCCTGCGTCAGGTGGTGTGAATTTGTGTCGGCATGGCCAAGTTGCACATGGCGGTCATGGACTGGAAGCTCAGCTGTCAGTGAAACACGGGTGGCACCTCACTGCCGTCTTGCGCTTCCTGTTGCGACCCCGGGCTGGCATGGTGGGCCACCATGCGCCAGCCCTGCGCCGTTCGGTGGTAGACGTTGGTGGCAATGACAAAGGCCTGCACCGGGCCGTCCTCGGTCAAGACCTCAATGCGCTCGCGCACGTTGTGCACCACGCTGGCCAGCGACTCAATCTTGCGTACCGCTTGCGGCTGCACCCGGATGCTGCCATTGTTAAAGATGGCATCAAAAGCAGCCCGAATGGCGCCCAGGCCCACCAGTCGCGGCCCACCTGGATGGACGCACACAATTTCATCCTCATCGGCCCAGCAGGCCATGAGCTTTTCAATGTCGGCGGTTTGCAGTGCCTCGTAAAAACTGGCCTCGATTTCGTCGGCGCTACCGCCCACGGAGGCGGCTTGTTTTTTGGCTTTGGACATGATGGATTTCTGTTGCGGTGGGGGATGATTTTGCCGTGCTTTCGCCGCGTATTGACAGCGTGAGCATTTGCCTGGCTCAGCATGCACAGTCAGGGCGAGATTGCAATGCGTGTTTATGCTAAGGTTGCGTTCTTCACGCTGGAGATTTATATGACACGCTGGCTCCTGATTCTGTTGACCGCCCTGTCCCTGACCGGCTGTGGCTATAACGATTTTCAACGCCTGGACGAACAGACCAAGTCGGCCTGGAGCGAGGTGCTCAATCAATACCAGCGCCGCGCTGACCTGGTGCCCAACATTGTGGCAACCGTCAAAGGCGAGGCCGCGTTTGAGCAGGAGACGCTGACCAAGGTGATCGAGGCGCGCGCCAAGGCCACCTCGATCCAGGTGACGCCAGAAACCTTGAACAACCCGGAAGCCTTCAACAAGTTTCAGGCGGCACAAGGCGAGCTGGGATCGGCCTTGAGCCGCTTGATGGCGGTGTCTGAACAGTACCCCAGTCTCAAAGCCAATCAGGGCTTTTCAGATTTGCGGGTGCAGCTCGAAGGCACCGAAAACCGCGTCACGGTGGCGCGCAACCGGTATATCCAGGCAGTCCAGGCGTACAACGTGCTGGCGCGAAGTTTCCCCAGCAACCTGACGGCGATGGTCTTTAGCTACCAGCCAAAACCCAGCTTTACCGTGCAAAACGAAGCGGCGATCACAACGCCGCCGGTGGTCGACTTCAACAAGAAGTAGGCCGGCGTCTGTCGCACCGATGAGACCCCTGTTTCTGCTGCAACGCTGGCCGGCACAACTGCGCCGCCTCGGCCGCTGGCTGGCCGTAGCCAGCGTTGGCCTGCTGCTTTTGCTGTCACAGGCGCAGGCGCAATTGGCGGTGCCGACGCTGGTTGCCCATGTCATGGACACCACCGGTACGCTGAACGCGGAGCAGGTGCAGCAGCTGGAGGCCAAACTCACCGCCTTTGAGCAGAGCCGGGGCACGCAAATGGTGCTGCTGCTGGTGCCAACGACGCAGCCCGAGGACATCGCCAGTTACAGCAACCGGGTCGCCAACAGCTGGAAGATTGGCCGCAAGGAGATCGGCGACGGACTCTTGCTGGTAGTGGCCAAAGACGACCGGCGGGGCCGCATTGAAGTCGCCAAGACGCTGGAGGGCGCCATTCCCGACCTGGCAGCCAAGCGCGTCATTGACCAGGTCATTACCCCGCGTTTCAAGCAGGGGGACTTCGCCGGTGGACTCGACGCGGCGGTGGATCAACTGATGGCGCTTATCACGGGTGAGGCCCTGCCCGCGCCCGTGGCGGCTGTCCGTGGCGTGAAGAACGGTTTTCAATGGACGGACCTTGCCATCTTCATGTTTTTTGCCGTCCCGGTGGTGGGCACCGTGGCACGCAGCATTTTCGGCACCAAGCTGGGGTCTCTGGCAACCGGTGGCCTCGTTGGGGGCATTGCCCTGCTCGTCACCGCCAGCCTGGCAATCGCAGCACTGGCGGCGCTGCTTGGGTTTGTGTTCGCTCTTTTCTCGGGTTTGATGCCCAGCGGCGGACGCGGCGCTGGTCGCCATGGGGGCTGGGGTGCTGGTTCTGGCGGCGGCGGGTTTGGGGGTGGTTTTGGCGGCGGCGGAGGCTTTGGCTCTGGCGGCGGTGGTGACTTTGGTGGCGGTGGTGCCTCGGGACGCTGGTGATGTTGAACCGAATCAAGCGCATTTTCAGACATCGCTGGGTCGATGAGTCGGCCACGCAGCACGCCAGTGCGCCCGACATGCTGCAGCGGCTGCAGCAACGGGTGGCTGCGAGCGAGCAACGCCATTCAGGCGAAGTCCGGATTTATATCGAAGCGGGGCTGCCACTGAGCTACCTGTGGACCGACGCACCAACGCGGCAAATCGCCCGCCAGCGCGCCCTGGACCTTTTTAGCCAACTTGGCGTCTGGGATACCACCGCCAACAATGGCGTGCTGATTTACCTGTTGCTGGCCGAACACGCGATTGAGGTTGTGGCGGATCGCGGACTCAACGAGTGTGTCGATCCATCGGTTTGGCCCGCCCTGGTGACGCGCATGAGCGCCGCTTTCAAACAAGCGCAGTTTGAAGATGGCCTGACGAACGCCTTGGCCGAAGTGTCTGCGCTGCTGGTGCAGCATTTTCCGTTGGGCGCCAACGAGGTCAATCCGAACGAACTGCCGGATGCGCCGATATTGAATTGATTCGGTCGGCCCCAAAAGCAGAAAAGCCCGGGTCTTTTCAGATCCGGGCTTCTCACGTCGCCTGAAGAAGCCAGGCGCCTGGTGGTTGTCGAATTCCAGCTATTTTTTCTGACGGTACTTGCGTAGCGCCGCAATCTGCGCTGCCATCACCGCCAGTTCGGAGGTCGCCCGTGCCAGATCAATATCGGTCTTGGCATTCTTCATGGCTTCTTCAGCGGCCAGTTTGGCAGCGTTGGCCTTTTCCTCGTCCAGATCCTTGCCGCGAATGGCAGTGTCTGACAAGACCGTCACACAGTTGGGCTGCACTTCGAGCAGACCGCCGGCGACAAAGACAAACTCTTCGCTCCCATCGGCCTTTTCAATGCGCACCGAGCCCGCCTTGATGCGCGATATCAACGGGGTGTGGCGCGGGTAGATGCCGAGCTCGCCGACTTCCCCCGGCAAGGCGACAAAGCGCGCCTCGCCAGAGAAGATGGACTCTTCGGCACTGACCACATCAACGTGGATGGTGTTCATATCAGATCTTCTTGGCTTTTTCGAACGCTTCGTCGATGGTACCGACCATGTAGAAGGCTTGTTCCGGCAGATGATCGCACTCGCCCGCCACAATCATTTTGAAACCGCGAATGGTTTCCGCCAGGCTGACGTACTTGCCAGGCGAACCGGTGAACACTTCAGCCACGTGGAACGGTTGCGACAGGAAGCGCTGGATTTTGCGGGCACGGGCCACCGTCAGCTTGTCTTCCGGGGCCAGCTCGTCCATGCCGAGAATGGCAATGATGTCGCGCAACTCTTTGTAGCGCTGCAAGGTGCCCTGCACGGCGCGTGCGGTTTCGTAATGGTCCTGGCCGACCACATTGGGGTCGAGCTGGCGGCTGGTGGAGTCCAGCGGGTCCACAGCCGGGTAGATGCCCAGCGAGGCAATGTCACGACTCAGCACCACGGTGGAATCCAGGTGGGCAAAAGTGGTGGCGGGGGATGGGTCGGTCAAGTCATCGGCTGGCACGTAAACGGCCTGGATGGAGGTGATGGAACCCACCTTGGTGGAGGTAATGCGTTCCTGCAAACGGCCCATTTCTTCGGCCAGCGTTGGCTGGTAACCCACGGCGGAAGGCATCCGGCCCAGCAAGGCCGACACTTCGGTACCGGCCAGTGTGAAGCGGTAAATGTTGTCGACGAAGAACAGCACGTCTTTGCCTTCATCGCGGAAGGACTCGGCGATGGTCAGACCGGTCAGCGCCACGCGCAGACGATTACCCGGAGGCTCATTCATCTGGCCGTACACCATGGCCACTTTCGACTCGCCCAGGTTCTCCAGGTTCACGACGCCGGAATCGGCCATTTCGTGATAGAAGTCATTGCCTTCGCGGGTACGTTCACCGACACCGGCAAATACCGACAAGCCGGAGTGCGCCTTGGCGATGTTGTTGATAAGCTCCATCATGTTGACGGTCTTGCCCACGCCAGCGCCGCCGAACAAACCGACCTTGCCGCCTTTGGCAAACGGGCACACCAGGTCAATCACCTTGATACCGGTTTCCAGCAGTTCCTGTGACGGGCTGAGTTCGTCATAGGTTGGCGCCTTGCGGTGAATCGAGGCGTATTTTTCAGTGCTCACCGGGCCACGCTCGTCGATCGGCGTGCCCAGCACGTCCATGATGCGGCCCAGTGTGGCGGTACCGACCGGCACCATGATCGGGTTGGCGGTGTTGGACACCATCAGCCCGCGGCGCAGGCCGTCGGAGGAACCCAGCGCAATGGTGCGCACAATGCCGTCGCCGAGCTGCTGCTGGACTTCCAGGGTCAATGCCGAGCCTTCAAGCTTGAGGGCGTCATAGATCTTGGGCATCTGATCGCGTGGAAATTCCACGTCAACCACCGCGCCAATACATTGGACAATTTTTCCCTGAACTGCTGTGTTCGTTTGTGTATCTTGAGCCATTTGGCTTTGCTCCAATCAGTTTGAATCTTGCTATCGGACTGCGTTGCGGGCCTAGGCCCCGATCGCGGCAGCCCCGGAGACGATCTCGGACAATTCCTTGGTGATCGCGGCTTGCCGGGTCTTGTTGTAGACCAGTTTCAACTCGCCAATCACGTTGCCCGCGTTATCGGTTGCTGCCTTCATGGCGACCATGCGGGCAGCATGTTCCGAGGCCATGTTCTCGGCGACGGACTGGTAAACCAGCGCTTCGACATAACGCACCAGCAGGTCATCAATGACCGACTGTGCATCAGGTTCGTAGATGTAGTCCCAGCCATGCTTGGCGCCAGAGGCGGTATCGCTGGCTAGGGCTTCGGCTTGCATCCGGGCTGCCGACAAGGGCAACAATTGCTCCAACACCACTTCCTGTTTCATGGTGTTGATGAACTTGGTGTAGGACAGATAAACCGCGCTGATTTCACCCCGGGCGTAGGCATCGAGCAGCACCTTGACCGGGCCGATCAGGCGCTCCAGATGCGGCTTGTCACCCAACTGGGTCACATGTGACACCACCTTGGCGCCAATGCGGTTGAGGAAACCAAAGCCCTTGTTGCCGATAGCGACCGTCTGCGCCTGCATGCCCGCTGACTGCAGATCACGCAGCTTGTTGGTCACGCTGCGCAGTACGTTGGTGTTCAGGCCGCCGCACAAACCCTTGTCGGTCGTGACCACAATCATGCCAACGACGGGGGCTTCGTTGGTCTTCATGAAGGCATGAATGTACTCGGGGTTGGCCTGGCCCAAATTGGCCGCGATGTTGCGCACCTTGTCCGCATACGGCCGGGCCGCGCGCATGCGCTCTTGAGCCTTACGCATCTTGGACACGGAGATCATTTCCATGGCCTTGGTGATCTTCTTCGTGCTCTCGAAGTTCTTGATCTTGCCGCGTATTTCCTTGCCTGTTGCCATAAAGACTCCTTCGCTTGTTACAGGGGGTCTTAAGCGAAGGACTTTTTGAAGGCAGCGGTCGCGGCGTTCAGTTCAGCTTCAGCGTCTTTGTCCATGGCCTTGTCGGCTTCCAGCTTGGCCAGCAGCGCGGCGTGTTTGTCTTTCAGGTAGCCATGCAGACCGTGCTCAAACGACAGCAGCTTGTTGACTGCGATATCGTCCAGGTAACCCTTGTTCACGGCAAACAGCGTGGCGCCCATCAAGGAAATCGGCAGCGGACTGTATTGGGCTTGCTTGAGCAATTCAGTCACGCGGGCACCGCGCTCCAACTGCTTGCGGGTGGCTTCGTCCAGATCAGAGGCGAACTGCGCGAACGCCGCCAACTCACGGTACTGGGCCAAGTCGGTACGGATGCCGCCTGACAGGTTCTTGATCAGCTTGGTCTGGGCGGCACCACCGACGCGCGACACCGAAATACCGGCGTTAATGGCCGGACGGATACCCGCGTTGAACAGCGAGGTCTCCAAAAAGATCTGGCCGTCGGTAATTGAAATCACGTTGGTCGGCACGAAGGCCGACACGTCACCGGCTTGCGTTTCAATGATCGGCAAGGCGGTCAAAGAACCGGTTTTGCCTTTTACCGCACCCTTGGTGAAGTCCTCGACATACTTTTCGTTGACACGAGCGGCACGCTCCAACAGACGGCTGTGCAGGTAGAACACGTCGCCGGGGTAGGCTTCACGGCCTGGCGGGCGACGCAACAGCAAGGAGACCTGACGGTAAGCCACGGCTTGTTTGGACAGATCGTCATACACAATCAGCGCGTCTTCGCCGCGATCGCGGAAATACTCACCCATGGTGCAGCCAGAGTAGGCGGCCACATACTGCATGGCGGCCGACTCGGAGGCGGTGGCTGCCACCACAATGGTGTAGTCCATGGCACCCGCTTGCTCCAGCGAGCGCACCACGTTCTTGACGCTGGAGGCCTTTTGGCCAATCGCGACATAAACGCAGGTCATGTTCTGACCTTTTTGGTTGATGATGGCGTCAATCGCGACCGCGGTCTTGCCGGTCTGACGGTCACCAATAATCAGTTCGCGCTGACCACGGCCGACCGGCACCATGGAGTCAATGGACTTCAAGCCGGTTTGCATCGGCTGGCTCACCGATTGACGGGCGATCACGCCGGGCGCCACTTTTTCGATCACGTCGGTCATCTTGGCGTCGATCGGGCCTTTGCCATCAATCGGCTGCCCCAGGGCATTCACTACGCGGCCTTTGAGCTCGGGGCCCACCGGCACTTCCAGGATACGGCCTGTGCACTTGACGGTATTACCCTCCGAGATGTGCTCATAAGCACCCAAAATCACGGCGCCAACCGAATCACGCTCCAGGTTCAGCGCCAGACCATAGCTGGGCTGACCCTCGGCGTCGGCCGGGAATTCGAGCATTTCGCCCTGCATCACGTCCGACAGCCCGTGAATGCGGACAATGCCGTCGGTCACCGACACGACGGTGCCCTGATTGCGAATGTTCGCGCCGGCTGTCAGGCCTTCAATACGGCTCTTGATCAGTTCAGAAATCTCTGCGGGATTGAGTTGCATGACTCTTTCCTTCTTTCGTTAATTAGGCCTGACAACGAGAGGCGTGTGCCTCAAGCGGTCAATGCCATTTTCATTTGTTCCAGACGGGCCTTGACAGAAGAGTCAAGAACCTCATCCCCCACCACCACGCGAATGCCGCCAATCAATTCAGGCTGCAATTGAACCGACACATTGAGCTTGCGCGCGAAGCGCTGTTCCAGCGTTGCCGCCAGCTCGGCCAGGGCCGCGCTGTCAATGGCAAACGCGCTGTACACCACGGCGTCCGATGAACCACTTTGGGCGTTCTTCATGACACGAAACTGTGCCGCAATTTCCGGCAAGGCACTCAAGCGTCCGTTTTCGATCACGGTGCGCAGAAAGTTTTGCGCCATCGCTGGCAAGGCCCCTTGGGCGATGCCGGCAATCAATTCATACACCTGGGCCGCTGTGACGTTCGGGTTGTCGGAAAATTGGAGCAATTGCGGATTTTTGGCAATTGTTTCCAGTTCTTCTACCCAAACCGCCGCACCATTGAGGTCGGATAACGAGGCCTTGAACAAGGCTTCGGCGTAGGGGCGGGCAATAGTGGCGAGTTCAGCCATGGTTGCCCTCTTACAGTTCCAACTTCAAACGGCCAAGCAAATCAGCATGGACACTGGCATTGACTTCCTTGCGCAGAATCTGCTCGGCGCCCTTGACCGCCAGCGCCGCCACCTGCTCACGCAAAACTTCGCGCGCTTTGTTGCTTTGCTGCTCGGCCTCAACCTTGGCAGCCGCAATGATCTTGTTGGCTTCTTCGGTTGCTTTTGATTTGGCTTCTTCGACGATGCTCTGACCGCGACGGTCCGCATCGGCCAGGCGCGCGGTGGTCTCGGTGCGTGACAATGCCAACTCGGCTTCCACACGCTTGTTGGCCGAAGAAAGCTCGGACTTGGCTTTGTCGGCGGCCGCGAGGCCATCGGCTATTTTCTGTGCCCGCTCGTCCAAGGCTTTTGTGATCGGCGGCCACACGAATTTCATCGTGAACCACACCAGGATCGCAAAAACGATGGCCTGCAGGAACAGGGTTGAATTGATATTCACTGCTTATTCCCTTTCAAGCGTGAAAGTTGAAGCAAGATTAGATCGCGAAAGGCTTGGCAAAGGCAAACAGCAGGGCAATCGCCACACCGATCAGGAAGGCGGCATCGATCAGACCGGCCAAAATGAACATCTTGGTCTGCAACTCATTCATGAGCTCAGGCTGACGTGCTGAGGACTCGAGAAATTTGCCGCCCATCAGCGCGATGCCGATGGAGGCGCCCAATGCGCCCAGACCAACGATGATGCCGCAAGCCAGTGCGACGAGGCCGAGAATGTTTTCCATGATTGCTCCTAAAGTACAGAAAAGAAAAAAGAAAGAAAGAAAAGAAAGCGTTAAAACGATCAGTGTGAGCTGTGGGCCTGTCCCACATAAATCAGCGTCAACATCATGAAGATGAAGGCTTGCAGCGTGATCACCAGAATGTGGAAAATGCTCCAGGCAGTTCCCGCAATCACATGCCCAAATCCTAACCAGAACCAACCCGACAAGGGGTTGAACTGCCAGGCCCATGTGCCGCCCATCAAGGCGATCAACATGAAAATCAGCTCACCGGCAAACATGTTGCCAAAAAGTCGCATGCCGTGCGACACGGTCTTGGCTGCAAACTCGATCAATTGCATGAGCAAATTAACCGGATACAGGAAAAATTTATCACCGAACGGTGCCGACAACAACTCGTGGATCCAGCCGCCCAGGCCCTTGATCTTGACGTTATAGACCAGGCAGACCAACAGCACACTGACTGACATGCCCAAGGTGGTCGAGAGATCGGCGGTGGGCACAACGCGCATGTAATTCATGTAGCCCATGGCTGGACCTGCCGTATGCCAAAGTGCCGGAATGGCGTCCACCGGCAACATGTCCATCGCGTTCATCAGGAAAATCCAGACAAACACGGTCAGCGCCAGCGGTGCGACCAGCTTGCGACTGGTGGCGTTATGAATCACGCCCTTGGCCTGGGTGTCCACCATCTCGGAAAGAATCTCGACCGCCGCCTGGAAACGCCCTGGTACACCGGAGGTTGCCTTGCTGGCCGCGCGCCACAGAAAGTAACAGGCCATCGCACCCAGCAGGATCGAATAGATCAGTGAGTCGAAGTTGAAGACACTGAAATCGACGATGCTGTGCTGCTCAACATTTTCAAAAGAAAAGTTTTTTTGCAGATGATGCAGGTGGTGCTGGATGTACTCTCCAGCCGTTTGGGCGTGTACTTCAGCGTTTTCAGCAGCCATATTTCACCAGTATGTCAATTCTTATTAAGCGACTGTTGAGACGCCGGGCGCAGCCACACGGCCACCCAGTACACCTTCATCGTCACCACAAAACCAGCCAGCAGCGCCAGCCAGTTCAACTCCAAAATCAGCCTTGGCGCAACGATCAACATCGCCACTGTCAAGGCAATCTTGACCATTTCCCACACAAAAAAACCAGTCAGCGCCGAGCCCGCATTGGTGGCTCCCCGTTGCCGTGACAGACCCCGTGCAAACAGTGCAGCAGGGAGTATCACCGCCATCGCACCGTAAGCCGCAGATGCACCAGCCACCAAGTTCTGCGTCAGACCCCAGGCCCCCAACGCCACCAGCAAACCCACTGCCGCCTGCCAGACCACGACCCGCCAGGGTGACAGTGATGGGTGCCGTTCACACAGCGCCTGCGCCTCTTCGGCATTAAGCTGCTTGAACCCCGGTTCGTCCGACGGATCTGTGTCAAATTCGAAGAGCGGCATGATTATTGAGCTCTCAAATTACACGCAGGTTACACGCGACGTTTGCCACAAAGCTTTAGATTATAAGTAGAAACCAGAGGATTTTTAGCGCCTACGCGCCTGCCGAGCTTGCGAGTACAGAATTTCGTCAATATTCAGTCTGACGGCGAGACCAGTCGATTCGGACTGGTGGCAATGGGGTCTTCTGATTTTTTGCGATTTTTAATGGCAAGTTCTCCGACGGTTGCCATTTGGGGCGCGACACCCCCGCCCTGGCGCGGGCAGTAGGCTTTGCCTTGCCGTCGCCGATGACGTCAAACCGCCTGGCGAGCGCGGGGTCTGTCCGCCGGTCGAGGTTGGCGATGTGGAACTTGTCGGCGGTTTTCTTGTCACTCAGTGACCCGACCGGCGCGCGGGCTACGTGATTCACGGCATCATCAAAGGCTGGCGCAGAGGAGCAGCGCAAAACCCAGGTCTTCGCGTGCGGCCCGGCCGGTCGCCAACACCCTCGTTCAATTGGGCCATGCTGATGTTGAGAGTCATGAAAAAGAGCAGTACCGTTTGGCCTGAGCTGGCCCTCGTCCGGGCCTGTCCATGGCAACCTACCCTGGGCAGGCGCCAAGGAGGATGGTGTGCCTGACCATGACTTTGTCATCCGCGTGCTGGACTCGCCGCTGAAGGTCGACGCCGTCGCCTGGAACACACTGCTCGCCGCTCAGGATCTGGCTGACGAACCCAGCCCCTTCATGCGCCACGAGTACCTGGCGGCCATGCTGGAGAGCGGCAGCGCCACGCCGGCAACCGGCTGGACTGCGCGTTTTGTCACGCTGTGGCAACAAGACCAGTTGGTTGGCGCCTGCGCGCTGTACCTGAAAGACCAATCCTACGGCGAATATGTATTCGACCACGCTTGGGCCAACGCCTACCAGCAGCTCGGCCTGGCCTACTATCCAAAAGCCGTCGTCGCCCCGCCTTTCACACCGGTGCCCGGCGCGCGCCTGCTGGCGCGGGACGCCGACACCCGCACGCTGTTGGTCAAAGCCCTGGTGGCCTGGTGTGGTGAGCAAGGACTGTCTTCACTGCACCTGCTGTTTGCCAGCGACGCTGATGTGCGCGCCTGCGAAGCAGCCGGCTTGATGCTGCGGCACAACGTGCAGTTTCATTGGACGAACAGGGCACCCACCGTGGCGCCAGCGCCAGCCACGAGCGCGCCTGGCGCTGGCGGCTACCTTGACTTCGACGATTTCCTGCGGTCGCTGAGCCGGGAAAAACGCAAGAAGATAGGCCAGGAGCGCCGCAAGGTGCGCGATGCTGGCGTCAGCTTTCGTTGGTCGCAGGGCACAGCGATCGCCGGCGTCGACTGGGATTTTTTCTACCGTTGTTACGAACATACCTATGACGAACACGGCAACGCGCCCTACCTCAGCCGCGACTTCTTCCAGCGCATGGCCGACACCATGGCAGAGCACTGGCTGCTTTTTGTGGCCGAGCGCGATGGCCGTCCTGTTGCTTCTAGTTTGATAGCATTAAGTGGTGTAATTAAATGGGTTGACGGCGATTTTGGTAAAAAAACGCGGGCGAAAATTGCCTATGGCCGTTACTGGGGGGCGCTGGAGCGGGTCGATTGCCTGCACTTTGAAGCCTGCTATTACCAGCCGCTGGCTTGGTGCATAGAACACGGCTACCAGCGTTTTGAAGGCGGCGCGCAGGGTGAGCACAAAATGGCGCGGGCCTTGATGCCGGTGAAAACCAACAGCGCCCACTGGCTGGCGCATCCGGCCTTTGCGGCCGCGGTCGGGCGTTTCCTGGCGCGTGAAGACGAAGGTATCCAGGGCTACCTGGAGGAACTGGCGCGGCGCAACCCCTTCAGGCGCGCTGGGCCGCGATCTGGCGCAGCGCCTGCTCGAACACCGTGACCGGCTGACCGCCGGAGATCAGATGCCGATCGTTGATGATGACCGCCGGCACCGAATGGATGCCCTGGCTGGTGTAGAACGCCTCGCGCTCGCGCACCTCGGGGGCGAACTCGTCGCTGGCCAAAATGGCGCGTGCGCGCGCCACATCCAGGCCCGCCTGCGCCACCGCAGCCAGCAAAACCTCGTGCGACTCCATGTTTTGGCCCTGGGTATGGCAGGCCACCAGCAGCGCTTTTTTCAGCGCGGCTTGCTGGCTCGGTGTTTCGAGCCCAGCCCAGTGCAGCAAGCGGTGCGCGTCGAAGGTGTTGTAGATGCGGCCGCGCCCGGCGGGGTTAAAACTGAAACCGACCTCGGCCCCGCGCTGGCGAATGGTGTCGCGAATCTGCGCCTGCTGCTCGGGCGTGGAGCCGTACTTCTGCGTCAGATGCTCGCCGATGTCTTGACCACCGGCGGGCATTTGGGGGTTGAGTTCGAACGGCTGGAAATGCAGTTCAGCGGCAACCTCGTTCTGCAGTCTGCCCAGCGCCTGCTCCAGTGCCGACAAACCGATGGCGCACCACGGACAGGAAATATCGGAGACGAAATCGATCTTCAGGGGACTGGACATGATGTGAGCCTGGTGTGTTGTCGTTGAAAGTCGCATTGTCCTGACAAGCTGAAAACCTTGCTGTCCGTGTTGGCCCGTCCGCAGGAACTGAAGCAGCGGGCCACAACCAATCGACGAAAAGCTATATATTCCATAGTTGTTAACACTTGTCTGGCGGGGGCCGGTAGCCGATTTGGCTCATAAACCAAGTAGCTGGTTTCGCTCGGTCGCCTGTTGGGAACATCCGGCCCCAGCCTGCTGCATCAAAATAGAACTTGAACTCGATTCCGTTTGATAAATAACATGAAGTGCCGGCGAACTGACCAGATAATTTGATCGTCCCTGTGACCATCGATGAAATCCTCGCGCAATCCTAACAAGTCCCTGTGGCTGGTGTTGCTGGCCCTGATGTTGGCGTTCGTGTTTGAAACGGCGGCGTGGTGGTGGGCCAGCCAGACAGCGCGCGCCACGTCGCTGCAGGGGCCGATCTGGCTCGGACTGGGCGCAGCGCTGTGTGGGCTGGCCGCCGCCGCCTTGCTGTGGCGCCAACTAGGGGCCGCGACGCGTGCAACACGACGAGCCCGCCAATTGCTGGCCTCCAGCCTGGACACGCTGGACGTGGGCCTGGAGATTTGGGACGAGCACGACCGACTGGTGCTATACAACAAAAAAATCAATCTGATCTACAAGGGCTTCCACACGCCAGCGGACATTGGTCAGACCTTTGAGGCCCTGATGCGCGCCAAGCTGAAACGACAGCTGATCCCGGCGGCCATCGGGTGCGAGCAGGAGTGGCTGGCCCAGCGTCTGGCGTCGCGTGGGACGCACAAGGCGCACACTCTGAAAGAGCTCACCCGTAACCAGTGGGTCAATTTCTACGAAACCCGAACCTCCGAGGGCTATCTGGTGGCTGCCTGGGTCGACGTCACGGAACTGGTCCTCAAAGGCAAGGTGCTGGAGGCCAACAACCAGCGCTTGGCCCAACAGACCGCCATGGACGGCTTGACCGGTCTGGCCAACCGCAGGCGTTTTGACGAAGCCCTGACCGTCGAATGGCAGCGTGCCGCTCGCGGCGGCACGCCCTTGAGCCTCTTGATGGTGGATATTGATCACTTCAAGAATTACAACGACAACTATGGACATCTGGCCGGCGACCAGTGCCTGCGGCGGGTGTCCAGCGTGCTCAGCCGTTGCGTGCGCCGGGCTGGCGAACTGGTCGCGCGCTACGGCGGTGAGGAATTTGTGTTGTTACTGCCCGGCGCCGATATGGCCCATGCTTGCGAGATCGCCCAAATGTGCCTGGACCTGATGCAGCAGGAGTGTGTGGCGCACGCCGCCTCACCCACGTCGGTGCATGTCACGCTGAGCATTGGCGTGGCGTGCGCGCTGCCCGACGCCATGCTGGACGACCCCGCTTCCCTGGTCAATGCGGCCGACGCTGCCATGTACCGTGCCAAGTCCAGCGGGCGAGCGCACTACGAAGTGGCTGACCAGGCCGACTGGGAGATCGACGACAACACACCTCGAACACAGCCGTCCCCCTTGTCCTGAAAGCGATTAATGCGTGCAAGCCTAAAGTGTTTGCACCCAGCCCCCTGCTCCACTCTGGCGGTGACCGATCAGACGCTCTAGCGCAGGCCGAAAAACGACATGATGACGAGGACGACGACGACCAGTCCGACGATGTAGATGATGCTGTTCATAAATTTTCCCCTTTCTTGAGAGCCAACGGAGTGAAAGAAACGATTCGCGTGCCTGAAGTAATCCACGGCACACGCGTAAGTGTTATACCGTTCCCGGCCGGAGCTGTCGGTATGCCAGCGCACACACGGGCTGATAAATTTGGGCGTAGCATAGTGGTCGGAATCTTGATGCCTGAATCAGACGCCAATCGTCAGCCGGCGGTTCTTTAAGACTCTTCCCCCGGCGGCACCATCAAAGAGGCTTCAGTCCGGCGTGACCGTGAAACCTGTGTTGCGGCCCCGGAACTTGGCGTGGCGTCGACCACGAAGGACTGTCCCATGTCAGATATATCGAAACCCAGCGACGCTGCGGCGGACTCGACGGGTCCTTGGCTCGTCATCAAGAAGGCCGCCGGTCGACTGCTGGACTGGTTCGTGATCCAACCGGTGATGGTCAGGCTGACTGTGCTGGTCCTGGTCGTCCTGATTCCGGCCACCGCCATCTATTCGTTCACGCTCATCCAGAAGCAGGCCGCCGTGGCCGAGCAGGTCAAGACCATGACCGTTGCCGGGCAGGCGGGCGAGGGGGTGTGGGAGCTCAATGACAAGCTGCCTGTGGTGTTCGGCAGCGGCTCGCTGCTGAGCTTCCTGGAAAGCAAGCCGGTCGAGCGCATCACGGTGGTCTACGAGCCGCTGCTGTGGAACGCATCGGAGCGCATCATCCTGATCGAATCGCAGGGTCGGCAGTACGCCTATTACCCCAGCGACATGGAGACCCGAATCTTCACCGACAAGGCCGTCACCGCGCCGTGGGGCGCCAAGCTGGCCTTTATTCCTCGCAGTGAGCTCAAGCCCGGCGGTGTTGCATTGTTCGAACGTCTGGACCAGCGCTTTGCCGGCGCCCGTCCCCAGGCTGGCAAGGACAGCTGGAAAGCAGGTGTCAGCGGCATCTTGTCGGCCACACTGATGCTCGGCGTGCTGGTCTTCCTGTATCTCCAGCTCAAAGGCCAGTTCAAGTCGCTCAAGTTCATCGAGCCAGCTCAGGTGCACGGCTCCATCGACGACCTGGTGGGCATGGATGACATCAAGGCCGAGGTGGCCCAGATCAAGGACCAGTATGAGCGCGGCGCGGCGTATGCCGAGTACGGGATCAGCAAGCCTTTCAATGTGATGTTCAGCGGCCCGGCCGGTACCGGCAAGACCAAGCTGGCCAGCTATCTGGCCAAGGAGCTGCGGCTTCCCATTCTGTTTCATTCCGCCGCCAACCTGGAAACGGGCTTCGTGGCCGGTGGCTCGAACACGCTCAGCCGCATCATGGCCATGGCCAAGCGGCGCAAGCACTGCATCGTTTTCCTGGACGAGGCGCAGGACCTTTTCATGAAGCGCGGCGGTCGCCGCAAATTCGACGATGACACCGCCAACACGCTGCTGTCCGTGCTCGATGGCGTGCGCAGCAAGAACGACGCCGAGATCATCTGGATCGTGGCCAGCAACTTCAACAGCGAAAGCATGGAAATGGACGAGGCCATGCTGCGGCGCTTCCAGATGAAGGTCGACTTTCGCATGCCCAACCGGGAAGAGCGGCTGGCGATCATCGGTCACTACCTGAGCCAGCGCGCCGACAAGGTGCTGCCCGACCTTGACTTGCGTCACCTGGTGGATGTGACCGAGGGCCGCAGCCCGGCCGACCTGGAAACCATCGTCAATCAGGCTGGCATCACGGCCGTGCAGGCGGGCGAGATGATAGCCGCCGCTACCCTGATGCAGGCCGCGGAACGCGTGCTGGTGGGCAACGTCAACACCAACACCACCCAGGAACGCGCGCGCGATCGCCGCATCATTGCCGTGCACGAATGGGGTCACTTCCTGGTGGACCTGGAGCACGAACGCAAGCTGCCCAACAGCAACTGGGCGCAGATCCTGGCCGACATGAAAACCATCAAGATTTCCCTCAAGGCCAACCCACGCACCAACGCCTTGGGCTTCGTCTTTCACAAGCAGGGGTCCAACCTGCTCAAGACCAAGAGCGATATCGAACACGACGTGCGCGTGCTGCTGGGCGGCATGGCCAACGAGGAACTGTTCTTTGGCGAGGAAGGCACGACCAACGGCGCGCACAACGACATCACCCGCGTGACCCAGTTGCTGCACCACGCCGTGGGTGAGATGGGCATGTACCGCAAGACCCGCCTGAATTTCGGCTCGCTCGTCAAGGATAGCCGTCGCAGCGGGGAGGTGGACGAGGAGACGCGCAACATCATGGAAGCCCAGAGCGAGCGCCTGTACGCCGAAACCAAGGCCGTGCTGGCCCAGCTCAAGCCGCTGACCGAGCATCTGGTCGGCAAGCTCCTGGAAGCCGGTGAGATGAGCCTGAGTGAGGCGCTGTATCAGATTCGCAGCTTCGAGGCGAAGGCGGCTTGACTAAAAATGCGAAAGCGGCAAGCCCGCCCTGGTTTGCTCGTAGCGATCCAGTTCACGCTGCGCAAGAACGCAGTGTTGCAGGTTGAGGTCGCGAAGCATATCGGTGCTCATCTCGCGCACTGGCATGCGCCGGCCTTCGACTGCGGGCCGGCCCAGGCGCAGGTTCCAAAACGTGGCCAGGTAGCGCCCGCTGGTACGCGCGCTACGCCGCAGGAGCCGGACCAGCCAGGGGCCTTCGGCTGGGGCCAAAGGCAGCGTTGTGCAGGAGTTGGATAGGTTCATGTTGGACTCCTCGTTGAGTGTCAGGTAAGCATAGCTACCCAGCATCCGCAATAAAAGCGATTAATTGTGGTGAATATGGTTAGATATACTTACCAGCATGCGTCGTATCCCGCTTCAAACTTTGCCCACGTTCCGTGCTGTTGCCCAGCTGTCCAATCTGCGCGCGGCGGCCGAGCAGTTGCATTTGACACACAGCGCCATCAGTCAACAGATGCGGGTACTGGAGCAGCAGCTCGGGTTCGCCCTGTTTGACCGGCGTGGCCGCCGCGTGGTGCTCAATGCAGCCGGGGCGGCGCTGCTGAGCGCGGTGGAGCCGGCGCTGGAACAAATCGACGAGGGCGTGCGTGCGGCGGCGCTGGCGGCCAGTGGCACGGAACAAAGCTTGCGCCTCACCACCTTGCCGTCCTTCGCGCAGCACTGGCTGTTGCCGCGCATGGCGCGCTGGCGTGAGCAGCATCCGGGCATCGTGATCGACTTGCACACCTCGCTCCAGGTGATTGACCTGCCGCGCGAGGGCTATCACGCGGCCTTGCGGCAGGGCAAAGGCCCGTGGCAGGGGCTCGCAGGCACTTGCCTGATCGACTCGCCGCTGATCGTGGTGGCCGCCCCCGAGGTCGCTCGCCGCCTGGCTGGCGGCGACCCGGCGGCCTTGATGCATGAGCCTTTGCTGGGCGAGGCCCAGCGGTGGAACCGCTGGTTCGCCCTGGCCGGGCAGCGCTGCCGCATCAAGCCGGTGGCGGTGTTCAACGATATGGGCATGCTGCTGCTGGCGGCCGAGCAGGGTTTGGGGGTGGCGCTGGGCCGCCAGCTGTTGGCGGCGGATGCCTTGCGCGACGGACGGCTGGTGCAGCTGTCGCCGATTGCGCTGGCGGACCAGGGCGCAGACACCTATTGGTTGCTGCATCCACCCGAGCTCCACGATTGGCCGCCCTTGGTCGCCTTGCGCGACTGGCTGCAGCAAGAGTTGCAGAATTCAGCCACGCAGCTGGAACACAGCACGGGCGGGTCAGCGCATTTATAGGTCAAATAGACCTCTAGACCTCGTCGAATAAGCGTAAGCAGCTATATAAATAGTAGCAAATTGACGTTGACGTTGACGTTGACATTGACGCTGAAGTGCAAAACACTCACACGGCGCGGCCGTGATCCCCTGCCCACCGGGGCCAGGAAAACACAGCGGGTCAACGCAGGCGGAACACCTGCACCAAGGCGGCGCCGGATCGAGCCGCGTCGGCGGCCGCTATTGGCGTTACAGTCTTTCCACTTCATATCGAGGACATTCCCATGAAAACAAGAGCTGCAGTCGCCTGGAAAGCCGGCGCCCCCCTGACCATTGAAACCGTGGACCTGCAGGGTCCCAAATTCGGCGAAGTGCTGGTCGAAATCAAAGCCACCGGCATTTGCCACACCGACTACTACACGCTCTCGGGTGCCGATCCGGAAGGCATCTTCCCGGCGATTCTGGGCCACGAGGGCGCGGGCATCGTGGTCGATGTGGGGCCGGGCGTCACCTCGCTGCAAAAGGGTGACCACGTCATTCCGCTCTACACCCCCGAGTGCCGCCAGTGCAAGTACTGCCTGAGCCGCAAGACCAATTTGTGCCAGCTGATTCGCGGCACCCAGGGCCAAGGGCTGATGCCCGATGCCAGCAGCCGTTTCAGCCTGGACGGCAAACCCATCTTTCATTACATGGGCACCTCCACCTTCAGCAACTACACCGTTGTCCCTGAAATTGCGCTGGCCAGGATCCGCAAGGACGCCCCGTTTGACAAGGTCTGCTACATAGGCTGCGGCGTCACCACCGGCATTGGTGCCGTGTTATTCACCGCCAAGGTGGAAGTCGGTGCCAATGTGGTGGTGTTTGGCCTGGGCGGCATCGGCCTGAACGTGATTCAGGGCGCGAAGATGGTGGGCGCCGACAAGATCATCGGCGTCGACATCAACCCGGCCCGCCAGGAGATGGCGCGCAAGTTCGGCATGACGCACTTCATCAACCCGAAGGAAGTCGAGAACGTGGTTGAGACAATAGTGCAGCTCACCGATGGCGGCGCCGACTACAGCTTTGAATGCATCGGCAACACCAAGGTCATGCGCCAGGCGCTGGAGTGCACGCACAAGGGCTGGGGCCGCTCCATCATCATCGGCGTGGCCGAAGCCGGGGCCGAGATCAGCACCCGGCCGTTCCAGCTGGTGACCGGCCGCAAATGGGAAGGCTCGGCCTTTGGCGGCGCGCGCGGGCGCACCGACGTGCCAAAAATCGTGGACTGGTACATGGAAGGCAAGATCAACATCGACGACCTGATCACGCACACCATGCCACTCGAAGACATCAACAAAGGTTTTGACCTGATGAAAAGCGGCGAGTCGATCCGCGGCGTGGTGCTCTACTGACATGGACGTCACGCCCATGAACACGCTCCAGCCCTTGCGCCATGTCACAGCCGGTGTGCTGGATGTGGCCCTGTATGAAACCGGGCCGGTGGACGGCCCGCCCGTGTTCCTGATGCACGGCTTTCCCTACGACATCCATGCTTACTCCGAGGTGGCGCCATTGCTGGCTGCCCAGGGTTGCCGTGTTCATGTGCCCTGCCTGCGCGGCTACGGTGCCACGCGTTTCCTGAGTGACGTCACGCCGCGTTCGGGCGAGCAGGCGGCGCTGGGCGCAGACCTGCTGGCGCTCATGGATGCACTGTCGGTTCCGCGGGCCGTACTCGCAGGTTACGACTGGGGCGGCCGCGCGGCCTGCGTGGTGGCCGCCCTCTGGCCCGAGCGCTGCGCCGGCCTGGTGTCGCTGAACAGCTACAACATCCAGAACATTGCGAAAGCCATGGTGCCGGACACGCCGGAAAACGAGCACAGTCTCTGGTACCAGTATTACTTTCACAGCGAGCGGGGCCGCGCGGGACTCAGCGCCAACCGGCGTGCCCTGTGCCACCTGCTCTGGAAACTGTGGTCGCCCACCTGGGCCTTCGATACGGCCACCTTCGAGCGCAGCGCCGCCGCTTTCGATAACCCGGACTTTGTGGACGTCGTGATCCACTCCTACCGACATCGCTTCGGCCTGGTGGCCGGTGATCCGGCGCTGGCCGATATCGAGCGTCGCCTGGCAGCGCAACCGCCGATCACCGTGCCCAGCGTCACCCTCGACGGCACCGACGACGGCGTGCGGCCACCCGCCGCGGCCGAGCAGCACGCGCGCCTCTTCACCGGCCCGCGTTCACACCGCATCGTGCCCGGCGCAGGCCACAACCTGCCGCAGGAAAAGCCGCATGTGTTTGCCGATGCCGTGCTTGAACTGCTACAACAACGCCTTGCCCCATGAACACATCCCCCGAACTCCTCAGTGAACACGCCTGCTTCGGCGGTGTGCAGCGTTTTTACCGGCACGTATCAACAACCATCGGCCTGCCGATGAGGTTCTCAGTGTTCCTGCCGCCGCAAGCCGTGATCGACGATGCCGGCGGCAAGGTGCCCGCGCTGATCTACTTAGCGGGACTGACCTGCACCGAAGAAACCTTCATGGTCAAGGCGGGTGCGCAGCGCGTGGCGGCTGAGTTGGGCCTGGCGTTGATTGCGCCCGACACCAGCCCGCGCGGCGCCGGTGTGCCCGGCGAGGCCGAGAGTTGGGACTTCGGCGTGGGTGCCGGGTTTTATCTGGATGCCACTGAGGCGCCCTGGTCCCGGCACTACCGCATGGAGACTTACCTTATCGCGGAGCTGCTGCCGCTGCTGGCGTCAGCGTTGCCGGTGGACGCCCAGCGCCTGGGCATTTCGGGTCACTCCATGGGCGGCCATGGTGCCTTGACCTTGGCCCTCAGACACCCTGGCCTGTTCAAGTCGGTATCCGCCTTTGCGCCGATCTGCGCGCCCACGCAGTGTCCGTGGGGGCACAAGGCGTTCGCGGGCTACCTGGGCGCTGACACGACCCAATGGGCGGCGCACGATGCCAGCGCACTGATGGGCGAGTGCCGCACTGCGCCTTACCCGGCGGGCATCCTGATCGACCAGGGGCTGGCCGACAAGTTCTTGCCCACGCAATTGAATCCGCATCTGTTTGAAGCCGCTTGCGCCAGGGCGGGGCAACCCTTGACGCTGCGCCGCCACGCCGGTTACGACCACGGTTATTACTTCATCTCGACCTTCATGGCCGATCATCTGGCGCATCACGCGCAGACTCTGTTGGCGCCGCGCTCGCGCTGACTCTGAAGACTTTGATGTGGCGATCTGTTGCTATATATTTGGTAGCTACATGCCCATATTTAACGGGGGCTAGAGGCCAATTTGGCTCATAATCCCACATCAGGCTAAAGCCGGTACAGGCGCCTCTGACGGATACGATCAAAGACGACGGCAATAATCAGCAGCACACCGAGCACGACAATTTGCAGGTACGAGCCGATTTGCGCCAAATTCATTCCGTTTTGCACCAGCCCGATAAATATCGCACCCAACACGACGTTTTCCAGTCGACCAATGCCGCCCCGCAGTGAAACCCCACCGATCACACAGGCGGCAATGGATTCAAGTGCCATCGAACCACCCAGGTTGGCATCCCCGGACGCAGTTCTTGCCGTTAGCAGCAAACCCGATACGCCGGCGATCAAGGCACACAAAACATAAGCGCTGATGAGCACTGGCTTGACCCGAATGCCAGACAGCAAAGCTGCTTTTGGATTGCTACCCACGGCATACAGATGCCTGCCCCACGCAGAGTAATTCAGCAGAACAAACATCAAGGCCAGAATCAGCAGCATCATCAAGATCGGCACAGGAACCCCAAGCAGCACGCCAAAGCCGAAAACATCTCCAAGGGTATCCGGCAGGTTCGAGACAGGAACACCGGCCGTCAAAAACAAGGCGATGCCAAAACCAATGGACTGCATGCCAAGTGTCATGATGAAAGGCGAGACGCCGAACACCGCCACGCCTGCGCCGTTGACCATTCCAATCAACATGGCTGCCCCCAAGCCTGCCAGACACCCCAAAGTGATCACCAGCCAGATGGCATCAGGAAAACTGAGGGCCAAAGCGCCCATGGTCAAAGCGGATACGACGGACGAGACAGCAACAATGGTGCCGACAGACAGGTCAAACCCGCCCGAAATCAGCGCCAGCATTTGACCCAGGGAAACCAATACAAGATACACCGATTGGCGAAACAAATTGATCAAATTGTCGGTCGTCAGAAAACGAGACGACATCAGACTGAAGGTGATGACTGCTATCACGAGCAGGAAGGGCATGACACCCCAGTGCAAGAATATCTTCATGATCCAGTCACGAGCTGAGGACTTGTGAGCTGAACTCGGATTGTTCTCGGGAACGATTGAACTCATTCTGAATGACCTTAATTGACGTGGCCGGCTAAAAAAAATGCTGCAGCACTGCCGCTTCGGTGAGGCAACTGCGATCGATTTCAGCTGCTATACGACCGGAGCGCATGACGTAGGCGCGGTGTGACAGGTGCAAAATTTCAGGTAAATCAGACGAAATCAGGATCACCGCGGCGCCCTTTTCGCACAACTCTTTGATCAGGTAATAAATTGCGCTGCGCGTACCCACATCGACACCCACGGTTGGCTCATCAAAAATGTACAGTTTGATGGACCGTGTCAAACCCCGGCCGAACAAGACTTTCTGTTGATTTCCGCCGGACAAAAGCGCGGTGGCACGGGGCATATTTGACGGATGAATGTCTACCCGCCGGCCGATGTCGCGCGTTACCGTTCTCTCCGCGGAAAGTGATAAAAACCCGGACCGGAAATGGATCGGTTGCTGCGTCAATGCGTTGAGCGAGATGTTGTCGGCCGTGCTGGCCGACAGCATCAAGCCCTCTTCCCGACGATCCGGTGGAAGATAAAAAACACCGGCGTCGAGCATGCGCCGTGGCGTCGGCTTCTTGATGATCTGACCATCGAGTTTGACGACGCCAGACTTCATCGGCTCAATACCAAAAACCATGCGCAGCAATTCTGATTTCCCGCAACCGACCAAGCCGGCCACGCCAACGACTTCACCTTCGCGTGCAACGAAGTGGTCCACGTCAATGCCGACGCCGCCACGCATTTGCGAAAGTTCCAGAATAGAGCGTCCCGGATTTGCCGCAATGGAGGGATAAATTTTTTCGACGGTGCGTCCAGCCATCATTTCAATCAGTTTGGCTTCGGTGGTCGTCGCAGCATCGACGACACCAATGTGTTTCCCGTCACGCAGTACGGTGACGCGATCGGCCAGGCGTTTGATCTCCTGAATTCGATGGGTGATGTAGATGATGCCCACGCCTTGTTGCTTCAAACTTCGCACCGTTGCAAACAACTGCTCACTTTCTCTTTCTGTCAGCGATGCCGTTGGCTCGTCGAGGATCAACACGGACAGCTTTGCGCGCAAAGCCTTGGCGATCTCGACCATTTGCTGCTCTGCGCGCGACAAAGTGGCAACGACTCTGTGAGGATCAATATCAAAATTCAGGCGCTGCAGGAGCGCGCTGGCATGACGCGACATGGCCGACAACTGCAACAGGCCGAAGCGCTGATGAAGTCGCTCTTCCCCCAAACACAAATTTTCTTCAACCGTCAGATGAGGCGCCAAAGAGAACTCTTGGAAAACGGCGCTGATGCCATGTCGCCTGGCATCAGCGACGGAGGAAAATCGAAGTTCCTCGCCGTGCATCCGAATTGTTCCACTGCCTTGCGGCTGCGCTCCGGCAATAATGGAAATCAGGGTGGACTTGCCAGCACCGTTCTCACCAAATATGGCATGAACCTCGCCGGCAAGCAGTTCAAAGTCCACCCCATCCAGCGCGCGCACACCTGGAAACTCCTTGGACAGGCCTTCAATGGACAGTAAAACATCGCTCATCTCACGTTAACCTGCTGTTTGAACAAAGCCATTTTTGATGTCACTGGAAAAGTGAACTCAACAAGCACCTTGCCCACACGGCAGGTTTCCATTATTTGACTTCAAACAATGGCTTGAACGATGCCGGTGGCAAGACATCATCACGGCGAATCTGCTTCAAGTTGGCTTTGTCGATCGTGACAATCTTGGGCCCCACGTGCTTGATCAGGTCCTTGCCTTCCAGGGCACGCACCGCTTGATCGATCGCTATGCGCCCTTGAATCACCATGGCGTCAGCGGGAGACGCCATGATCGTGCCCTTTTCAATGCCGGCGTAGACGTCGGGGGTCAAATAAAACGAAATCACTTGCACTTTGTCTTTCAGGTTGCGCGCGCGCACGATACCTTGGCTCACTTCGGCGGTGACTGCTGTGCCGGCGATATAGCGGATGGCGGGGTTGGACTGCAAGGCGTCCTCAACCAACTTGGCTTGGACTTCCTTGCCTGTATCACCATAGATCGGGGCCATCACTTCCAGGGAGCTGCCCTTGACAGCCTCAGTGAAGCCTTTGTTGGCGGCTTCCACCCAACCAGCGCCAGCGGGTCCAGGAAACCACGCGACGACGGCCTTGGCGCTTCCAGCGGGATGTTTTTTGGCCAAATAGGCGCCCGCCTCTTGTCCCATCGTGTAGAAGGACACGAGCGACTTGGCGGTCAGGTCGGGAGAATTGATGCCGTTGATGACATCGACGGTTGGGATATTTTTGGCTTTGAGTGACTTGACCAGATTGACCAGGCCATCCGCAGAAATACCGCCAATTACCACGGCCTGACCGCCGCCGGCGACGCAATCCTCAATTTGCGAAATTTGCTTGTTCAAGTTGGTATAACCACCGGCTTCGAGTATCTGAGCCGACACACCAAGACGCTTGGCTTCCTCAACCACACCGTAGTCAACCCCCAGCCAGTAGGCATCTTTCATGTGGGGAAATGAAACGCAGAGCTTCCATTTCTTTGCTGCTTTGGGCAGCGGGCTGTAGTCGATCGGTTTTTTCACGCCTGTGTCAGAGAACGCGGGCTCCGTTTGCTCCGCCGCATAGGGGTACCAATTCGCCGCTTGGGCCGCGAAGGAGGCCGTCAACAAGACACCGGCGAACAGGGTGGGTGCGGATATTTTTTTCATGAAGTCTCCAATAAGTAAAAGCCAAGGTTGAAAGAACTTCGCACCAGTGCGAAGGCGGGGAAGACAAGTAAGGTCATCACTTGCCGGAACATGTCAAAGAACCCAATTCAATTCAATAGAGCCTGTCGCAAATCAGCCAGGCGTTGATTGCGTTTGGCGCGCGCACTCAAGGCCTGCGCCATGTCAACCGCGACAAATTGAGTCTGGAAATTTGGCTGCAACTGCGCTACAACATCCATATCCGCGCTGATGACCGTGCCAATCATGGCGTAGCCACCGCCGGACACGGCATCGCGATGCAAAACGATGGGCTCCAGACCGCCAGGTACTTGAATCGAGCCAATGGGATACCCCGCATCGACGATGTTGGATGGGTCGGAACCAGCCCCAAAGGGGCGTTCGCGAGGTTCAAATTCCAGCGGATGGCCATGCTTGAATCGATAGCCTATGCGGTCCGCTTCGGGGCCCACTCGCCATGTATCTTCAAAGAACGACTTTCCAGAGGCCTGAGTCAACCAATGAAAGTACAAGCCGGGAAGAACGCGAACCTGCACCTGCTTGGGCAAGGCTTGCTTCAAATGATCTGGCAGCTTTTTGCCTGTGTGCGATGGCCCCTGAAAAGCTCCCACGGGCAACACGTCACCGGCTTGAAGTTTTCTTCCACAAAAACCACCGATGGCGCCCAAGGTGTAGGTTGAACGACTGCCAAGCACCTCCGGCACATCAATGCCTCCCGCCACGGCGAGGTAGGCGCGCACGCCGTCTTTCAGAAAATCAAAACTAAGGACGCCGCCCGCCTTGACGGCGACGGCCTGGTTGCCAGGCATGGGAACGCCGTCAAGCTTGGCCGGCAAGTTCGCACCAGTCAGTGCGATGACGGCATCATGCATGAACTCCAGCTTGGGGCCGAGCATCGTTATCTCGAGTGTGGCGGCATCTTCCGGATTTCCGACCAGAAGATTGGCAGCACGAAACGAGTACTGATCAAGCGCGCCTGAAAGCGGGATGCCCAAGTGGTAATAACCAATTCGACCGGCATCCTGTACGGTGGTTGCAAGTCCAGGTTGTAGTACCTTAATTGCCATACAAAGTCTCCGTCAATTGTTGGTTGTAAGCGCTCGGATCTTTAACAAAGTCCTGCAGTGAAAACTTCACCTCGCGGATGCGCAAGTCGAAGCTTCCGTCCTGTACTTTTGTCAGTGCAGCGTCGTACTCAGACCGGTTGATGGGCTTGAATTTGACAATGTCTCCAGGGCGGAAAAACACCATGAAGTCTTTGACATACGGCAGGCTTTGCTGCGGATCAAAAATGGGCGCCGGGGTGATGCCAAACATTTGATAGCCCCCCGCACCGCGCACAGAATAGATACAGCCAAAGCAGCCGCCGTGCCCAATCGTGAGTTTGGGTGTATCGGTGCGTGGTCTGAGATATTTGGGGACCTGAATCTGCTTGGCACGCTCAACCATCTGAAACATGAATGGCAGCCCCGCAACAAAGCCAACCATGGAGACAAACCAGGGCGATGCCGCATGCGCCGCGATGAACGCGTCTACATTCGCGTAGCCATTGACGCGTGCGCCATATTCGAGGTCGGTTGAAGTGGGGTCCTGATGCCTTTCACGAAAACGCTGTTGCGTTTCGTTGGTCCAGGGGTCGTTGTAAAAGACGGGAATCTCGATGATGCGGGTATTGAGTTCCAGCGCACCGTCGCCCAACTCGATTTCAATTGATTTCAAAATCTCCATCAACTTGTCAGGTGCAATCAGATCGGGGTCAAAACGGACCTGATAGGAAGCATTGGCCGGACAAATTTCAGTCACGCCGGCAATCTTTCGCTGCGCAATGGCATTGGTGATTGACATGCCTTTGAAGAACGCTTCCAGCGACATCTCGTGGTTGAGTTCCACGAAGATGTGTTCGTCGCCGCCAAATGAATATCGTGCAGGAGGGAGTGACATTGAGGTTCCTTAGGTAAAGGCTCGAAGGTTGCTTAAACAGTCAATCCAGCTGTCGGCTCGGACGTCAGTGCCAGGGCTTTTTCGGCCGCACGCCGGGCCATCCACTGCTCAAGGTAGCCGGTGTGAAATTGCCCATTTTGGACCGCCGGATCTGCCAGCAATTGCTGGTGGAGTGCAATGGTGTTGTGGACACCCTCGATGCTTGTTTCAGCCAGAGCTCGTTGCATGCGTTGCAGGGCGGCAGGCCTGTCCTCGTCCCAGACGGCCAGTTTTGCCAACAGAGAATCGTAAAACGGCGGGATGGTGTAGCCGGCATACACATGGGTATCTACCCGCACACCGGGTCCACCAGGCCAGCGCAGCGCGCTCAGCTTTCCCGGGCTGGGCATGAAGTTGCGCTCTGGATCTTCCGCGTTCAGGCGGCATTCGATCGCAGCCCCTTTGAGGACGATCTGTTCCTGTTTGAACCTGAGCGGCTCTCCCATCGCGATTCGCAGCATTTCACGCACCAAATCAACGCCAGTCACCAACTCGCTAACCGGATGTTCAACTTGAATACGGGTATTCATTTCAATAAAGAAGAACTCACCACTGTCGTCGTCATATAAAAACTCCAAGGTCCCCGCGCTGCTATAGCCCACCGCGCTCGCCAGGCGAACCGCTGATTCACACAGGGCGTTGCGGGTCATCTGCGACAGCGCTGGAGACGGCGCTTCTTCAACAATTTTTTGTCGTCTTCTTTGAAGTGAGCATTCGCGCTCATAGCAATGCACAACCCGTTTTCCATCGCCCAGGACCTGAACCTCGATATGTCGGGCCCTGGCGATGAAGCGTTCCAGATAAACGGCGTCGTCACCAAAGGCCGCACGCGCCTCGCTCTGCGCCAGAGGCAGCTGATGACGAAGTTCGGGTTCACTGTGCGCCACCCGAATGCCACGGCCACCGCCTCCCGCTGACGCTTTGATCATCACGGGGTAACCCACCTCGGCTGCAACTTGGGCCGCCATTTCCACGTCATCGACCGTGCCGGCGCTTCCGGGAACTGTGGGTACCCCCGCTCTTTGAGCCGTCTCACGTGCCACGGATTTGTTGCCCATGCACTCGATGGTTTCTGCGCTGGGTCCAACAAAAATGAGTCCGGCTTGAGTGACCCGGCGCGCAAACGCGGCGTTTTCCGACAAGAAACCATAGCCGGGATGCACCATGGTGGCGCCGGTTGACTGTGCTGCCTGCAAAATGGCATCGGCATTCAAATAACTTTTGGCAGGATGGGCAGGGCCAATGTTGACCACCTGATCGGCCATCTGTGCGACCAGACTGGTGGTGTCGGCGTCACTCACCACCGCAACGGTCTGCAGTCCAAGTTCCTGTGCGGCTCGAGCAATGCGAACGGCGATTTCACCGCGATTGGCTATCAGTACTTTGTGCATGGTTGTCATCAAAAGGACTCTGCTATGAGGTGTGGGAATGGCCAGTTTCGATCAGCTATTCGATGATCATCAGGACTTGTCCGGCTTCAACCGGGTCTTCGTTGTCGATCGTGTAGCGCACCACCTTGCCGCTGACCTCAGCGCGAACTTCGTTGAACATCTTCATCACCTCAACCAAGCCGATCACTTCATCGATTGCAACGCTGTCTCCGACCTGTTTGTAGTTGGGGGCATCCGGGGCGGGTCGCATATAGAACGTACCGGGGAGAGGGGAAAAAATTTCAGCCATGCTGTGCGCTCCTAAGTTGTGCTGTGCAGTTCAAACAAATCAGATTGTGGTCAATAGGCCTTTGAGTGCCGGCTCATTCAGCGTGGCACGACTTCTGACAACGACGCAATTTTTATGCCGTTGCTGGTCAATGCAGTTTTTGTGGCCTTGATCAGGGCCAGCGCACCTGGGGTGTCACTGTGAATGCAGATGGAGTCAAAATTTATGGCGATGTCTTCGCCTTCAACCGTTCGAACTACCCCGTGGGTGCAGGCGCGCAGCGCCCTGGCGGCGACGGTGGCCGGGTCAAGTTGTCCAACCTGACGCGTGAACACAATGGAGCCGGTTTTGTCGTAGTTACGGTCGCCATAAAACTCGCGCACAACCGGGTGTCCCATTCTTTTGGCCACTTGGTAAGTGACCGAGGCTTCCATGCAGTACAGATACAAGCTGGGTTCAATCTCTTGCAGGGCTTTGATCAGGGCAATTGAAAACTCTTCATCGACTGCTGCCCGCATATAGAGTGCGCCATGCAATTTGACGTGCTGCAAGCGCAGGCCTTGCCAGTGTGCAAATTCGCGCAATGCGCCCGTTTGGTAAATGATGTCGTTGAGCAGTTCGCTGCTGGATGCCTTTATGTCGCGCCGGCCAAATCCAACCAAATCACGAAAACCTGGGTGTGCACCAATACCCACCCCATGTTGTTTGGCATAGGACACCATTCGCTGCATGATGTTCGGGTCGCCAGCGTGAAAACCGGTTGCGATGTTGGCGGAGCTGATCTGACTCATGATGGCTTCGTCTGCACCCTCTCCGATACTCCATGGGCCAAATCCCTCCCCCATGTCCGAATTCAAATCCATCACTCGTTTCATTGTTTTGCCCATCTTTGTTCGTGTGCTTGGCTTGAATTACCGTTTGTTCATGACAAGCCCTTGTTCAGGTACGCAAAGTTACGAGTTTGTGACAAGAAAAGATAATTTTATTTTTTAAGGTGCTAGTATTAATTTTTTATATGTCTTGCTTGCTCCACCCCCTACAACGTTACGGTTGATTTGAGATGCGTTTTTCACTGCGACAAATCAAATACTTTGCGGCAACGGCCGAGCTGGGGCAAATCTCCCGTGCTGCCGTTGAGTTGTCGGTGTCGCAATCGGCAGTCACCATTTCAATACGCGACCTGGAGGAAGGCCTGGGGTACAAGCTGTTTACTCGTCAATCGCACGGCATGGAGCTGACCGACAACGGCAGACATTTTTTGACCCGCGCCTACGCCATTTTGGCGGCCGTGGACGATGCGCGAAACATGCCGCAGGAAATTGCGCCCGTCAGTGGGGAACTGACACTTGCCGCCACCTACACCGTGATGGGTTACTTTTTGCCGGATCATCTGCAGCGTTTGTCGCTGCTGTACCCGGCGCTGCGCATTCGCATGCTCGAGCTTGACCGAGACACGATTGAATCTGGTTTGCTGGCGCAAAACTACGACATGGCGATGCTGCTGACGTCCAATGTGCGCAACCCAGCCATTCAGACCGAGACTTTGTTCAGCTCACAGCGTCGCTTGTGGGTTTCGCCGCAGCATCGTTTTGCTGCAAAACGGCAGGTCAGCTTTGCCGACATTGCGCAGGAGCCCTTCATCATGCTGACGGTGGATGAGGCTGCTGACTCGGCTCTTCGGTATTGGCATCTGCATGGCTTTGAGCCTAACGTCGCCTTGAACACCAAGTCGATAGAAGCCGTGCGTAGCCTGGTTGCCAACGACCTGGGGGTGGCAATTTTGTCTGACATGGTCTATCGCCCCTGGTCCCTGGAAGGCAAGCGGATCGAGACGATCAAGCCGGTCGAGAGCATTCCCAGTATGAATGTGGGCTTGGCGTGGCGCGCCGACGCAAGCATGAGTCCTGCCATGAACACCGTTCGGCAGTACTTCAAGCAACGCTACCTGGATCCGCAAAATCCGCACGGCTCATCGCATCGTTGAATCAGGACCCCACCCGCAGCGGGCCAGTGCCAGAGCCCAATTTGACTCACAGGCCCAGCGTCTGCCAAACCTGCTCCACCCTGGCCGTGACCTCGGCACTCATGGTCAATGGCCGGCCCCATTCCCGGCTGGTCTCCCCGGGCCATTTGTTGGTGGCGTCCAGCCCCATCTTGCTGCCCAGGCCGCTCACCGGTGAGGCAAAGTCCAGGTAGTCAATCGGTGTGCTGTCAGCCAGGAGCGTGTCGCGCGTCGGGTCGACCCGGGTCGTGATGGCCCAGATCACGTCCTTCCAGTCGCGGATGTTGACGTCGTCATCGACCACCACGATGAACTTGGTGTACATGAACTGGCGCAGAAAGCTCCAGATGCCAAACATGACACGGCGCGCGTGGCCGGGGTAGGACTTCTTGATTTGCACCACGGCCAGGCGGTAACTGCAGCCCTCGGGTGGCAGATAGAAGTCGGTGATCTCGGGGTATTGGCGTTGCAGCAGCGGCACAAACAGCTCATTCAAAGCCAGCGCCAGCATGGCGGGCTCATCGGGCGGCTTGCCGGTGTAAGTCGAGTGGTAAATGGGGTCGCGACGCTGCGTGATGCGGTCGATGGTGAAGACCGGAAACCAGTCCTGTTCGTTGTAATAGCCGGTGTGGTCGCCAAACGGGCCTTCCAGCGCGTGCTCGAAACCGCTGGCATGCGTGGCGTCCGGGTAGATGTGGCCTTCGAGCACGATTTCGGCAAAGGCGGGTACGCGCAACTCGCTGCCCAGGGCTTTGACCAGCTCGGTGCGGCTGCCACGCAGCAACCCGGCAAACTGGTATTCGCTCAAAGAGTCGGGCACCGGGGTGACGGCACCCAGAATCGTGGCCGGGTCGGCACCTAAGGCCACGCAGACCGGGTAGGGCTGGCCGGGGTTCAGGGCCGCGTGTTCTTTGAAATCCAGCGCGCCACCGCGCTGGGCCAACCAACGCATGATGACCTTGTTGCGGGCCAGCACCTGTTGGCGGTAAATGCCCAGGTTTTGTCGTGCCTTGTGGGGGCCTTGGGTGATCACCAGGCCCCAGGTGATCAGCGGGGCCACGTCGCCGGGCCAGCAATGCTGAATCGGCAGCCTTGCCAAATCGACGTCCGCCCCCTCCCAGACAATTTCCTGACACGGTGCGCTGCGCAGCTCTTTGGGGGCCATGGCCCACAGGGTTTTGACCAGGCTGCCCAGGCCCATCAGCTCCTTGAAACCTTTGGGGGCTTCGGGCTCCTTGAGGCTGGCCAGCACGTGGCCAAACTGGCGCAGCTCACTCACGTCGTTCACGCCCATGCCCAAAGCAACGCGGCGCGTCGTGCCAAACAGGTTGCCCAGCACCGGCGTGTTATGCCCGGTGGGGTTTTCAAACAGCAAGGCCGGGCCGCCCGCGCGCAAGGTGCGGTCGCACAGGGCGGTCATCTCCAGATAGGGCGAAACCTCGGCCTGGACGCGCTTGAGTTCGCCCAGGTGTTCCAGTTGGGTGATGAAGTCTCTGAGGTCGCGGTAGGCCATGGTGTTGAGGCGCTGTGATGAGGGCGGTGAAATGGAGCGGAGGAATTGTCGATCTACGAGGCCAGGCCCGTCCAGCGCGTCGCGTCGGGCTGCGGCAGACCCAGCAAATCAATGACCCGGCTCACGCTGTGATCCACCATCTCGTTGATCGACTGTGGGCGGTGATAGAAGCCCGGCACGGGTGGAAAGATGATGCCACCCATCTCGGTCACGCTGGTCATGTTGCGCAGGTGCGCCAGGTTCAGCGGTGTTTCACGCACCATCAAAATCAAACGGCGACGTTCTTTTAGCATCACATCAGCCGCGCGTGTGATCAGGTTGTCGGACAGACCAAGCGCCACGGCGGCCAGCGTGCGCATGGCGCAGGGCGCCACCACCATGCCGTCACATTGAAACGAGCCGCTGGCAATCGCTGCCCCCACGTTTTGCACCGGGTAAAACACGTCGGCCAAGGCTTGCACCTCGGCGCGCGTCATGTCCAGCTCTTGCTGCACGTTGAGCCAACCGGTCTCGGACACCGTCAAGTGGGTCTGCACGCCTTGCATGCCACGCAACATCTGCAACAAGCGCACACCATAAACGGCGCCGCTGGCACCCGAGATGGCGACGATGATGCGCTTCAATGGGATTGCCGTAGCGTCCAGCGGGCGCGCAGTCGTGCCAGCACCTGTGCCGGCTTGAAGGGCTCCAGATTCACCATCGGCAGCTCGATGGCATCAATGGTGTTTTTGACCAGCAGGCCCAGCTCGGTATCGCCTTCCATGGCCAGGCGGCGGCTGAAGAACAGCGTGTCGGGGTCTTCCTGGCGACGTGCCAGCAGCACGAAATCATGTGCGCTGGCGCTGATGGTGAGATCGGCCTCGCCCACGTTCTGGCACGTCACAAAGCGCTTGTTGCGCCACTCAAAGTCAAACGCCCATTGCGCGTCGGTCACGCGCAGGCGCAGTTTTTTGCCCAGCAACATCTGCGTGACGTCAGGGGCCAATTGTTTGCTCAGCGCCAGATTGAGCCCGGTTACAAAGAGCAGGGAGCCGGGGTAGGCGGGCAAGCGCCCCAACATGGCCCCCAGCGGGGTGGGAATCAGCAACGGTTTTGCGCTCATCTTGAATTCCTTGAATAGCTAGGACACCTGTTCCGGGGTGGCAGCGACCTGCTCCAGTCCCGGCTGGCCGTACCAGTAGCCGTTGCAGGCTTTTTCTGGCATCAGCGCGGCCAGTTCAGTGCTGGCCGCAGTCACGCCCGTCTGGCCCTGGATCACCGCTTGAAACAGCTCAACAATGCGCACCGTATGCTGCGACTGCGGGCTGATACGCACCACATCCACGCCCATGTCCCGCATGGCCGGCAACTCCGCCAACAGGTTGTGCACGCGGGCCGATTGGGTCTGGATGCCATTAAGTACCAGGAACTCTTCGCTCTCGCGCGTGCGCATCACCAAACCATCCGGGTGCTCAATACATTTGAACTGGCAGTCGTCCTTGGGCAAATTGCAGTGGCGCGCGGTGAAACAGCGGGCAGAAAACGCCAGCGGCATGCGGCCATAGGCAAACACCTCGGTTTGCACGCCTGGCGGGCAACCGGCCAGCAGCAGCGCCAGATCATCGCGCCCCATCTCCAGCGGCATCACCCAGCGCTTGATGCCCAAAGCCGCCATCCATTGCAGCGTCGGCACGTTGTAGATGTTCAGGTGCGGCCCTGCGACAAAAAAAGCTTTGCCTTCCAGGCAATGCACCGCGCCCATGTCGTTGGCTTCGACCATGAATTGACCGTTGGCGGTGATCTTGTGCAACACCGTCACATCGGCGCCGGACTCGATCAGCACCTGGGTCGACAGCACCACCTCTTTGCCCGCATCACGCAGCGCAGCGGCAATGTCCAGCCAGTCATTCAGCCGTACCTCGTGGCGGCGCGAGCACACCGCTTCGCCCAGGTAGACGATGTCAACCGGCGACTGCGCCACGGCGTCATAAAAAGCCAGCACCTCGTCGCGCGGCCAGTAGTACAGGATCGGACCTAAAGCTAATTTCATCTTGAAGTTCAATATGTTGAGGACGTACGAAAAGCCGTCCCAGCTAGGCGCGCTGCCGTAGACAGTACGGAACGTACGACAAGACAGCGCAACGACGCTGGGGCGGCTTTTCGTGCGTCCTTCATTTCCATGGCCGGTGGTAGGCGCCCAGCGTGTGCTGTTGGCCTTCGGCCACTTTGTCCAGGCTGCTCATCCAGGCGGGTTTGGCGGCATAAAGCTGCGGGTTGGCGCGGCAACTGTCAATCGCCTCGCGCCACACTTTGGTGACTTGCGCCACATAGGCCGGACTGCGCTGGCGGCCCTCGATCTTGATGGCACGCACGCCGATACGCATCAGCTCGGGCAACAAGGACAGGGTGTTCAAGCTCGTGGGCTCTTCAATGGCGTAATAGTTTTTTTCATCACCGACATCAAAACGGCCTTTGCACAGCGTGGGGTAACCGGCGTTTTCGCCCGTGGCGTAGCGGTCAATCAAGACGCCGTTCAGGCGCGACTCGCGGCCCTGCGGCGTTTCGACCCAGCGCACCGCTTTGGGCGGTGAGCACACGCCATTGGTGTTGGGGGCTTCGCCGGTCACATAGCTTGAGAGCGCACAGCGCCCCTCCACCATCACGCACAGGCTGCCAAAGCCAAAGACCTCGATCTCGACCGGGGTTTTCTCCAGCACCTGCTCCACCTGCGTGAGCGAGAGCACGCGCGGCAGCACGGCGCGCGCAATACCAAAGTGCTGGTAATAAAAATCGAGCGCTTCGTAGTTGGTGGCCGAGCCCTGCACCGACAAATGCAGGCGCAGTTGCGGCTGGTGTTTGACGGCGTAAGCCATCATGCCGGGGTCGGCCAAGATCACGGCATCGACCCCGCTGTGCGCGGCGCGGTCGACCGCGCGTTGCCAGAGCTCAGCTTTGGCGGCCTGCGGGTAGGTGTTAAGCGCCACAAACACCTTGCGGCCCCGGTCATGGGCGTAGCGAATGCCGGTCTCAATGGCGGCTTCGTCAAAGTTCAGACCGGCAAAATTGCGCGCGTTGGTGGCATCGCGAAAGCCGAGGTAAACACAGTCTGCGCCGTTGTCCACCGCTGCTTTGAGCGCGGGCAGGCTGCCAGCGGGGCAGACCAGCTCCATCGACGCGGCAACAGGCGCAGCCAGCGGGGGAACAAGGGAGTTGTCCAAAATGGTATTCATCATGGTTGTGGGATTGTGGACCACCTTTAACCGGTGCATCGCTGTCCGCCCCAAAAAGGCCGACAAATCTAAAGGCGCAAGGGTATCAGACCTTGCTGCCAAGTCCAATGATGTAGGTCAATTGGATGGGCCTTAGGCCGACTGCACTGGGTATGAGGCGCCTTGTGGGACTCAGCCGCAGCAGGCGCCACCCGAGCAGCAACTGTCGGATGCGCCGGACACAGCGCTGGCGGCATTCTTGCCGATTTGAACCCGCCACACCTGCGGACCTTTTTCAAGGTAGCTCCAGCTAAAAACACCTGGGGAACGCATCTGAAACTGCTCATTCAGGGGCTGCGGGTCGTGGTCGTTGATCAGTTCCAGCGACTGGCCCGGCAGCAAATCTGAAAAGCTGCTGAATATCAGCGAATGGCGCGCGGGCGGCGCGACCCGGCGCAGGTCAATGGTGGTAGCGAAGGATGTAGACATGGTTTGTCCTTTAAAGAGGTATTAATTATGCATCTTTAATGTAGTCGGGAACACCCAAAAAAGCAATTAGTTAAGCGAATCTTTAGCGCTCCTTCCGAGCCCGACACCGGTGCCCGGGTTCTCAGGGCACTAGCTCAAGGCGCGTATTTCGCCAGGAAACACCGCATGTCCTTGAAATCGGGCATGCGCTCGCTTAGCGTGTCGTGGTCCCAGTCCCACCAGGCGGTGGCTTCCAGGGCTTGGGCAATGGCACGGGGAAAACGCTGGCGGATCACCTTGGCCGGCGCACCGGCGACGATGGCGTAAGGCGCCACATCCCTGGTCACCACCGAGTTGCTGCCGACCACGGCCCCGTTGCCAATGCGCACCCCCGGCATGATCACCGCACCGTGGCCGATCCAGGTGTCGTGCCCAATCACCACCCGTTGCCGGCGGCGCCAGGCAAAGAAGTCGGCATCGTCCTGCGTGTCCATGCCGTACATCGTGGGCCGGTAGGTGAAGTGGTGCAGCGTGGGCCGCTCCATCGGGTGAAAGCCGGGGTTGATGCGCGCCATGTTCGCAATGTTGGCGAACTTGCCTATATCGGTCGACATCAGGTCGCAGTAGTGCTGAACGTAGGCGTAATCGTCGAGCAAGCAGTCTTCCATGCGCGTCTGTTCGCCGACCTGCGTGTAGCGGCCGAAACGGCAGTCGCGCACGATGGCGCTGGCCGACAGGGCCGGCGCCAGCCCCAAGTTGGCAGGGGGTGGCAGGTTATGGGCGTCGATGTGGGTGTAGTGCATGGTGAATACCTTTGATCAGTTGAGGACAGAGCTGGCTCACAACGCGCGAGCTGCGGTCTGTCCCGCAAGGTTTCAGAAAGCCCGTTTGCCAGCCAGCCAGGTTTCCAGCACCACGGGCATGCCGACGCGGTTCATGCGCACACGCAGCAGGTCGGCACGCTGGCCCACTGCCACGTCGCCACGGTCTTGCAAGCGAATCGCCCGCGCCGGATTGACCGTGACGGTGCGCACCGCTTTGGGCAGCGTCCAGCCCTCCAGCTGCCCGAGCATGAAAGTGGCCAGCAGCAGGCTGCTGGGCACGTAGTCGGATGAAAAAATGTCCAGCAAATCGAGCTGCGCCAGCTCGGCGGCCGACACATTGCCCGAGTGCGAGCCGCCCTTGACCATATTGGGCCCGCCCATGATGATGGCCATGCCCGCCGCACGCGCCGCCTGCGCCGCCGCCACCGTGGTCGGGAACTCCGACATCGCCACGCCCTCTGCAACGGCTTGGACAATGTCGCTGAGCAAGGTGTCGTCGTGGCTGGCCAAAGGCAGGCCGCGGGCCTGGCATTCACGCACAATTTCCACCCGGTGTGGCAGCGAGAAGGCCTGCTGGTCGGCCTTGCGCTGCGCAATCATGGCCGCGAACTCGGTGTCGTTGTAGCTGCCATTGCGCTCGGTGTAGCGACGGTAGCTCTTCAGGTCGCGCCACTGGCGCTGGCCCGGCGTGTGGTCCATCATGCTCACCAGTGCCAGCAGCGAGTCGTCGGCGTATTCGTGAAACACCTCCAGCATGTCGGGCGCGGAGAGTTCGCAGCGCAGGTGCAGCAGGTGCTCGACCCGCATCAGGCCTTCTTCATGGCATTGATGCAGCGCGGCGATGGACGTGTGCTGCGTTTGGCTGCGTGTGCCGTCGTCGTCCAGGTCGCCGATCACCACCGAGTCCAGCACGGTGGTGATGCCCGCGGCCGCGCACTGTGCATCGTGCACCGTCATGGCCGAGTGGGCATTCCACAACACGCCGGGGCGGGGTGACAGGTGCTTCTCCAGGTTGTCGGTGTGCACCTCGACCAGGCCGGGCAGCAGCCAGTCGCCAGCCCAGTCTTCGGCGCCGGGCACGGATGTGTTGCCGCTGTCCATGCTGCGGATGATGCCGTCTTCAACCGTCAAGCAGCCGGTGAATTCGTCGTCGGCGGTGACGATGCGGGCGTTGCGGAAAATGCGTTGCTTCATAAAACGTGTTCCTTGAATATCAGACCGGGTTTCGGTGTTGCTCGACGTCAAAGCAGCGCGTGGCCACGGCCGCGCGCACTTCGTCGTCGTGAAAGATGCCGACGATGGCACTGCCCTGCGCGCGGGCTGTATGAATCAGTTCCACCACCACGCGCCGGTTGTCCGCATCCAGAGAGGCGGTGGGCTCATCGAGCAGCAGCACCGGCGGGGCGGTGATCATGCCGTGGGCGATGTTGACGCGCTGCTGCTCGCCGCCCGAGAAGGTGGCCGGTGGCAAATGCCACAAATGCTCGTGCAGGTTCAGGCGTTGCAGCCACTGCGCGGCCTGTGCGCGGGCCTCTTCGGCACTGACACCGAGCCGGCGCAGCGGGTCGGCCACGATGTCGAGCGTCGAGACACGCGGGATCACGCGTAAAAACTGCGAGACATAACCCAGCGTCCGGCGACGCACCTCAAACACTTCACGCGGCGCGGCGCTGGACAGGCTGACCCAATCGCCTGAATGGCGAATGCGCACCTCGCCGCTGCTGGCAGCGTAGTTGCCGTACAGGCAGCGCAGCAAGGAGCTTTTGCCGCTGCCGGAATGCCCGGTCAGCGCCAGGCATTCGCCGGCTTGCACACTCAAGTCAATGCCGGCAAACACCGGCAGTTGCAGGCCGCCGCGCCCGTGCAGCGTGAAGGTTTTGGACAGAGAAATAGTTTCAATGAGAGCGGTCATGGTGTCAGTACCGAGGAAACAAGCAATTGGGTATAGGGATGCTGGGGGTCGTCCAGCACGCGGTCGGTCAGGCCCTGCTCGACCACCTGACCATCCTTCATCACCAGCATGCGCTGCGCCAGCAGGCGCGCCACCGCCAGGTCGTGCGTGACGACCACGGCGGCCAGCTGCAACTCGTCCACCAGCTCGCGCAGCAGGTCCAACAGGCGGGCTTGCACGGAGACGTCCAGACCCGTGGTGGGTTCGTCCATGAACACCAGGCGCGGGTGCGTCACCAGGTTGCGGGCAATCTGCAGGCGCTGCTGCATGCCGCCCGAGTAGGTGGCCGGCAGGTCGTCCATGCGGCCGGTGTCCAGCTCCACGCGTTGCATCCACGAGCTCGCTTCGCTGCGCAGATGGCCATAGTGCCTGGCCCCCAGGGCCATCAGGCGCTCGCCCACATTGGCGCCACCCGAGACGTTCATGCGCAGGCCATCTCTGGCATGCTGCTCGACAAAACCCCAATCGGTGCGCGCCAGCCAGCGCAAGCGCGCCTCCGACAACGCCGCCAGATCTACCAGGCCCGTGGACTCGTTCGCGGATTTTTCAGGGGACTCGGCGCGCACGTCGTAGTGCACAGAGCCTTCGTCGCAAGCCAGGCGCGCCGCCAGCAGGCGCAAGAGCGTGCTTTTGCCCGAGCCGGACTCTCCCACCACCGCCAGCACCTCGCCGGGGTAGAGATCAAAACTCACGTCGCGGCAGGCCCAGCGCGGCTGGCCCTGGTGCACAAAGGCCTTGCCGACCCGGCGCGCCGACAACAACACGTTCGGTTTCATGCGGCCTCCTGCTGGGTTGGCGTGATGGCGTCGGCCGGCGTGACCAAGGCATCGTGCAAAGTCACGGCCTGCTGCGTACCCACATGGCCGGCGTCGCGCCGCTCCTCGCAATAGTCGCTGTCCGAACAGACGAACAGGCGGCTGCCCGCGTCGTCCACGATCATCTCGTCCAGATAACTCTCGCTGGCGCCGCACAGCGCACAGGCGTGGTCCCAGCGCTGCACCTCAAACGGGTGGTCCTCAAAATCCAGGCTGCGCACCGGCGTGTAGGGCGGGATCGCGTAGAGACGCTTTTCGCGACCGGCGCCAAAGAGTTGCAGGGCCGGGTTCATGTGCATCTTGGGGTTGTCGAATTTGGGGATGGGCGAGGGCGACATCAGGTAGCGCTCGTTGACCATGACGGGGTAGTCATAGGCGTGCGAGATGGCGCCGAGCTGCGCAATGTCTTCGTACAGGCGCACATGCATCAGCCCATATTCACTGAGCGCGTGCATCTTGATGGTCTCACGCCGACGGGGTTCCAGCTTGGACAGTGGCTCGGGCATGGGTACTTGGTAGACCAGCGTTTGCGACTCGGTGAGAGGCGCCTCCGGGATGCGGTGGCGCGTCTGGATCAGCGTGGCCTCACGCGTTTGCTCGGTCGTCGTCACGCCGGTGGTGCGGGCGAAGAAGCGCCGGATGTTGACCGCATTGGTGGTGTCGTCCGAGCCCTGGTCGATCACCTTGAGCACGTCATTCAAGCCGATGATGCTGGCCGTGATCTGCACGCCACCCGTGCCCCAGCCATAGGCAAAAGGCATCTCGCGCGAGCCGAAGGGCACCTGGTAGCCCGGCACCGCCACCGCCTTGAGCAGGGCGCGCCGAATGTGTTTCTTGGTGCGCTCGTCCAGAAAGGCAAAGTTGTAATGTTGATCCGTCATGCTGCCTCTTGCTGGGTGCGTATATTGCTATTTCCGAAAACCGAGACATCCGCCCGTTCGGGCTGAGCTTGTCGAAGCCCTTCGACGGGCTCAGGGTGAACGGGTGTGACAGGTTTGTCACGTGCGACTTCGGCATGGGCGGCGCGCAGCTTGCGCACCAGCTCCAGTTCGGCCTGAAAGTCCACGTAGTGCGGCAGCTTCAAGTGCTGCACAAAACCCGAGGCCTCGACGTTGTCGGCGTGTGACAGCACAAACTCCTCGTCCTGCGCCGGGGCCACGCGCGGCTCGCCCAGTTCGTCGGCGCGCAGGGCACGGTCCACCAGCGCCATGGCCATGGTCTTGCGCTCGGCGCCGCCAAAGGCCAGGCCGTAACCCTGGGTGAACTGCGGCGGCACCTCGCGGCTGCCGCTGAACTGGTTGATCATCTGGCACTCGGTGATCTCCAAATCACCAATGTCGACGGCAAAACCCAGCTCGTCCGGCACCAGTTCCACACTGACAAAGCCACGCCGAATCTCGCCGGCAAACGGGTGTGAGTTGGCGTAACCGCGCTGGGTCGAGTAGCCCATCGCCAGCAGCCAGCCTTCATCGCCCCGCGCCAGCGCCTGCAGACGCAGGGCGCGGTCGGCGGGGAACATCAGCGGATCACGGGTCAGGTCGCCCGGTGGCGCCGCATCAAAGGGTTGCGGTGTTTCCAGCAGGCCTTCGCGCGCCAGCAGCTCGTTGATGCGGGGCACGGTGGCCGATGGCGTCTCAAGGGCGAGACACTTTTCCGGCTGGTCTGTGGACGCCTTGGCAGGGCAGTCCGGCGGGGTGTCGCTGGCAGCGGGCGAGTGGCCGGTGTCTTCGCCTTCGGCCAGCAGCGCAAAGTCAAGCAGGCGCTGGGTGTAGTCGTAGGTCGGCCCCAGCAGCTGGCCGCCCGGTACCTCCTTGAACGTGGCCGAGATGCGCCGCACCGGTGCGATGCGCGCGGTGTCCAGCGGCTCGCTGTAGCCCAGGCGCGGCAAGGTGGTGCGGTAGGCGCGCAGCAGGAAGATGGCCTCCATCAGGTCGCCGCTGGCCTGCTTGATGGCCAACGCCGCCAGTTCGGGGTCATACAGCGAGCCTTCGCTCATCACCCGGTCCACCGCCAGCGAGAGCTGTGCGCGGATCTGCGCCACCGACAGTTCTGTGATCGCGGTGTCGCCCCGGCGCTGGGCCTCCAGCAGGCGCCAGGAACTTTCAATCGCGGCAGCGCCGCCTTTTACTGCAACATACATATCAGGCTCCCGCCGGGCCGCCCCAAGGGAAGCCTGCGCCCCCTCGGGGGGCAGTGAATACACAGAGTGATGAGCGTGGGGGTTTCATCCTAGACTCCTTCCAATCGGCGCACCCGCGTCGTGCGGGGCAAGCCCAGCGCGTCTTCGCCGCAGGTAAAAACAATGTCAACACCCTGCGGGAAAGCCGCGTGGTTGGCTTGCCACTGCGCCCAGAAGTCATCGGGCAAGCCTTGCAGACCGACGCGCTGCACGTCCCGAATGCCGGGGCCGCGCCATTCCAGCGCCGGGCCATCGGCCAGACCGGGCAGTTCGATCAGCAGGGTGCTGGAAAACTCGGGCGCCGCCGCCGTGCCCGCCGCGAAGTCGCTCAGCGCGAACCCCTGATGGATGTCGGTGAACACCGCAAAACTGGCCACCTCCGGCCGCTCGGCGAGCACCGCACCGGTGTGAAAACGCAGCCATTGCTGCAAGCCCGCATCGGCGCGCTGCCACCACACCGGGGTTTCATCGTCGCTCAGGCTCAGCAGCAAGCGGGCCATGGCGCCACCCAGCGCCACATCGGGCAGAGCGGGGCCGAAGCGGCGGACTTGTCCCGGCCGCGCCAGCGCGTCCAACACCGCACGAAACGCCTGCTGGCTGTCATGCACGCCGTCCGCCAAACCGGGCGCCAGGGTCTGTGCGCCGTTCATGCCTCACCCCGTACGAAGGTGAAAAACTCGACTTTGGAGCCGGCCACGTCGCGCTGCTTTTGTGCCCGGGCCTGCGCCTGCCCCAAGGCCAGTGGCGCGATGAGGTCGCGCTGCAAGTCGTCGTGGTGCTGCGGGTCTTGCAACAAGGCGTCAAACAGCGCCGCCAGTTCGGCCCGCCGTTTGTCGCGGCCCAGCGCGTAAGACACGCCCAGTGGGCCGTTCCCCAGCCGCACGGCGCAGCGCACCACGCTGGCCTCGCCCAGGTTGAAGGGGTTGCCGGTGCCGCCGACGCGGCCACGCAGCATCACCATGCCGATTTCCGGCGCTCGCACGGGCTTGAGCTCAGGCAGCTCGCCCGCGGCAGGCAGCATGTCTTCCAGTTCGGTCAGGGTGGCGCGCGCCAGCACCGCCAGCCATGCCGGTCGCGTGGGGTAGTCGCTTGTTAGGATGTCGCTTGTCATACAGATGTCTAGAGCAGTCAGTCAAGTTGGGAGCCTGGGCACATGGGCTTGAACACGATGTGCAACCCGGGTAGTTGACTTCGTCAACATGAAAGATTTATGACAGTCGGATAAAGCCTCAATATGCTATGTATTTAATAGTTACTTGCGAAGATTAGACGGGGGGTAGAACCTGTTTATTCACATCAGCTAAATAAAAAGCTACAGGCAAGGACGAGCAGGACTTGATGAATCAAATAGCACTCATAATCAAGCGATACCTCGTGGTCATTTGTGCAAATGACAGCGCCCGAGTTTGGATAACCGAAGCAGCTCTGGTCATGAAAGCCCCGAGCTTGCAGAGATAAATTAACAACGGGAGTCTTGGCAAAAGACCCAGAGGAATCCGATGTTTGATCGCGCGCAATTGGAGGCTTTTTCTGCCGTTGTCCAGCACGGCAGCTTTGAGCGTGCCGCTACGGTGCTGCATGTGACGCGGGGTGCCATTTCACAACGCATCAATGCGCTTGAAGATGCCTTGTCAACCATCTTATTGGTCAGGGAAAAACCCATCGTTGCCACCCGCAAGGGCGACATTTTGTTGCGCCACATCAGGGCGCTCAAAACCCTGGAAGACGACACCATCAGCGCCATCTTGCCCAAGCCGCAAGAGCGCGCGCCGGTGCCCATTGCCATGGCAGTCAATGCCGACTCTCTGTCAACTTGGTTTGGGCCATTGGTCGCGCAACTGCTGGGCCAGTTCAAAATCGCGCTGGAAATCATCAGCGACGACCAAGACCACACCTTTGCCCGGCTGACCAAGGGCGAGGTGATGGGCTGTGTTTCCAGCGAACCCAATGCTATTGCAGGCTTTGAAGCCACACCACTGGGGGCCATGCATTACCTGTGTGTGGCCACCCCTGAATTCAGGCAAAAGTATTTCCCAAACGGCATGTCTATCACCACAGCGGTTACTGCACCAGCCATCTTGTTTGACCGCAAAGATGCGCTGCATGACCAGTACCTGGAACAACTCTTTGGGGTCAAGGTCGCCCAGTACACGCGCCATTATTTGCCCTCACCCACGGCTTTGCTGGATGGCATTTGCGCCGGATTGGGCTACGCCATGGCACCTGGCCTACGGATTGCACCGCTGCTGGAAACAGGGCAATTGGTCGAACTCACTCCCAGTTGCAAGGTGAGCGTGCCTTTGTACTGGCACCACTGGCAGATGGAGCTGCCCTTGGCGCAGGCCATGACGCAAACCATCACGGCACACGCACGCAAGATGCTGGATCAACCGGCCTGAGCCGAGCAACAGCGGCATACCACCCAACCACCAGAAGTGATGCCAGCACCCCGGCCACCAGCGACAACAAATCGGCATCCAGCGTGGTAAGCCCGGCCCAACCAAGCAGGTAACCGATCAAGGATGCAGAAAAGCCAGCCAGCATGGCCAACCAGGCACCTTGAGCGGGGATTTGCCAGCGCGTCAATAGCGCCACAAACACCACGCCAATAGCCCCCAGATACACAATGTTCAAAGCCACCATGGTGTCAATGATGGCCTGCCCCCGTGAGGCAATCAGCCCGCCCAGCAGCACCATCGCCAGATGCACCGCGACGGGGCGGCGCGCTGAACCGATGGCACTCAACGTGGCTGAACTCATGGCCCTAACGATGGCAGCCGCCGAGCCCAAAGCCGCCGTCAGCAGCCCAGCCAGCACCACCCACCCATACCCTGCGGCCAATCGTTGAGCCACCCCCGCCATGATGAAAGGCATGATCTGGTTGCCACTGGCAGGCTGCGCTGCTGATGGCCCATTTTGATACGCCACCACCACCGCAGCGGGCAAAAATCCAAACAAGAACAAAAAACCTGCGGCCATCAAACAACCCAGCGCGGCTGCACGCGGGCTTTTGGCTAGCATGACAAATTGCTGGTAGTCCGCCCCCGTGACCACCAGCGGCGCAATGGCCAGGATGATCACCCACAGGCGCACCCAAGGTATGCGCGGCAAATCAGCCGCAAAAGACGGCACCGCTTCAAGAAGCACCGGCACACCATGGACAGAAAACAAGGCGTACAGCAGCAGCAGGCTGCTGGCAGCAAGACACATGGCAAACACCTTGGCGGCCAGCGCCAGGTGCATTCTGGATGCTGCAAAAATCAGCACCAGCATCAAGGCATAGGCAGGCAATGTCGGCAAGCCCATCAGCTTGACCACCGCCACCCCACCATGGATTTGCGCCGCCAACACGCCACTCATCCAGACCACCGAGAGCAAGGCCACCAGCGTGCTGACTTTTACACCATAGGCTGCACCAAGCACCTGCCAAATTTGCAAGCCACTGCGCCAAAGCTGTGGAGCGGCAAACGCCAGCACCGCAATGCCCAGCGCCGTGACCATGGCATAAATGCTGCCCGCCATTCCCCATTGCAGGGCGACTTCGCCACTGCCAAACAAAAAGCCAATGCCGTAGCTGGCTGAAACCAGCAGGGTTGCTACCTGCAAGGCAGAAAGACCAGTGGATAAACGTGCGTTCATAGGATCGTGATTCATGGTCAGTCAGGCGCGAACAACGGCTTGTTGGCCAAACAGGTAGCTGGTGCAAATGCAAGCGTGTTGCTGAAACACGGTCAGCTTCAACAAGGCCTGATGGGCTGCGGGCAGGTGGTAGTAAGGCACCGTGGGCAGCAGGTGATGGGTCAGGTGGTAGCCGTTGTTTTTGGGGTGAACCATGTAGCGCAGAACACCGCGTGCCGTGATGTCGCGTGAGAACTGAAAAATGCCACCGGGCGTTCTGCCGAAATGGTCACACATTTCACGAAACAGGGTGATGAGAAAGAAGACAGTCGCTCTGGCCGCCAACCACAGCGCAACAAAAACGCCAGTGGTTTGCAGTCCTGCGATGAAGCCAATGCAGACCAAAAGCCCAATCCACCACAGCGCTATGTACAGCAATTTCTGCACACTCAATGGTTTGGCAAAGTCCCCCACCAGCGTGCTGACCCACAGGCGTGGACTGAGCAGATTGGCGTGGAAGGTTTCGCGCCAGCAGTTTCTGTTTGCCCCGGCGGTTGGCATGTAGTCCGGGTCATGCTGCGGATGCCCCAAGTGCATGTGGTGTGCCAGGTGTGTCTTTCGGTAATGCTCAAAGTCGGTAAATAACAAGGGGGCCACCAGGATGCGTGCAATGAGGTCGTTCACCTGCGCCCGCCGACTGATATTGCGGTGACCGCAGTCGTGCAACACATTGCCCAGCGCACGCTGCCTGTTGCCCACCATAAGCAAAGAAGCAGGCACCGCCCACCTCCCCCACTGCATGACCACCCATAACGCGACAAATAGGCATGCCCAGTCAAACGCGATGTGGAGCACCGAACGAAACACAGAGGTTTGAAACAGGGTTGCCTTGTCTCGGCCTATGTAATCCAGGCCTTGCCTTATTTGCTGCAAATCTTTGGAGACGAGTTGCTCGAAATTGGGTAATGCGGCTGGTGTATTGGAGGTTTGTGGAAAAGTAGATGTCGCATGACTCATGAAGGCACTCACGTAGAAGCTGCGACTGCAGCGGGGTGTGAATGCTATGGATCAGAAGGCGTTGGGCGTTGCTGCGTTAGGAAAACTAACGTGCCGTTAGAAAAATTGCCATTTTGTGAAGGCTTGATTTTTTAATGAGTAATTGATTTAACGTTGGTCAAGGCAATTTTGACACTCAAGTTGCGTAATCGAAATTCTTAGCCAACTCGCTACTGGATTTAGCCGTTCATGCAAAGTGTTGCATGGGGAAATTTCAAATCAACAGTACTAAAAATTAACGAATGGTTCCATGCCAACGAGGCTTAACACAGTGATTTTATGTTCCTATCGAAAACATTCAAAATTCATAGTCAGTTAGCTAAAGGTCGACTGTCAACAGGGGAAATCCATGCAACTATTTGAACTGATAGAAACTGCACCTTGCCATGATCCCGAGAAGGCATCGTACGGGGTGGATATCGATGAAGCAAACGAAAAACTTTTCTCAACGAATGATAAAACTGAGAAGAGAGAATTGTTGTTCAATTGGGCAAAAAAATCACAGCCTTGCATCATTGGACGCTTGGGATCGGCCAAGAAGCGTGGAATCCAGATATCCGCCTTCATCGTTGACGAGCAGGATGTTGCACAAGGTGATGCCTATCTCCAGAAATATTTCAGGCAGTGCCGACGCGATTGGAAAGACCAATGTAGGCGCGGGGAAAGCGATGCGGCACTCTATTTTTTGAACGTTGAAAAGCTTAGCCGCATCCCGCCATCAAGCAGCCTGCTGCAAATTTTCACCAAATTTTCGGAGTTTATTTTTCATGAGTTTGGAGCGATCCAACCCGATGTCATTTATACCGAAGCCGCCCCGCTCAACATAGATGAGAAGTTGTATCTATTCAAAGCGGGTGTCAACATTTTTCACACAATTGCTCATTTGACGTCCAATCACGACCGCCGACTCCCTGGTGGTGTGGCCATTTCCGTCAATGCCGTCGGTCACTATGCGAACAATATGGTCAACCAGGGCATGTTCAAAGACGTCGAAGATGCGGTGACTGAGATTCGAAAGTTTGCGTGGCAGTCGATTGGAAATGGTGGAATCGGAGAGAGGGATCTGTCATCAACAAGTTGCCACAATATCGACGCGAAAAATACTTGTCCCTTCGGCGAGCGACCAAGCACGGTACCCGAGAATTTCTCAATCGCAAACTACTCCGCACGCTACCACACGGATATTTTGATTCCGCGCTACTTGACTGAGGTGCCGACTACGGTGGGTGACCCTTCCGTCGAGGATTGGAAATCATTGACGATAGAGTATTTCACTGCTCGCCAGTATCAACTTGGATCGATCGGCTTTGGCATGTTCCATGGATATCCAGTCGACGATGAGGCGGTGTATTTCAATCCGTTTCCTCCGATACGCGCCATCAACTCGCCCGATCTGATTTATTGAGGTACGCCAGTGAAGTCGTACACCGATGAACGAAAAGGAATCCTGCTGACCATCCTGGCAACGCTTTGCTGGGGAGGCGGGATGGTGCTTAGCAAACGCAGTCTAAGTAGTGCAGACGAGAACAGCCTGTTTGTTGTTCAGCTCATCTCCGCTTGGGCCTGCATTCTCATTGTGACGCTGATCGGCGGCAAACTATCCCTTCGAGAATGGAAGCACGGTTGGCTTGGCATATTGGAACCTGGCATAGCGTTTTATCTGGTTCTGGTCGGACTTGGGCGAACGAGCGCAATCAACGCGACGATCCTTCAGTCGATGGAAGGCCTGATGATCATTGGCCTGTCGTTCCTATTCTTTCGAGGCCGGGCCTCGTCCCGCACGCTCTTCTGGGGTGCCCTGTCAACCATCGGTGCCATACTTGTAACCACCAAAGAGAATATTTTGGCCGGGGTATCGATCAACTCGGGGGACTACCTCGTTCTGATCGGTACTCTCTTTGCAGCGATTTATGTCACCCTATCGTCACGCATTGTGGGTGAAAAGAACAGTGCGGAATCGCTACTATTTTGGCAATTAAGCTACTGCACCGCTCTGGTCATAGGCTATTTGGTGTTGCGAGGCGAGTTTTCCCCGCATGTTAATCAGTTCAACGTCTATTCCGTGTCGTCCGGTGCCCTTGCTTATGGGATGTCGTTCTACTTTTACTTACTGGGCATGAAATATATACCTACCAGTTTGTCGGCCATTTTGCTTTGTTTGACCCCGATATTCGGTGTTTTCTTTTCGGTACTATTCCTGTCAGAAACAATCAACGCTCAGAACATTGTGGGTTTTGCGGTGATTTTGGTTTCGTCGATAAAGCAACATCTATTCTGTAAATTTCGATTTTGGTTCTGTGTTGTTGCGCAATAGCGTCGGGTCAAGGCTTCATGTTCAGGTAGATTTTTGCGGTCATCCACTCCTCGTCTTGTTCGGCCAGC
>NZ_JBAQMD010000095.1:0-23161 GCF_049302455.1 Rhodoferax ferrireducens | reverse complement strand
GCACCAACCAGACCCCGGTGCTGCCGGCCGCGCGCACCCGCTACCTGGCAGAAATCAGCGACACCGTGCGCGCCTACAAAAAGCGCGCTCGCAGCCAGGCCAAATTGGCGCGTGAAGTGCAGCAACTCAAGGCCACGGCGCAAATGTTGCTGGCACACGACCCGTGCAAGGACGGATCAAACAAACCCGGCGCTTACGGTACCGTGCTGGAACTGGCCCAAGAGCGCACCGAGCGCTTGGACCCGGCGTGCGCCAAGCTGCTGGCGCAGTGGCCCACCATGCAAACGGCCTACGCGGGTGATGAATACGTGGTCAAAATCCGCGACAAGGAAATCCGCACCGCACTCACCAGCAAATCCTTGAGCGGCACCACCATCCGCAAGGTGTGCCTGCCGCAATACGAAGACCATGGCGAAATCCTGAAATGGCTGATGTTGGATAACGTGCCCGGCAGCTACCCCTACACCGCCGGCACCTTTGCCTTCAAGCGCGAAGGCGAGGACCCGACCCGCATGTTTGCCGGTGAAGGCGACGCGTTTCGCACCAACACGCGTTTCAAATTGCTCAGCTCCGGCATGGCGGCCAAGCGTTTGAGTACCGCGTTTGACTCGGTCACGCTGTATGGCAACGACCCCGATCCGCGCCCCGATATCTACGGCAAGGTCGGCAACTCGGGCGTCAGCATCGCCACGCTCGACGATCTGAAAGTGCTGTATGGCGGCTTTGATCTGTGCAGCCCGTCAACCAGTGTCAGCATGACCATCAACGGCCCGGCGCCTAGCATACTGGCGATGTTCATGAACACCGCGATTGACCAGAACATCGACAAATTCAAGCTTGATAATGGCCGCGAGCCGACCGACACCGAAACGGAGAAGATCAAGGAATGGGTGCAGGAGAACGTGCGCGGCACGGTGCAGGCCGACATCCTGAAAGAAGACCAGGGGCAGAACACCTGCATCTTCAGCACCGAATTTTCACTGAAGGTGATGGGCGACATCGCCGAATATTTTGTGCACAACCGGGTGCGCAATTTCTACAGCGTGTCGATCAGCGGCTACCACATTGCCGAAGCCGGGGCCAACCCGATTTCGCAGCTGGCATTTACCTTGTCCAACGGCTTTACCTTTGTCGAGGCCTACCTGGCGCGCGGCATGCACATTGACGACTTTGCGCCCAACTTGAGCTTCTTCTTCAGCAACGGCATGGACCCCGAATACACCGTGATGGGTCGCGTCGCGCGCCGCATCTGGGCCGTCGCCATGAAAGAAAGATACGGCGCCAACGAACGCAGCCAGAAGCTCAAATACCACATCCAGACCAGTGGGCGCAGCCTGCACGCGCAGGAGATCCAGTTCAACGACATTCGCACCACGCTGCAGGCCTTGATCGCCATTTACGACAACTGCAACAGCCTGCACACCAACGCTTTCGACGAAGCCATCACCACGCCGACCGAAGACTCGGTGCGCCGCGCCATGGCGATCCAGCTCATCATCAACCGCGAATGGGGCCTGGCCAAGAACGAAAATCCGTCCCAAGGCGCCTTCATCATCGAGGACCTGACCGAGTTGGTGGAAGAAGCGGTGCTGCTCGAATTTGAGCGCATTTCCGAGCGTGGCGGCGTGCTCGGGGCCATGGAAACCGGCTACCAGCGCGGCAAGATTCAGGACGAATCGATGCACTACGAAATGCTCAAGCACACCGGCGAGCTGCCCATCATCGGCGTCAACACCTTCCGCAACCCGCATGGCGACGCGGTGCACGACACGCTGGAACTGGCCCGCTCAACGGAGGAAGAAAAACAAAGTCAGCTCAAGCGGCTGGCCGAGTTCCATGCGCTGCACGCCAAGGAGGCGCCCGCGATGCTCAAACGCCTGCAAAAAGCCGTGATCGACAACAAGAACGTGTTTGAGGTGCTGATGGACGCCGTGCGCTGCTGTTCCCTGGGTCAGATCACCAACGCCTTGTTTGAGGTCGGCGGGCAGTACAGAAGAAATATGTGAAACTTTGCGGGACAGACCAAGGCTTGCGTGTTGTGAGCTTGCTCTGTCCTCAACAAATTAAAACCTTGAACTCTATTGACCTGAACCTGTTTGACGTCAATGCCGTCATCGTTGACCTTGATGGCACCATGATTGACACATTGGACGATTTTTGTGTTGCGCTCAACCGGATGCTGGGCGACTTGCCTGCGCCTTTTGCCTCCCATCAGGTCGACCGCGCAACGGTTGCGCAGCTGGTCGGCAAAGGCTCAGAGCATTTGCTAAGAAGCGTGTTGGCCCTCGTCAGTAGTGCTTCATTGGCTATCCATTCAGAAGCAAACAGCGGATCGACTGCAGGCGGCGAGGCCGACTTGCCGGACCGTATCTACCCGCAGGCCTGGGCCAGTTACCAGCGCCATTACCGCGCGGTCAATGGTCAATACGCCCGTGTTTTCCCCGGTGTTGAGGCGGGGCTGATCTACCTGAAAGCCCGCGGCCTGAAGCTGGCCTGCCTGACCAACAAACCGACGGCGTTCGCCAAGGCGTTGCTGCAGGCCAAGGGCCTGGACGGTTTCTTTGATCTCACGTTTGGCGGCGACGCCTTTGCGCGCAAAAAGCCCGATCCGTTGCCGCTGCTCGCTACCTGTGCCGCGTTGGGCTCAGCGCCGCGGCGCACCTTGATGATTGGCGACTCCAGCAACGACACCCAAGCGGCGCGTGCCGCTGGCTGCCCGGTGTTGCTGGTGACCTACGGCTACAACCATGGCCAGCCGATTCGCGACGTGCAGGCCGATGGCTACATCGACTCCTTGCAGCGCTTGATACCCGCTTAAGCGGCTTCCAGCTTGAACACCGCCACGGTTTGTACCAGTGCCTGGGCGCGTGATTTCAGACTGCCGGCGGAGGCGGCCATCTCTTCGACCAGCGCCGCGTTTTGCTGCGTTGCCTGATCCATTTGGGCAATCGCCTCGCCGACCTGGGAAACGCCGTCACTCTGGTCGGTGCTCGCAATACTGATTTCAGCCATGATGTCGGTCACATGGCGAATGCTGCTGACCACCTCGCTCATGGTGGCGCCGGCCCGGTCCACCAGCGCGCTGCCTTGTTCCACGCGCTCCACACTGGTATTGATCAATGACTTGATTTCCCGGGCCGCCTCGGCCGAGCGCCCGGCGAGCGAGCGCACCTCGCTGGCCACCACGGCAAAACCACGACCCTGCTCGCCGGCCCGGGCCGCTTCCACGGCCGCGTTGAGCGCCAGAATATTGGTCTGGAAGGCAATGCCATCAATCACACTGATGATGTCGGAGATTCTGCGCGAGGCGTCGTTGATGCCTTTCATGGTGTCCACCACCTGGCTCACCACGTCACCGCCCCGTGCCGCCACGCTGCTGGCATTCAGGGCCAGTTCATTGGCCTTGCGGGCGTTGTCGGCGTTTTGCTTGACGTTGGCGCTGAGCAACTCCATGGACGCCGAGGTTTGTTCCAGTGAGCTGGCCTGACTCTCGGTTCGGGCCGACAGGTCCAGATCGCCCTGGGCAATCTCGGCGCTGGCCGTGGCCACGCTTTCGGCGTCGTCGCGGACCTCGGAGACAACGGTGCTCAGGTGCGCCTGCATGTCCTTGAGCGCCATCAGCAGCAGGGCGGTTTCGCTCTTGCCGCTGGCCTCGAACTGCTGGCTCAGGTCACCGGCGGCCACAGCGCGCGACACGGCCACGGCCTGGTTGAGCGGGCCGGTGATGGAGCGAATGATCCAGGCCGCCATCAGCACGGCCAGTACCAGGGCAATGGCGAGTGTGGCCACGACGACGACCTTCATACTGGTGGCGGCGTCCTGGGTGGCGCTGGTGGATTGGTTCAGCTGGCTGTCGAGGTGCGTGAGCAGGCCATTGAGCGTGTCGAAGTAAGCTTCCTGAGCCGGCGCCACTTTGTCCATGAGCAGCGTCCTGGCCTCAAAGAAAGAACCGGCGTTCACCAAGCCCATGACTTCTGCCTGCATCGGGTCGTATTGGCTGCGCGCCTTGGCCACCCTGGCCAGAATGGCCCGACCCGTGTCAGACGTCGTCTGCTCGCTGAGACTGGCCAGACTGGCGTTGATGCGCACGCGCGCCGACTCAACGCGCTCAACCTCTTTTTTGATGCCGTCTGCGTCTCGCATCATCATGGTGTTGCGAAGCGCAATGGAGATTGCGTTGAGGTCGCCCTTGACCTCGTTGGTCGCGGCGATGAGCGGCATGCGCTCATCAATCACCTGGTTGAACATCTTGCTCATGACGCCCACCTTGAGCAGCGACACGCCACCCATGAGTGCAATCAGCAGTCCAAGCACGCCAAAGCCCAACGTCAAGCGGCTGGAAATTTTCATGTCATTAATGTTCACAAAGCGCATCCTATAAAAAAACAGATCAATCTCCGGTGCCGGGTTGGCGTTGACGCACAGGCCGCTTCAAGCCCTCCAGACAGACTTAGAAAGTTTCCCAGTCACCCTCGGCGCCAGCCGCCGCCGGTGCCGCTTTTGGGGTGACGGACCGGTCCGCCAGCAATGTTGGTGTTGTGCTCGGGGCCTGGCTGGCAGGGCTGCTGGTCCGTGATCGGGCCGCTGCACCCTTGGGGATGCCCGCGCCGCGCCGCTCCTCGCCCTTGAACGGCACCGCGCCCGGCTTGTGCGAGCGCACCGCAGCCACTGTGGCCATACCCTGTTGGGCGTCATTGGCGCTGAGCTTGAACACCGCCACCACTTGCACCAGTTCCTGTGCCTGCACTTTCAGGCTGCTGGCTGCGGCTGCCATTTCTTCGACCAGCGCCGCGTTTTGCTGGGTGACCTGGTCCATTTGGGTGACCGCTTCGCCGACTTGTGTCACACCCTGGCTTTGCTCGTTGCTGGCGGCACTGATCTCACCCATGATGTCCGTCACGCGTTTGATCGCGCTGACCACCTCGGTCATGGTGCTGCCCGCCTTGTCCACCAGCAGCGTACCCTGCTCAACGTGCTCCACGTTGGCGTTGATCAGGCTCTTGATTTCCTTGGCCGCCTCGGCCGAGCGTCCGGCCAGCGAGCGCACTTCAGAAGCCACCACGGCAAAACCACGGCCTTGCTCCCCGGCGCGCGCCGCTTCCACGGCCGCGTTGAGCGCCAGGATGTTGGTCTGGAAGGCGATGCCGTCAATGACGCTGATGATGTCGCTGATCTTGCGCGAGGCGTCGTTGATGCCCTTCATGGTGTCCACCACCTGCGCCACCACTTCGCCGCCCTGCACCGCGACCGTGCTGGCGCTTAGGGCCAGTTGATTGGCCTGGCGCGCGTTGTCGGCGTTGGCTTTGACGGTGGAGCTGAGTTGTTCCATGGACGCGGCGGTTTCTTCCAGCGCGCTGGCTTGACTCTCGGTGCGGCTTGAGAGGTCGCTGTTGCCTTGCGCAATTTCGGCGCTGGCCGTGGCCACGCCTTCGGAGCCCCGGCGCACGTTGGTGACGACGCTGGCCAGGCTGGTTTGCATGTGGGCAAAGCCACGCATCAGCGCCGATATTTCGTCGCTGCCGTTGGTGACTCTGATGGTTTGGCTCAAATCGCCTTGCGCCACCGCTTCAGAGATCTTGACCGCCCGTGCCAAGGGGTTGGCAATGCCGCGCGCCAACATCCAGCCAAACCAGGCGGCAAACAGCAGGCCCAAGGCGATGGCGGCAATACACACGGCGCGGATGGTGTGGTAGCGGTCGCTGTTGGCCTCAAAACTGTGTTTGGCTTCATCCAGCTGAAACTTCTGCAGGGCGTCAGCCGCGTCCCGCGCGGCGTCAAAAGTGGGGCGGATTTTTTCCACCACGATCTGGCGCGCTTGCAGAAAGTCACTGTCGTGCAGGGCGGCAATGGTGGGCTTCAAGCCCTCTTGCACATACAGGCCCCGCTTGTCGGCATAGGCCTTGGCCAACTGAGCCTGTTCGGGCGATTTGGGACCGGCCATGTACTCGTCCCAGATCTTGCTGATCTTGGCGATATTGGCTTCGACCTCGTCGACGCTGCGCTTGGTGCGCTCGGGCAATTGCTCAAGCACGGCGTTGGCAATCACCAGCCGATTGCGCAGCATCAGGTACTTGACCTCGGCCATGTGGGCGATTTGGACGGTGGCGTCGTTGTACCCCGTATCCATCGCCTCGTCACTTTTGCTCATGCCATACAAGCCAATGCCGCCAATCAGCACCAGCAACATGGCCAGCACGCCGGTCAGAATGGCGAGTCGGGTGGAAATCTTCAGTCTATTCATGCGTTTGCTCCATGCGGCCGGTGTTGATCAAATCTGCCATCATAAAGCCGCTGCAGGCCCCGACTCACTGGCTCGTTGACTGGTCACTTACCGCCCAGCAAGGCCTCCTTGAGTTTGTAATCAGCCGGTGAGGAGCCCAGCCAGATCATCATCAGCGCCTTGAAAAATTCCGGCTCCTGAAACGGCTCGCCCTGCACCACGTCCTTGACGGTGATGACGGTGCCGGAGCCGGGCACCCAATCGATCAGGAACTGGTCGCCCGCCACCAGGGGCTTTTGCGCGGCAAAAATCTCACCCATGCGGATCAGGCCCGGGATCAGTTTGGACATGGATGCTTTGCCCATGTTGTCCTCCACGCCGCGGGTCAACAGCTTGCCCAGTTCCCTGGAATCAATGGTTCTGAGCATGGTGACTATCAGGCGCTTCGGGCCGGGCTGGTTGATGACTTCATCGGGCGTGCTCGCCTTTTTGGCCAGATACAAGCCCGCCACATAGACTTTGACGACGAACTTGTAGCGGGTGCCGGCGCCATTGAGTTGCAGTTGAGCTCCATGTACTTGCGCCGTGTCTTCCAGTTTGACGCCATGAATTTCGACTGGGGCGGCCAGGGCGTTGAAGGCGAACAGGGCGGCGCCCAGTGCCAGCACCAGATGTTGAACAAGCTTCATGAGTTTCCTTTAATAGAACGACCGTGCTAATTAGTGGGTGGCGCGATTCTGGGGGTGATTGGCAGTGCTGCGCAAGAGGGTTTTCGCTTAGGGTTTGCGATGACGCGTCCCGAATGTGACGGTCACTCAGTCGGTGGGCCAGGGTTTGCTACACTGGCGCGCATGTTCATTCACCGCATCAGCATCACAGGTTGTAGCGACCGGGGAGCCTGGCTCTGGCGCCCGCTACCAGACACGTCGGCTCGCGCCTGACTTTTCTCCCCCCTTGGTCTGAATGAACCGCAGCACGTCGTGCTGCCCGCTGGTCCTACCGCGTGCTGGCAGCCACCTGTTCCAGCCGCGTGCCCATAGGCTGGCTTTGAACTGAAAGAATCTGTCCCATGATCTCTGAACTCGAATTCAAAAGCCTGAGCGCCCAAGGCTACAACCGCATTCCCTTGATGACAGAAGCCTTTGCCGATCTGGAAACCCCCTTGTCGCTGTACCTGAAGCTGGCGTATTCCAAAGACAGCGGCAAATACAGCTTCTTGCTGGAATCTGTCGTTGGCGGCGAGCGCTTTGGCCGCTACAGCTTCATTGGCCTGCCGGCCCGCACGCTCTTACGCTCCATGGGTTTTGGCCCGGAGGTGCGTACCGAAGTGGTGACCGATGGCGTGGTGGTGGAAACCTCCAGCGCCAACCCGCTGGATTTCATCTCGGACTACCAGAAGCGCTTCAAAGTGGCGCTGCGCCCGGGCCTGCCGCGGTTTTGCGGCGGCCTGGCCGGCTACTTTGGCTACGACGCCGTGCGCTATATCGAGAAAAAGCTCGAAAAATCGTGCCCACCCGACACCCTGGGCTGCCCCGACATCCTGCTGTTGCAGTGCGAAGAGCTGGCGGTGATCGACAACCTGTCGGGCAAGCTGTACTTGATTGTCTACGCCGACCCGGCCCGCCCGGAAGCCTATGCCAACGCCAAGAAGCGCCTGCGCGAGTTGAAGGAACAACTTAAATATTCGGTCAGCGCGCCGGTGGTCAAGCCGACGCAAAGCCACAGCGCCGAGCGCGACTTTGCCAAGGCCGACTACATCGCCGCCGTGGAGCGCGCCAAGGAGTTGATTGCCGGTGGCGACTTCATGCAGGTCCAGGTGGGCCAGCGCATCAAGAAGCGCTACACCGAGTCGCCGCTGAGCTTGTACCGGGCCTTGCGCGCACTCAATCCCAGCCCGTACATGTACTACTACCACTTTGGTGATTTTCATGTGGTCGGCGCCAGCCCGGAGATTCTGGTGCGCCAGGAGCAGGTGACTTTTGACGGCAAGACGGAGCAGAAGGTCACCATCCGGCCGCTCGCCGGCACGCGGCCGCGTGGCGCCAGCCTGGAGCTGGACAAGGCGGCCGAAGTGGAACTGATCAACGACCCGAAAGAGCGCGCCGAGCACGTGATGCTGATCGACCTGGCGCGCAACGACATCGGCCGCATCGCCAAAATCGGCAGCGTGAAAGTGACCGAAGCCTTTAGCGTGGAGCGCTACAGCCATGTGATGCACATCGTCAGCAATGTCGAAGGCACCCTGAACGAGGGCATGACCAGCATGGACGTGCTCAGGGCCACCTTTCCGGCCGGCACGCTGACCGGCGCGCCCAAGGTGCACGCGATGGAGCTGATCGACCAGCTGGAGCCGACCAAGCGCGGGGTCTATGGCGGCGCCTGCGGTTACCTGAGTTACGCCGGCGACATGGACGTGGCGATCGCGATTCGCACCGGCATCATCAAGGACCAGACGCTGTACGTGCAGGCGGCGGCCGGCATCGTGGCCGACTCGGTGCCGGAGCTGGAATGGAAAGAGACCGAGGCCAAAGCGCGGGCATTGCTGCGGGCGGCAGAGCTGGTGGAAGAAGGGCTGGAGTGAAGCGCTTTCTGCGTCATTCGCGACATGGGTTGCTGCTGGCAGCTTGCCTGGGCGGCCTGGGCGCGTATCTCGCCTACAACCTTCATGGTGAGCATGAGCGCATTGAGGCGGTGGAACGCGAGCGGCTGGCGACACAATCGAAGGTGATTGAAGACAACCTGACGCGTCAGCTGGTAGCCATCAACCTCGCGCTCGAATCGATCATGGTCGAATTGCCCGATTGGGCCGGCCAGCCCGATGGCCGGGAGCGTGCCATTCGTCAGCTCAAGAGCATGAAAGTCTCAATGCCTTCGGTACGCACCTTCGCGGTGCTTGATGAGAAAGGAACGGTCACGGCGTCGAACCGTGAAGAGCTGCTGGGGCGCAATTTTCACGACCGGGACTATTTTCAGACAGCGCTGCGTGCGCTGAGCACCAAGACCCTCTACGTCAGTGCGCCGTTCAAAACAGTCCTGGACAAATTTGTCATCAGCGTTGCTCGCGTCATGACAGGGCCGCAGGGGCAGTTTGCTGGTCTGGTGTCGGCGTCAGTGGATCCGGTTGACATCCAGATATTGCTGAATTCGGTGCGTTATGCCGATGACATGCGGTCGATGCTGGTGCACGGTGACGGAACGATATTTGTCAGCCAACCCGCATTGGCCGAGGTGATCGGCAAGAATGTGTCGCTGCCGGACTCCTTTTTCAGACAGCACCTGGACAGCAAACGCCCGGTCAGCCATTTCGAGGGCATCTCCCCCGCCACCGGGGACAAGCGACTCCCGGTCCTGCGCACCATTCAGCCCGCTGACTTGGCCATGGACAAACCGCTGGTCGTGTCCCTCAGCCGTGAGTTGGATGCCATGTTTGCCCCGTGGCAGCGCGATGTCAGGAACCAGCTGCTGGCTTATCTGTTGCTGGTCCTGCTCAGCACCATGGGCCTGTGGCTGTATCGGCGTCAACGGGTGCGCCAACGCGTGAACGAGCAGCGACTCAAATTGGCAACCGAGGCCGCCGGTGTCGGCATTTGGGAGTTCGATCTGAAGACCCGGCGCTACCACTGGGACACCGCGATGTTTGATCTGTTTGGGCTCGACGCCCGGATGGCGAATGCGCGCAACGACGACTGGCATCAACTGATGCTGCCGGGTGAACTGGAGCGCATCAAGGCGGCCACCCGTGCGGTGCTGAAAAACCGTCAGGCGTTTAATCTGACGTTCCAGATTCGGCGCCGGGATGGGCAAGTGCGCTTCATGCGCAATCGCGCGACGCTGCATTGCGATGCGCAGGGTGCGCCCAGTCGTTTGATTGGCACGACCGAGGACGTGACCGAGCGCAAGCTGCGGGAAGCTGATTTGCGCATTGCCGCTGTCGCCTTTGAATGCCAAGAATCCATCATGGTCACCGATGCGAACCAACTGATTTTGCGCGTCAACCACGCATTTACCGAGCTGTTTGGCTACACGGCACGAGACGTTCTCGGGGCGACGCCGCGGCTTCTGCAATCCGGCCGCCATGATCCGGCGTTTTACGCCGCCATGTGGGACGGCATCATGCGCGGCGGTGCCTGGCAGGGTGAAATCTGGGACCGGCGCAAAAACGGGGAATGCTTCCCGGTTTGGCTCAGCATCACGGTGGTCTGTGGCGACGACGGTGGCGTTAGCCATTACGTGGCCACCCACACCGATATCACGCTGCGCAAGGCGGCGGAAGACGATATCAGGCAACTGGCCTTTTACGACCCGTTGACCGGCCTGCCGAATCGGCGCTTGTTGCAAGACCGGCTGCATCAGGCGATGAGCCAAGCCAGACGCGAGCGCGGTCGCCTGGCGCTGCTGTTCCTTGATCTGGACAAGTTCAAGCCCGTCAACGATGCTTTTGGCCACCAAACGGGTGACGAACTGTTGCAGGCAGTGGCGCAGCGGCTGCAGGCCTGCGTGCGCGAGTCGGACACTGTGGCACGCCTGGGCGGCGATGAATTTGTGCTGCTACTGCCCAGCATCGAAGCCGCGCAGGATGCCATGGCGGTCGCCGAGAAAATTCATCAGGCATTCGGTCAGCCGTTCGCCCTGTCAGCCGGGCGCAACGCCACCATGTCGTTTAGCACCGGCATTGCCGTCTACCCGGAGCACGCCAGCGACGAGAAGGCGCTGATGCGCCATGCCGATGAGGCCATGTACCAGGCCAAAGCGGCCGGGCGCGACCGGTTCGTCTTGTTTGCGCCGGCCTCTGAACCGGCAACTTTGCAGCCCCCCGCTGATCGTGGCGGTACGGCCCCCACCATTGGATAACCCCAACCATTCGCCGGAGCGACACATGAAACTCTTGATGATCGATAACTACGACAGCTTCACCTACAACATCGTGCAGTACCTGGGCGAGCTGGGTGCGGATGTGACGGTGGCGCGCAATGATGAAATCACACTCGATGAAATCGAGGCACGCTGGCGCGCTGGCGCGCTGGACCGGCTGGTGATCTCGCCCGGCCCCTGTTCGCCGACGGAGGCCGGTATTTCGGTGGCGGCCATCCAGCACTTTGCGGGTCGGCTGCCCATTTTGGGCGTCTGCCTGGGCCATCAGGCGATTGGCGCGGCCTTTGGCGGCAAGATTATTCGGGCCCAGCAGCTCATGCACGGCAAGACCAGTGTGATCACCACCACCCAAGAGGGCGTGTTTGCCGGCTTGCCGGCGCAGTTCACCGTCAACCGCTACCACTCACTGTCCATCGAGCGCGCCACTTGCCCGCCTTGCCTGAAAATCACCGCCTGGACCGATGACGGCGAGATCATGGGCATCAAGCACACCAGCCTGGACATTGAAGGTGTGCAGTTTCACCCCGAGAGCATCCTGACCGAGCATGGGCATGCCATGCTGAAGAACTTCCTGAAACCTCGCGGGACGGACCGCAGTGACGCGAAGCGCACAAGCTCTGTCCCCAACTGATTGGGGATTGTGCTATTAATACAATAGCGTCTCATGCATATTCAACGGGGGCTAGAGGCCAATATGACCATAAATTCTGAAGCATGATTGAACCGCTCATCGCCGCTAAAGTTCGCCACTGGCTGGACAAACCGGACTGTCCTGCTACGCCCTTGCTGGCCCACATGCGCACGGCGGGCAAGCTGCGCGACGTGCAAATCGCGGCACTGCAAACCTATCTGTATTTGTTGCTTGAAGGCAAGAACCAGGCCCTGACGCAGCTCTGGATGCAAGGCCTGTTCGCCAAAGCGGCCAGCTACGACGGCCCCCGTAGCCGTGTGCCCCAGATTGCTCGTGACGTGTTTGCCAGCCAACCTGCCGCCCACACGTGGTACCAGCTTTGCCAGACGCAGCAGCCACAGCTTGCGACCTGGCTGGAAGAAAACGCCGACCAGCCAGATTACTTGGCGCTCACCCATGAATTGTTTTACGGCTGGGAAAACACCGATTACGTTTTCAGCCTGCCCATGGGCTCAGGCAAAACGTGGCTCATGGCCGCCATCATGTACCTCAACTTGTACCTCGGTGAGCAAAACCCGGGGGATGCACGTTTTGCGCAGAATTTTTGCGTACTGATTCCGTCGGCCAAAAAGTCCAGCATTTTGCCCAGCCTGCGCAGCATCGAGCGCTTCGACCCGGCCTGGGTACTGCCCGAGCCAGCGGCCGGGCGTTTGCGCCAGGTACTGCGCTTTGAAGTGCTGGATGCGCCCAAAACCGCAGCCAAAAGCAACCGCATCCGAAACCCCAACGCACACAAAGTGGGTCAGCACCTGATGCAACCTGGCCTCACTGGCCTGGTGTTGGTGGTGAATGCTGAAAAAGTTATTCTTGACCGCCTGGATGACAGTACCGATGCACTGGTTGAAAAAACCGACGACGAAAGGGATAAAGCTGCCAACGAGTTGCGCCACCTGATTGGTCGTGTGCCCGGTCTGCAACTGATGGTGGACGAAGTGCATGGCGCTGCCACCAGCGAGATCAAGCTGCGCCAGGTCATGCAGCGCTGGCACGCAGGCGGCAACGTGCACAGTGTGGTGGGCTTTTCAGGCACCCCGTTTCTGGAGAAACCGCAGGAAATCAAAATCGGTGATTACACCCTCAAGCAGCGCCAAATGAGCACCGTGGTGTTTCATTACGCCTTGACCGACGCGGTGCGCACCTTTCTCAAGCAGCCCACGGTGGAGACGGCTTACGGCCTGAGCGCTGAGCAAATCGTGCGCCGAGGCACCCAGGAATTTCTGACCCGCTATGGCGCCACCGTGTACCCCACCGGGTGCAGCGCCAAGTTGGCGATTTACTGCGGCTCCATCGAGCGACTGGAGACCGAAGTGGCCCCCATGGTGGAGCAGCTTTTCCCGGGCCAGGTGCTCAAGTACCACCGTGGCAATGCACACTTCAAAGCCCCCATTGGGGCGGAGAGTCAGTTTGCCGCGTTGGACTCGCCCGCCTCCATTCACCGCGTGGTGTTGCTGGTGCAAATTGGCAAAGAAGGCTGGGACTGCCACAGCCTCACCGGGGTCATCCTGGCGCAAAAGGGCGACAGCCCGACCAACATGGTGCTGCAGTCGGCTTGCCGCTGCCTGCGCGAAGTGGTGCGCGGCCAGCGCCACACGGCGCTGATTTACCTCAGCCAGGACAACGCGCAGGTACTGGAGGCACAGCTTAAAAACAGCCAAAACACCAGCATTGCTGCCCTGAATGCCGCAGCACAGGCGCAAGTCACTACGGTGCCCATGTTTGACCGCAGCGCGTGGCTTAAAAGCCTGGACAAAATACCGGCCATAGAGGCGTACCAGTTGCGCCTGCACACCCAAACCCTGTTCATCCAGGACGACCCGCAAACGCGAGCCAAGCTGCAGGTCGCGCTGCAACGCGCCCAAACGCGCCAAAGCAGCGGCATCACCACCGGCACGCTTGATCACCTGTCTGTGCGCTCTACGAGTGCGGTCGAATTGGGCGCTACTGCGGAGTTTGCGCACTGGCTGCACACTCTGGTGCGCGAGAGCGCGGGCACGCTGGCCCAAGTTACCTTGGCACCTTTCAGTGCCGAGCTGCACGCCATTTTTGAAGCCCTCACCGAAGTTGACCCAAAAGGCGACCCGGAAAACTCAAGGCGTTACCACCTGCAAGCCCCGCAAGACGATGTGCGCCGCTTGGTGCGTTTGGCCTTTTGGCGCTTGCGCGAATTTGCCACCGCAGTGCAGCCGCTGGACCAGGCAGAAAACCTGCTGCTATTGACCCATGGCAAGTTGCCCGCCGAAGTGCCAACACATGAGAAGCTTTACCCGCAAACCGCAGACGTGCAAAAAATCATTGCAGCCGACGCTGCAGGCCAGCGTGGCAGCGACATCGCCCACGCCGACGATGCCGCCTTTGCCGCCGCGCGGGCCTTGCTGGAGCAACAAGGCCTGGGCCACATGCTGGCCGCCCAATCCGCAGTGACGGCCCCGGCCGAGCTTGCTGCCAAAGACCACACCTTTCACTACCTGCCCTACGACTTTGCCCAAAGTGGCCTGGAGTTGGGGCTGCTGCAAGAGTTGCTGAAAACGACGGAGTTTCAGGCCTCTGGCCTGGAGGTGTATTACAACGGCGCGCGCCACCTCACCGAATTTCGCATCGACTGTTTCCAGCAAGTAGGCAGCACCAGCGGCAACCAAAGCAAACGCTGGCAGCGGTTGGGTGCCTACACGCCTGACTTTGTCATGCTCCAGCGTGACGCAGACGGTGCGACGCACAAAGTGCTGATCATCGAAACCAAGGGTGCCGGATTCTCGGAGCAATCGGGCTATGCACTGCGCAAACACTTCGTCAGCACCGAGTTCTTAATGCTCAATAACGCCAAGTTTGGCTACCCGCGTTTTGACTTCATCGAGATCATGGAGCCTGCCAATAAAGATTACCGCAGCGCCGCCTTCAACCTGCTCAGCCACGCCCAACGCTTTTTTGCCCCCCAATAACATGCCCATTCGCTACATCCCCATCGACCCCATCGTGCTGCGCGGGCAAGCCGTGCTGGGCAACTTCACCCGCTCTTTGCGTTACAACGGCAACCACAAGCCGGGCCAGCGCCTGAGCCGGGGCTTGCCCTTGTACGAACTGCGCACGGTGGAGCAGGTTAAAGCATCAAATGTGCCTCTAGCCCCCGTAGTAACTGCGCAAGAAGCTCCTAATTTAATAGTTCATGGCGAGTGCCAGGCGGCCTGTGCGCACTTGTTGGCCACCGGGCAAAAGGTCGATCTGGTCTATATCGACCCGCCGTTTGCCAGCGGTGCCAATTACGGCAGGAAGATTTTGATGCGCCGCCACCCGCACGCCAGTGGCGAGGCGGTAGAAGGCACCGCACTGGAAGCCGACGGCTGGGAAGAAACCCTGTACGGCGACATCTGGAACAAAGAGGATTACCTCAACTGGATGTATGAGAACCTGACCGCCATCAAAGCCGTGATGAGCGACAGCGCCAGCATTTACGTGCATCTGGACTGGCACATCGGGCACTACGTCAAGATTTTGCTCGATGAGGTGTTTGGCGAGGAAAACTTTCGCAATGAGATTGTGTGGCACTACAGCGGATGGAATAAGACGCTCAACACTCATTTTGAGCGGCGTCACGATAGTATTTTTTACTACAGTAAATCGCTGGAAAGCGTCAACTTCAATTCTTTTCATGAGCAGTGGGAATCCACGGAGGCTTATGTCAAAGCGCGCAAACAGAAAGTACTAATTGATTCTGAAAACAGCGAACCTTATGTTTTGTCAGATGCGGGGAATGGTCAACGCGTAAAACGGTACCTTAAAGAGGCCATTGCCGAGGGTGTCGTTGTTGATTCCGTTTGGCATTTAGACAAGCTGAACAACTCCGCTACGGAGTCTGTGGAATACCCAACCCAAAAACCCGAAGTTTTATTAGAACGAATTATCCTGGCCTCTTCTGACAAGGGCATGCTGGTGGCCGACTTTTTCGGTGGTTCTGGTGTCACCGCCAAAGTGGCGCACGACCTGGGCCGGCGCTTTGTGCATACCGACATTGGCCTCAACAGCATCCAGACGGCGCGTGACCGGCTGGCCGCAGCCGGGGCAACGTTCGACGTGCTGCGCGTGCAAGACGGGGTGCAACTGTTTCGCAACCCGCAGCAAACCATGGCCAAGCTCAAGGGCTTGATTCCGGGCCTGACCAGCCCAAAAACTCCGCAACCCCTGCCCGACTACTGGGCCGGCATCTTTGCCAGCGATGGCGCAGTGCCCGTGGCGCTGCCTAATTTGCTGGATTCAGCCAGCCGTGTGTTTGACGAAGCGGCGCTGCATAAATTGACGCTCGAAGAGCTGCCCAAACTGGCCGACTGGGATTACCCGGTGCAAAAAGTGGTGGTCTACACCATCGACATTGCCGACCCGCAGGCTTGCGCCGCCTGGCTGGCCGAGCACAACCCCAGCGGCATAGCAGTGGAGCTGCGCGACCTCAAGCCCCTGCTGGGGGATGTGGTTTTGAGCGACGAATGCGTGGCCGTTGTGGAGCGAGTCGCTGTGTCGGCCGCTGCCTCCAGCAGCGCAGCGCAGGGCGGGGTCGAAAGCGCCATGTACCGCGTGGTGGTGCAGCGCTACCACAGCGACTATCTCGCCGGCAAGCTGGCCGAAGTGACTGCAAAAAAGGTGTTGCAACCCAGCGCCATGACCAGCGCGGCGGGCAAGGCCAAAGCCGCCGCGCTCCCTGTGGGCCTGAGTGCCGATGGGCTGGAGTGCATCGAGTGGCTGTCGGTGGATTGCACCGCGGCCGAGGGGCCGTGGACCAGCGCGGCCGAGGCCAAGATCGACGTGAAAAACCGTCTCATCCTCAATGGCGTGCGCCAGGTTGCGAAATGGGACGGCACGCTGCTGTGCGCCAGCGCCCCCAAGCGGCTGCGGGTGCGCAATGTGGCGGGTGATGAAGTGACTGTCATCCTGTCCTCCATTGATTGAGGTTAACTATGTTTTCAATAGCTGCTTGCGCATATTCCATAAGGGCTAGAGGCCTAAATGACTAAAAAAATGAGCGCCAAACAGCAACGGTTCGCGACCTACCTGGCCGCGCAAACCAAGCAGACACTGGTGGACATGCTGCTGGAGGTGTCGTGGCGGGATGAGCAGCTGGCCCAATCTCTGCTGGTCAAGTCTGCGCCCTCGGGCAAAAACGACAATTTGGTGGATGAACTGCGCCTGTTGATCAACGACGTGACCACGGTGGACGGATACATCGACTGGCGCTCCGGGCACAGTTTTGCCGACCCGTTGGATCAAGTGGTCGATACCCTTGCCGAGTTGCTGACACCGGATCGTGCTGGTGCCTTGGTGGAGTTGGCGCAGTACGCCATTGAAGAGGGCGAGGCAGCATTAGAGAACATCGACGACTCCGATGGGCTGGTGGGCGATGTGCTGCGTCGTTTGGGTGATCTGCATCTGCAGGCTTGCAAGCTGGCTCGCCCGGACCCGGTGGAACTCGCCCATGACCTGTTCAACCTGGAGACCTCCTTGCCCTTTGGTGTGAGCAGCTTTAGCGCGCTCACCTACAAAGATGCCTTGGGTGCCAAGGGGCTGAAGAGCTACGGTGCGTTGGCCCAGGCGCAATGGGATGCGCTGGAGCCTGTAGGGGCGAAAAACGGGTTTAACCATGACCGCTTCAAAATTACCCGTGTCATGGAAGACCTGGCGCGGGCGAGTGGCGACGTGGATGCGCTGATTGCAATCAAATCCCAGGACCTCGGACACCCCTATTCGTATCTGACGATTGCCGAGATATTGACGGAGAACAAGCGCCACGACGAGGCTTTGCAGTGGGCCGAGCGCGGGCTGGTCGCCCACCCGGATCGTCCCGACAACCGTTTGCGCGACTTTTTGGTGGCTGCCTACCTCAAGCGCAAGCGCCCCGCCGAAGCTTTGCAGCTCACCTGGATTCAGTTTGAGGAGCAGCCGGGATTGGCGGCGTACCAAAAGTTGCATGGCGTGGCGGCGAAGCTCGGCGTTTGGCCCGCGCAGCGTGAGCGTGCGCTGCAGTGGCTGGAGCGCACTATTGCGCAAGAGGCCAACCAAACCAGCCGCTTCAAGCCCAAGCCGTCGGTGCCCGATACGTCACCCCGTGTGGCGATTGCCCTGTGGGAGGGTGACCCGGATGCGGCTTGGACGGCGGCACACCAAGGCCAGTGCCAGCAGGGTTTGCGCCTCAGCTTGGCAAAGGGATTGGAGGCTACCCGCCCTCAGGACGCCATCAGCCTGTACCGCCAACTGGTGCCGGAGATCGTTGGGCAAACCCATAACGATGCCTACGTCAGTGCGGTGGCGCTGATTTGCAAGGTCGGCAAGCTGATGGCCGGGCTGGGTCAAACGCCGAAATTCACTGCCTACGTGGCCGAGTTGCGAGTCGGATTCAAGCCCAAGCGCAATTTCATCAAGTTGCTGGACGGGATGAATCTAGCCCGATGAAAGCTCTTTTTTGCTATATTTTCAATAGCTGCAAACGCACATTCCACAGGGGCAGGAGGCCAATATGACTAATAAACCACAAAAAATGATCGACCTGCGCAGCGACACCGTGACGCAGCCGACCCCTGCCATGCGCGCGGCCATGCTGGCGGCCCCGCTGGGCGACGACGTGTTTGGCGATGACCCCAGCGTCAACGCCTTGCAGGACAAACTGGCGGCGCTGCTGGGTTTTGAGGCGGCGCTGTTTGTTCCCACCGGCACGCAGGGCAATTTGTGCGCCATCCTGGCCCATTGCCAGCGCGGCGACGAATATATCGTGGGCCAGTACGCGCACTGTTACCGCTGGGAGGGCGGCGGCGCGGCGGTGTTTGGCAGCGTGCAGCCGCAGCCTTTGAACCACCAGCCCGATGGCACTTTGCTGCTGGCGGACATTGAAGCGGCCATCAAACCCGATGACGAGCACTTCGCGCGCACCCGGCTGCTGGCGCTGGAAAACACCTTGGGCGGCAAGCTGTTGCCGTTTGATTATGTGCAGCAGGCCACCGAGCTGGCCAGGTCCAGGGGCCTGAGCCGTCATCTGGATGGCGCCCGCTTGTTCAACGCGGCGGTGGCGCAGGCGGCCACCCATGGCACTGACGCGCTGCTTGAGGCGCGTCGCATCGCCCAGTGTTTTGACAGCGTTTCGGTCTGCCTGAGCAAGGGCCTGGGCGCGCCGGTCGGCTCGGTCTTGTGCGGTCGCCAGGACTTCATCGCCCGCGCGCACCGCATCCGCAAAATGGCGGGCGGCGGCATGCGCCAGTCAGGCCTGCTGGCAGCGGCGGGCACGTATGCGCTGGACCATCACGTTGCCAGGCTGGCCGACGACCACGCGCTCATCAAGCGGCTGGCTGAGGGCCTGAGCAAGCTGGCGGGCCTGGTGGTGGAGCCGCCACAGACCAATATCCTGTTTGTCGATCTGGTGGGTGAGGCCAAAGCGCGCGCAGCGGACTTGATCCCCTGCCTGGCGGCGCGGGGTATTCTGGTCACCGGTTTGTACCGCCTGCGTTTTGTGGCGCATCTGGATGTCGATGCGGCGGGTATTGACCGCACCGTGGCGGTGATGCGTGATTTTTTGATGGGCAGACCGTGAGCCGCCGGCTTGGCCGACACAACTTTGTGGCGGCAGCCTATCTGGTCTACGTGGGCTGGACCATGCTGATCTCGGGAAGCAAGAAAAATACTCCTGATTCAATAGCATTTGATCCAATATTCACGGGGGCTACAGGCCAAAATGATTTGAACAATGTGTTTGTCAAAGGATTCTGGACCAATGCCTTGAACCCCAAGGTGGCCTTGTTTTTAACTGGCCTTGACGGACAATCCACCTTCCTGAAACCCAGCGCGACAAACTGAAGCCACGTGAGCCAACGCTTTCCTCAACTTAAGACCATGCCGAACACCCACAAAATCACCCCGCAAGAAGCGCTCTTGCGCACCATTGAGCACCGCGAGATTTTTCACGACGAGATGCTGCACATCATGCGCGGCATCATGACGGGCGAGTGGTCGCCGGTCATGATGGCGGCCCTGATCACCGGCCTGCGCGTCAAAAAGGAAACCATCGGCGAAATCACGGCCGCCGCGCAGGTGATGCGCGAGTTTTCCACCAAGGTCAACGTTGCCGACACAAGCCATCTGGTGGACATTGTGGGCACCGGCGGTGACGGCTCGCACACTTTCAACATCTCAACCTGCGCCATGTTTGTGGCCGCCGCTGCCGGCGCCCGGGTCAGCAAGCACGGTGGCCGCAGCGTCAGCAGCAAGAGCGGCAGCGCCGATGTGATGGAGTCGCTGGGCGTCAATATCAACCTGTCGCCCGAGGCCATTGCCCAGTGCCTTGAACAGGTGGGGGTCGGCTTTATGTTTGCGCCCAATCACCACCCGGCGATGAAAAACGTGGCGCCGGTGCGCAAGGAACTGGGCATCAAGTCCATTTTCAATCTGCTCGGGCCGCTGACCAACCCGGCGGGAGCCCCCAATATCCTGATGGGTGTGTTTCACCCGGACCTGGTGGGTATTCAGGTGCGCGCGCTGCAGCGGCTGGGTGCCGAGCACGCGGTCGTGGTGTATGGCAAGGACGGTATGGACGAAGTGTCGCTGGGCGCGACCACGTTGGTCGGAGAGCTCAAACATGGTGAAATCACCGAGTATGAGATTCACCCGGAAGACTTCGGCATGGTCATGGCCAGCAACCGCGCGCTCAAGGTGGAGACGCCTGAGCAGTCCAAAACGATGCTGCTGGGGGTGCTGGACAACGCGGCGGGGGCGCCGAAAGACATCGTGATTCTCAATGCCGGTGTGGCGCTGTACGCTGCCAATGTCGTGCCGACGATGAGCGCTGGCATTGCCAAAGCACGAGCAGCCATTGAATCAGGCGCGGCCAGAGCCAAGCTGGCGCAACTGGTTTCCATGTCCCAACAACTGAAAGGCGCAGCGAAATGACCGATATTCTGGAAAGAATCGTGGCCGTCAAACGCCAGGAAATCGCAGCAGCCATTGCCCGCAAACCCTTGGCCGCGATGCGCGCCGATGCCGAGTCGCGTGTGCTGACACGGGATTTTGTCGCCGCCCTGCGCGGCAAGATCGCCGCCGGGCAGCCCGCGGTGATTGCCGAGATCAAAAAAGCCAGCCCATCCAAGGGCGTGCTGCGCGAGGATTTTATTCCCGCCGATATAGCGCAAAGCTATGCGGAGCATGGGGCGGCCTGTTTGTCGGTACTCACCGACCTGCAGTTTTTCCAGGGTTGTATTGACTACCTCAAGCAGGCCCGTGCCTCCTGCCCGTTGCCGGTGCTGCGCAAGGACTTCATGCTGGACGCCTATCAAATTTATGAATCGCGCGCTTGTGGGGCCGATGCCGTATTGCTGATTGCGGCCATTTTGGATGATGCGCAAATGAAAGACCTAGAAGCGATTGCGCGCAGCCTGGACATGGCCGTGCTGGTGGAGGTGCACGATGCGCCCGAGCTGGCGCGTGCGTTGCAGCTCAAAACGCCGCTGATCGGCATCAACAACCGCAATCTCAAAACTTTTGAGGTCTCGCTGGACACCACCTTGACGCTGATGCGCGATCTGCCTCTTGAGCGTTTGCTGGTGTGTGAGAGTGGCATCCACACCCGCGACGATGTGCTGCGCATGGGCGCGGCCGGTGTCAACGCGTTCCTGGTGGGTGAGGCTTTCATGCGCGCTCCCGACCCGGGTCTGGCTTTGGCGGGGCTGTTTGCCACGGCCTGACATGTTCGCGAGTGACGTGCCCAGTTTGACCGAGTGGGCGCCTGAGCGCTGGCCGGTGGCGGCCGACTGGCGCCCTGTGGTGGACCAGTTTTTGACCAGTGAGACGGGTCGGGCCTTGGAGCGCTTCGTGCGAGCGCAGCTGGCCGGTGGCGCCATCATCTACCCGCAGCAGCCCTTGCGCGCGCTGGCGCTGACGCCGCTGGCGCAGGTCAAAGTCGTCATTTTGGGCCAAGACCCCTATCACGGCCCCGGTCAGGCCGAGGGTTTGGCGTTCTCGGTGGCGCCCGGTGTCAAACCGCCGCCTTCACTTTGCAATATATTCAATGAAATCGCCCGGGACCCCTCGCTGAGCCCCGGCAACTTGATCCCACACGGCGACGGTTCACTGGTCGCCTGGGCGCGCCAGGGTGTCTTGCTGCTTAACAGCTGCCTCACCGTCGAGGAGGGCCAGCCCGCCAGCCATGCCGGGCGGGGCTGGGAGGCGCTGACCGATGAAGTGGTCAAGGCGGTTGCATCAATAGACAATCCGGTGGTGTTCCTGTTGTGGGGCGCCCACGCGCAGGCGAAGCAGCGTCTGATCGCGGCGACTGCCAGGCAGGGCGGTCGTGCCACGGCCGACCATTTGGTGCTGAGCGCCAACCACCCATCACCCCTGTCCGCCCGCCGCCCGCCCTTGCCATTTCTGGGTTGCGGGCATTTTGGTCTGGCAAACGCTTATCTGCTGCAGCATGGCTGCGCGCCGATTGCCTGGTAAGCGAAAGTTCTTCATTTGAGCTCGTGTCCATGCCATTTTTTCGTGGCATAATCCACGGTTCACCAAGGAGAGGTGGCCGAGTGGTTAATGGCAGCAGACTGTAAATCTGCCCTCTTACGAGTACGATGGTTCGAATCCATCCCTCTCCACCAGTGATGAATTGAATGTTGGTTCGCCGTCGTAGCGCGTGTTCATGTGTATGCGGGGACGCTGCAGCGGCTGCTTGTTTTGCAAGCTTGTGCGGGGTTCGTATAGTGGTAATACCTTAGCCTTCCAAGCTAAAGCGAGGAGTTCGATTCTCCTACCCCGCTCCATATTTGATGTGCTGGGATGGTTATGTAGTTTTTGGTTGACCTGTATTTGACGGGTTGCACAGGCCCATTTGGCTCAGTGGCAGAGCACTCCCTTGGTAAGGGAGAGGTCCCGGGTCCGATTCCCGGAATGGGCACCATGATTTTTTGATTTGACGGTTCTTTACTTTTCGGAGTCTGAAAATGGGAAAAGAAAAATTTTCGCGTAGCAAGCCGCACGTCAACGTCGGCACCATTGGCCACGTCGATCACGGCAAGACCACCCTGACTGCGGCCATCACCAGCGTGCTGGCGGCCAAATTTGGCGGCACCGCCAAGGCCTACGACCAGATCGATGCAGCGCCCGAAGAAAAAGCGCGCGGCATCACCATCAACACGGCCCATGTCGAGTACGAAACCGCCAATCGCCATTACGCCCACGTCGATTGCCCCGGCCACGCTGACTATGTGAAAAACATGATCACCGGCGCGGCGCAAATGGACGGCGCCATTCGGGTCGTGTCCGCCGCTGACGGCCCCATGCCGCAAACCCGCGAACACATCCTGCTGGCGCGCCAGGTCGGCGTGCCTTACATCATCGTATTCCTGAACAAATGCGACATGGTCGACGAC
>NZ_JBAQMD010000094.1:0-31164 GCF_049302455.1 Rhodoferax ferrireducens | reverse complement strand
GGGGGGGGCCTCCGGCGGCCTGGCAGGGGCCTGATTTAAAAATATCCAAAACCGAATTCAGAAACACCTTTCACGGAGTCCAGTTTCATTGGTTCGGGAAACTACAGAACGAATGTTGCACTACCGCAAAGGATATTGCCTATATCTCCTCCAGGCTTCCCAATTTCTGGAGACATAAATGAAGACTGCAGAAATGTAAATCAGTACATACAAGCACTCGAGAAGCATTGCGTAAAAGAGGCATCCAAGATGACGGTTGCTTCCTTGCGGTCGCACTTCAAAATTGCGATAGGCGCTGGATTCGCTTACGAGTTTTCACAAGGGGACTTGGACAGAGTTCAAGTGCTAATTAATCAAATTCGAGATTTGATCAACGGAACAGAAGGATTGCAGGAGGACCACAAGCATCGTCTTTTGGCTCGCCTAGAAAAGCTGCAATCGGAAATGCACAAGAAGGTTTCAGATCTTGATCGCTTTTGGGGTCTCATTGGTGATGCTGGGGTCGTTCTAGGCAAGCTTGGACAAGACGCAAAACCCATTGTCGACCGTATCAAGGAAATCGCCGACATAGTTTGGCAAACCCAATCGCGTGCAGAAGAGCTACCCAGTGGCACTCAAATTCCAATGCTAGGTAGCAACAAGGGGGCGAAGAATGATGGGCCTGATGCTGTGGACTCTTCCGAGGCCTGACTTGTGAAAGGGTGCTGCTTAGACTTTTGGCTCAGAGTTGTGGATTGATCCACAAAAGCTCGTAACCCACACTTGGTTACGCGTTAGTTCCATGAAAAAGCCCCTAACCATGACAGCTAGGGGCCTTTGCATTTGGTGCCGGAGAGATGAATCGAACACCCGACCTTCTCATTACGAATGAGCTGCTCTACCGACTGAGCTACACCGGCTAATCACCAAGTCGGCAATTATAGCGGGCTGTTTACGCCTCGCCGTGGTAGCGGGCGATGCGTTCCACTTCATTTTTGGAGCCCAAAAACACGCTCACGCGCTCATGCAGTTTGCCGGGCTGAAGGTCCAGAATGCGCTGTTTGCCGGTGCTGGCGGCGCCGCCGGCTTGTTCTATCAGCCAGGCCATGGGGTTGGCTTCGTACATCAGGCGCAGCTTGCCGGGCTTTTCGGGCTCGCGCTTGTCCCAGGGGTACAGGAAGACGCCGCCACGGGTGAGGATGCGGTGCACGTCGGCCACCATGCTGCCAACCCAGCGCATGTTGAAGTCTTTGCCGCGCGGCCCGGTCGTGCCTTGCAGGCACTCGTCAATGTAGCGTTTCACCGGGGTGTCCCAATGGCGCTGGTTGCTCATGTTGACGGCAAATTCCTGGGTGTCGGCAGGCACCCGCATATTTTCCGCGGTCAGGATGAAGGAGCCCTGCTCACGGTCCAGGGTAAACATGGCGACGCCGTCGCCGACCGTCAGCACCAGCGTGGTTTGCGGCCCGAACACGCAGTAACCGGCGGCGACCTGCTGGTGGCCGGGTTGCAAAAAGTCCTGCTCCAACACCCCCTGGCCATCCGGCTTGACCAGCACGCTGAATATCGTGCCAATGCTCACGTTCACGTCGATGTTGCTGGAGCCGTCCAGCGGGTCAAACATCAGCAGGTATTCGCCTTGTGGGTAGCGGTTGGGCACGATGTAGATGCCGTCCATCTCCTCGCTCGCCATGGCGGCCAGATGACCGCCCCATTCGTTGGCCTCGATCAGCACTTCGTTGGCGATGATGTCGAGCTTTTTTTGCATCTCGCCCTGGATGTTCTCGGACTCGGTGCTGCCCAGTACGCCACCCAGTGCGCCTTTGTTGACGGTCAGGCTGATGCGTTTGCAGGCGCGTGCCACCACTTCAAGCAGCAGGCGCAACTGGGCGGGAATATGGCCTTCCATGCGTTGTTGTTCGACCAGGTAACGGGTGAGGGAAATTCTTTTATTCATGGGTACTCTTTGGGCAGGTAAATGGGGTGTGGACTTGGCGCAAGGCTCAGTCGGCCAGCGCGCGGCTGACCACTTCGCGCACGTCGTTGCTCAGCTCAGGCTTGTCGGCGACGCGTTCAATCGCCTGGCGGGCCGAGCTGCGATAGGGCTCCGCCAGTTTTTTCCAGCGGTCCAGTGCACGCGCCAGGCGGGCGGCGACCTGCGGGTTGATGCGGTCGAGCTCCAGCACCCGCTCGCTCCAGAACACATAACCCGCCGCGTCCGCGCGGTGGAAGGCGCCCGGGTTGGCGCTGCAATAACTGAAGATGACGCTGCGCGCCCGGTTCGGGTTGCGCAGATTGAAGTCCGGGTGCTTGAGCAACTGGCGCACCGCCGGCAGCACCTGGCCGCCCCGGTCGCAGCTGCCGGCTTGCAGCGCAAACCATTTGTCCAGCACCAGTTCTTCGTTTTTGAACAGGGTATGAAATTGAGCCAGCGCCGGCGTGGCGAGTGCGTGGCCGCTGTTGACGAGCGCGTTCAAGGCATTGAAGCGGTCGGTCATGTTGTCGGCGTCCTTGAAGCGTTGGTAGGCCTTGCCCGGCCAAAGCCCGGCCTGCCCTGAGCCAGTCGAAGGGTCGCCGCTGTCTCGGGCCGCCAGACACAATTGCGTCAGCGCCAGCCCCGTCAGGGCACGGCGCCCCGAGGACACGGTGTCGGGGCGGTAGGCACCGTTAGGGGCGTGGGCTTCAAACGCCCACTGCCAATCCGCCGCCAACGCGCTGGCCAGCTGCGCGCGCATGGCTTCGCGCACCGCATGGATGCGCTGCGGGTCCACCACCTCAAGCTGTTCGGCGATATAGGTCTCGGAGGGCAGGGTGAGCACCAGTTCCTTGAAGGCCGCATCCAGCGCGGGGTGGCGCAGCACCGAGCGCATGGCTTCAATATATGCATCATTTAGGGGTGTAGCCCCCGTCAATAGGGCATCACTAGCTATCAATTGAATAGCGCTTCGCAGGGCCAGACGTTGCCCGGCTTCCCAGCGGTTGAAGGGGTCGGGGTCAAAGGCCAGCAGCGTCAGCAGCTGGGCGTCGCTGTAGTCAAAGTCCAGCAGCACGGGCGCGCTAAAACCGCGCAGGATGGAGGGCACCGGTTCCTCGGCCACGTTGACGAAGGTGATGGACTCATCTGCCTGCGTCATGACCAACAGGTGGCTGCCATGTGATGACGTGCTGCCGTCCTGCAACTGCAGCGGCAGGTCGGCGCCGCTGCTGCCCACCAGACCCAGGCTGACCGGAATCACAAACGGTTCCTTGGCCTCTTGCCCGGGCGTGGCGGCGCAGCTTTGACGCAAATTGAGCGTGTAGGTTTGCGCCGCCGCGTCATAGCTGCCCCGGGCCCGCAGGCGCGGCGTGCCGGCCTGGCTGTACCAGCGCTTGAATTGCGGCAACAGGCGCGCCAGCGCCGAGTCGGGGTTGGCGTCGGCAATGCTTTGCGCAAAATCGTCACAGGTCACGGCGTGACCGTCATGGCGCGCAAAGTACAGGGTGATGCCTTTGGCAAAACCAGCGCGGCCAGAAGGATCGGAGGCCCCTTCGGTAGCCAGCGTTTGCATCATGCGCACCACTTCCGCACCTTTTTCATAAATGGTGACGGTGTAGAAGTTGTTGATCTCGATGTAGCTGTCGGGGCGCACCGGGTGTGCCATCGGGCCGGCGTCTTCCGGGAACTGGGCGGTGCGCAGCACGCGCACGTCCTCGATGCGCTTGACGGCGCGGGCCGATGCGTCAGCGCACAGATCCATGCTGAACTCCTGGTCGCGGAACACCGTCAGGCCTTCTTTCAAGGAGAGCTGACACCAGTCGCGGCAGGTGATGCGGTTGCCAGTCCAGTTGTGAAAGTATTCGTGGCCGACCACGCTTTCGATGTTCGAAAAATCGGCATCGGTGGCGGTGGCCTGGTTCGCCAGCACGTACTTGGTGTTGAAGATATTGAGGCCCTTGTTTTCCATGGCGCCCATGTTGAAGTCGCTGGTGGCCACGATCATGAAGCGTTCCAGGTCCAGCGCCAGGCCAAAGCGGGCTTCGTCCCAGACCACGGAGGCCATCAGCGAATGCATGGCGTGTTCAGTTTTGTCCATGTCGCCGGGGCGCACATAGACCTGCAACAAATGCTCTTTGCCGGCGCGGGAGGTGATGCGTTGCTCGCGACAGACCAGCTGGCCTGCCACCAGCGCAAACAGGTAGCACGGTTTTTTGTGCGGGTCGACCCAGGTTGCAAAGTGGCGGCCTTCATTGCCCACGCCACCCAAGGCACCGGAATCCATCAGGTTGCCGTTGGACAGCAACACCGGGTATTTTTGTTGGTCGGCGCGCAGCGTCACGGTGTAGTTGGCCATCACATCCGGGCGGTCCAGGAAATAGGTGATGCGCCGGAAACCCTCGGCTTCGCACTGGGTGAAGAACGAGTCGTTGCTGACGTACAGGCCCGACAAGCTGGTGTTTTTCAAAGGCTCGCAGGTGGTGAAGATTTCCAGTTCAAACGTGCCTTCCAGCGGCAGGTTTTCCAGCACCAGCTTGCCGCCGTCGAGCTTGAACGAGGCGCCCTGGCCATTGACCAGCACACGCGCCAGATTCAGCGCTTCACCGTCAAGCCTCAAAGGCTGCACGCTCACGTCCGGGTTGCGGCGCAGTGTCATTTTGTTGAGCACGCGGGTCTTGGCCGGGTCCAGGTCAAACGTCAGGTGAACGCTGTCGATCCAGAACGCCGGGGCGCTGTAGTCGGCGCGGCGAATCACCGCGGCCGGGCCGTTTGAGTCACGAAGTTGCAACATGCAGGTTCTCCAGAAATTTCGAGTTCATTAGTTCGTTGTAGTCGCGCACGCTGGCAAGCACGTGGGCTCCAGCCAGTTGCGCTGGCGTGTGGGTGCTGCAAATGGCCACTGCGCGCATGCCGGCCCGGCGTGCCGCTTCAATGCCGAATGGCGAATCTTCAAAGACAATACAGGCTCTGGCCCCCGTATTCATTCGCTTTGCAGCTTCCAAAAATATAGCAGGCTCGGGCTTGCCGGGCAAGCCTTCGTCGCCGCCCACGATGGCGTGCGGCGAGCTTGGCAACTGGAGGTGCGACAACACAAAGGCAATGTTGTCCTGATCACCGGCGGTGCCGACAGCCACTTTCAGACCCCGGGCCAGCGCCTTCCCGGAGAAGGTCTTGAAGCCGGCCACCTCGGTGAAGATGGGGCCGAAGAGTTTGCGGTAGAGCCGCTCTTTTTCGGCAATCAGGGTCCAGGCTTCGTCGTCGGTCAGGTCACGCTGAAACAGCTCGCGCATGCATTCGGCGCCGTTGCGCCCGGTGGTGCGGCGCATCAGGTCATCCAGATCCAGCTCCAGGCTGTGCTGCCTGGCAAACACCTGCCAGCTCTGCGCATGGCTGGGCATGGAGTCGATCATGGTGCCGTCCATGTCGAAGATCAGGGCTTCGACCGCGTGCAGCGGTGCGCGTGGATCCGTCATCAAACGCCCATCTTCAACGAGGCTTGAATGAACGGGTCCAGATCGCCGTCCAGCACCTTTTGCGTGGCCGATGTTTCGTAGTTGGTGCGCAGGTCCTTGATGCGGCTGCTGTCCAGCACGTAGGAGCGAATCTGGTGGCCCCAGCCCACATCGGTCTTGGTGTCTTCAAGCTTTTGCTGTTCCTCCTGCTGCTTGCGCATCTCAAAATCGTAGAGCTTGGAGCGCAGGCGTTTCCAGGCCACTTCGCGGTTGCCGTGCTGGCTACGCCCGTCTTGGCACTGCACCACGATGTTGGTGGGGATGTGCGTCAGGCGCACGGCAGAGTCGGTTTTGTTGATGTGCTGACCGCCGGCGCCGCTGGCGCGGTAGGTGTCGACCCGCACGTCAGCGGGGTTGATGTTGATCTCGATGGAGTCGTCAATTTCCGGGTACACAAAGACCGACGCGAACGAGGTGTGGCGCCCGCCGGAGGAGTCAAACGGGCTCTTGCGCACCAAACGGTGCACGCCGGTCTCGGTCCTGAGCAGACCAAAAGCATATTCGCCTTCGATCTTGATGGTGGCGCCCTTGATGCCTGCGGTGTCACCGGGGGTTTCGTCTTCCAGGGTGGTGGTGAAACCCTTGCGCTCGGCGTAGCGCAGGTACTGGCGCAGCAGCATGCTGGCCCAGTCGCAGGCTTCGGTGCCGCCCGCGCCGGCCTGAATGTCCAGAAAGCAATTCAGGGGGTCGGCCGGGTTGTTGAACATGCGGCGGAACTCCAGCCCTTCAACCAGGGCGGCCAGGCGCGCGGTGTCGGCCTCGATGGTCAGCAGGCCGGCTTCGTCGCCGTCTTCGCGGCTCATCTCGAACAGCTCGCTGTTGTCAGCCAGCTCACGCGCCAGGTCGGTCAGCGTGATCACCACGCCGTCGAGCGCTTTTTTTTCGCGGCCCAGTTCCTGGGCGCGTTTCGGGTCGTTCCAGACCGTGGGGTCTTCGAGTGAGGCGTTGACGGTCCTCAGGCGTTCCGCTTTGGCATCGTAGTCAAAGATACCCCCGTAAACTGAGCGCGCGTGCGCTCAGGTCGGAGAGTTGGGTGCCGATGGCGTTGATGCGTTCTGCTTCGATCATGGTGGGGCCTGTGAATTCAATTGAAAATAATCGCGTATTTTCTCACGCCACCCCGCGGCCAGGCCGCGCACAGCTTCAACACCCTTTCAGCGCGACTTCAAATTCACCCGTCAGAGACGCATTGGCCGGCACCTTCTGGCGCTGCTTTTCATTCGGCCAGATGGCATGGCCCGGCGTCGCCTTGGCACCCGTGTCACGCACCGCCCGGCCCATCATGAATTTGCCATAGTCCTCCATTCCGGCCTTGGCAAAGTCCAGCACCCGGGGCTGGCCGGCGCGCACGGTTTCGCTGCAACCCCAGTAAAACAGGATCCGGCCCTTGGGACGCTCCGGCATCTCGTCGGCACTTTCGCGCCCGGTTTTGTGGGCGCCGGGTTGCGCCTCAACCGGCAGCAACAGCAGGCTGGGGCCCATGTTCTGGCCCGCTGGAATGGTTTGGGTGGCCTCGGTGCCGGCCGGTTTGCGCTGCGTCACCACCGCCAGATCGAGCCAGCGCCCCGGCATCATGCCGCGCGTGGCGCCAAAGCTGACGCCGCTCATGCCCGGCATCCCGGTCATGCCGCCCATCAGGCCGCCCAGTGCACCCATGGCCGGCACGTCGGGCATCTCGTCCATGCCGGCCATGGACAGGGTGGCGACATCCATCCAGTACTGCGCGACCGGCGGCTTGACCACCTGGGTCTGCGCCCAGGCGTTGACGCCAGGTGCCAGCGCCGCGCAAGCAAGGGCAAAGGTAAGGGGCGACACGCGCGCGCCGCGCGCCGGCAAAGACAAATGCCTTGTTTTCATGGCCAAACTCCGCAAAGTGCTTGGGGCAGGAGGCCGAAAAACCGCCAGCCTACCACCGGGCGTCTGTGGCTGCTATTGATATTTATCGTGCCCGCGGCGCAAGGGGGTCACAAAAAACGCTCGATCAGTTCGGCCAGTTGCTGCGGCTGGTCGTGGTGCAGCATGTGGCCGGCGTCCTTGACGCAGGCGATTTCCAGTTGCGGCACCACCCGCAGCCGTTCATGGTGTTCGGCCAGCGTGAACTTGCCCTTCCACCACTGACCCATGCTGTCGCTTGATGCCTCGACCATCAACACCGGCATGCTGATGCGCGCATAGATGGCCTGTACTTCTTCGACGCGGTAGAGTTGGGCGTGCGCCACCTTGTGCGCCGGGTCGCCCAGGATCGCCCACTTGCCTTGCGCGTCCTGCTGCGCCCAGTGTTGCGCCAGCCAGTTGGCTTTGTCGGCGCCCAGGCGCGGGTTGGTCTTCATCAGGCGGCGTGCCACGCCGCCCACGGTGTCGTAGGCCTTGAGCGCCATCTCGCCGCGGTGCAGCTTCTTTAAGTCATCCATCCAGTGGGCATAGCGGCCCGGTGCTTCGTCGGGCGTGGTGGCGGGCATGCCAAAGCCTTCCAGATTGACCAGGCGGCGGATGCGCTCGGGGCGCACGCCGGCGTACAGCATGGCCACATTGCCGCCCATGCTGTGACCGACCAGGTTGACCTGGCTGTTTGGCGCGTAGTGGTCGAGCAGAAAGTCCAGATCGGCCAGGTAGTCGGGAAACCAGAAGTTGTCCACGCCGCCCGAAGCTGTCTGGCCGTAACCGCGCCAGTCGGGCGCGATCACGTAATGGTCGTGGCTGAGCGCATCCACCACAAACTGGTAGCTGGCGGCCACATCCATCCAGCCGTGCACGATCACCAGTGGTGTCTTGTCGGGGGCAGGCTCGCCCCACACCCGTACGTGGTATTGCAGATTGCGGATCGGGACAAACTCGCTATGAGAAATTCTTTTGACTTGGTACATTTGCTCGATCATAAGGAGAACTACGATGCCAGTCAGTCAAGCCAGCGACAAATTGCCGGCCTCGCCACCGCAGGCCTATACCCGGCTGCACAGCCACTTCAGGTGGCAGGTGCCCGAGCAGTTCAACATCGCCCAGGTCTGTTGCGCGCGCTGGGCGGCGCAGCCAGATGCTGCTAAAAGAGTAGCTATTCGCGCTTACGAGACGGGGGCTAGCGGCCAGTTTTATACTTATTCTGAACTGCAGGCGCAGGCCAACCGTCTGTCCAATGTGCTCACGGCATTGGGGGTAGGGCGGGGCGACCGGGTCGCGATTGTGATGCCGCAGTGCTTCGAGACCGCCGTGGCCTATATGGCGGTGCTGCAAATGGGCGCCGTGGCGATGCCGCTGTCGATGCTGTTTGGCCCGGAGGCGCTGGAATTTCGCCTGCATGACGGCGAAGCAGTGATGGCCATTGGCGCCGCCAGCGCACTGGAAGGCTTGCAGGCGGTGCGTGCCAACTGCCCGGTGCTGCACTACGTGCTGGGCGTGGGCGATCTGGAGGCCACCCAGAGCCGCGCCGATATCAATTACGCACTGGCGCTGGCGCAGGAAGACGCGCACTTCACGCCGGTCGCCACGCTGGCCGAGGAGGCCGCCGTGTTGATCTACACCAGCGGCACCACCGGCAACCCCAAGGGAGCGCTGATCCCCCACCGCGCCCTGATCGGCAACCTGACCGGTTTTGTCTGCAGCCAAAACTGGTTTGGCTTTGATCCAGCGGCAAAACCGGCCAGCAGCTCAGGGCCAGGCGATTTGCCCGTGGGCTCAGACGCCGTCTTCTGGAGCCCGGCCGACTGGGCCTGGACCGGCGGCCTGATGGATGCCCTTTTGCCCACGCTTTACTTTGGCCGCACGATCGTGGCCTACAACGGCCGCTTCAGCCCGCAAACCGCGCTGGAGCTGATGCGCGACTGCCATGTGACGCACACGTTTTTGTTTCCGACCGCACTCAAGGCCATGATGAAGGCTTATCCGGGCAGCGCGCGCCACACCGTGCGCCAACAGTTCAAGCTACAACTGCAAGCCATCATGAGCGCCGGCGAGGCAGTGGGTGACGCGGTATTTGACTATTGCCAGCAGCAATTGGGCGTGACGGTCAATGAGATGTTTGGCCAGACCGAGATCAACTACATCGTCGGCAATTGCTCTGCCCAATGGCCGCCCAAGCCCGGCAGCATGGGTATGGACTACCCCGGCCACCGGGTGGCGGTGATAGACGATGCGGGCGCCGAGTGCCCGGTGGGGGTGGCCGGTGACGTGGCGCTAAACCGGTTTGACCGGCACGGTGATGCGGACCCGATTATCTTTTTGGGCTACTGGAAGAACGCGAGTTCAACCCGTGCCAAATTCACCGGCGACTGGTGCCGCACCGGCGATCTGGCGCTGCGTGACGCCGACGGTTACCTGTGGTACCAGGGCCGTGCCGATGACGTGTTCAAGGCCGCCGGTTACCGCATCGGCCCCGGCGAGATCGAGAACTGTCTGGTCAAGCATCCGGCGGTGGCGAACGCCGCCGTGGTGCCCAAGCCGGACCCGGCACGCGGTTCAGTGGTCAAGGCCTATGTCGTTCTCGCTCCTGATTTTATAGCTGCTCGCCCTTTTGATACGGGGGATAGGGCCGAATTTGATCTAAAACTTGTGGCACAGCTGCAAGCCCACGTCAAAGGCATGCTGGCGCCGTACGAGTACCCGAAAGAGATTGAATTCATTGACGCTCTGCCCATGACCAGCACCGGCAAGGTGCAGCGGCGGGTGTTGCGGTTGCAGGAGGAGCAGCGCGCCCAACAGCGGGCGGGCTGAAGTGCAGCAGCAGGAGAAACCGTAAACTCATGGCTGAATAAATTACGCACCTTCTCCGCACCATGAAAACCATTCAACTTGGGTCTAGCGACCTTTCCGTGACCCCCATCTGCCTGGGCACCATGACCTTTGGCGAGCAGGTCGATGAGGCCACCGCCTTTGCCATCTTGGACCGCTCGCTGGAGCGTGGGGTCAACTTTTTGGACACGGCCGAGATGTACGCCGTGCCGCCACGCGCCGCCACCTTCAATGCCACTGAAATCATCCTTGGCAACTGGCTGGCCCGGCGCCCCGGCGCGCGGCAGAAGCTGGTGATTGCCACCAAAGTGGCCGGCCCGGCGCGCAGCATGCCGTGGATTCGCGGCGGCAGCGCCGACCTGACCGGTGCCGACATCATCGCTGCCTGCGACGGCAGCTTGAAGCGCCTGCAAACCGATGTGATTGACCTGTACCAGATTCACTGGCCGGTGCGCTCGGTGCCTGCGTTTGGCGGCATTTATTACCAGCCGGCACGCGCAGATGAGGGCACGTCCATGCACGCCCAGCTTGAGGCCCTGCACACGCTGGTGCAAGCGGGCAAGGTGCGCGCGGTGGGCCTGTCCAATGAAACACCTTATGGCGTGCATGAGTTTGTGCGCCTGGCCGACCAGTATGGTTTGCCGCGCGTGGCCACGGTGCAAAACGCGTATTGCCTGCTGAACCGCAGTGTGGAAAATGCACTGGACGAAACCATGCACCACCTCAAGGTGTCGCTGCTGGCCTATTCACCGCTGGCTTTTGGCCTGCTGACCGGCAAGTACGACGACAGCGGCCTGAGCGGCCCGGATGCGCCAGCACAGGCCCGTATCACCAAATATGAATCGACCCGCAAGCAGCGCTGGGGCCGACCGGAGGCTTTGATGGCGGCACGGCGCTACAGCGCGCTGGCCCGTGCGCACGGCTTGACACCGACGCAGTTGGCGCTGGCTTTTTGCTATACCAAATGGCAGGTGGCCAGCACCATCATCGGTGTGACTTCGGTGGCGCAACTCGATGAAGACCTGGATGCCTGGGGCACCACGCTCAGCCCTGAGTTGCTGAAACAGATTGATGCCCTGCGATGGGAACTGCGCGACCCGGCGCAGTAATTCCACTTCTACTTCAATGCGATACGTCGTTGCCCCGCTTTGCCGTGCTAAAGCACTGTCTACAGCGGCGCGCCTAGTCTCACGTCGAATTAGAAATGGAATGAGGTAACCAAGATGGCGAAGCACGTCAGCCTGACGCCCGCCACCCAATTGCTCAAGCGCAGCAAGGTGGCGTTCACCGAGCATCCGTATGAGTATCTGGAACACGGCGGCGCGCTGCACAGCGCGGCCGAGCTCGGCTGGGATCCCTACACGGTGGTCAAAACGCTCATCATGCAAGACCAGGATGCCAAGCCGCTGGTGGTGTTGATGCACGGCAACCGCAAGGTCTCGACCAAGAATCTGGCGCGTCAGATCGGCGTCAAATCGGTGGAACCCTGTGCGCCCGAGGTGGCGAATCGGCACAGCGGTTATCTGGTGGGCGGCACCTCGCCGTTTGGCACCCGCCGCGCCATGCCGGTGTTTATTGAGTCCAGCATTCTGGCCCTGCCGAAAATCCTGATCAATGGCGGGCGCCGGGGCTATCTGGTCGGGTTGGACCCGCAGGTGTGTGTGGATTTGCTGGGCGCCAAGCCGGTGCAGTGCGCACTGGTGGACTGAGTGCACGCGCGGGCTGGCAGAATAGACGCCTCGCACACCAGGCCTGGCGAATGCCACAGCAGGAGAATTTTTTGGAATCCATGCAATCTTTCTTTCCCCTGGCAGCAACGCTGCTGGGCTACCTGATCGGCTCGCTGTCGTTTGCCGTCATTGTCAGCCGCGTGATGGGGCTCAATGATCCGCGCACTTTTGGCAGTAAAAACCCGGGCGCGACCAATGTGCTTCGCTCGGGCTCCAAAACGGCAGCCATCGTCACCTTGTTGCTCGATGCGGCCAAGGGCTGGTTGCCGGTCATGCTGGTCAGGTGGTACGGCAAGCCCTACGGGATGGAAGAGGGCACCATGGCGCTGGTCGGGCTGGCTGCTTTTGTCGGTCATCTGTACCCGGTGTTTTTCAACTTTGCCGGTGGCAAGGGCGTGGCCACGGCGCTCGGGGTGCTGCTGGGCCTGAGCCCGATTCTGGCGCTGGCCACCGGGGCCACCTGGCTCATCATGGCTTACTTTTTTCGCTACGTGTCGCTGGCCTCGCTCACGGCGGCGGTGTTTGTGCCGGTCTACTACGTCTTTGGCGATGGCATGGCCTGGTATCTGAGCAAGGGCGTTCTGGCGGCGCTGTGCGCCATGTCGCTGCTGCTCATTTATCGCCATGCCGAGAACATCAGCCGGCTGATCAAGGGGACCGAGTCGCGCCTGGGTAAAAAAGCCAGGACCGAACGTAAATCATGAAGCTGTGTGTTCTGGAAAACGATGTGCTCGACCCCGAGCTGGCGGCCCGTTTCAGTGGCTTTGGTGACATGTTCCGGCGCTTGTTTGCGGCGGCCGGCGCCGACTGGTCGGTTGAGATTTTCAACACGGTGCAGGGGCAGTACCCGGCCTCCTACGACGACTTCGACGCGGTGCTGCTCACTGGCAGCCGGGCTGATTCATTCTCGCAAGAGCCCTGGGTGCTGGCGCTGCGCCAGCAGGTTGAACAACTGTTGCAAGCCAAAAAGAAACTGCTCGGCGTTTGTTTTGGTCACCAACTGATTGCCCTGTGCCTGGGCGCCGAGGTGGGGCGTGCGCCGCAGGGTTGGGGCGCCGGGCGCATGCGCTACCAGTGGCACACGCCGCAGTGGGCGCAGGGCCGCACCGACATTGCGCTGTTGGCCAGCCACCAGGACCAGGTCGTTGCGTTGCCTGCGGGCGCCACGCTGCTGGCCAGCAGTGAGTTTTGCCCGGTGGCCGCCTTTACCGTGGATCAGCAGGTGCTGTGTGTGCAACCGCATCCCGAGTTTGTGGAAGATTTGAGCGCCTACCTGCTGAACAAGCGGCGCGCTCTGCTGGGGGAAGCGCAATACAGCGCCGCCACTGACAGCCTGGCCCTGGGCCATGACGGCTTGCACATGGCCCGCATGATGGTCGCGTTTGTCGAAGGAAATTTGTAACAAATAGGGCTCTAGCCCCCGTAGAATAAGGGTGTATAGCTATCAAAAAGATAGTAATAGTACGGCTACGGATGTTGCGCGGCATAGGCGCCGAGTTGCAGGATCAAATGGTGGTTCAAGCGGTCGTGCACGCTTGACGTGGGCACGGCGGCCCGGATGCCAGGGCTGCCGCTGGCGCTGCGGTGCAGGCGCGGCGGGTTCAGCCGCATGCCGGCTGGGTTGGTCACGATCGCCAAAATAGGCCGGTTCGGGGTGTCGCTGCGGCGTACCACCACGGCCACCTCCTGGCTGTCCAGGCGCACATAAGTGCCGGGTGGAGACACGCCCACCAGACGCACCAGCACATGACCCACTTCATCGTTCTGAGCTATGGATTGGGTGATGATGGCGCGCGCCGAATCGGTGGCACTGCGGCCTTCGCGCGATTTACGGGGGCTGATCATGGCGGCGTAGCGGTCCACCATGCGCAAGATGCGGGCCAGTCGGCGCTCGGGCGGCAGGGCGCGCAGCTCGCCCTGGTCCGTGCTGTCGTCATGGTGCAGGGCCAGGGTGTCGAGCCACAGCGCGTCAAGCACGCCCAGGTCGGCCAGCATGGCGGCGCCCTGGGCCGCGTGTGTGCGAATGGTTTCCTGTTGCGCCGGGGTGGGCCGCTCCAACTGGCTGGCCAACTGGTCCTGCAGCGCCGTCATTGCCATGTTCATGGTCAGGGCCGCATGCACCAGGCCGTCGCGCTCGCCCTGCGGGAGCTTCAGCTCCACGGCGATCAGGTGGCACAACACCGCGCTGACCAGCGCGTGCGAGGCGCTGTAACCCACCGGCGAATTGGTGGCCAACTGGAACAGCAAATACAAACCGACATCGGTGTCGCGCGCCAGCAGGCCCTGCATCCAGCGGTCGTACTGCCAGACGCGTTTTTCAAACTCCTGAATGCTGGCCGGGCGGCCCAGAATAATGCCCAGGCCCGCCTCCAGATCGGACCAGAGGCCGAGCAGGTCTTCGTATTCGTTTTCGGTCTGGATGGTCACGCGCGGAGTCCTAAATTTTCATCAGTCGCGAAAATTATCGAAGCTCAGGGGTACTTCGGTGATGTCTTTTTTGATCAAGGCCATGGCCGCTTGCAGGTCATCGCGCTTGGCGCCGGTGACGCGCAATTTGCTTTCCTGAATGGCGGCCTGCACCTTGATTTTGCTGTCCTTGATCAGGCGCTGGATTTTCTTGGCCAGCTCGGTCTCGATGCCGTTGCGCACCTTGATGACCTGCTTGACCTTGTCACCGCCTATCTTTTGCACCTCGCCCTTGTCCAGGAAACGCACATCAACGCTGCGTTTGGTGAGCTTGTTGCGCAGAATATCTTCGATCTGGCTGAGTTGAAAATCAGCGTCGCCCGTCAGGGTGATTTCCTTGTCCTTGAGTTCAATGGCCGCGGGTGTGCCCTTGAAGTCAAAGCGGGTGGTGATTTCCTTGGTGGTGTTTTCCACCGCGTGTTTGACGTCCACCATGCTGGCTTCGCAAACTGTGTCAAAAGAAGGCATTTGAGTTACTCGATAAAAATTTGCCCGCCCTGAGCCTGTGCAAGAGCGGCGCGCTTGGTTCCAGAAAGAGCTTCAACAGGCTCAGCCCGAACGGGAGTGCGGACACTCCCAATGCGACAATCCCGCCATGTTAGTCGAGAAAAATGTTCCCCTGCAGGCTTTCAATAGCTTTCACATCGTGGCCAAGGCGCATGCGCTGGTGCGCATTGCCAGCGAGGCGGACTTGCACGCGCTGCTGGCTGACCCCGAGCTGCGTGCCAGTCCCAAATTTGTATTGGGCGGTGGTAGCAATATTGTGCTCACCGGCGATGTCAAAGCACTGGTGCTCAAGGTTGAACTGATGGGCCGACGGCTGCTGATGGAGACCGACAAAGCCTTCATCGTGGAGGCCGGTGCGGGCGAGAGCTGGCACGAACTGGTGGCCTGGACGCTGGCACAAGGTTACTTGGGGCTGGAAAACCTGGCTTTGATTCCCGGCACCGTCGGCGCGGCGCCGGTGCAGAACATCGGCGCCTATGGCGTGGAGTTGCAGGACCGCTTTGATTCGCTCGATGCCATCGACCTGCAGACCGGGCAGGTCTTCACGCTCCATGCGGCGCAGTGCGCGTTTGGCTACCGCGACTCAGTGTTCAAGCATGGGGCTGGGGCGGCGGCCGTGCCGGACGGCGCTGTGGCCGGTGGGCATCAGGTGCTGGGCCTGAAGGACCGCGCGCTGATACTGCGGGTGCGCTTTGCCTTGCCCAAAAGCTGGAAGCCGGTGCTGGGTTATGCCGACCTGGACAAGAAAATGGCGGAGCATCAATGCGCGCAACCGACCGCGCAGCAAATTTTCGACTGGGTGTGCGAGGTTCGGCGTGCCAAACTGCCGGACCCTCAAGTCATCGGCAACGTCGGCAGCTTCTTCAAGAACCCAACGGTGACGCCCGAACAATGCGTCGACATCATCGCGCGCGACCCCAAGGTGGTGCATTACCACCTGGCCGACGGCAGCGTCAAGCTGGCGGCGGGCTGGTTGATTGACTCCTGCGGCTGGCGCGGCAAATCGGTCGGCCAGGCCGGTGTCTATGAAAAGCAGGCGCTGGTGCTGGTGAACCGCGGCGGCGTCGACAGTCCCTTTGGTGCCACCGGCGGTGAAGTCATGACGCTGGCGCGCGCCATCCAGACCAGCGTCTATGAGCGCTTTGGCATCCGGCTGGAGCCGGAGCCGGTGGTCGTCTAAGCTTATTTCTTGGCGCGCAAGCGGGTCAGCTCGGCCTGGGTGTCGCGCCACAAGTCCATGCCGACGTTGGTTGCAATGCCCGCGTTCACACGCGTCAATTTGTCGCGCATACGCGCCGCTTCCGTGGGCGCGAGCACCATCACTTGCATGCCTTTGCTCTTGAGTTCATCGAGCGCCTTGGCGGCTTCGGCGCGTGTGTCCTGGCGCTCAAAGTCGCGGCTCTTCTTGGCCGCCGTCATCAAGACAGCGCGCTCGTCCTTGCTCAGGCTGTCCCACCATTTTTTGCTCGCCAGCACGATCCACGGGCTGTAGACGTGGTTGGTCACGGTCAGGTATTTCTGGATTTCATAGAACTTGCTGGAGAGGATGGTGTTGTAGGGGTTCTCCTGGCCATCCACCGCCTTGGTTTCCAGTGCGCTGAACAACTCGGAAAATGGCAGCGGAATGGCGTTCGCACCCAAACTCTTGAAGCTGTCCAGGAACACGTTGTTCTGCATCACCCGCAGCTTGATGCCATTCATGTCTTCAAGCTTGGCGACCGCATGTTTGCTGTTGGTCAGGTTGCGAAAGCCGTTTTCCCAGTAGACCAGGCCCACCAGTCCTTTTTCTTCCAGCTTGGCCCTGACCCGGTCGCCCAGCGGCCCGTCCAGCACCGCATCGGCTTCCTGCGCGTTGTTGAACAAGAAAGGCGTGTCCCACAAGGCCATTTCCTTGGTAATGCCGACCAGGGTGGCGGTCGAGCCGACCATCATTTCCTGCGCGCCGCCAATCAGCGCTTGCTGCATCTGGATATCGGAACCCAGGGCCGCGGCCCCGATGGCGCGCAGCTTCATCTTGCCGCCCGAGAGTTTGGCAACTTCGTCGGCCAATACCTTGGTGGCACGGCCCTGGTTGGATTGTTCGTTCAGGCCGTAGCCAAAGCGGATCAAGTGGGGCTTGATGTCTTGTGCGCTGGACAAGCCACCGGCGAGCAGGCTGGCGCCGACGGCGCAGGCGATGAGGGTTCGTCGAATCAGGGTCATGAAAATTTCCTAAGGGTTATGGAACAGGGAAACGAAAACAGGGTGGCCGACGCTTGCCGGTTAGCGCATCCAGGCCAGCGGCGCGGTCACGATCTGCGGGAACAGCACCAACAGCAGCAAAATCATCACGTAGGTGATAAGAAACGGTTTGACACCTTTGACGACTTCATACATGCGCATGCGCCCGACGCCGGCCACCACGTTGAGCACGGTGCCCACGGGCGGCGTGATCAGGCCAATCGAGCCGTTCAGGATGAACATCAGACCAAAGTAGACGGGGTCAATACCGGCTTTGACGGCAATCGGCAGCATGACCGGCGCGATGATCAGAATGGTGGGTGTGAGGTCCAGCGCGGTCCCGATCATGATCAATATCACCATCATGACGGCCATCAGCAGCTTGGGTTGCCCGATCAGCGGGCCCAACCATTCTGACAGCGTGCCTGGCAAATCGGCCAGCGTGATCATGTAGCTGGCCACCTGGGCGCCGGCGCACAGGAACATGACAACGGCCGTGGTCTTGGCCGCGCGCACCAGCACACCGTGCAGCTCCGCAATTTTCATCTCGCGATGGACAAAAAAAGCGATCACCATGGCGTAAAAAGCGGCCACCACCGCGGCTTCCGTGGGCGTGAAAATACCGGTTTTCATGCCGCCGATGATGATGATGGGCATCAACAAGGCCCAGAAGGCCTTGACGGTTTCATGCATGCGTTTGGCAAAGGGCAAGGGTGTGCCGGCGGGCAGGTCGATCTTGCGCAGCTGCAGTTTCCAGGCCACGATCAGGCCCGCCCCCATCATCAGGCCCGGCACAATGCCCGACATGAACAAGGCCGAGATGGACGTGTTGGTGGTGACGCCGTAAATGATGAACGGCATGCTTGGTGGAATGATCGGGGCAATAACCCCGCCTGCGGCAATCAGCCCGGCCGAGGTGGACACCGGGTAGCCGTGGGCTCGCATCATGGGCAAAAGAATGGTGGCCAGCGCGGCCGTGTCGGCCAGTGCCGAGCCGCTCATGCTGGCCATCAAAATGGCCGCGCCGATGGTGACGAACCCCAGGCCGCCACGGATGTGGCCGACCCAGGCTTGGGCCATGGTGATGATGCGTCGACTGATGCCCCCCGCGTTCATCAACTCGCCGGCGAGAATGAAAAAGGGCACCGCCAGCAGCGGAAAGCTGTCCACCCCCGCCACCAGATTTTGCGCCAGCAACTGCGTGTCCCAAAAATCGAGCACCCAGGCCATCGAGGCGCCGGTGAGTACCAGGGCAAATGCCATGGGCGTGCCGATGCCCATGAAGGCGAGCATGCCGACAACGAAAACAATAGCAACCAAACCTTGATTCATGGGGGCTTTCTTGTATTTTTAGGGTTCAGTTACTCGACGTCAGACGACGCATGACCGAAGTCGATGGGGTGACCCCTGATCAGCTTCACCAGGGCCATCAAACCAATGGCCAGGCTGCACAAGAACGCTGGCAAGGGCAGCAGCGCCTGTCGGTAACCCAGCACCACGCTGACGCTGTCCATGCCCACGATGACCTGTTGCCACGCGCCCCAGCCCAATAGAACGCAGCTGAGGACCACCAGGGCGTGAATCAGCCGTGTGGCGACCCCGAGCGCGCCTTCGCGTCCGGGTTCCAGCAAGGGGTGCAGCAAGCTGGTGAACGCCATGTGCTCGCCTTGCGGGTAGGCGGCCGTGGCACCAATGAACACCATCCAGACAAACAGCAGGCGGGAAAGTTCTTCGCTGGCTGCCAGGCCACTGCCAAAACCATAACGCAGGACGACGTTGATGAAGACGGAGCCCGCCATGATGGCCAGGCACAGGGCCATCAGCATATTCAAGAAATTGATGATGCGGGAGTTGTTCATTTGAAGGCTTCCTTCTGTGGCTGGTTCAACCAATTCGCGACGACAGCGCTCAGTTGATCGAGTGGCTGGGTGGCATCAACTCGTAGCACACCGGGCTCGCCGACCGGGGACTCCAGCGTGGCAAACTGGCTGTCCACCAGGCTGGGGGGAAAGAGGTGTTCGCCCGCGCGGGCTGTCACGCGTTGGCGGGCAGTCGCTGGATCGATGTCCAGAAACACAAAAAGCAGGCCCGGTACCTGCGCACGCAAACGGTCGCGGTAGGTGCGCTTGAGTGCCGAGCAGGTCAACACGGCACCGCCTTCATGCTGTGCCAGGGCCAAGCCCAGCGCAGAGAGCCAGTCGGCGCGGTCGGCATCGGTGAGAGCCAAGCCCTGACGCATTTTGTCGAGATTGCTGGCCGGGTGAAATTCATCCCCTTCGATCAACGGCAAGCCCAATGTGCTGGCCAGCGCTTGCCCGGCGCTGGACTTGCCGCAACCGGCGACGCCCATCATGACAATGGAATTCATATGTTGGATAGCGCTATCTCAATAATTGTAAAAAAACGGAATGCACTGGAAACATTCCGGAACATGAGTTTTGATGAATAGAAATTTATGCGCTTGTTGAAGCTGAAATTCAGTAAGATAGCGCTATCTTAACGCCAGTTTTGGCTAAAAAAACAAGGGTAAACCCTTACTCATGAGTACCACATCCCGAAAAAGCCGGGCTTCCGGGCGCATCACATTGGACGACGTGGCTTTGTCCGCCGGGGTTAGCCGGATCACCGCCTCACGCGCCTTGCGTGGTGAACGCAGTGTCGGCGCCGATTTGGTGGCCCGCGTGGCGACAGCGGCGGCCACCTTGGGCTACGTGCCAGACCCCGCCGCGCGGGCCTTGGCCAGCGCCCGTAGCCACACCGTGGTGGTGCTGATCCCGCTGCTGTCGAACAACTTGTTTGTTGATCTGCTGGAGGCGGTGCAGCGCTCGCTGCATGCGGCCGGTTATCAGGTGCTGATCGGTGTGACACATTACCAGGCGGAGGAAGAAGAAGCGTTGCTGGCCAGCTATCTCTCTCACCGGCCGGCCGGTCTGCTGGTCACCGGTTTTGACCGCACCGCGCGTTGCCGCGATTTGATTGCCCGCAGCGGCGTGCCTTGTGTGCATCTGATGGAAATCTCCAACGATCCAGCTGTGTATTGTGTCGGCTTCTCGCAGGCCGATGCAGGGCGCGCCATGACCGAGCATTTGCTGCAAACCGGGCGCCGACGCATCGCGTTTGCCGCTGCGCAGTTGGACCCGCGGGTGATGCAGCGCCTGGTGGGCTACCGCGAGGCCTTGAGCGCCGCCGGCTGCTACGATCCCGCGCTGGAATGGCTCAGCGTTCAGCCATCCTCCCTGGCGCTGGGCGCCCAGTTGCTGGAACAGTACCTCGCACGGCATCCCGATGTGGATGCCATCTTTTTTTGCAATGATGACCTGGCGCAAGGTGGCTTGCTGGCGGCGCTGCGTCTGGGCATCCAGGTGCCGACACGGCTGGCCATTGCCGGCTTCAATGATCTGGCGGGCAGCGATCAGATGTGGCCACCACTGACAACCATTCGGACCCCCCGCGTTGAGATCGGGGAAAGCGCGGCGACCATGCTGCTGCAGCTCATGCGGGGCGAAACGGTCAGCAGACACAGCGTCGATGTGGGTTGGCAATTGGTGCAGCGTCAAAGCACGTGAGCCGTTATTTGTCCAGTTTCATTGACTTTTTGCAGTAGCGAGGCTTGCGCCGTGGGCAAAATAAGCGCATGAAAAAGGTACTCGTTCTCGGTGGCACCGGCTTTGTCGGCACCCAGCTCTGCCAAAAACTGCTCAGCCAGGGCTGGCACGTCACGGTGCCGACCCGCCAACGCGCCCATGCGCAGCATCTTCAGCCCTTGTCCGGGTTGACCTTGCTGGAACTCGATGTGCACGACGAGGCGGCGCTGACCCAAGCGGTGGCGGGCCATGACGCCGTGGTCAATCTGGTGGCGATCCTGCATGGCGATCAAGCGGCATTTGACAAAGTTCACGTCGCCTTGCCGCAAAAGCTGGCCCGGGCCTGTCGGGCAACTGGCGTCAAGCGCGTCGTGCATATCAGCGCCCTGGGAGCGAACGCGCAAAACCCCAGTTCAGCGCCATCCATGTACCTGCGCAGCAAGGGGCAGGGCGAGGCGGTGTGGCTGCAGGCGGCCGGTGTCGGCCCGCAGGCCGCGTTTGACCTGACGATTTTTCGACCCAGTGTGATGTTTGGCGCCCAGGACAAGTTTCTCAATGTCTTTGCCAGGCTGCAAAAAGTGTTGCCCTTCATGCCGCTGGCGTGTGCTGGAACTCGTTTTCAGCCGGTGTGGGTGGACGACGTGGCCAGCGCCGTGGTGAAAAGTCTGGCGCCAGGCGATGCAGGGGTGATGTCAGCTGCCGCCAGCCCAAAGACCATTGAAGCCTGCGGCCCCGAGGTCTTTACCTTGAAGCAACTGGTGCAATTGGCAGCGCAACTGAGCGGCGTCTGCGGCGGACGCGGTCGCCCGGTGATTGCGCTGCCGCGCTGGCTCGGTCACGTGCAAGCCGCGTTGATGGCGCTCGCGCCCGGCGAGCCCGTCATGAGCCGTGACAATCTGGATTCGATGCAAATCGACAACGTCGCCAGCGGCACCCTGCCAGGCCTGCAGTCCTTGGGCATCACGCCTTCAGCACTGCGACCGATTGCGCAAGACTACTTGAATAAATAAGGGGGCGAACCCCGATCAACTATTTGTTGGCGTCGTTGGCCAGGCTGAGGAAATCACCGCCAACGCCCAGTGAGAGCAAGCCACTCTTGGCGTAGATCGCCAGCTTGGCGCGGGTGTCCACAATGTCCAGGTTGCGCATGGTCAGTTGGCCAATGCGGTCCAGCGGCGAGAAGGGCGCGTCTTCCACTTTTTCCATGCTCAGACGCTCGGGGGCGTAGGTCAGGTTGGGCGACTCGGTGTTGAGCAACGAGTAGTCGTTGCCGCGACGCAGTTCCAGCGTCACCTCACCGGTGATGGCGCGCGCCACCCAGCGCTGCGCGGTCTCGCGCAGCATGATGGCTTGCGAGTCAAACCAGCGGCCCTGGTACAGCAGGCGACCCAGTTTGCGGCCGTTGTCGCGGTACTGTTCAATGGTGTCTTCGTTGTGGATGCCCGTCACCAGACGCTCGTAGGCGATGAACAGCAGCGCCAGGCCGGGGGCTTCGTAGATGCCGCGGCTCTTGGCTTCGATGATGCGGTTCTCAATCTGGTCGCTCATGCCCAAGCCGTGGCGGCCGCCGATGCGGTTGGCCTCCAACATCAGTGTCACCAGGTCAGGGTATTGCACGCCGTTCAGGGCGACCGGCCGCCCTTCTTCAAAGCGTACTGACACTTCTTCCGCCTTGACCACGCAGTCGTCTTTCCAGAATGGCACGCCCATGATCGGGTTGACGATGCGGATGCCGCAGCTCAATTGCTCCAGGTCTTTGGCCTCGTGCGTGGCGCCCAGCATGTTGGAGTCGGTTGAGTAGGCCTTTTCCGCACTCATCTTGTAGCCAAAACCGTGCTCGGTCATGAAGGCCGACATTTCCGCGCGGCCACCCAGCTCGTCAATGAAGGCCTGATCGAGCCAGGGCTTGTAGATTTTCAGTGCCGGGTTGGTCAGCAGGCCATAGCGGTAAAAACGCTCGATGTCATTGCCCTTGAAGGTGCTGCCGTCACCCCAGATGTTGACGTCGTCCTGTTTCATGGCGGCCACCAGCATGGTGCCGGTCACGGCGCGGCCCAGCGGCGTGGTGTTGAAGTAGGTCACGCCGGCGGTGCTGATGTGAAAGGCGCCACTTTGGAGGGCGGCAATACCTTCAGCCGCGAGCTGTTGGCGGCAGTCGATCAGGCGGGCCTTTTCCGCTCCATATTCCATGGCTTTGCGCGGGATGTCGTCGTAGTTGGTCTCGTCGGGCTGTCCCAGGTTGGCGGTGTAGGCATAGGGCAGGGCGCCCTTGAGCTTCATCCAGTGCAAGGCGGCGCTGGTGTCCAGGCCACCCGAGAAGGCGATGCCGACTTTTTGGCCAACGGGAATGTTTTGAAGAATGGTGTTTGACATGTTGTGGCCTCTAGCCCCCTTGAAATATGCGTGAGCAGCTATAAAAATAAGAGTTAAAAATCAACTCAACCGAAGTGGCAGATGTAGTGATACGGCTCGGTGACACGAATATCGAATGGGGTGTTGCCCGGGATGCTGAATTTCTCACCCGGGTTGGACTTAAGCCACACCTCGCTGCCCGGCAATTTGTACTCACAGCTACCGGCGACACATTCCATGACCTCTGGGGCGCCGGTGTTGAACGTTAGCGTGGCAGGCAGGATCACGCCCACGGATTTTTTTGTGCCATCGGCCAGTGTGACGCCGTGGCTGATGCATTTGCCATCGAAATAGACGCTGGCCTGGGTGCTGACGGATACGCCGTCGATTTTGGATGTAATCATGGTGTTGATTTTAAGCGGGGTCGACAGGGGCAAGAAACCTTTGAGGCAGATTGGCCCGTGCAACGAGTCAGGCCCGAATGCCGGGGGCTCTCAGCGCTTCGCTTTTTGAAATCGCCCCCGACCTCCGGACCTGGCTCGCCGCACTACGCTACATGAACACTGCAAGCGGTGAGGGATACCCGGGCGATGGCGCCGATTTCAAGAAGCGAAGCGTATGAGGCGCCGGCGCCCGGGTGTCCCTTGCCGCGCTCCCGCCCATTCAAATGGTCACTGGTTATCGCATCAATCCCTGCCACCGAGACTCATCAAACCCCACCGTGACTTCACCGTTGGGCCACGCCACCACGGGCCGTTTGATCACGCTGGGGTGTGCCAGCATCAAGGCGCTGGCGCTGGTTGCGTCCAGCACCGCAGCGCGGCTGGCGTCGTCGAGCTTGCGCCAGGTCGTGCCCTTGCGGTTCAGCAGCGGCTCCCAGCCGACGGCGTCGATCCAACGCGGCAACTGATTTGCCGGGACGCCCAGTTTCTTGAAATCATGAAATTCATAACTGACACCTTGCCCGCTCAGCCAGGCGCGAGCTTTCTTGACCGTGTCGCAATTGGGAATGCCGAAAACGGTCACGGGTGCGTTGGAGGACGAGGGCGTGGCAAGGGTGTTCATGCCCCGCATCATGCCACCGGTCTGAAGGTGGGCGACAATCGCCAGTCGTATGAAAACCCCAATCGAAACTCAAAAAACATTGTCCGACTGGCTCGCGCATTGCGAGCAACTGCATCCGGTCACGATCGACCTCGGTCTGGAGCGGGTGCGCCTGGTGGCCGAACGTATGCAAATCCGGTTTGACTGCCCGGTGATTACCGTGGCGGGCACCAACGGCAAAGGCTCGACCTGCGTCATGCTGGAATCCATTTTGCTGCAGGCCGGCTACCGCACCGGGGTCTACACCTCGCCGCATTTGGTGCGTTTTGAAGAACGCTTGCGGCTACTGGGCGAGCCGGTGGATGCTACGCAATTAATAGCTGCCTTCGAAAGCGTGGAAAGGGCCAGATGCCAGAATGATGTTGAGGTATCGCTGACCTATTTTGAGTTTTCCACGCTCGCCATCCTGGACGTGATGAGCCGCAGTGGCCTGGACGTGGTGATACTGGAGGTGGGCCTGGGCGGGCGGCTCGATGCGGTCAATATCATCGAGCCCGATTGCGCCATCATCACCAGCATCGACCTCGATCACATGGCGCTGCTGGGGCCGGACCGTGAGTCCATTGGCTACGAAAAGGCGGGCATCATGCGCACCGGCCGCCCGGTGGTGGTGAGTGACCCCATGCCGCCGCAGAGCGTGCTGGATCGGGCGCTCGAAGTCGGTGCCGACCTGTGGCAAGTGGGACGCGACTTCAATGTGTCGGGCGACCGGCAGCAGTGGGCCTGGGCCGGGCGCGGCAGGCGTTACAGCGGCATGGCTTACCCGGCGCTGCTGGGGGCCAACCAACTGGTCAATGCTGCTGGCGTACTGGCGGCATTGACGGCCCTGCGCGAGCGCCTGCCGGTGACGGCGCAGGCGGTGCGCAATGGCTTTGCCTTTGTCGAGTTGCCGGGGCGCTTTCAGATCGTGCCGGGCCAGCCGGCTTTGGTGCTGGACGTGGCGCACAACCCGCATGCCGTGGCGGCGCTGACGGCCAACCTGGACGCGATGGGCTACTTCCCGACCACGCACGCGATTTTTGGCGCGATGGCGGATAAAGACGTGGCGCTGATGCTGGCCCGAATCAATCCCTTGGTTGACAAGTGGTATTTCACCGATTTGCCGACGCCCCGGGCCGAATCCGCCGATGCCTTGTTGCTGCAGTGGCAGGCGCAAAACACGCGCAAAGACGCCAGCGCTGCCGTTTACGCCGACCCGCAGCAAGCCCTGCAGGCCGCCATCAGCGCGGCTGACCCCACTGATAGAATTGTCGTCTTTGGGTCGTTTTACACCGTGGGCGGTATTTTGAAGGACGGAGTGCCCCGTCTTGACGCCCAACACCTGCCCAGCCGTTGAACATCTAAACCCTCCACACCATGGCCTTTTTCAAGTTACGCAAGGGCAGCGATGACAAGTCTGCCGCGCCAGCGCCGTCAGAGAGCGTCGAGGTGATGCGCAAGCGCGCCAAGTACCGTCTGTTGGGTGCGGCCGTGTTGGTGTTGCTGGGCGTGATTGGTTTCCCGCTTCTGTTTGACAAGCAGCCGCGCCCAATTTCGGTGGACACACCGATAGAAATACCCGACAAAAACAAGGTCCTGCCCTTGATCATTCCCGCGCCTGCGGTGTCGCTCTCCGCTGAGACTGCTGTAGCGCCGCCTGCCGCCGCTGTCGCTGCCTCCGCACCAAGTAGTGAGCAAAAAGTGACCGCAGCCCCCGTGGAATATGAGTATGTAGCTCCTAAAATAATAGCAAAAGAAGAGCAGAAGCCCGCCAGCCCGGTGCCCGACCCAGCAGCGATCAAGGCGAATGACAAGCCGCTTGCCAAAGCGCTGGTGAAGGCGGATGACGCGGCCAAGGCTCAGTCGCTGCTCGATGGCAAAAGTTCCAACAGCCCCCCTGGCACCAAGCCCGCCGCCAACGATGCCCGCTTGGTGGTGCAGGTGGGTGCCTTTGCCGACGCAACACGGGCGCGTGAAGTGCGATTGAAACTGGAACACGCGGGTCTCAAGACCTACACCCATGTGGCAAAGACCAAAGACGGCGACAGAATTCGCGTTCGGGTCGGCCCCTTTGGCACCAAGGGTGAGGCGGATAAGGCGGTAGAAAAGATCAAAAAGCTTGATTTGCCCGCCGCCATACTGACCTTGTAACCCGTATCACACGGCTGTATCGATACCCATGCTTGCGCTGGACTGGATTTTTTTTGGGGTGTTGCTGACATCGCTGCTCTTGGGCGCTTGGCGTGGCTTGATTTACGAGGTGTTCTCATTGCTGAGCTGGGTGGCCGCTTTCGTGGTGGCGCAGTGGTTGGCGCCGGACCTCGCGCCCAGGCTGCCCATGTCCGGCTCGGGTGAAGCGGTGCGTTACGCCGTGGCTTTTGTCGTGGTGTTTGTGCTGTCGGTGCTGGTGGGCAGTCTGTTGGCCAACCTGGCGCAAAAACTTTTTGCCGCCGTCGGCCTGCGGCCTGCGGATCGGACGCTGGGTGCTGTGTTTGGCCTGGTGCGCGGTGTGCTGTTGTTGTTGTTGGCCACGGTGGTGGTAACAATGACACCTCTAAAATCCGACCCCCGGTGGCAGAAGTCGGTGGGTGCCGACCTGGCCTTGGTGACGCTCAAAGGCTTGAAGCCCGTGTTGCCGCAAGAATTTTCAAAGTATTTACCGGCATGATGCATCTGCCCAGAAGGTGTGATGCCGCTGGTGCGAGCCTTGTCCTGAACTGATCGGAAAACTACCATGTGTGGAATCGTTGGTGTTGTCAGCAACGCCCCTGTCAATCAACTTATTTATGACGCCTTGCTGCTGTTACAGCACCGCGGGCAAGATGCCGCCGGCATCGTGACGCAGCAGGAGCGCAAGTTCTTCATGCACAAGGCCAAAGGCATGGTGCGTGATGTGTTTCGCACCCGCAACATGCGCTCACTGCCGGGCAATTGCGGACTCGGTCAGGTGCGCTACCCGACCGCGGGCAACGCGTTCAGCGAAGAAGAGGCGCAGCCGTTTTACGTCAATGCGCCGTTTGGCATTGTGCTGGTGCACAACGGCAACCTGACCAATGCGCACGCCCTCAAAGCCGAGCTGTTCAGCAATGACCACCGCCACATCAACACCGACAGCGACTCCGAGGTGCTGCTCAACGTGCTGGCCCATGAGCTGGGAGAAACCACGCGCGGCTTGCCGCTGCTCCCGCGTGATGTGTTTGCCGCGGTGCGCAAAGTGCATCAGCGCATCAAGGGCTCGTACGCCGTGATTGCCATGATCGCCGGCCATGGTGTGCTGGCTTTTCGTGACCCGTTTGGCATTCGTCCGCTTTGCATCGGGCACGGCGAGGGCACCGTGTTGCTGGCCAGCGAGTCAGTGGCGCTGGAAGGCACATCGCACAAATTTGAGCGTGACATTGCCCCCGGCGAGGCGGTGTTTATCGACTTGCAGGGCACGGTGCATGCACAGCAGTGTGCCGAGCATCCGGTGTTGAGTCCCTGCATTTTTGAATATGTTTATCTGGCGCGGCCGGATTCGGTGATGGATGGCATTTCGGTCTACCAGGCGCGCTTGAACCTGGGTGAAACCCTGGCCAAGCGGGTGATCTCTACCGTGCCGCCGAACGAAATTGATGTCGTGATCCCGATCCCGGAATCGAGCCGCCCGAGTGCGGCGCAGCTGGCGCAGTTGCTGGGCTTGCCGTACCGCGAAGGTTTTGTGAAAAACCGCTACGTCGGGCGCACCTTCATCATGCCGGGGCAGTCGGTGCGCAAAAAATCGGTGCGCCAGAAGCTCAATGTGATTGCCAGCGAATTCAAGGGCCGCAATGTGCTGCTGGTGGACGACTCGATCGTACGCGGCACCACCAGCCGTGAAATCGTGCAGATGGCGCGCGAAGCTGGCGCGCGCAAGGTTTACATGGCCAGTGCCGCGCCGCCGGTGCGCTACCCCAACGTGTACGGTATCGACATGCCCACGCCAGAGGAGCTGGTGGCGCATAACCGCACGGTGGAACAAATCCGTGCAATCATTGGTTGTGATGCGCTGATTTACCAGGACGTCGATGGCATGAAGAAGGCCATTGGCGCGCTCAACCCGGCGATCAAGAACTTTGATGCCTCGTGTTTTGATGGGGTCTACGTCACCGGCGACATCACACTGGAAGACATCTCGCGCCTGAACGCCAGCCGTGTGGTGGTCGACGAGTCGGCTGAAGACAACTCGCGCCTGGCTCTGCCCAACAACGAAGACTGACCCATGACGGCCAAAAAACTCCCAGACAACCTGCACCGCGACACCCTGGCGGTGCGGGCAGGCGTTGCACCCAGCCAGTACGGCGAAAACTCTGAAGCCCTTTACCTCACCAGCAGCTTCATCCAGCCCGATGCCGAGACGGCGCGCAAGCGTTTCGCCATGGAGGAAGACGGCTACACCTACACCCGTGTGGGTAACCCCACGGTGAGCGGTATGGAGCAGCGCCTGGCCGCACTTGAAGGTACCGAAGCGGCCATGGCCACATCGACCGGCATGTCTGCCATTCTGTTGCTGGGCATGGGCGTGCTCAAGGCGGGTGACCATGTGGTGTGTTCCCAGTCGGTGTTTGGCTCGACCCTGCGCTTGTTTGCCGGTGAATTTTCCAAGTTTGGCATCGCGACCACCTTTGTGTCGCAAACCGATGTGGCCCAGTGGCGCGCTGCCATGCGCCCCAATACCAGGTTGCTGTTTGCAGAAACGCCGACCAACCCGCTGACCGACATTTGCGACATGGCCGCGCTGGCCCAGGTGGCCCATGAAGGTGCTGCCTTGTTGGCGGTGGACAACTGTTTTTGCACGCCCGCACTGCAGCGTCCGACCGAATGGGGGGCCGACTTTGTCATCCATTCCGGCACCAAATACCTCGACGGCCAGGGCCGCGTGATGGCTGGGGCAATCTGCTGCAGCCAGAAATATGTCAACGATGTGTTCTGGCCCATCAACCGCACCATCGGCGTGGTGTTGTCACCGTTCAACGCCTGGGTGGTCACCAAGGGCATGGAAACCTTGTCGCTACGCATGAAAGCCCAGTGCGACAACGCCCTGGCACTGGCGACTTGGTTGCAAGAGCAGCCTGAAGTGTCACGGGTGTATTACCCCGGCCTGGCCTCGCATCCGCAGCATGCCTTGGCCATGCGCCAGCAAAGCGGGCTGGGTGGCGCTGTGCTGTCGTTTGATGTGCGAGCAGCAGACGCAACGCAGGCGCGCAGCAATGCTTTTCATGTGATCGACAGCACCCAGGTGTGCTCGATCACCACCAACCTGGGCGACACCAAAACCACCATTGCCCACCCCGCCACCACCTCGCACGGTCGACTCACCGAAGACCAGCGCCAGGCCGCTGGCATCGGTCAGGGCTTGATTCGCATGGCAGTAGGCCTGGACCACATTGACGATCTCAAGGCCGACCTGCTGCGCGGCCTGCAAACCTTAAGTGCTCTGAAATGACTCAAAGAACTCGCACCCGTTTCGCGCCGTCTCCCACTGGCTTTATTCACCTCGGCAACATTCGCTCGGCTTTGTACCCGTGGGCGTTTGCCCGTTCGACCGGTGGCACCTTCATTTTGCGCATTGAAGACACTGATCTGGACCGTTCCACCCAGGCCGCTGTCGATGTGATCATTGAGAGCATGTCCTGGCTTGGGCTCGACTATGACGAAGGTCCGTTCTATCAGATGCAGCGCATGGACCGCTACAAGACCGTGTTGGCCGAGCTGCAGGCGGCCGGCCATGTTTATCCCTGCTACATGAGTGTGGCCGAGCTCGATGCCTTGCGTGATGCCCAGATGGCCGCCAAAGAAAAGCCGCGTTACGACGGCACCTGGCGCCCTGCGCCTGGTAAGACCTTGCCACCCATTCCAGAGGGTGTGAAGCCGGTGTTGCGCTTCAAAAATCCGCTGGGTGGCTCGGTGGTGTGGGACGACAAGGTCAAGGGGCGCATCGAGATCAGCAATGATGAACTCGATGATCTGGTGATTGCCCGGCCGGACGGCACGCCCACCTACAACTTCTGCGTGGTGGTGGATGACCTTGACATGGCCATCACGCACGTGATTCGTGGCGATGACCATGTCAATAACACGCCGCGGCAGATCAATATTTTCAAGGCCTTGGGCAAAGAGCCGCCGGTTTATGCCCATTTGCCCACCGTGCTCAATGAGCAGGGCGAAAAGATGAGCAAGCGCAATGGTGCCAAACCGGTCACTCAGTACCGTGACGAAGGCTATCTGCCTGATGCCATGGTCAATTACCTGGCGCGCCTGGGCTGGAGCCATGGGGACGACGAAATTTTTAGTCGGGCGCAATTTCTGCAGTGGTTCAATCTGGATCATCTGGGCCGCAGTGCCGCTCAGTTTGACGAGGCCAAGCTTCGTTGGGTTAATGCGCAACACCTCAAGATCATGAGTGATGACGCACTGGCACCTTTGGTGCAAGCGCAACTGCAAAAACGCGGCATTCAGGCCGATGACCGCTTGCCCCGCATTTGTGCGTTGTTCAAGGACCGGTGTGACACCACGGTGGTATTGGCAGATTGGGCGGCAGCTTTTTATGCAGATATCACGCTCAACCCGGCTGAGGTGAGCCAGCACGTGACGGATGCGATCAAACCGGCATTGAAATTGCTGAGTGAAAAACTGGCGAGCTGTAGCTGGGACAAGCTGTCAATAGCGGCCGCCATCAAGGAAGTACTGGTCGCGTGCACCATCAAAATGCCATTGCTCGCCATGCCGGTGCGGGTGTTGGTGATGGGCAGTGCCCATACGCCCTCGCTGGATGCCGTGCTGGAACTGTGTGAAAGAGAAAAAGTGCTGACTCGTCTGCGTTCAGAGTGAATATTCAGGCTATAATTTAAGGCTTGGAAATTAAGAATACTTGAAAAAGTAATCTGTGGTTTAGGGGGTATAGCTCAGCTGGGAGAGCGCTTGCATGGCATGCAAGAGGTCAGCAGTTCGATCCTGCTTACCTCCACCAAAATTTCTGAGGTGAGGCTGAAAAGCCTTGCAAGTTGAGACGGAAGTCC
>NZ_JBAQMD010000093.1:0-4410 GCF_049302455.1 Rhodoferax ferrireducens | reverse complement strand
CACGACAGCACACCGTGCATGTTGACCGCGTAACGATTGAGCAGTTGTGTTTCCATGATCGTGCCCCGTTAGCTATGAAGTGGCATGGTATTACTTGTTTGGTTCCGGCTCGTCCGGCTTAGGTAGTTTGCCGATTGCTCGCCAACGCAGTCTGGGTGCCCCGCCATTGCCGCGACAAGACTTCGAATATCTTGAGCACGGCGCAGGTTTGCGGCCGCATCGGCAATTTCCTTCCTTATCGCTTCCTTCCTGGCCTTAATGGCCGCCAAGCGCATCGCTTCTTCCTTGCGCTTTCGTTCTGCAATCGCCTCCAGCATTTGGTTCCTGCGTTCGAGCTTCCTTTCGTAGATCGAAAAATCAGCGGACCGCATCTTGGTCTCTGCAAGGGTAAGTATTGCCTTCACGATGTCTTCGAGACGCTTCTCAATCTTGGCGCCCGGCTCATCTACGAAGTTGCCCCCTTTGCCGCTGCTTCCCACGCGCAGAGTTGTAACGCTGCTACGGGGTAGGTCATTGTTGCCTTTGGGGTTCTCAGGCTCGAGGAATTGAAGTTGAACACTGGAGCCACCGATGGAAACACTCGCAATGAGGTGATGGATATGGCCTACCCCCTGAATCCAAGTTTCTTTCTGAACCACTTCGCAGCTGGCATGAATGGAATCCAGGATAAAAAAGATACTGCTAAAGAGGCGAAGTTGGCGTTGAAACCTTGGCTCCAGAAAGCGTGGCTTATCAAAGGACCAATCCCTTTCCTTGATTTTCTCCGCTCTTTTCGACTCAGATAGAAGCACTCGACGCAACCCATGATGTGGGTCGGAAAGGTCTCGTTTGGCTCGAAACGGGCCAAGCCGTACAAAAGCAGATTGCACGACTTCCTCGACTGTCTCGATGTAGGTTGGAGGCGTGATTTCGGACTCCAGGTCGACAGGTGCATTCCACCTTTCGTAGTAATTCACCGCACGAAGCTCAATCAACTCTCTTTGGCCAGGTAGCCGCATTGGCAGCGGCGTTGTTGAGACCCTGCCGCCCGCTGCCCTTTTTGCCCAATAGCCCGGTGGCGGCGCAGGGATGCATTCTTTAACACATAGTTTCCCGATGGCAACGTCGGAAATTCCCCAAATGCCGGCCAACTTGGACCTTGGTTCTCTCCAGACCAAAGCATGCAACTCGGTGCGGGTGATGGATGTCGGTTTCTGGATTGTCATGTTGAATGATCAAAGTTGGCCTCATGGTGAACTCGCAATTGGCGCTGTGGCTGTTTCAGAAGTTCGGTCTATCGCTGGCGGCGGCGGGCACGCTCTTCTTCTGTTTAGGCCCGCTGAGCGCTGGATCACGACTGGCGGCTCCCAAGTTGCCCAAGCGCATTGGGCTGGCCAACACCATGGTGTTTACGCATATTCCGGCAAGCCTGTGCCTGTTCGCAGCGGCATTTTCGACCAACGTGTGGGTCGCTGGGTCTGCTGCTGGCACGCGCATTGGTCTCGTCCATGGATGTGCCTGCCCGAAGCGCATTTGTCATGTCAGTAGTCCAGCCGCATGAACGTGCCGCCGCAGCCAGTTTCACGGCTGTGCCGCGCAGCCTGGCGTCCGCTGCAAGTCCATTGCTTGCGGGGTGGCTCTTCCAATCTGGTTGGAGTGCAACGCCTCTGGTGGTGCGTGGCGTCCTCAAGATTGCCTATGATCTGGCTTTATGGAGAGCCTTTAGCTCGTTTGAATTCGACTAAATAGAACATCTTTTCTGATGCGCGAGTACCTGTAATACGACCAAGTCAGCAAATTTCCTGGGACAGAACTGGCAAACTGCGCATTCTGTATTCATGCGTTGCCACCAATCCCTAAGATGCAAACCGTTGAGGAAGTTCCGAATTGATGGCTGAACTTGACCCGTTGGTTGCCCTGCAAGCCGAAAACAAACGCCTGATCGCGTTACTGGAAGAGCACGGCGTGGATTGGCGCCGTGATACCAACGGATCGGGTTCGCCGACGGCTCAGCCGCCGCCGGATCCCACTCACATATCCACGAATGAAAAAGTTGCTTTGTTTAGGCGCCTGTTTAGGGGTCGAACGGATGTTTACCCTGTCCGCTGGGAAAGCAAAGGCAGTGGGAAGTCTGGATACGCTCCAGCTTGCGCTAACGAGTGGGTGGCTGGCGTCTGCCAAAAGCCGCGAATCAAATGTGGTGATTGTGCAAGCCGTCTTTTAATACCTTTGACTGACGAGGTGATCTACGCGCACCTCTCTGGAAAACATGTCGTCGGGGTGTACCCGCTGCTTGCGGATGACAGTTGCCATTTTCTCGCTGTGGATTTCGACGAAGCGGATTGGCGCCAAGACGCTTTGGCTTTTAAGCGGTCGTGCCTTGAACTCGGCGTGCCGGTCGCACTTGAAATATCACGTTCAGGCAATGGGGCCCATGCATGGATCTTCTTCAAAGCAAAGGTGTACGCACGGGATGCACGCCGCCTGGGAACGGCCGTCATCAGCTTTACCTGCATGAAGATGCGCCAACTGGAGCTGACCTCATATGACCGTTTGTTCCCCAACCAGGACATCATGCCCAAGGGTGGATTTGGAAACCTGATTGCACTTCCCCTGCAAAAGCGGCCTCGGGAAAATGACTGCAGCGTGTTCGTTGACGACGACCTGCGACCCCATATGGACCAGTGGGCCTTTCTGTCGACCATGGAGTTGATGGATTCCGCCGATATTGAAGCAAGCATCTTGAGAGCAACCGGCGGCGTCCATCCATTGGACGTCACGTTCGTTGACGATGAGGATTTGGCAACTCCATGGAAGCGAACATCATCGGCAAAGCAGAAACTCACCGGAAAGATGCCAGCGTCACTGACCGTGACCCTTGCGAATCTGATTTATTTTGAAAAAATGGATTTGCCGCAGGCATTGGCAAACCGTCTTGTGCGCCTGGCAGCTTTTCAAAACCCAGATTTTTACAAAGCGCAAGCCATGCGCATGTCGGTCTGGGACAAGCCACGCGTCATTGGATGCGCGGAGAATTATCCCCAGCATATTGCCTTACCGCGTGGGTGTTTGGAAGCGGCCAAGGTGCTGCTGGCCGATAACAACATCAAGCTCAGCCTTTACGATGAGCGATTTTCAGGAACGCCCATTGAAGTCACCTTCAAAGGCACCTTGAGACCAGATCAAGAAGTGTCGGTGCAGGCAATGCTCGGCTATGAGACAGGTGTGCTCTGCGCCCCGACGGCCTTTGGAAAAACCGTAACAGCTGCTGCCTTGATTGCGAAGCGGGGTGTGAACACACTAATCTTGGTGCATCGAACCGAGTTGCTCAAACAGTGGCAGGAGCGGCTGCAAACATTCCTGGGAGTTGGAAAAGGCGTGATTGGCGTAATCGGCGGCGGCAAATCAAAGCCGACGGGCCTCATAGATATCGCCGTGATGCAGTCCGTCTCGCGGCAGGGCGAGGTTAATGCGTTGGTTGAGGGTTATGGTCAAGTAATCGTCGATGAGTGCCACCACGTCGGTGCTGTCTCCTTCGATGCCATTCTCAAAAAGGTCAAAGCCAAATTTGTCCAAGGCCTGACCGCGACCCCTGTGCGCCGAGACGGACAACAGCCCATTATTTTCATGCAGTGCGGCCCCATCCGACACACCGCCACATCGCCGCCGAGTGCGCCCCATGACCTGCAAGTTACAGCAAGGTACCAACAAGCGCGTCTAGCTGTTCCGCCCGACTCCGGGATCCAAGATGTCTTTAGGTACCTCGCAAATGACCAAGCTAGAACGAAGGTCGTGGCGGAAGAAATAATGAGGCCCTTTGGGCAAGGCAGAAAGGTGTTGGTCTTGACCGAGCGCACTGAACACCTTCATTCCATCCTGAGAGCTCTTGACGGCGCGGTGACCCCACCCTTTGTCTTGCATGGTCGAATGACAAAGAAGCTGCGATCCAGTGTTATCGCAGAACTCAATAGCCTGCCCGAAGATGCGCCCCGCATATTGCTGGCCACCGGAAAATTGGTTGGCGAAGGGTTTGACCATCCCGCACTAGATACGTTGGTCCTGGCGATGCCGGTGTCTTGGAGGGGAACATTGCAGCAATACGCAGGGCGGCTACACCGTGATCATGCGACCAAGACTGACGTGCGAATTGTCGACATCGTTGATACAGGCCATCCCGCTTTAGTAAAGATGTGGGAAAAGCGACAGGTAGGATACAAGGCTATGGGTTACCGCATAGCTGAAGCGGACTTCAGTTAACCGTTGATTCAATAAGAGATTTCAGAGCGTGAACTGCCATCATGGGCCATTGGACTAACCCGCTGACGCGCGAACTGGTTCGCCAGTCCAGCAGGCTACCTCGGACTTTTCAGCAATCTCCTTTTGCAGGACGATGGACTCGCTGCTCGCAGCACTTCATCCCTTCAATCCGTA
>NZ_JBAQMD010000092.1:0-3751 GCF_049302455.1 Rhodoferax ferrireducens | reverse complement strand
CTGCTGTGCGTCGCCTACGGCGTGCTGCGGTCCGGACGGCCTTTTGACCCGGCCTTGCATCAACTGGCTTGATGTGGATAACAGTATCTACGCGGGCTAAGGTGAAGGCGTGCCCCATCGCACCGAGGGCGAAATCTTCGCCATGTTCACGTCGCTCGAATAAAACGCACTATGGCGCAATGCGGCGCTCTTATTGCATCCTATGCGACTGGGATAAAGAAGTGCTTGGGCAAGCTGCGCTTTGCCTACCTTACCGCTCGCTTCCCGCGTCAGCCCAACCTGCCGGGATTTTGTTATGTTTCATCTTCTTCATTGAGGTCGTAGTCGCCTATCAGCTCAGCCAGAAGGCGCTTTTCCTCTTCCTCCATTTCCTTCGATACTGCGGCATGCACTACCTTCAATCCTTGGGAAAGCTTGTCAGTGAGGATAATTTTGCGCTTTCGACTAACCCGCGCGGCAAATTCTTGCTTCAACCAGTCATTAAGGTAAGAATTTCCTTCATATGTAGCGCCGAAGTCTGTATCTCTAGTTACGATTACTATGTGCTTTCCGCTGGCCAAAGAGCATTGGACTATCCATTCCCAATTGATTGCATCTCCAATTGAGGTGTCTGATTGTTTTCGTGGTGGATAGCCGAGGACGAACCGTTTCCTGGCAAGCCGCCTAATGGTAAAGCGCTCTCTGTTTGTTCTAGCGAGGTTGTAAGGAGATTGATGCCTAAATATTCTTTGTAGACACTGATATACAGGATCGTGAGCTGAGGGGTTGCTTAGGATATTCCGAATCTTTGTGTCTAATATTGTTTTCTGGGCACCAATTTCCTTCTTCTTCTTCTCGATCATTTTCATAGCTTGCAAGTCGGCGACAAGTGCGGGGCCGGTTAGTTTCCCCCAGTCCGGGGATCCGAAATTGTTGAGAGACTCAACGATCGCCCGCTGGCGATTCTTTTTGTACTCCATTTCGATCTGAGAACCGACGATTAAGCGGTCTTTGCAAGCTTCGAGTTGCTCGAGATACTTCAAGCTAATGTCGGTCTTGCGGATGCGATAGAAGTCGAGCAATACATTTGTATCTACGAAGAGGAGAGAATCGAGGATGGTTTCAGCCACTGCAGGTCATCTTTGATGAAGCATAACGTAATATGTATACCACTTGGCGTACAACTCTGATATGGATTTCCGACACACTCTTTCCCGCTGCCCAAGCTGCTGGACCAGGTTCGGCAAAGGGTCCAGCGGCTGGGGTGCGCCAAGCGGATCGAGACGTCCTACGTTCACTGGATAAACGATACATCCTTTTCCACGGCATGCGCCACCTCGGGGAGATGGGCAAAGCCGGGGTGGAGGCGTTTCTGACCAACCTGGCGGCGGCGCGCCACGTGGCGGCGGCCACCCAAGCCCGGGAAGGGCGCAACAAGCATGGCGCATTGCGCCGTTGTCCTCGACAACATCGGCCCGGCGGGTTACGGCTGCGCCGAGCCCGCCCAACAGCAGATATCCGCATTCCTGCTCAATCCCCCATCAAAATCGACGCATCGCCGGGATTCGGGAAGAACAGCGACAGCCAGTCGGTCCGTAGCGGGATGACGACTTCTGTCGTAATGCCCGGCAGGTAGCGGCGGGTGTCCACGTAGTAGTACTCCATCATGTCGCCGATGCGGCCGCCCTGGATGACGGGCATGCCGTGCTTTTCCAGTTCCGGCAGGGCGGCGGTGAATTCTTCCTTCGAGCAGATGGTGGGGAAGGTGTGGTGCATGCCTTCGCCGCGTTCTTTCAGGAATTCGTCGTAGACGCACTTGTCGCTGCGCGGGGTGATCAGCTCGAAGCACAGCTCGCCCAGGCGCCCGACGTGGTTGTCGTAGGCGTGGTAGCAGGGCTGGCCGTAGTAGGTGGTTTCTTCGATGGTCACGCCGCTTTCGATCTGGAACTCGATCCAGCGCTGCATGCCGAACAGTTGTTGCAGGTTGGCCTTGGTGCGGTTGCGGTCCTTGCAGACCACGCCGATGTGCAGCATTTTCTGCGTCGGCAGGAACTTTGGCCCCAGGTGTTTGAGGTCCATGTGCAGCACTTCGTCCGGCTTGATGGCGCTGCGCCAGTCCGGTCGGCGCGGGCAGTGCACTTCGACGATCACGTTCGACAGCGCGTCGCGGGTGTCGAGCTGGTAGTAGTCGACGGCGTCGAAGAAGGTGCCGCTCTGGCGGATGCCGATGCCCTGGGCAGCCAGCTCGGCCTTGAGCGTTTCGAACTGCGCGGGCTCGCACACGCTGGCGGCCACGCCGTACATGCCCTCGCCGACGCTGTCGAGCATGGCCTGGTAGCCGGACGGGCCATCCACCGGCTGGATCAGCTCGATGCCCAGCTCACCGTTGTGGCCGAACACGGATATCCAGCGGTGCTGGGCGGCCTTGCCTTCGAACATGGCGTTAGTGAGGTATTTGCCGTCGACGCGGATCACTTCCCAGCGGTCGATGCCAAAGAAGCGCGCGAAGTTGCACACCACCTGCCGGTAGTCGCGCACGACGACCGTGGTGTATTGCCATTTGTCGACGGGGATGGTGGCGGACATGGGGGAATCTCCTCGTTTGCGGTTCACATAAAAAAATCAGGCCGGGTCGAGCCGGCCTGAGGGTTTGTTCGCGTGCGCCGGGCGGGGCGCGCTCAGGTGAAGGTGACGTCCTCGCCCATGGCGGCGATTTGCGCGTAGGTCGGCGGCGCCACCACTTCCAGGAACATGCCGCCCAGTTGCTCGCGGGTGTCCAGGAAGAACAGCTCGGCGATGCCGGCGATCTTGCAGTAGTTGGCTACCTTCACGCCCTGACTGGTGTAGCGGCGCACCAGTTCCAGCGGGTCCGGGTGCGACAGGTCGCCCACGTGCTGCATGCCGTCGCCGTACTGCTGCACGAAGTCGCCAAAGATGGTCTGTCCGGACACCGGCTGGCACAGCTCGATCAGCGTGTCGCCCAGCTTGGCGAAGGCGGATATCCACACGAACTCGCATGGCTTGCCGTAGTACTCGGCCTTTTCCATGATGGCAGACGGGATTTCCATCTTGCGCCAGGTTTTAAGGCCCATCAGGCTGGCGAAGCCGCGGGCGGTCTTCTCCCAGTCCTTGACCGCCATCGCCACGTGGTTGATCGGCCCCATACGTACGCCAAGATCGTTGATCATCGTCCCCTCCCTTACTCGTTGCGGAATTGCAGGCGCATTTTTCATCGCCTCCATGTGCGGCGCCAGCACCTCGCTGGCCACCTTCAGGCCCAGCACCATGCCCGGTGCGCCGATGTAGAACATCGACTGGAACAGCACCTCGATGATCTGCGCCGGGCTCAGGCCGGCGTGCAGGGCCACGCGCATGTGGTCCTTGAGCGGGCCCTCGCGGCCGAGCGCCAGATCGGTACCCATCAGCAGCAGGGCGCGGTCGCGCAGCGGCAGGTTGTCGCGGGCGTACAGCGCGCCCCAGGTCTTGGAGAACAGGTAGCCCAGTTCGCTGCCGAACAGCGGGTTGTCGATCAGGCCTTCGACCTTGGCGGCATCCTCGGCGCCCAACACCTTGCGCATCAGGGCCACGCCTTGCTGGAAGTCCTTGCTGTCGCGGGAGAACGGAAAGCCGTCGGCGGCTTCGATGTTGAACGTGCCTTCGTTTTTCATGACGACCTCGCGGGTGGGGCCCGTTAGAGCAGGAAGGTCAGGTTGGTGATTTCGGAATCGCAGTTGAGCAGGCCAACCTTCTTGTAGCGAATCTGCCACACGCC
>NZ_JBAQMD010000091.1:0-24771 GCF_049302455.1 Rhodoferax ferrireducens | reverse complement strand
TAGCACGACAGCACACCGTGCATGTTGACCGCGTAACGATTGAGCAGTTGTGTTTCCATGATCGTGCCCCGTTAGCTATGAAGTGGCATGGTATTACTTGTTTGGTTCCGGCTCGTCCGGCTTAGGGTTTACCATAATATGAATTACATTTTCATCTTCACTAACTCGAGAACCTCACCATGGACATTCTCCTGCAAGTCGCAGTCATTCTTATATGCCTGTTCTATGGCGCGCGCAAAGGTGGCGTCGCGCTCGGTCTGCTCGGCGGTATCGGCATTGTCATCATGACCTTTGTGTTCGGGCTCAAGCCCGGCAAGCCGCCCGTGGATGTGATGCTGACCATCATCTCCGTGGTGGCTGCCTCGGCTACGCTGCAAGCCTCCGGCGGGCTGGAAGTGCTGCTCAAGGGCGCTGAAAAAATGCTGCGCCGCAACCCCAAATACGTCTCGATCCTGGCGCCGTTCACCACCTGCTTTTTGACTATTCTGTGTGGTACCGGCCACGTGGTCTACACCATGCTGCCCATCATTTACGACATTGCCATCAAGAACAACATCCGGCCCGAGCGCCCGATGGCAGCATCATCCATCTCCAGCCAGATGGGTATCCTGGCCAGTCCAGTCTCGGTGGCGGTGGTGGCCTTGGTGGCCTTTCTGGCCAAGGCGCCGGTGGATGGGCATGTCATTGACTTCGTCCAGGTGCTGTCCATCACCATTCCCTCCACGCTGGCCGGTGTGCTGTTGATCGGTATCTTCAGCTGGTTCCGCGGCAAGGACCTGGACGATGACCCGGAATTCCAAAAACGCATTGCCGACCCCGAGCAGCGCGAGATCATCTATGGCGAAAGCGCCTCATTGATGGGCAAAATCCTCACCAGGGATCAATGGACAGCCATGTGGATTTTCCTGGGCTCCATTGCCATCGTGGCCTGTCTGGGCGCCTTTCCAGCCCTGCGACCGCTGGTAGGCGGCAAGCCGCTGTCGATGGTGCTCACCATTCAGATGTTCATGCTGTTGGCCGGTGCCTTGATGATCATCTTTACCAAGACCGATCCCTCCATCATTGGCAAGACCGAAGTGTTTCGCGCCGGCATGATTGCCGTGGTAGCGGTGTTTGGTATCGCATGGATGGCCGACACCGTGTTTGAAGCACACCTGCCAGAACTCAAGGAAGCGCTGACCGAGCTGGTTAAAACGCAACCCTGGACCTACGCCATCGCTTTGCTGCTGGTGTCCAAATTGGTCAACTCGCAAGCCGCTGCCATCAGTGCCATGGTGCCGGTCGGGCTCGCCATTGGCGTACCACCGGGCTACATCGTCGCTTTTGCCGCGGCCTCTTATGGTTACTACATCTTGCCGACCTACCCGAGTGATCTGGCCGCGATCCAGTTTGACCGCTCAGGCACCACCCGCATCGGCAAATATGTGATCAACCACAGCTTCATCTTGCCCGGACTGATCGGTGTCTCCACCTCCTGCCTGGTGGGCTATTTGCTGGCCTCTGCCTACGGCTTGATCTGAGGCCTGCCACGGGACCAACGGCCCACTGCCGTGGGCCCCGGTCTGGGCCTGCGCTGGCCGCGCGACGGCGAACCGGGCCGTGTCAAAATCAATTGACGCAACGCCACAGACCCAGACCATGACCCCACTGCACATTTCAACCCAGTTCGACTCCGGCGCCATCGAGGTGCTGAGTCTGGCGGACCCGCAAGATATTCAACTCCATATCCGCCGCGACAACGCCAGTGACTTTGCGCAGTGGTTTCATTTTTCATTGCAAGGCGCGGCCGGTGTGGCTTTGAGCGTGCGTTTTCTCAACGCGGGTCAATCGGCCTATCCCAAGGGCTGGGAGGCTTACCGGGTGGTGGCCAGTTATGACCGCCAGCGCTGGTTTCGCATCGACACCCAATTTGACGGGCAGGTTCTGTCATTTGACTTCACGCCCGAGACGCAATGCATCTATTTTGCTTACTTTGAACCTTATTCCTTTGAGCGTCATCTGGATTTGATCGCCTCGGTGGCGCGCTGTGGGCACGTCACGCAAGAGCGACTGGGCGGCACGCTGGACGGTCGCGACATGACGCTGCTGCACATCACCGACGCCACCGCTGCAACGTCGCTGGCGCAGAAAAAGAAAGTCTGGCTGATTGCGCGCCAGCATCCCGGTGAAGCCATGGCCGAGTGGTTTGTCGAGGGTCTTCTGCAGCGTTTGCTTGACCCTGCTGATCCGGTGGCGCGCGTGCTGCTCGACAAGTGTGTCTTTTGCGTGGTGCCGAACATGAACCCCGATGGCGCCGTGCGTGGCAATTTGCGCACCAATGCGGCGGGTGCCAACCTGAACCGGGAGTGGGCTGCGCCCTGCCTGGAAAAGTCGCCCGAAGTGTTTCTGGTGCGCCAGAAGATGCAACAGGTGGGCGTTGATCTGTGTCTGGATGCCCATGGTGATGAGGCTTTGCCTTACAACTTTGTGGCTGGCTGCGAAGGCAACCCTGGTTACACGCCCCGACTTGAAACGCTGGAAAACAGCTTCAAAGCGGCGTGGCTCGCCACCTGCCCCGATTTCCAGACCGCGCAAGGCTACGGCCAAACGCCGAGCGGGCAGGCCAACCCGACGCTGGCGACGAATTGGGTCGGGCAGAACTTTGATTGCCTGGCCCTCACCATCGAGATGCCGTTCAAGGACAACGCCAATCTGCCCGATGCCGGGGTCGGCTGGAATGGCGAACGCTCCAAAAAGCTCGGCGCCAGCGTGCTGCTGCCGGTGCTGGCTGTGGTCGATCAATTGCGCTGATTTTTGACCGGCTTCGCTGGGCGCCTTGTCTTGACAGGAGACAGGTCCATGGTGCCGCGCCGGCAGCCCCAGCGTCATCTTAAACAGCTATAGAATTAGTAGCCTATTAGCCTTATCTGACGGGGGCTATAGCCATTTTTAATATAAACTTTCGAGCAGTCATCCGGAGCCGCTGATGGGCAAAATAATTCTCGAAAAAACAGGTCTGAGCCCGCTTGGCGTGGTCATCCGGCTGGTGCTGGTGGTCATCGCGGCTGAGGTGTTTATCCATCTGGGCATGAACGTTGTTTTGGAGTCGATGCCGGGCAGCAAGGCAAGCGATTCCTTGTGGGCGGTGGCCGCCGTCATGGCTTTGATTCTGATCAAAGTACCCGCTCTTTATCTGCTGGTGTTTCTTCCCTTGCAGGATCAACAAATTGCGCTGGCGCAGCACAACCACGACCAGCAGCGGGCCCTGGTCCTGTTGCGCCAGGAAGACGCGCTGCGACTGGAGCGGGCACGCCAGGAGCTTGAAAATCGCGAACACATGATTCAGATCGAAAGGCTTTCGGCCCTGGGCACCATGGTGGGTGGTGTGGCCCATGAGATCAACAATCCCTTGATGGGTGTCATGAATTACGTTGAGCACGCCAGAGACAAAGCGAGCGACGTCAGTTCGAAAGAGGTGCTGAACAAGGCGCTGCACGAAATTGACCGGATCAAGAAGATCGTATCCAACATGCTGATATTCGTTCGACCTGACGCAGGCCAGCAAGAACGCTGTGACCTGCCACCAACGGTTAACAAGACCGTTGACTTGCTCCAAAGTGAGCTGACAAAAAATGCCGTGCAGGTTCGGATTGATTTGCCGCCAGACCTGCCGCCCATCCAATGCAGCGCGGGCAGCCTGCAACAAGTGCTGGTGAATTTGCTGCTCAACGCCCGCGATGCGATGGCCGGGCAGACCCAGCAGCGCATCACCATCAGCGCCCGGCTTGAAGGCAGCCAGGTCATCCTGTCCGTCTGTGACAACGGGCCCGGCATCCCCGATGAAATTCGCGAAAAAATCTTTGACCCCTTCTTTACCACCAAGCCGGTTGGCAAAGGCACGGGTCTGGGTCTGTCGGTATCCAGGCATCTGATGCAGGAGGTGGGTGGGAGCATCAGTACCGACAACTTGCCGGAGTCAGGCTGCTGTTTCCGGCTAACATTCAGCCCAAAATAAACACGTTGGAATGAGACAAGCACAATGACACAAACTATTCTGGTGATCGACGACGATGCGGCCGTGCGCGGCTCGTTCCAACTGGTGCTCGGCGAGATCGGCTGTGTGGTGCGCGTGGCCGAAGACGGTCTGCAAGGCATCGCCATGGCCAAAGAACAACGTCCGGATTTGATTTTTCTGGACCTGAAAATGCCCGGGATTGATGGGGTTGAGACCATGCGCCGTCTGCTGGCCATGGACCCCACGTTCAACATCTACGTCGTCACTGCCTTCTCGCAGGAGTATCTTGACGATTTAAAGCAGGCACAAGCCGAAGGCATGACCTTTCAGTTGGCCAACAAGCCGCTGTCGTCCACCCAGATACGGCACATTGCACGCTCGGTGCGCAGCCTCAGCAATGTGAGCAAAGACAGCCACAGGATCTCGCTGACCCTGTATGTGGTGTCGGTCAACCCCGAGATTCAAAAAGTTGTCGATCAGCTCAGCAGCGTGTTGGCCGCCACGTACCGGGCGGGCTTTTGGGTGCTCAACGTGGTCGAGGTGCTGGGCATGCCTGAAAAAGCCCTGGAAAAGGATGTCTTCGCCACCCCGATGCTGGTGCGCGAGGTGCCGGAGCCGGTGCTCAAACTGCTGGGCGATCTGTCGCGCATGCATTCGGTGCTGTCGGCCATCACGGCCGAAAATGGGCACGGCGCGGGCACCGTTGTCTTGTAAGGGGCAACTGCCCGGTTCACTGGCGCAGCCAGAAGCGTTGCCATGACAGAAAATCTGATCAACTTTCAATTGATTCTCACCACCATCAGCGATGGCATTGTGGTGGTGGATCAGCACGGCGTGGTGCTTTATGCCAATGAAAGCGCCGAACGCCTGTTCGAGCGTGGCGAGATTGTGGGTAAATATCTGGCCGTGCCGATCCACGCCGGCGAAACCCGTCAAGACATCAACCTGATTCGCCCCAGTGGCATTGGCTGGGCCGAGTTGCGCTCGGCCCCCATCACCTGGGACAAACAACCGGCTTACGTGATTTGTGTGCGCGACATCACCGAGCGCAAGACGGCGGACCTTGGATTGCATCTGGCCGACACGGTGTTTGACAGCACCCGTGAAGGGCTGATGGTGACCGATAGCGCGCAGCGCATCGTGCGCATCAACCCCGCGTTCTCTGAGATCACCGGGTACAGCGCGGCTGACGTTCTTGGCCAAACGCCGGCGCTGCTGCGCTCGGGTCGGCATGAGAGCGCGTTTTACGCGGCGATGTGGGACAGCATCAACATCAGCGGGCATTGGCAGGGTGAAGTCTGGAATCGCCGCAAAAACAGCGAGATTTATCCGCAGTTGATCAGCATCGACGTGATCAGGGACCACACCGGCAGGGTCTGCAATTACGTGGCGGTGTTGACCGACCTGTCCAAACTGCGCAGTTCGCAGCTGGAGCTCGATTTCCTGGCCCACCACGACCCCTTGACGCGCCTGCCGAACCGCTTGTTGCTGTTGTCACGGCTGCAGCACGGCATTGAGCTGGCGCAGCGCGACGGCACGCATCTGGCGCTGCTGATGCTTGATCTGGATCGTTTCAAGGACATCAACGACAGTTTTGGTCATCTGGTGGGTGATGAGTTATTGCAGCTGGTGGCGACCCGGCTGGTCAAGCAGGTGCGCACCATCGACACGGTCGGCCGCTTTGGCGGCGACGAATTTTCGGTGTTGATGGAAGACGTGGACGGGGCCGAACAGGCGGCGCGGGTGGCCAATGACATCATCCGTGTCTTGAGCGAGCCCTATGGCTTGTCCAGCGGCGTTGAAGTGCGCATTGGGGCGAGTGTGGGCATCAGTATTTATCCGGACAACGGCCTCACGCCCGAGTTGATGCTGCAACAGGCCGATAGCGCGCTGTACCAGGCCAAAACAGAGGGGCGCGGCCGGTTTGCGTATTTTTCCGAGAGCCTGACCCATGCCGCGCGTGCGCGCATCGACATTGAAGTGCGTTTGCGCCGCGCCATCACGCAGGGCGAACTGCGCGTGTATTACCAGCCGCAAGTGGACATCCCCAGCGGCCGCATCGTCGGTGCCGAAGCCTTGGTGCGCTGGCAGTGCCCGATCGAAGGCCTGGTACCGCCGGCGCGCTTCATCACCATCGCGGAGGCGACCGGTTTGATCGGCGAAATCGATGACTGGGTGTTGCGCGAAACCTGTCAGCAAGGTCAGCGCTGGCGCGCGGCGGGCCTGCCCGCGCTCACCCTGGCGGTCAACCTCTCGGCCTACCAGTTTTTGCAAGGTGACATCAGCCAGACCGTGGCCCGGGTGCTGCGTGATACCGGCTATCCGGCGGCGTTTTTGGAGCTGGAGCTGACCGAAAGCGCCCTGATGCAGCGCGAAGCCCAGGCCATCCATCTGCTCGACCGGCTCAAGGCTCTCGGTGTGCGCCTGGCGATTGACGACTTTGGCACCGGCTACTCGTCGCTGGCTTATCTCAAGCTGTTTCCCCTGGATGTGCTGAAAATCGACAAGCGCTTTATTGACGATATTCCGGCGCACCGCGACGACATGGAAATCGTCACGGCCATCATTGCCATGGCGCACAGCTTGCGCCTGAAAGTGCTGGCCGAGGGGGTGGAAAACAAAGAGCAGCTGGCCTATCTGGAAACCCAGGGCTGCGACCAGTTCCAGGGTTATCTGACCAGCCGCCCCGTGCCCGCTGCAGAATTTGAGAAATTATTCCTGAGCGGGCGCTAAGCGCCATCAGGCGAAGTACTGCGCCACAAACGCTTCAAAACTGCCTTGCTCTGCGGCATCGATCTTTTGCTGCGCTTGCAGCGAGTCTTTCACACTGGTGACAAACTTGGCCGTGGTGGCCGCATCCAGCGCCTCGGCCTGCAAGGCCTGGGTGTGCTGCCGGGCCATTTGCATGCCAAAGTTGAAAAACCCCCCTTGTGTCCGGGCGGCTTCCAGCACCTGCGCCGATGGCGTGCTGTCGGGCTGGTCAATGCGCGTGCGCAAACCCTGCATGGTGCTGCTGTAGCGCTGGCCACCGTAGGCCGCGTCCAGCATGTCGGCAAAAGGCTGCATGTCGTCAAACAGTTCATGCGCCAGCGAGCGAAACGGCTGTTCGCGGTTGTGCACCAGCAGCTGCAGACCGGGTTGACGGCCGTGGTTGACGATGCGGTGCTTGTTCTCGTCGTTTTCGCTTTGCTCGCGGCTGGTGATGGGCGGGCTGTCGCGAAACAGACACATCAGCAACAGCACGTCGGCAAAGATGCTTTGCTCCGGGGCGATGCCGATGTCGATAAACGGATTGAGGTCGAACAGGCGCATCTCGATGTACTCAACGCCGTCCCGTTGCAAGGCCTTGGCCGGGCGATCATGGCCCACGCGCTTGGGCCGGATGCCAGCGTAGTACTCGCTTTCGGTTTGCAGCAGATTGGCGTTGAGTTGCTTCCAGTGTTCGCCGTCGCGCACGCCAAGCTGTTCATAGTAGGGGTCGGGTGTGCGAATGGCGGCTTCCAGTGCCTGCGTGTACTCGGCCAGTGAATTGACGCTGACGTGCAGGTTGGCCTGGGCCCGATTCTGGTAGCCCAGGTCGCTCATGCGCAAGCTTGTGGCGTACGGCCCGTAGCGGGTGCCCGGCACCAGTTCCGGCAAATCCGAAGGGTGTCCTCGCAGAAACGATTCGCAGATGGCGGGGGAGGCGCCAAACAGGTAGGGAATCAGCCAGCCAAAACGCAGAAAATTTCGGATCAGGCCGAAATAACGCTCGCTGATAAACGCCTGGCCGCTGCTCCCGGTGCTGCAGCAGTCTTGCAGCGCCAGCCAGAAATCAGCCGGCAGGGACCAGTTGTAATGCGCACCGGCAATGGTCTGCATCTGGCGGCCGTAGCGCAGGCCCAGCCCCTCGCGGTAGACGTATTTGAAGCGGGCGGCATTGGAGCTGCCGTAGTCGGCAATCGGGATGGCCTGATCCGTACTCAACACACAGGGCATGGAGCCCGCCCACAGGTATTCGCCTTGCAACTGCTGCGCGCTGTAGCGATGGATGTCGCGCAGGAACTGCAGTGGAAACGCCGGGTCTTGCGATGGTGGCGTGATGAATTCCAGCAGCGCCTCGGAATAATCGGTCGTGATCCAGGGGTGCGTCAGCTTGGAGCCGAGTGTGAGTGGATGCGGGGTTTGGGCCAGCGTGCCGCTGCGGTCAACGCGCAGGCACTCACGCTCGTAGCCGCGCGTGATGCCGCGCAGCAGCGGCGCGGCAGCGTGCTCAGAAAATTGCTTGACTGCATCGCAGCAGGTGAACTTCAACATGGACTCTGGTTTCCTCTATAAAACGGCAGGCAGTATGGCAGTTTTTTTGGACTCAATGCCTGCAAACCTGCCGAGAATCTGCCGGCAGTGCGCGCGCCAGGGCTCACTTCGGCAAGGTCTTGAGTATGTCCGCAATAAACGCGCAGGCGTCAAACTGGCCTCGCTTGAAGGTCCAGCCCAAACGCACGATGACCGCCGCGCGTGAGGGCACCACGGCGACCACCTGGCCCCAGTGGCCGCTCATGGACAGGGTGTCGGCCGGCAGACCACGCCCCCGGCATTCGCCTGCCACTGGGTCGCCAACGCGCCAGGTCTGCGCGCCGTAGCCGAGGCCTTCGCCTTGCGCTGTTGACGGCCTGGCGGCGCGTTGGAGCCAGCCCGGTGGCAGCACCTGGGTGTCGCCCCAGTGGCCATCGTTGAGCATCAGCTGACCCAGGCGGCCCCAGTCGCCCGCACTGGCCCACAGGTAAGACGAGCCGACCCAATTGCCGTCAGTATCGGTTTCCAGCACGGCGCTGGTGGCGCCAATCGGTTCAAACAGGGCATGAGCCGGGTAGGCCCAATAGTCGGCGTCGCGGGTGAAGCGTCCCCGTGCCACGCCAGACAGCAGATTGGCCGTGGCACTCAGGTAACGCCAGCGCGCGCCGGGCGGCGCTTGTGCCGCAGACGCGGCAGCAAACGCGGCCACGTTGTTGGGTTGTCCCCACAACATATGGGGCACCGAACCCCAGGGTTGGTAGTCTTCCGTGCTGGCCAGGCCGTCGCGCATATACAGCAGGTCCGACACCTTGATGCGCTTGCGGCCATCCGTGCGCCAGGGGGCGACCCAGGCCGGCTCGCGCGCTGGCGGGAAGGCGTCCACCACCGGCGAGTCCAGCGACAGATGCGTGTCGGCGGCGAGCTTGTGCATCAGCATGCCGGTGACCGTCTTGGTCATCGACCAGCCGTGCAAGGGCGTCTGGCTGGAGAAGCCCGGCGCGGTGCGCAGCACGAGCAGGCGCCCCTTGTGAATAATCGCCACACCGCGGGCATTGGCAGCGTTTGGATCGCCTGCGCCGGCAAAGGCTTCGTCAACTGTCGTCTGTAGCGCGAGCGCATCGACGCCTGGGCTCCATTGCGCAACGGGCAGCGCCGCCTCTCCCTGTGGCCACGGTTTGTCGGCATCCGGCTTGGCGGGCATTGCCGCCGCTGTGGAGGCGCTGGTCGGCGTCACATTCAGCACACAACCCCGGTGCGGCATCAGCACGGCCTGGCGGGCAAACAGACCGGCGAACCTGGCGGTCACGCTGCGGGCATTTTCATCGACCGCGATGCTGATCAGGCTGAGTACCGGGCTGGCGGGCAGCACATCATCGGCCAGCATCTTTTGCCACGGGCGTCCGGCCACAAAGGCGGCGGAACAGACACCCTTGGCGGCCATGCCGGCCGCATTTTGCGGGATGCCCAGGTACAGCAGGGCCACGATGGCAAGCGTCATCAAGGCAAGCAGCAGGCCTGAGCCTATCTGCAAACCGCGTTTGATCCAGCCCGATGCTTGCGCCATAAGAGTTCCTGTTGGCCCTGAAATGCTCTCACTCTACCCGAAGCGCCAGACCGTGGACAATAGCCTCATGTCCTATTTGCCTGCCTTCATTGCCCCCGCCAGTTTCACCGACCCAGCCGCCGCGCTGGCCCGGGTCCGTGAAATTTATGACACCAACATCACCCACTTGCGTGAGGCCATGCAGCGCTTCGTGGCCGGTGACGACCTGCCCGGCCATGTGCGCGCCTGCTACCCGTTTGTGCGGGTCCAGACCGACACCGTCTCGCGCCTGCATTCGCCCGAGAGTGCCCGCCTGAGTTTTGGTTTTGTGGCCGGTCCGGGCCGCTTTGAGACCACTTTGAGCCGCCCTGATCTGTACGCCGACTACTACCTGGAGCAATTCACGCTGCTGCTGAAAAACCACCAGGTGGAGCTGGAAGTCGGCACCAGCACACAGCCGATCCCGGTGCATTTTTCGTTCGCGGAGAACGACCACATCGAAGGCACCTTGACGCCGCAACGCCGCCAGTTGATGCGTGACGTGTTCGATTTGCCCGACCTGGCCGCCATGGATGACAGCATTTCCAACGGCACTTATGAGCCGCATCCGGGTGAGCCGCAACCCTTGTCGCTGTTCACCGCGCCACGGGTGGACTATTCGCTGCACCGCCTGCGCCACTACACCGGCACCGCGCCCGAGCATTTCCAGAACTTTGTGCTGTTCACCAATTACCAGTTCTACATTGACGAATTTGTGCGCCTGGGGCAAGAGGAAATGGCCAACCCGGCGAGCGAATACATCGCGTTCGTGGAACCCGGCAACGTGGTCACGCGCCGCGCTGGAACCGCACCGGCCGCAGAAGACGAGCTGGGCAAGGTGCCGCCACGGCTGCCGCAAATGCCGGGCTACCACCTGGTGCGCGCCGACCGCAGCGGCATCAGCATGGTCAACATCGGCGTCGGCCCGGCCAACGCCAAGACCATCACCGACCACATTGCCGTGTTGCGCCCGCACGCCTGGATCATGCTCGGCCACTGCGCCGGCCTGCGCAACACGCAGCAGTTGGGCGACTACGTGCTGGCACACGGCTATGTGCGTGAAGACCATGTGCTGGACGAGGAGCTGCCCTTGTGGGTGCCGATTCCGGCGCTGGCCGAAATTCAGGTGGCGCTGGAAGCCGCCGTGTCGCAGGTGACGCAGCTCAAGGGTCCGGAGCTCAAACGCATCATGCGCACCGGTACCGTGGCCTCCACCGACAACCGCAACTGGGAACTGCTGCCTGACAACGGTCCGCAGCGCCGCTTCAGCCAGAGCCGCGCCGTGGCGCTGGACATGGAAAGTGCCACCATCGCCGCCAATGGTTTCAGGTTCCGCGTGCCCTACGGCACCTTGCTGTGCGTGAGCGACAAGCCGCTGCACGGCGAGATCAAGCTGCCCGGCATGGCAAACCATTTTTACCGCGAACGGGTGGATCAGCATCTGCGCATTGGCATGCGGGCCATCGAGCTGCTGCGCGAGCAGGGCGTGGACCAGTTGCACAGCCGCAAGCTGCGCAGCTTTGCCGAGGTGGCGTTCCAGTGATGGCCACACAAATTTTTAGTACTGAAAAGGGATCAAGCCGCGCTTGAGAGGGGTGAGATCATGAGCGTCACCACACGAGGGCACTGAGCTTTGGTGACCTCCCTGCACGACGAGCGACTGGATACGGTGGTGCGCGAACTGCTGGGTAGCGGCGCGACCAGCGTCCTTGACCTGGGCTGCGGACCGGGTGAGCTGCTGCTGCGCCTGCGTGGACACGCGCAGTTTGCGCGGCTGTTGGGTATCGACATCGACGAGCGCGCGCTGGCCGATGCGCGTTTTGCGCTGGGCCTGGACTGGCTGCGACCCGACCCACGGCTGAGCGTGCGCTTGGGCTCGTTCGAGGAGGTGGATCGCGAGCTCATTGGCTTCGACGCCGCCGTGATGCTGGAAACCATTGAGCACATTGACCCTGGCCACCTGCCCCGGGTGGAGCGCGCGGTGTTTGCCACTATGCACCCGCGCCTGGTGCTGGTGACCACCCCCAACCAGGAATACAACCTGCTGCACGGCATGGCAGCCGGGCGCAAACGCCACCCGGGCCACCACTTTGAGTGGACCCGCGCGCAGTTTCAGCATTGGGCGGGTGGCGTGGCCCAGCGCCACGACTACACGGTCAGCTTTACCGACCTCGGCCCGCCCGACCCGGCGCGGGGGAGCTCCACCCAGATGGCATGCTTCATGGTCAAGGACGCGCCGTGACGGGCAGCGGCAGAGCCCCCGGATGGCCGTGGAATTTTATGAAAAATACGGCTCTAGCCCCCGTTGTATAAGCGTGAGCAGCTATTAATTAGATAGCAAAGAACTCACGCTGCGTGTGGCTTCACCTTGGAGGCGCCCAGCTTGCATTGACGTGGGCCTGTTCGACAGCCGGCAGTTGAAGGGGCGCAATTTGTCCTGTCAGTGTGATCGAGCCGCAGCGGAAGGCGACAGCTCAGACAATGAGCCGCGAATGCGGTTGATCAGCGCGGTGTGCTGCTCCACATCGCCCTGGCGGGCACGATGCACGAACAGTCGCGATTGCTGCGGCATCCGCCGCGTCGTTCTTGCCGCGTTTTCCGCTCATGCGGTAAGGTGCAACAAACTTGGGGGCCATCAGGCGAATGGAGTGGTCAAATTTGATGAACTCGCGGGTCTACAAGTTCAGCTTTACCCGACTCATTTACGCCATGCACGGCAAAAACGTTCTTGGCGAGATCGATTCCGATAGTGATAATGGCCATGATTTTCCCTCTCAGGTGAGTTGATGAAAACGAAGTTTCAGTACAGACTAACTTGTACTCAAGTTACGTGGGAGCTAAAAGTTTGATCTCTCCATCGTGGCACGTTGATGCCGTAAACCGCAACTCGAAAGACGCGCGGCTCGCATGGGACGGGGAAGTCCCTTTCATTCGTTGGGCGTCGGGAGCATCATCGTCGGGGCGCGAGCCGAAAGGGGTCAAGTCATGTCGAACGTGATTGCAGAGGTCGCCACCGAGGTCTTGCAAGCCTTTGCCGATGCGTGGAATCGCCACGATGTCGATGCCCTCATGTCGTTCATGAGTGATGACTGTGTTTTTGAAGCCTCTGCAGGTCCAGACGTCTGCGGCACCCGGTACGCGGGCCGTGAGGCAGTGCGGGCCGCCTTCGCTGAAGTCTGGACGACCTTTCCCGATGCTCACTGGGGCAGCGCCCGCCATTTTGTCCATGGAGACAGAGGAGTTTCCGAGTGGATATTCACGGGAACGCGGGCGGACGGCACTCGCGTCGAAGTCCATGGTTGTGATCTGTTCACCTTTCGAGACGGCAAGATCGCGCTGAAAAACTCCTACCGCAAGAACCGTCCGCCTCTTGGTAGCCCAAAGCGCTGAGTCCGCTTGTGCGCCTGACCTCATGACGCCCACCCCCTCCATCGAGCGGACGTCTTCGAGCGGGCTTCGCCAGCCCGAATCTGTCGCTCATGTCGAACATTAGGCGGCACCAACCACCGCAGCACCCGTGAAAGGCGTCAAATGGAGCCAATCGAAATCCGCTCAGACTCAAGGCGCAGACTGCTCGCCGCCAGCCCGTCCGAGGTCTTCGCCGCAATGAGCGATCCCACTCGCGTTGCCAGATGGTGGGGTCCGACTGGATTCACCAACACGATTCAGCAGTTTGAATTCAAGTCCGGTGGAACGTGGCTCTTAACGATGCACGGACCGGATGGCAAGGACTATCCAAATGAAAGCCGTTTCACGCGTATCGTCGACGATCAAGTCTTCGAGATCGAGCATCTCAACGGGCATCACTTCTTGCTCACCATAGAGCTGGCGCCGATTCATGGCGGCACGGAGGTGACGTGGCGACAGACCTTCGACACCCGAGAGCACTACGAGCGAATCGCCGAGTTCGTGGCTTCGGCCAATGAGCAGAATCTCGACCGCCTTGCCGCTGAGGTTCAGAATGGAAAGAGTGCCGCCTAGCCATTCCTATATGGACTTCCCGCCAACGGCGGTCCGCTTGAGTCGAACGTTAACCGAAATGCCTTCTGGCGATTCCACCCGAGTTTGGTTCCCTGAAGTGCTTGACGAGTTGCAGAAGCAGTGGAGCAAGGCGCTTAGTTGGGAGGCCTGTGCCGATCACCAACAACCTGGCCGAGCAGGCGCTGCGCATGGCGAAGGTGAAGCAAAAGATATCGGGCTGCTTTGGAACTGAGCACGGCGTCGATACGTTCTTCACCATCCGCTCGCACTTGGCAACCATGAACAAGCAAAAGGCCAAGCTGTTTGCCTGCTTGGTCAGCGTGTTTAACCGCCAGACAATTCAGCCTCGCTTCGCTACTTGAGCTGAGTAGTTACCTAAATTTATGATAAATCAGGCTCTAGCCCCCGTCTAATAAGCCTGAGTAGCTATCAATTAAATAGCAAAAAACTCACGCTGCGCGCGGCTTGACCTTCGACGCTGCCAGCTTGGCATTGACTCGCGCTTGCTCAACGTCGGTATGCGCGGCCAGCGCCACGCCCATGCGGCGCTTGACAAAGCTCTCGGGCTTGCCAAACAGGCGCAAGTCGGTGCCGGGCACGCGCAGGGCTTCGTCCACGCCATCAAACACAATGCCTTTGGCATCAACGCCGCCGTAGATCACGGCGCTGGCACCGGGGTTGCGCAGCGCGGTGTTCACCGGCAGGCCCAAAATGGCGCGGGCGTGCAGTTCAAATTCGCTTTGCCACTGGGTGGTGAGCGTTACCAGGCCGGTGTCGTGCGGACGCGGGCTGACTTCGCTGAACCAGACCTGCTCGCCCTTGACGAACAGCTCCACGCCAAAAATCCCGAGGCCCGAGGCTTGACCGTCCACAGCGATGCCCAGGTCATCCGTCACCGTCTTGGCAATGTGGCGCGCTCTTTCCAGGGCCGCCGGGTGCATCGGGTGCGGCTGCCAGCTTTCCACATAGTCGCCGTTGACCTGCACATGGCCCACGGGTTCGCAAAAATGGGTTTCGATCTGGCCATTGGCACCCTTGGCGCGCACCGTGAGCAGGGTGATCTCGTAGTCAAAGTCAATGAAGCCCTCGACGATGACGCGGCCATGGCTGACGCGGCCACCGGCCATGGCGTAGTCCCAGGCTTTTCGTACTTCGGCTGGGCCACTGATTTTGCTTTGCCCCTTGCCCGATGAGCTCATCACCGGTTTGACGATGCAGGGGTAGCCAATGCCGCCTTCGATGGCGGCTTGCAGTTCCTCAAAGGAGTCGCAAAACTGGTACGGGCTGGTGGGCAAGCCCAGCGTTTCAGCCGCCAGGCGGCGAATGCCTTCGCGGTCCATGGTCAGGCGCGCGGCGCGCGCGGTGGGGATGACGCGCACCACGCCGGTGGCTTCCAGCACTTCGAGCATCGGGGTGGCAATGGCTTCAATCTCGGGCACCACCAGGTCGGGCTTTTCCGCCTGGATCAAGGCCTTGAGCAGCGCCGGGTCGCTCATGGTGATGGTGCGGGCGTGGTGCGCCACCTGCTGGCCGGGCGCGTGGTTGTAGCGGTCCACCGCAATGGTTTCCACCCCCAGACGCTGCAGCGCAATGATCACTTCCTTGCCGAGTTCGCCGCTGCCGAGCAGCATGACTTTGGTGGCGTGGTGGGAGAGTGGCGTGCCGAGTGTGGTCATGAGGTTTGCGCGTTGCCGCGTCCGATTGAATGGGGAAAAATATCTTTCATTTTATGAAGGGAAGGCACGAACATCATCGGAGATTTTTCTATGCAAAATCACCATCGTATGGTAAATTTGCAATGATGTTAGACAGAAAAGCCTTTGGAATCGTCCGTCAAGCTTTGTCTCACCAAGCCGCTGTAGCGCTGATGGGCCCACGTCAGGTGGGCAAGACCACGCTTGCGCTGATGGTGGGCCAAGCCCAAGGCGCCTTGTATCTTGACCTGGAAGACATTGCCGAGCGTGACAAGCTGAGCAACGCCGCCGCCTTTTTGTCGGCCTACGAAGACCGGCTGGTGATTCTGGACGAAATCCACCGGGTGCCAGACCTGTTTTTGACCTTGCGCGGTTTGATTGACCAAGGGCGACGCAAAGGCTTGCGCACGGGCAGGTTTTTGTTGTTGGGTTCGGCATCGCTCGACTTGATGCGCCAAAGCGGCGAAAGCCTGGCTGGGCGCATCAGTTACGTGGACATGACACCTTTAACCGTGTCTGAAGTGCCCCCTGAGGTCACTGAGAAATTGTGGGTGCGTGGTGGTTTTCCCGATAGTTTTTTGGCATCTGATGAGCAGCAATCTTTGAGCTGGCGCAAAGACTTGCTGCGCACTTACCTTGAGCGCGATGTGCCGATGTTTGGCTCACGCGTGCCCGCTGAAACCCTGCGCCGCTTTTGGACCATGCTGGCCCATAACCAGGGCACATTGATCAATGCGTCAAGGCTGGCAGCGGGTCTTGAGGTGAGCAGCCAGACGGTCAGCCGTTACACCGATCTATTGGTCGATTTGCTGCTGGTGCGCCGCCTGCAGCCCTACCATGTCAATGTAGGCAAACGTTTGGTGAAGTCCCCCAAGGTGTACATCCGCGACACGGGTTTGCTGCATGCGCTGCTGAATATTGCAGACAGGGATTCCTTGCTGGGGCACCCGGTGGTGGGGGCGAGCTGGGAGGGGTTTGTGATTGAAAACCTGATCAACGCGGCGCCCGTGTTAAGCGTCCCAGGCTTTTACCGCACGTCCGGCGGGGCCGAGATTGATCTGGTGCTGGAGCTGCCGGGCGGTGAGCGCTGGGCGATTGAAGTCAAACGCAGCCGCGCCGCCAAACCTGGCCGGGGCTTTTATGAAGCCTGCGAAGACATCAAACCCGCCAAGCGCTTTGTGGTTCACGCGGGTTCAGAACGTTTTCCCATCAGTGAAGACGTGCAGGCGATTGGGCTGCGGGAGTTGGCAGACAACTTGTCTCAATTGGGCTGACCGTGCAAGCGGCCAGACCTGCCAAGCTCAGCGACAATTCCGCCCATGAGTGAATCCATCCTTTCTGTCCAACATCTGGTCAAGCGCTACGCTGACACCACGGTGGTGAGCGACATGTCTTTTGAAATCGCGCCGGGCGAGTGCCTGGGCGTGATCGGTCCCAACGGCGCGGGCAAAACCACCACCATCCGCATGTGTCTGGGCCTGACCGTGCCCGATGAGGGGCTGGTCACCGCATTTGGCCTGCACATGCCGCGCGACGCGCTGGCCATCAAGGCGCAGCTGGGCGTGGTGAGCCAGATGGACACGCTCGACCCCGACTTTTCGTGTGCCGAGAACCTGCTGGTCTATGGCCGCTACTTCGGATTGAGAGACGCGCAAATCCGTGAACGCGTGCCGGCGCTGCTGCAGTTTGCTTCTCTGACCCACAAGGCGAACGCCAAACCGGGTGAGCTCTCGGGCGGCATGAAGCGACGCCTGAGTCTGGCGCGTGCGCTGGTCAACAACCCGCGCCTGTTGCTGCTGGACGAGCCCACCACCGGGCTGGACCCGCAGGCGCGCCACCTGATGTGGGAGCGCCTGCAGTTGTTGCTGGCTGAAGGCAAATCGATCTTGCTGACCACGCACTTCATGGACGAGGCCGAGCGACTGTGCAACCGGCTGCTGGTAGTGGACCATGGCAAGAAGATTGCCGAAGGGGCGCCGCGCGATTTGATTGCCCAGTATCTGGAGCCCGACGTGGTCGAGGTCTTTGGCGCAGGCGCACTGACGCTGGCGGATTCGCCACTCAAAGCCCTGGCGGCGCGCACGGAGGTGAGTGGCGAGACGGTGTTTTTCTATACGCTTGACGCCAAACCGCTGCTGCAAGCCCTGGCCGCTTACCCGCAGTTGCGTACGCTGCACCGCCCGGCCAATCTGGAGGATTTGTTTCTCAAACTCACCGGCCGCCAGATCAGGGAGGAGGCATGAGTACTCAAATGAACACCCCAGTCCATCAATCAGTCTGGCGCGCGCCCGAACTCTCAATGCGCTGGTGGCCGGTATTCCTGCGCAATTTGCTGGTCTGGCGCAAGCTGGCCATTCCCAGTCTGGTGGGCAATATCGCCGAACCCCTGATGTGGCTGGTCGCTTTTGGCTACGGCATGGGCGCGCTGGTCGGCAAGGTCAGCGTCGACGGCACGCCGGTGCCCTACATCCTGTTTCTGGCCAGCGGCTCGATCTGCATGAGCGCCATGCAGGCGGCCAGTTTTGAGGCGCTGTACTCGGCGTTTTCGCGCATGCATGTGCAAAAAACCTGGGACGGCATCATGAATGCACCGGTGAACCTGGACGACATCGTGCTGGCCGAGATGCTGTGGGCGGCGTTCAAGGCGCTGTTCACCGTGACGGCCATTCTGGGCGTGATGCTGGCCCTGGGCATCAGCTATTCACCCAAACTGCTGGTGGCGTGGCCGGTGCTGCTGGGCGTGGGCATCACCTTCAGTTGTATTGCGCTGATTTTCAACGCGTTAGCCAAGGGCTACGACTTTTTCACCTACTACTTCACGCTGTTTCTGACACCCATGATGTTCCTGAGCGGCATCTTTTTCCCGCTGGAGCAATTGCCTGTGGTGGTGCGCACGATATCGAGCTGGCTGCCGCTGACCAACGCCGTCGAACTGGTGCGCCCCCTGTTCATGGACCAGTGGCCGACGCATGTCTTGCGTCATGTGCTGGTGCTGGTGGTGTACACGGTGGCTGGCTTCTGGATCGCGCTGGCGCTGACGCGCAAGCGGTTTCGGGGCTAGGGCGGCTGCCCGGCCTGGCGTGTTTCGGGGGCGATCAAGCAAAAATCCGTTATGCTTCACACCCCAAGCAATGCCTGCGGTGATCCCGTGGGCATTGCTGCATTGTTGGCTCAGCGTGCGGTTACCCGACCGGCTTTTTGAGCTGAATTTACAGACTATCTAATGCAGGACACAATCTTGCAAGGAGACCTACCGATGCCCAAACGCGAAACCCTTCATCTGCATGTGCCGGAGCCCACCGGGCGACCTGGCCATGACACCGATTTTTCTTATCTTCCCCTCTCAGCTGCCGGTTCCAAACGCCGCCCCCCGGTGGATGTGGCGGCCGCTCAAACCAGTGATCTGGCCTTTGCGCTGATCCGCGTGCTCGATGACGCGGGCCAGGCGGTGGGACCCTGGGCGCCGCACGTTGATGTGGCGCTGTTGCGCCGGGGTTTGCGCGCCATGATGCTCACGCGTGCCTTCGATGCCCGCATGCTGATCGCGCAGCGGCAGAAAAAAATGTCGTTCTACATGCAGTGCCTGGGTGAAGAAGCCATTGCCACCGCCCACGCGCTGGCGCTGGGCGAGGGTGACATGTGCTTTCCGACCTACCGCCAGCAAGGCCTGCTGCTGGCGCGCGAAGACAACAACATGGTGGACATGATCTGCCAGCTCTATTCAAATGAGCGCGACCCGATGAAGGGGCGCCAGCTGCCGGTGATGTATTCGAGCAAAAAGCAAGGCTTCTTCTCGATCTCGGGTAATCTGGCGACGCAGGTGATTCAGGCGGTGGGCTGGGCCATGGCCTCGGCCATCAAGGGTGATGACAAGGTGGCCTCGGCCTGGATCGGCGACGGCGCCACCGCCGAAGCTGACTTTCACACCGGCCTGACCTTTGCCCATGTGTACCGGGCGCCGGTCATTCTCAACGTGGTCAACAACCAGTGGGCGATTTCCACCTTTCAGGCCATCGCCGGGGGCGAAGGCACCACCTTTGCCGCGCGCGGTGTTGGCAGTGGCATTGCCTCGCTGCGCGTTGATGGCAATGATTTTCTGGCCGCCTATGCCGCCTCCCAATGGGCGCTGGAGCGTGCGCGCAGCAACTTTGGCCCGACGCTGATTGAGTGGGTGACCTACCGCGCCGGACCGCACTCCACGTCGGACGACCCCAGCAAGTACCGCCCGGCCAACGACGCGGCACGCTTTCCGCTGGGCGACCCGATTGCGCGCCTCAAGCAGCATCTGATCAAACTCGGTGCCTGGTCGGATGCCGAGCACGAAGCGGCGCAAAAAGAGCTCGAAGCGCGGGTCGCAGCGGCGCAGAAAGAGGCCGAGCGCTACGGCACCCTGGCCGACGGCCGCCCGCAACGCCTGGAAGCGATGTTTGAAGACGTTTACAAAGACATGCCCGCGCACTTGCGCGCGCAGCGCGAAGAGTTGGGAGCTTGATCATGACGGACAACAACATTCCCGACAAAACGCCGATGACCATGATCCAGGCGCTGCGCTCCGCCATGGATGTGATGCTGGCGCGTGACAGCAACGTGGTCGTGTATGGCCAGGACGTGGGCTATTTTGGCGGCGTGTTCCGCTGCACCGAAGGTCTGCAGCAGAAATACGGCAACCAGCGCGTGTTTGATGCCCCCATTTCCGAGGGCGGCATCGTCGGCACGGCCGTTGGCATGGCCGCCTACGGCCTGCGCCCGGTGGTTGAGATTCAATTTGCCGACTATGTTTACCCCGCCACCGACCAGATCGTGTCGGAGGCGGCGCGCTTGCGTTACCGCTCGGCCGGTGACTTTACCTGCCCGATGACCATCCGCATGCCGTGTGGCGGCGGCATCTACGGCGGGCAAACCCACAGCCAGAGCCCGGAGGCCATGTTCACCCAGGTCTGCGGCCTGCGCACCGTGATGCCGTCCAATCCGTATGACGCCAAAGGGCTGCTGATTGCCTCGATCGAGAACGACGACCCGGTTATTTTTCTGGAGCCCAAGCGGCTCTACAACGGCCCGTTTGATGGCCACCACGAGAAGCCGGTGGTGCCCTGGTCCAAACACCCGTTGGGCCTGGTGCCCGAGGGTTACTACACCGTGCCGCTGGACTCGGCGGCGGTCGTGCGGCCGGGGTCGGCGCTGACCGTGATCGCTTACGGCACCATGGTCTATGTGGCCGAAGCGGCGGCGAACGAGAGCGGGGTGGACGCTGAAATCATCGATCTGCGCAGCCTGTGGCCGCTGGACCTCGACACCTTGGTGGCCTCGGTCAAAAAGACCGGCCGCTGCGTGATCGTGCATGAGGCGACCCGCACCAACGGGCTGGGCGCTGAACTCTCAAGCCTGATTCAGGAACATTGTTTTTACCACCTGCAAGCCCCGATCGAGCGTGTGGCGGGCTGGGACACGCCTTACCCGCACGCGCAGGAGTGGGCGTATTTCCCCGGGCCAGCGCGGGTTGCAGCGGCATTCAAACGTGTGATGGAGGCCTGAGATGAGCATTCAAACGATCAAGATGCCCGATATTGGCGAAGGCATTGCCGAAGTCGAACTGGTGGTCTGGCACGTGAAGGTGGGCGACGTGGTCGCCGAGGACCAGATCCTGGCCGACGTGATGACCGACAAAGCCACGGTCGAAATCCCGTCCTCGGTGGCGGGCACCGTGGTGTCGCTCAACGTCACGGCAGGGCAGGTGGTGGCGGTGGGCACCGAGATCATCCACATTGAAGTGCAAGGTTCGGCTCAGCCCGCCGCCGATGCAGCGGTCGTACCAGCGCCCGCGCCAGCAGCTGCTGTGGCTGTGGCTGCACCCGCGGCTGCACCTGCCCCTGCGGCCAAAACCCCGGCACCAGCGCTGGCAACCGTCGCCGTGCCCCAACCTGCGCCGACCGCGACAGCACCGGTTGCCCGACCCCGTGGCGCCTTGTCCATTGCCGCCCCCGCGGTGCGGCGGCAGGCCTGGGAACTGGGTATTGACCTGGGCACCATCACAGGCACCGGCCCGGCCGGGCGCATCACGCAAGACGATCTGGATGCCCACGCCAAGCGTGGCGGGCACGCATCCGAGCGGGCCCGGGCCGATCAGCGCTACGCGCAACGCGACGGCGAAGAGGCCATCCCCGTGATTGGCCTGCGCCGCAAGATCGCGCAAAAAATGCAGGAGGCGAAACGCCGCATTCCGCATTTCACCTATGTCGAAGAAATCGACGTGACGGAACTCGAAGACCTGCGGGCGCGCTTGAACACCCAATACGGCGCCACGCGGGGCCGCCTGACCCTGTTGCCGTTTTTGATCCGCGCCATGGTGCTGGCGGTGCGTGAGCACCCCGAGGTGAACGCCCGTTATGACGACGATGCCGGTGTGGTCACCCGTTATTCGGCCGTGCATCTGGGCATGGCCACCCAGACCAGCAACGGCCTGATGGTGCCGGTGATCCGCCACGCCGAAACGCTGGACCTGTGGGCCACAGCAAGCGCCGTGCTGCGCGCCAGCGAAGCCGCCCGCAGCGGCAAGGCCGCGCGCGAGGATTTGAGCGGCTCCACCATCACCCTGACCAGCCTGGGCGCGCTGGGGGGTATTGTCAGCACCCCGGTGATCAACCACCCCGAAGTGGGCATTGTGGGCACCAACCGCATCGTTGAGCGGCCCATGATCAGAGGTGGGCTGGTGGTGGCGCGCAAGATGATGAACCTGTCGTCATCGTTCGACCACCGGGTGGTGGACGGCATGTACGCGGCCGAATTCATCCAAAAAATGCGCGGCTACCTGGAATGCCCGGGCACGCTGCTGGTGGCGTAGCTGACGGCACGATAACAAGCACGGGGCAACGCCGCGTCAGACTGACTGAGTTGAACAGCAGCAGATTGCCGCCGACACGCAAGCGCCCCTAAAAAAGCCCCGCCAGTCGGTTTGACTGCGGGGCTTTTTGCGCTTGGATTGCTACTATTTAAGTAGCATATAACCCAGTAGTGACGGGGGCTAGAGCCTTGTTTCTTATATAAGAATCACACCAGCAAGGCATTCACCCGTCTCACATAAGCCGCGGGGTCAGCGGGCAGGCCGCCTTCGGCCAGCAAGGCCTGGTCGAACAGGATGTGCGCCAGGTCGTTGAAGTGCACCGAGCCATCGAGCTTTTTCACCAGCGGGTGCTCGGCGTTGACTTCCAGCACCGGTTTGACGTCCGGTGCGGCCTGACCCGCTTGCTTGAGCATACGCGCCAGTTGGGTGCTCATGCCGTGGTCTTGCACCACCAGGCAGGCGGGCGAGTCGACCAGCCGGGTCGTCACGCGCACGTCTTCGGCTTTGTCTTTGAGCGCTTCTTTCAGCTTGGCCAGCAAGGGCTTGAAGGTTTCAGCCGCTTCTTCAGCCGCTTTCTTCTCGGCCTCGTCTTGCAACTTGCCCAGGTCGACCGCGCCCTTGGCCACGGACTGCAGCGGCGTGCCGTCAAAGTCCTGCAGGTAGTTCAGCGCCCATTCGTCCACGCGATCGGTCATCAAGAGCACTTCAATGCCCTTTTTCTTGAACACTTCGAGTTGCGGGCTGTTCTTGGCCGCCGCCGGGGTATCGGCGGTGATGTAGTAGATGGCTTCCTGGCCTTCCTTCATGCGCGCCTTGTAGTCGGCAAAACTGACGCTCACAGTGTCGGTGCTGCTGCTGGCAAAACGCAAGAGCTTGGCCAGACGGTCCTTGTTGGCATAGTCCTCGCCCAGGCCTTCTTTCAGCACGGCGCCAAATTCAGCGTAGAACTTGCTGTACTTGCCTTCGTTGGCCTTGTCTTCTTCACTCAAGACATCGGAAACCCCTGCGGTGGGGTCCGTCCCGCCGTCGGCAGAAGGTGCCGGCAGCTTGTCGTGTTTGGCCAGATCTTCCAGCATGCCCAGCACGCGTTTGGTGCAGCCTTCACGGATGGCTTTGACGTCGCGGCTTTCCTGCAGCAGCTCCCGGCTCACGTTCAGTGGCAGGTCCGCTGAATCGACCACGCCCTTGACAAAGCGCAGGTAGGTGGGTAAGAGCGCCTCGGCGTCGTCCATGATGAAAACCCGCTTGACATAGAGTTTCACACCCGCAGACTTCTCGCGGTTGAACAAGTCCATCGGCGCTTTGCTGGGCAGGTAGAGCAGTTGCGTGTATTCGGTGCTGCCTTCGACCCGGTTGTGGGTGTAGGCCAGCGGCGCCTCAAAATCATGGCTGATCTGTTTGTAGAACTCCGTGTACTGCTCAGGCGTGATGTCTTTCTTGGCGCGCGCCCAGATGGCGTTGCCCTTGTTGACGGTTTCCCACTCGCCGGTCTTGACCATGCCGCCGGGCTGGCGGCCGCCTTTTTCGTCACTCGGGTTGATCAGTTCGCCATCTTTCCATTCTTCTTTTTCCATCAGAATGGGCAGGCTGATGTGGTCTGAATACTTGTTGATGATGCTCTTGAGCTTCCAGGCGCTGCAATAGTCCATGGCGTCGTCGCGCAGGTGCAGGATGACGCTGGTGCCGCGTGCCGGGCGGTCTATGGTTTCAACTTCAAAGTCACCGGCGCCGCCGCTGATCCAGCGCACACCTTCAGTGGCTTTCATGCCAGCGCGGCGCGACTCGACCGTGATCTTGTCGGCAACGATAAAGCCGGAGTAAAAACCGACGCCGAACTGGCCAATGAGCTGCGAGTCGGCTTTTTGGTCGCCGCTGAGCTTGCTCACAAAATCTTTGGTGCCGCTCTTGGCAATGGTGCCCAGGTGGTCAATGGCTTCCTGTGCGCTCATGCCGATGCCGTTGTCGGAGATCGTGAGCGTTTTGGCCGCCGGGTCGAACGACACGCGCACTTCGAGGGTGGGCGCGTCTTCATACAGGCCGCTGTCGTTGATGGCCTCATAACGCAGCTTGTCGCAGGCGTCCGATGCGTTGGAGATCAACTCGCGCAGGAAAATCTCCTTGTTGGAGTACAGCGAATGGGTGACGAGGTGCAGCAACTGGGCCACTTCGGCCTGGAAGGAAAGGGTTTGTTTGGTCATTTTGGGTTCGAAGGTCTAACAAATGAAACCGGCGCCCTGGGATCGGCGCCGCCAACCTTCAATTATGGGCGATGCCCATCACTTTCAAGAGCTGTGAGTGGTGAAGGGTTCATCTAGTGTCGATTGCCGTGACGGCGACGACGGTGGCAGGCGCCATTGGCCGCGTCACCCTTGCGCACGGATTGAAAAGGCCGGGAGCAGGCGCCAGC
>NZ_JBAQMD010000090.1:0-12333 GCF_049302455.1 Rhodoferax ferrireducens | reverse complement strand
CAGCCAAGCACCGAGACAGTGAAAACGTTCTTGGACGCCGGTTACAAGGAAACTGACCTGATGTACATCGTGTTGGCCATTGCCGTCAAAACCCTGAGCAACTTCAGCAACCACCTCTTTGCCACGACGGTTGACGAGCGGTTTGCGGCCTACAAAGTTGATTGACTGCGCGAGCCGATGACACCCGGTTTTGTCCCTGAAAGTTTCGAGCGGGTCATGGGCTGCACTCCGGCTGATTTGTTGCCCAGTACGAAATAACGCAGCCTGAGCCGTTCCGAGAGGTCGAATTTTCGTCAATTTTCAGAGCCTGCTGCCGTCCAGACTCCCAGCCATTCACGCGCACAGCGAAATCGGCTCCAGCGCTTCCCCTTGCGGCAAAACCCGGCCAATCGCCACCGTGTGGCTGTAGCCCAGTTCACGCAGCGCCGCGATGCAGGCCTGTGCCTTGTCGGCTGGCACGCTGGCCAGCAGGCCACCAGCCGTTTGCGGGTCAAAAATCAGCGGGTAGCGGGGGTGATTGACCATCGCTTCCTGGTTGCGCAAGGCGCGGCGCAGGCGCACGTTGGCGCTTTGCAAGGAACTGACGATGCCGCCAGCCACGCATTCCTGCGCCCCATCCAGCAGGGGCAGCGCGCTCAAATCAATTTCCGCATCAACCCCAGAGGGGCGTGTCATCTCTACCAGGTGGCCCAGCAATCCAAAGCCGGTCAGGTCGGTGCAGGCAGTTGCGCCAAATTCGCGCAGGCACTGGGCGCCCTTTTGGTTGGATACCACCATGGACTGCAAGGCCGCGTCAATCCAGCGGCCCTTGGCGCTCAGGCGCGCGTGCGCTGCAAACAAGGTGCCGGTGCCAATCGGTTTGGTGAGAATCAGCACATCGCCAGGGCGCATGCCGTTCTTGCGCAAGATCTGCGCCGGGTCGTCATCGATCAAACCATTGATGGCAAAGCCCAGCGCCAGCTCCTTGCCTTCGCCGGTGTGGCCGCCCACCAGGGCGCAGTTGGCCTCGTTCAACACTTCCAGCGCGCCCGTCATCATCTGGAACAACACGTCTTCGACCTTGCTCTCCAGGCCCGAGGGCACGGTGGCAATCGCAGTGGCCGACTGCGCCTGCGCGCCCATGGCCCAAATGTCGCCCAGTGCATGGTTGGCGGCGACCTTGCCAAAGAGGTAGGGGTCGTCAATGAAGGAGCGAAAGAAGTCCACCGAATGGACCATCGCTTTGCCGGACGGCACCCGCACCACGGCGGCATCGTCCGGGTCGCTCAAGCCGATGACCACGTCTTCGCGCTGCACCGGGTGCAATTGGCTCAAGGCGCGTGACAACACCGTGGCGCCCACCTTGGCGCCGCAGCCGCCGCAGCGCATGGCAATGGCCGAGATGGCTTGCAGCGATTCTTCGGGCGTGAGCTGCACTGTGCCAGCTACACCAGCCGATGTCGGCTGCGCGCGGGTGCCATGAGTGTCCATGGGTGTCAGGTCCTGGAACTTGCGCATGAAGCGCCGGTCAATCCAGTCCTTCCAGCGCCACACCCAGGCCCCGGCAAAACCGAGCCAGCCGCGTGACGCCACTGCGTACTGGTCGCCGGTGCTGATGAGCGCCAACCAACTGCGTTGCGGGTGGTAAGGTTTCAAAGTCCCGCCCTGCACACTCAAGCGCAGGTTCGCTGCCAGCGGTGGCCCTTGGCGCACTGCAAAAACGCCGGCTTTCTCCAGCGGGTGGTTCACCATGCTGGCAATGTCGCCGGCGGCAAAAACGGCGGGGTCGGTCACCGTCTGCAAGGTGTCGGTGACTTGAATGAAACCGTCTGCGTCCAGCGCCAGGCCGGTGTCTCGCAGCCAGGCAGCGCCGCCGGCGCGGGTCACCCAGACGATCTCATCGGTATCGATCACCTCGCCTGCAGCGGTTTGCAGCCGCCCCGGCGTCACCTGTGTGACGGCTGCGTTGCGGTGCACCCGCACCTGACGCTCGGCCAGCACGGCGTCAAAACGCCTGCGCACACCCAGGTTGTGGGTCGGCAAAATGTTGGGGTCGCTGCTGAACAGATGAAAGACCAGCTCATCGGGGTTGCGACCCAGCGAGTGCAAGGCGTGGCGCAAGCGCCACTGCATGGCCAGCAGCAACTCCACGCCGCCCGCACCGGCCCCCACCACCGCCACGGTGGTGGTGCCGGGGTGGCGCTGCACACGTTCCAGCAGTGCCAGCCAACGCTCGTTGAAGCGGGTGATGGGTTTGACCGCGATGGCGTTCTCAAGAGCGCCCGGCACGCCATGGAGTTGGGGCGTGGAGCCGATGTTGATGGACAGAACGTCATACGGCACCGGCGGGCGGTTGCGGCACAGCACTTTGCGGTTGACGCGGTCCAGCCCGATCACCTCGTCGCGGTACAGGCGTGCGCCGGCGAATACCGCCAGACGGCTCAGGTCAATGTGAACTTCGTCATAGTCATAGTGGCCCGCCACATAGCCGGGCAACATGCCCGAGTAGGGCGTATGCATGTCGGTGCAGATGACCGTCAGGCGCACGCCGGGAACCGGCTGCATGCCAAAGCTTTTAAGCACGCCCACGTGGCTGTGGCCACCGCCGACCAGCACGATGTCTCTGAGGATGGGTTGTTCAGGTGCTTGCATCGAGTCGCTTCACTTTGGATTGGGGGTTTTGGGTAGCAAGTCACGCACCAGCGCATGCAGCGCGGCTTGTTCGGCGGCGGGTGCAAACAGGGGCGCACGCTGTGCGCACTGGGCCTGCAACTGGTGGTAGAAATTGTCGGCATGTGGCTGGTTGTCGGCCTGGTCGCGGCGGCAGCGCAGCAGCAAATCGGCCAGCGCCTGCGCATCACCTTGCGCAAAATAGCCTGCATAGTCTGGCCCCAGCATGCCCACGTTGCCGGCAATGTGGGAGGCCAACACGGGCGTGCCGCTGCGCACCGCCTCCATCACGACATGCGCGCCGCCCTCTATTCGGCTGGCATGGATGAGCAGATGCGCGCGCTGAATGTGGCGCCGCGTGGCTTCATGGGGCAAGCCGCCCAGCCAGCGGTAGTGTGGGCATTGCGCAGCGCAGGCTTGGGCTTGCGCGCCCAGTTGTGCGTCTAGCGCCTCGCCAATGTGGTCGATGAAGATGTCGGGGTGGCCGTGGAGCAGACGCGCAGCGGCAAACAGGGTTTGCGGTGATTTTTCATCGCGCAGATGCCCCACCATCACGGCGCGCACATGTTGCCCTGTCTTGACGACCTTGTTCCGCGCGGGGGTGGACTGAAAAATCACCCGCGCCTTGTGCCGCAGCGCAGGAGGCAAGGCATCCGGCCCGCATTCCTGCAGCAGCACCAGTTGCTGTGCATAGGCAAGGGAGGCTTGCGCGCAGGTATCGATTTGAATGTCGCGGTACAAATCGGTGCCGGTGAGCACCACGGCAAGTCCCGGTGCATCCGCCACTGCACCTTGCGCGCGGGCCCAGGCAGCAATCGAATCCGCAGAGCGCCGCGCGTGCAGCGCCAGCATCACATCAAACGGCTCGCCATGCCAGGTCTGCACAATGGTGGTCTGGAACGCAGGGCGCAGCATGCGCGACCAGCGCCGCGCGGTTTGCCAGTTGCCATTGTTGGCATCGGCTAACGCGGGGCTGATGATGAGGACGCGGGCTTGGGTCATGGGCGAGGTTTTGCAGCCGGCATCAAGCACGGCGGGTTAGGTTAGTCGTCTCCAAGTCAAAAAACCTTACACCTGTTTTTACAGCGGCGCATGGTCTGCAGGAGTGGCCGGATTCGAGTCTAATCGCTGCTTCGTTTTCTCACTTTTTCAGGCTATTCACATGACTAAATTTTCTCCAAAACATATTTTGCTGGGATGTGCGCTGGTTCTATTCGGATCGCTGGCGCAGGCCCAAGCCGTGTTCAAAGTGACCGCCATCCCCGATGAGTCGCCCACCGAGTTGGCGCGCAAGGCGGCCCCGCTGGTGAAATACCTGGAAAAAATCCTGGGCAGACCAGTCGAATTCACGCCGGTCACCGACTATGCGGCGTCGGTCGAGGCCCTGGTCAACAAGCAGGTGGACATGGCGTGGTACGGTGGCTTTACCTTCGTGCAGGCCAATGTGCGCTCGGGTGGCAAAGTCGTCCCGCTGGTGCAGCGCGAAGAGGATGAGAAGTTTCGCTCGGTGTTCATCACGAGTGATCCCGGTATCAAGTCCCTGGCGGATTTGAAAGGCAAGAACGTGAGCTTTGGGTCACAGTCCAGCACCTCCGGCCATTTGATGCCCCGCAGCTTTTTGTTGCAGGCCCATATTGACCCGGACAAAGACTTCAAGCGCGTGGCCTACTCCGGCGCGCACGATGCCACTATCGCCGCAGTGGCGGCGGGCAAGGTGGACGCCGGTGCCCTGAACATCTCGGTGTGGGAAAAGTTTGTTAAAGAGGGCAAGGTAGATGCCAGCAAGGTGAAGGTGTTTTACACCACCCCCGGCTACTTTGACTACAACTGGACGGTGCATGCCGACATGCCGGTGGCGCTGCGCGACAAGCTGACCCAGGCCTTCCTGAAGCTGGACCGCAACACGGCCGAGGGCAAAGAAATTCTGGAGCTGCAGCGCGCCACCCGTTTCATTGCCACCAAGGCCGACAACTACAAGGGCATTGAACAGGCCGCCCGCAACGCGGGTTTGCTGAAGTAAGTTGTCAAACAGTAATGCTATGTATTTAATAGCATCTCGCGTATATTCTACGAGGGCTAGAGCCTTATTTCATTCATGAAAATCATACTGCACGGCATCTCGGGCCAACACCCCTCGGCCAAGCTGGGTGCTGTGCCGGCGCTGCGCGAGCAGAACCTGACCGTGCGCGCCGGCGAGCAACTGGCCGTCATCGGCCCGTCCGGTGCGGGCAAGACCACGCTGCTGCATTTGTTGGCGTGTGCGCTCAAGCCGTCCGCGGGCCGCTTGCTGCTGGACGACCAGGACCCGTGGCAGCTGTCGCGCGGCGCGCTACAGAAGTTGCGCGGTGCCTTGTTTCTGGCGCCCCAGGTTCCGCCGCTGCCACCGCGCCAACGCGTGGTCACCGCCGTGCTGGCGGGACGCCTGCCGCACGAGAGCCTGTGGGCCAGCGTGCGCAGCCTGTTTTACCCAACGGACATCGCGCTGGCAGAACGAGCCCTGGCCGGGTTTGATGTCAGCGACAAGCTGTTTGACCGTGTTGACCGGCTCTCGGGTGGCGAGCGCCAGCGCGTGGGCCTGGCGCGGGCGCTGGTGTCTCAGGCCAGCCTCATCCTGGTGGATGAACCCTTGTCGGCGCTGGACCCGACACGCTCCCAACACGCCATTGAAACTTTGAGCCGCGCGGCACAGGAGCGCGGCGCCACGCTGGTGGCCACGCTGCACCATGTCGAGATGGCCCTGGCCCATTTCCCGCGCATCGTGGGCTTGCGCGACGGCCAGGTGGCCTTTGATTTGCCTGCCGCCGAGGTGACCCCGCAGCATTTGCAGGCGCTGTATGCGCAGCATCTGCATGAATTGAGTGGCCTCGCCAGCACCGAGGCCGACGCTTTGCCAACTGACCCGGCTCCGGTCGTCATGCACTGCCGCTGAGCCGCACCGCACCATGCCCAACGAATTGCCCGCGCCGGCCTTGACGCCAAACCGCCCCGCCTTGCGTGACCCGGCTTGGGCCGCGCGCGTCTTCTGGGCGCTGGCGGGCTTGGCCTTGCTCTGGCCAGCTGTGGTGCTGACCGAGTTCAAGCCCTGGGTGCTGCTGGAGCCGGGCGCCTTGAAGCCAGCGCTGAATTTTGTCGGCGCGTTCGTCCCACCCCGCATGGATGCCGAGTTTTTGGGGCTGCTGGCGCGTGAAACCTGGCGCACCGTGGCCATGGCCACAGCGGGCCTGACTCTGGCGCTGCTGCTGGCGATCCCTTTGTCGCTGCTGTCGGTGCGGGTGCTGTCGCTGTCAAGCCTGACTGGTCGTATGGCCACGGTACCCAGCGTGCTGCGCCAAGGGGTGCGCTGGCTGCTGCTGGTGCTGCGCAGCGTGCCCGAGTTGGTGTGGGCGCTGGTGTTTGTGCGCGTGGTTGGCCTGGGGCCCACCTCGGGCGTGCTGGCCATTGCGCTCACCTACAGCGGCATGCTGGGCAAGGTCTACGCCGATATCATGGAGAGCGGCGACGCCCACGCCACCACTAATCTGATGCGCAATGGTTCGGGTCGGCTGCAAGCCTTCTTCTATGGCCTGCTGCCGCAAAACGCGGGTGAGCTGACCAGCTACACCGTGTACCGGTGGGAGTGCGCCATACGCTCCAGCGCGGTGTTGGGTTTTGTCGGGGCCGGTGGGCTGGGGCAGCTCATGGACTCCTCCATGAAGATGTTCAACGGGTCTGAAGTGGCCAGCATTTTGCTGGTCTTCATGGCGCTGGTGTGGCTGGCAGACCGCATGAGTGCGATGCTGCGCAAGGGTTTGGCATGAGGAAGAATGCATGAACCACAGCGCCGCCAACGACACCTACAAATTGCCGCCCAAGCTGTTTGATGCACGCTGCAAGGCATGCTGGTTGATGCTGGGTGTGCTGATACTGGTGGTGGCCAGTTTTGCAACGCTCAATCTGCAATGGGCGCAGTTCTGGTCGTGGAACGCGGCGCAAAGAATGGGCTGTTTTTTGGGCGAGCTGCTGCATCCACAGACCAGCACGGTGTTTGTCACCAAGGTGCTGCTGGCCACCCTGGAAACGCTGGCGATGTCGGCCTTGGGCACGCTGCTGGCGGTGCTGTTGGGTCTGGCCTTGGCGCTGCCCGCCGCAAGAACCCATGCACAAGACCCGGCGCGCTGGCGCGGGACCACGCGCTTGCTGCTCAATGCCTTGCGCAGCACACCTGAACTGGTGTGGGCGGCTCTGCTCTTGATTGCGGCCGGTTTGGGGCCGTTTGCCGGCACGCTGGCCTTGGGTCTGCACACCGCAGGCGTGCTGGGCCGCCTGTTTGCCGAAGCCATAGAAAACGCCGCACCGGGGCCAAGCTTTGCGCTGCGGTTGCGCGGTGTCGGTGAAGCCCGCGTGTTCCTTTACGCCACCTTGCCGCAAGTGTTACCGCAGTTGATGAGCTACACCCTTTACCGCTGGGAGAACAACATCCGCGCTGCCGCCGTGCTTGGCGTGGTGGGCGCCGGTGGCCTGGGGCAGATGCTGGCCTTTCACATGGGCCTGTTCCAGATGGGCGAGACCAGCACTGTCTTGCTGGCCATGCTGGCGCTGGTTGATGCGCTGAGTTATGCGGTTCGCGGCGCGCTGTCGCGGTGAGGGGCGCGCAAAGCCTTGTTAAAGTGCCGCCGTGCGAAAACCGGCAAACACGTCGGTGCGATGAGGTTGAAAAAAATTGCGGTAGCGCGGGTTGTGCATGCGGGCGTGGCTGGCAAATGCGCCGCCACGCATCTCGCGGTGATTGCCAAACCAGGGCTGCGAGTAAGCATGGTAAGGGCCAGGCTCAAAACCGGGGTAGGGCGCGAAGGCGCTTGAGGTCCACTCCCACACGCTGTGGCCCCAGTGAAACCCCGGCTGCGTTGTTGCCGCGTATTCCCACTCGCTCGCGGTCGGTAAACGCCGACCGGCCCACAGGCAATAGGCTTCGGCTTCAAAGGCGTTCAGATGCATGGCGGGTGCTGTGCTGACCAGTGGCAGCCAGTGGTCAAACCAGCGCATTTGCCAATCACCGTGGGGGCCGCGTCGCCAATGCTGCGGGTGCGCGCAAGCCGACTGCGCTCGCCACACGCCAGCGTCTGCGGGCCAGTACTTTGCGCTGTCATAGCCCCCGGCCTCGACGAAGCGGGCAAACTCGCCGGCGGACATGGGCGTGCTGTCGATCTCGAAGTCGCCCAGTCGAACGTTCATGGCGGGGCGTTCATTGTCGAAGGCGAAGCCCGGTTCCGTGTTGCGGTAGCCAATGCAGACCTCGGCCCCCGGCACGGTCAGCGGCCTGCTGACGGGCAACTGTGGCACCGCCACCCCGTCGGGCGCGGGATAAGCCAAGGCCGAGCGCATCCAGCAAAAGGCTTCGCCGTGCATATCCTCGTGGAACAGGGCCAGGCGATGAAAATACAGCGGGTCTTGCGCGTCACGGGTATACGCAGTAGCGCCCAGCGGCAGCGCCGCGATACAGGCTTCCAACTGATTCGACAGCATGGACGCCAGCGCCGCACGAGAGGGCATGGCTTGACCCCAGCGCTGGGCGTGTGCCAGTCGCGCGGAATCAAACAATGCATCCGGTCCGGCAAAGCGGGGGGGGCGCGCGGCGTGAACCAGCCCTTGCTCATCGCGCTGATGCGGGCCCCGCAAGATCCAGAACTCGGCAAACCAGGCGATGTGCGCCAACTCCCAGGCAATGGGGTTGATGCCGATCTGTCGCGGCGGGCTCCATTGCGCGGGGCTTAGATCATCCACCAGAGAATGCGTGCGCTGGCGGCTCTCAAGCAGGGCTGCCGCCAATTCAGCACCCGAGAGTTGACGGGAATCAGACATAAAAAACGGTCCAGTAGTGTGCATGGTCAATCCATTCCATGGTCCTGTTCAATCAGACTGTCCCTATTGGCCCTTGAATGGCGTCTTGCCAGTAGCCAGACTGTGACAGCAAAAACCCCGAGCAAGATCCAAATCCAGTTCGAAGTCGTCAGGGTCAGGATGCTGGCACCGAAAACATTGAGCAGAATGGTCAGTGGCAGTATGCCCAGACCAGTCGCCCAAATGTAGGTCCACCACGAAATGTGGGTCATCGCGGCGGCGTAATTCAGCAAATTGAAGGCAACGACGGGAATCAAGCGACCTATCAATAGTGCAATACCGCCTTGCCGGGACGACCAGTCGGACAGTCGTTGCAACTGGCTTTGCGAGAGCATGCGGTCAATAAACGGCCGACCCAGCAGTCGCACCAGACCGAACGTGCTGATAGCGCCGAGCATGGCACCGACCCAGGTAACGACCGAACCCCAGAATGGCCCAAACACCATCCCGTTTGCCAGCGCGATGATCTCGGACGGGAAAGGAAGAAACGAGTGAACAAGCATCAGGACAATCGAGCCCAACGCTGCCCACGGCCCCCAGGCGCGTAGTTGCGCAACGACCCCTTCCATGGTGTTGTCGCCACCCATGCCAAATTCCGTAGACCAAAGCCACCAGACGATGACACCCACTGCGATCAGCAATATCGCAGAAACAGCCAAAATCGAATTGTTCGAGCGGCCTGTTGGTTGATATGAATCGATGCTCATGCGCCGGTGCCGCAGTGCAACGCGGAGATCAATGGGCAGGTCACGTTACCGGTGGTGACGCAGCATTGCTCCACCAGGCCGGTCAGCGCTGACTCGATCCTTGTCAGGTCAGCCAATTTTTGGCGTACGCCAACGAGTTTGTGTTCTGCCAGCGTGCGCGCTTCGGCACAGTGCGTACCGTCGTGCAGTCGCAGCAATTCGGCAATTTCGTCCAGACTGAAGCCCAGTTGCTGTGCCGACTTGACGAACCGGACCCGTGCCACGTCCGAATCTCCATAACGGCGAATGCTCCCCAATGGTTTGTCGGGCTGCGAGAGCAGGCCCTTGCGTTGGTAGAAACGGATGGTCTCCACATTGACCCCGGCGGCTTGGGCAAAAGCACCAATAGTGAGACCATTTTTGAGGCCTTCGAATCCATTTTGCATACAGTGCTTGACTCCGTACTTGACTACAGACCTATCTTACGCTGTCTGCAACCGCAAACTGATCAACCGGAGACACTTGATGACACTGATAACCCGCATCGCCGACAAAGCCGGTACCTTTGGCAGCATCGTCTCGGCCTTTGGCTGCGCCGCCTGTTTTCCCGTCATCGCCAGCATTGGCGCAGCCCTTGGCCTGGGCTTTTTACAGGAGTACGAGGGCTTGTTCATCAGCCGCCTGATGCCGCTGTTTGCCGCGCTCGCCCTGGTGGTCAATGCGCTGGGCTGGCTGAGCCATCGGCAATGGCGCCGCAGTGTGTTGGGCATGATTGGTCCGACGCTGGTGCTAGGGACCTTGGGATGGCTGGGCGGCGACGGCTGGCCGGGCAGTCTGTTGTATGTGGGCTTGGGGCTGATGCTGGCGGTCTCCGTCTGGGATCTGCTGTGGCCCACCAACCGCCGCTGCGGCCCGGACGGCTGTGAACTACCTGCGACTGGTAAGTGAAGCCATCATCTGAGTACCTCTTGAACCATGAACCCACTTAAACAAACCCCGGACACCTGCACCACTCGCGCCTCAGCGCCTGATTTGCACATTGCCATTATTGGCAGTGGTGGCGCGGCCATGGCTGCGGCACTCAAAGCGGTGGAGCGCGGGGCGCGCGTCACGCTGATTGAGCGTGCCACCATCGGCGGCACCTGCGTCAACATCGGCTGCGTGCCGTCCAAGATATTCATCCGGGCAGCGCATGTTGCGCATCTGCGCCAGAGCAGCCCGTTTGATAGTGGCATTTCGTCAGGCTTGCCCACCGTTAACCGCTCGGCCTTGCTGGCACAGCAGCAGGCACGGGTGACTGAGCTGCGCCATACCAAATACGAAGGCATCCTGGAGGGCAACGCGGCTATCACGGTGTTGCGTGGCACGGCGCGCTTCAATAGCAAGCACAGCTTGACGGTGCGTTTGAACGAGGGGGGTGAGCAAGCACTGGCCTTTGACCGTTGCCTGATTGCCACCGGTGCCAGCGCCGCCGTGCCGCCAATTCCGGGTTTGAAAGAATCGCCGTTTTGGACTTCCACCGAAGCCTTGGTGTGTGACGCGATTCCGAGGAGGCTGGCGGTCATTGGCTCTTCCGTAGTCGCCTTGGAGCTAGCGCAGGCCTTTGCCCGGCTCGGCAGCAAGGTGACGATTCTGGCACGCCACACGCTGTTTTACCGCGACGACCCCGCCATTGGCCAGGCGTTGACATCCGCCTTTCGTGCCGAAGGCATCGAGGTGTTGGAGCATACGCAGGCCAGCCAGGTGCGTTATGCCAACGATGAATTTGTGCTCACCACATCAACTGGTGAGTGGTGTGCCGACAAGCTGCTGGTCGCTACGGGCCGTGTACACAACACGGCCGGGCTGAATCTGCCTGCCGCAGGCCTGTCTACCAACGTGCAGGGGGCGATTCAGATTGATGAGACCATGCGCACCAGCGTGTCGCACATCTTCGCGGCGGGTGACTGCACCGACCAGCCGCAGTTTGTCTATGTGGCGGCAGCTGCTGGCACACGCGCTGCCATCAACATGACGGATGGTGAGGCACGGCTGGACCTGACGACCATGCCCGCCGTGGTGTTCACCGAGCCGCAAGTCGCCACCGTTGGTCTGGACGAGGCGCAGGCACAAGATGCCGGGCTGCACGTCGAGAGCCGAACCTTGAGCCTGGACAACGTGCCGCGCGCCTTGGTCAATTTTGAGACGATGGGATTCGTCAAACTGGTAGCTGAGGTGGGCACGGGGCGCTTGCTCGGTGCGCAAGCCGTGGCCTGCGAGGCGGGTGAGATCATTCAGACCGCTGCCTTGGCGATCAGGGCGCGCATGACGGTGCAGGATTTGGCCGACCAGTTGTTCACCTACCTGACGATGGTGGAGGGCTTGAAGCTGTGCTCGCAGACGTTTTTCAAGGATGTGAAGCAGTTGAGTTGTTGCGCAGGGTAGCTTGATGCCGACGTCGGCATGTTTCCATTCTGGCATGTAGGTTGAAACGTTGGAACATCCAAACGAGACGTTTGGTGTACCTTAAATCACCGCGCCTGCCTAACATGGGCTATCGCAAAATGAGCCGGGGAATCCGTCTTTGGCATTGTCATTTTTGCGTTGTCTATCAGGAGAAACCATTCATGTCCGCCACCCCACTTGTCAAGAATCTTCACCCCGTCGAGCATGCCAGCGCACAGGGCAAACAAAAAGAAATCCTGGATCTGGCCCTCAAGCAGGTCGGGTTCATTCCCAATATGTACGCCAACATGGCCAACGCGCCTGGTGTTCTGAGCACCTATTTGCACGGTTACGGCTTGTTCCGTGGCGAATCAGGCCTGAAACCAGCCGAGCAGGAAGTGGTGTTTCTGGCGGTCAGCCAGGTGAACGGTTGCAAATACTGCACCGCAGCGCACAGCATGATTGCGGAAAAGATGTCCGGCGTGCCAGCCGATGTGCTCAAGGCCATCCGCGCGCAAACCGCCATTCCAGATGCCAGGCTGGCCACGCTGTACGCCACCACCGTCGCCGTGGTCAAAAGCCACGGGCAGCCAAGCACCGAGACAGTGAAAACGTTCTTGGACGCCGGTTACAAGGAAACTGACCTGATGTACATCGTGTTGGCCATTGCCGTCAAAACCCTGAGCAACTTCAGCAA
>NZ_JBAQMD010000089.1:0-40331 GCF_049302455.1 Rhodoferax ferrireducens | reverse complement strand
CCTGTTTGGGTCGCGCCGCCATCGCCGCCGCTTGCTCTCTCACCCGCTTCAACATCATTCCAGCCATGGCCGGTTTGCATTGAATTCTTCTCACAAAATGCAAAGACATAGCTTGTTAGTGACTAATACCTTGATTTAGGATTTGTTGATACAGGTCATCTGATCGGACGATTCCGGAGCGAATCAGCCGGACTACTGATAATCCAGCCATGAGTACAACCCAAACCCAGGCAGCCACTGCCGCCCCTTCTTCCCCTTCTTCTTCCAGCAAGCGCTTCGAATCCCTGGCCCTGAACCCGGCCACGCTGGCCAACCTGCAGCAACTGGGCTACCTGGAGATGACGCCGATTCAGGCCGCCAGCCTGCCCGCCGCACTGGCGGGCAAGGACCTGATTGCGCAGGCCGAAACCGGCAGCGGCAAGACGGCGGCTTTCGCCCTGGCGCTGCTGGAGCGCCTGAACCCGCGCCGCTTTGCGGTGCAGGCGCTGGTGCTGTGCCCCACGCGCGAGCTGGCGGACCAGGTCACGATCGAGATTCGCCGCCTGGCGCGTGCGACCGACAACATCAAAGTCGTCACCCTGTGTGGCGGCGTGGCCTTGCGCGGCCAGCGCGCTTCTCTGGAGCAGGGCGCGCACATTGTGGTGGGCACGCCCGGGCGCGTGATGGACCACTTGGCGCGCGAGTACTTGAACCTTGAAGCGCTCAACACGCTGGTGCTCGACGAGGCCGACCGCATGCTCGACATGGGGTTTTTTGAGGACATGGCCACCGTTGCCAAGCAGTGCCCGAAAGAGCGGCAAACCCTGCTGTTTTCGGCCACCTACCCGGAAGGCATCGAGAAACTGGCCAAACAATTCATGCGCGAGCCGCAGAGAGTCCAGGTGGCGGCGCAGCAAACCGAAAGCCTGATCGAGCAGCGCTTTTATGAAGTCACGCGGACCAACCGGTTCGAGGCGGTGGCGCTGCTGCTGAACCACTTTCGACCGATCAGCACGCTGGCGTTCTGCAACACCAAACAGCAGTGCAAAGACCTGGTGACTTACCTGCAAGCGCAGGGCTTCAGCGCGCTGGCGTTGTATGGCGAACTGGAGCAGCGCGAGCGCGACCAGGTGCTGGCGCAATTTTCCAATCGCAGCGCGTCCATCCTGGTGGCGACCGATGTGGCTTCACGCGGCCTGGACATCACACAACTCGAAGCCGTGATCAATGTGGACATCACGCCCGACCCCGAAGTGCATGTGCACCGCATTGGCCGCACCGGACGTGCCGGAGAGTCGGGCCTGGCATTAAGCTTGGCCAGCATGAATGAAATGGGCTCGGTCGGCAAGATCGAGCAGTATCAAAAGCGTGAGTCGGTTTGGCACAAGCTCGATGAGCTCAAACCTACCGGCCAGGGGCCGCTGTTGCCACCGATGGTGACCTTGCAAATTCTGGGTGGTCGCAAGGAAAAAATTCGTCCCGGCGACGTGCTGGGCGCACTGACCGCCGATGCGGGCTACTCGCGCGAGCAGATCGGCAAGATCAACGTGACCGAATTCACCACCTTTGTCGCCGTGCAGCGCGACATTGCGCTGGCGGCGATGCAGAAGCTCAACGCAGGCAAGGTCAAGGGCAAAAGCGTGAAAGTACGGCTTTTGTAACGATCACCGGGGCCGTCATCGTGTAAGGCAAATACCGACACGCTTTACAGTCGCCTGCTGACTTCAGTGAATCGAGTGGGCGACTACAGTTGCCTCAAGCGTCAAAACCTCCCGATGGCGCTTTGAACCTACCGGAGCCTCCTGATGAGCAACATTGCACTTGAACTCAATCCCTTCAGCCTGATGATGGAGCCTGAACGCGTGTTGCAAACCATGGAGCGTTCGCAACAACTGCGCGGCCTGCGCCGTCACAAGCTGCACCCGCTGGACAAACCGCTGATTCCCTACACCAGCGAGGCGCTGGCCAGCCGTGCCGCGTATGACGAAGAGATTGATGCGCAAGACCGCAAAGCCCAGGCCAGCGCTTTCTTGCTGAACTGAACCGGGTTTTATTTTTCCGCTGCGATGCGCGCGGCGGCGGCGGCGGCGCGCAGTTTGTCTTTTTTGCTCGGGCGTTGGCCTTTGATGCCGCCGTTGCCAGGCAGACCGGCGGTGACGTCACTATCAGTTGCAGGGTTAACCGCCGTTGGTTCAAACCCCACCACCTGTTCGCGCGGCAGACTCAAGCCCTGACGCTTTTCAATCAAACGCCAATGGGCATCGGTGGCAGCACTGACAAAGCTCAGCGCCACGCCCCGCTCGCCCGCGCGGCCGGTGCGGCCGATACGGTGGATATAGTCCAGCGCCGAGCGCGGCAAATCAAAATTCACCACCACCGGCAGTTGCGCGATGTCCAGACCACGCGCCGCCACATCGGTGGCCACCACCACCTTCAGGCGTGACGCCTTGAAATCAGCCAGCACTTGCGTGCGCTTGCCCTGGCTCAATTCGCCGTGAAACGGCTCGGCATTGATGCGGGCCTTGCGCAGCTTGTCGGCCACCATCTCGGCGGCGTGTTTGGTGGCGACAAACACCAGTACCCGGCTCCAGTGGTTTTGCGCCATCAGATGGCGCAACAACTGGGTGCGCTGAGCGGCGTCCACTTCAATCACGCGCTGCTCAATATCGGGCTGCGTCTGCGGTTCGGGCGCGACCTCGATGCGCACCGGGTCAATCAGCAGGGTGTGCGCCAGTGTCTGCACCGCGGGCGGGAAAGTCGCCGAGAAAAACAGGCTCTGCCGCCGCGTCGGCAGCAGTCGGACGATGCGCGCCAACTCTTCAGCAAAGCCCAGATCGAGCAAGCGATCGGCTTCATCGAGCACCAGCGTCGTCACGCCGCGCAGGGTGAGCGCGTTGTGATCGAGCAGGTCGAGCAAACGCCCGGGCGTCGCGACCACGATGTCGGCGCCGCCGCGCAAGCGCAGCATTTGCGGATTGATCGAAACGCCGCCAAAAACGATGGACACCTTCAACGCGCGTGGCAGGTGCTGCGCAAGCAAGCGAATCTCTTCCCCAACCTGGGTGCTGAGCTCGCGCGTGGGCACCAGAATCAGGGCACGCAGTCGTCGTGGGCTCTGCGGCACAGCGGCTTCGAATTGTTGCAACAGAGGCAAGGCAAACGCCGCCGTCTTGCCCGAGCCGGTCTGCGCCGAAGCCAGCAAGTCACGACCTTGCAGCGCGGGCCCCATGGCCGCCGCTTGGATCGGCGTCGGCGCGGACCAGGCCTGGTCGCTGATGGCGCGCAACAACGCAGGAGACAAACCGAGTGAAGAAAATGGCATGAGCAGGTGCTGGTTAAATTGAAGGGCGGACCGGGTCGAAGGGCTCAGTTTAAGCGGCAACGGCACAGGCCGCATAATTGAAATCAAAGCGACTGAACCCTTATGCCACAACAACCCCTACTACCCCCAGACATCACCATTTTCGAGCGCGGCTGGCTCTCGTCCAACAACATTCTGCTGCTTGGCGGCGACGCCTGTGCGCTGATTGACAGCGGCTATGTCACCCATGCGCCGCAAACACTCGCGCTGGTGCAGGCGGCGCTGCAAGGGCGAGCGCTCGACGTGCTGGTCAATACGCACCTGCACAGCGACCACTGCGGCGGCAACGCAGCGCTGCAGAGCGCTTACCCGGCGCTCATGACCCATATCCCGCCCGGACAGGCCCGCTTCGTCAGCCAGTGGGATCCGCATGCGCTCACCTACACGCCCACCGGGCAGAGTTGCCCACAGTTCCGCTTCGATGCGCTGCTGCTACCAGGCAGCGAGCTCAAGCTCGGCGACAAGCTGTGGCAGGTGCACGCCGCACCGGGGCACGACCCGCACTCGGTGATTTTGTTTGAACCGGCATCCCGGACCCTGATTTCAGCCGATGCCTTGTGGGAGCGCGGCTTTGGCGTGGTGTTCCCGGAACTCGAAGGGCTGGATGCGTTTGACGCCGTCGGCAAAACAATCGATCTGATTGAGTCGCTGGCGCCCAAGCTCGTGATTCCGGGGCATGGCAGCGCCTTTGACTGTGTCGAACAATCCATTGCCGTGGCGCGCGCGCGCCTGGACAGCTTTGTCACGCAGCCGGCCAAACACATCAGCTACGCCGCCAAAGTGTTGCTGAAGTTCAAGCTGCTCGAAGTTCAAACCATCGCGTTGGACGACTTCATCGCCTGGGCCTGCGCCACGCCCTATTTCTCAACGATTTTCAGGCAGCATTTCCCGGAGCTGGATTTTCAACTCGGGATCGAACAACTGATTGGGGAATTGGTCAAGTCAGGCGCCGCATCGCGGGACGGCGTGATGGTTCGCAACGCCGGATGAAAAACGGCACCCGAAGGTGCCGTTCTGGCGGGATCAGCAAACTTATAGACCAAATCGGCCTCTAGCCCCCGTCCCTATTGCGTAAGCAGCTACTGTTTAAAGAGCATTAGGAGTAGCTGGATACCGGGTCACGTCCGGCATGACAGCGCTCAGGCGACAGCCATGCAACAGCGACTCGGCCTAGCCACTCGGTTGCGTCAGGCGGGCAGAACTACATATCCAGATTTGCACCCCTTTGCCGGAGCCACTCTTTGCGCTGTCTGTAGTCCGGTAGCACTTTGTCCACTTCGTTCCAAAAAGCGTCCGAATGATCACGGTGGTGCAAATGGCATAGCTCATGCGCGACCACATAATCAATCACGGTGAGCGGTGCCATCAAACACTTCCAGTGGAAATGGAGGTCGCCATTGGGTAGGCAGCTTGCCCACCGGTAACCCAGTTCCTTCACTTGCACATAACCCGGCGCAACGCCCACGCGGCTGGCAAAGTGAGCTACCCGTGCGGCTATACGGGGCAGGCCTTTGGCTTGGAAGAAGTTCTCAAACGCTCGCTGCGCGCCCGCACGACCAGCAGCTTCAATAACCGACCGCAGTAACTGAAACCTACCATCCTTGAGTTTGAGCGGCTCGTCCTGCTCATTGACAAGCAACAGCCTATAACTGCTACCCAAGTACAAAAACGATTCACCATTCACCCATTCGCGGACCACCTTGGTCGCATTCAAGTCGCGCCACTCCGCCAGGTTGCGGTAAATCCACATGCGTTTGGAAAAGACCGTTTCGTCCACCTGCTCCGGGGTCATGCGCAACGGCGGGCGCACACTCACCAGACCGTCCCGCTCAATCACGATATCGGTGGTCTGCCGCTCAGCGCCTGGCAGTAGTTGGTACGCAATGTCATGAATTTGGCGCAATTGCATTTACACCCCCTTGCATTGGTGACTGCGTATCAACTCGTCGTGGCGGTTTCTAGCCAGCTTCATCACCTCCACCGCTACGCGCTCTCGGCTGGCTTTGAGTTCTTCAATGCCAGTCCTGGCAATTTCGGTTTTGATGGCACCGCGCACGCGCTTTTGCTTGTCTGCATTGGTCCAAAAATCCAGGCTACCGATGGTGCCTGCCAGCACCGCCACCAGCTTCTCCATCAGTGATCTGAGTGCCGGTTTATCTGCCTCTGCGACCGTGCCGCCTGCAAAGCCGACTTGCACGATGTGCTCGTAAAACGTGGTGGCCTCGCGGCTCATGCCTTCAAGGCCCTGCTTGCGCCCGGCGACCGCTTCGAGGCGCAGCTCTGCCAGCTTCTCGGCTAACAAGTCCCATTGGTTATGGTGCTTTTCAATCAGCGCATCGACTTTGGCAGACAGGCTCTTGAAGAAGGCAGGATCTTCATCATGGTGAACCGTGCAGTGCTTGCGGATGGCGTGCTCCATCTCACTGGCTTTTGCCTCCAGATTCTGGCCCGCATGTGCGGCCAGCTTGTCCATAAAGTCGGGGGCCAGCAACTCCACAGGCTCCACTTTTGGGTTGATGCCGAGGCTGATCAGGTGCGCATTGATCAGCGCCTTCACTTTTTCGCCTGCATCGCCCAGGTTCAGGCTGGTGTCCTTGAAACGTTCCTTGGCCACCGCCATGATGTAAGCCAAGCGCCTTGCCGGCACCCGGTAGGGTTGTGCAGCGGCGTGCGGCAACACAATGTCCATGCTCATCAAAAACTTCTTGAGGTAGACGTCAAAGTCGGCCCGCTGTTTCTCATTTTTGAGAGCCGTTACCGCAGCGTGTACGACAGCCGCTTCGGCCTCCAGGCTAAGTAATTCGCCATTCACAAACGGCTTGATCTGCTTGACCCCCATGCTCTCAAAGTGCTGCAGCAAGCGCTGGTATCGCTCGTCCAACACCGGCAGTTCTGCGGTGATGTTCTGCAGGCCACTCTGCAGCTCTTGCAATTCATCACTGGCGGCATACAGCGTCAAGGCCTCGGCCAAGTGATTGGCCAGGCCAATGTAGTCCACGATGTAACCGCGCTTCTTGCCCTTCTTGACCCGGTTGGTGCGGGCAATGGCCTGTAGCAGCGTGTGCTCGCGGAGCTTCTTGTCGATGTACATCACCTGCTCAATCGGCGCATCAAAACCGGTGAGCAACATGTCACACACAATCAAGAAAGCAATGCCGGTGTTGGTGGCATCCGGGTCGTGTTGATCAAACGCCTTGCAGAAGTTGTCTTTGGCACGCAGCCTGGCAGCCTCTTTGCGCGCTTGGGTTACAAAGGCCGCTTCATTCGTGCCATCCGACGAAATCACCACAGCAGTTTTCAGAAACTTCAACTTGCCAATCAGTTCAACATCCGGCGCTGCCTTGAGCTGTTCACCCGCAATGCGATCTGCCAACGCAGCCTTGATGCCGTTTTGGTAGCGGATACACGCCAGCTTGGAGTGGCACACCACCTGCGCCTTGAAGCCGTTGGGCAAAACGTTGTCCACATAGTGAGCCACCAGGTCTTTGGCAATGGCGTTGATACGGTTTTCCGCTTCCAGCAAGTCGCCCGTGGCGCCATATTTCTTCTTGATGGCCAGCAGGTCTTCCGCACTGCGTTCCTTGAACAAGTCTTCAAAGGCGGTGTCAAACGCATGTTTTTCATTCAGCGCGGTATCGGCAGTTTTGCCCTCGTACAAGATTTGCAGCGTCACTTCATCGTTCACCGCGTCCATCAGGCGGTAGGTGTCTATGTACTCGCCAAAGCGCTTGTGCGTCTTGCGCCCACCATGGCGCTCGGTAATCAGAGGCGTGCCGGTGAAAGCAATGCGGGTGGCATTGGGAAAAGCCTCGAACAAGTTGTCACCCAAGTCCGAGCCCTGCGTGCGGTGCGCCTCGTCGACCATCAATATGATGCGTTCAGACGCATTCACCACGCCAAAGGTCTGGGCCGCCGGTATCGCCAGGTAGGTGCCCAGTGCTTCGGCCACGGTGTTGGTCAGCGTCTCCTTGCGCTCCTGAAACTTGTGCACCATCACCATATTGATGTCGGAGCTGTCGGTCGCCAGTTGGTAGCGCAGGTCGTTGCGCGTCTCGATCACATTCACCCGCCCACCTATCAGCGCGGCGGTCTCGCCCAGTTGCTCTTCGAGGTCGTTGCGGTCATTCACCAGCACAATTTTGTAGTCGTTCAGGTCGCCGCTGGCGCGCAGCATACGCGCCAAAAACACCATGGTGAGCGACTTGCCTGAACCCTGCGTGTGCCACACCACGCCGCTGCGTTCGGCACTGCTGTTGCCGTTGCGCAGACGCTCCATGATCCTGGCCGCCGCCCGGAACTGCTGGTAGCGGCACACCACCTTGATGCGTGGCCCGCCTTCGGTGTCTTTGAATACGGCGCTGGTGCGCAGTATCTGCAGCAGGTTGACCTTGGTGAGCATGCCCGCTATCAGTCGCTGCTGTGCATTCATGCTGGCTAGCGCAGCGTCGTCTTGCGGGTGGAGTGTTTTCCAGGTGTAGAAGTGTTCGTCGCCCGAGGTAATGCTGCCGTAGTCGGCCTCCAGCCCGCAGCTGCGCACCAGCAGCAGGTTGCTGTGGAACAGCCTTGGTTCGCCCTCCTTCAAACCAGCGACCGCTGTCTCGGGGCGCTTGTTCAGGTATCGCTGCAGTTGCACGAAGGCTTCGGCCATCGGGTTGGCGCATACCTCCGAGCCTTTTTTGCATTCCACCACGCACAGCGGTATGCCGTTGATCAGCAACACAATGTCTGGGGTGATGAATTGCCGCACGCCCCCCGGCGTGTCGATACGAAACTGGTTGATGGCGTGAAACACATTGTTTTCAGGCGTCTGAAAGTCAATCAGCTTCACCACCGGATCGGCCTCACCGCTTAGCTCGTTCACATCCACCTGCGTCTTGATCAGCAGCGCCTGGATGGCCTCATTGGCTTCCAGCAAGGTTCGGTTGGGCTGGCGCAAAAGTTGGTTGCGCAGGTCTTCCAGTTGCCGGTCGGTCAGCCAACTGCGGCCATCGGGCAGGGTGTTGATGCGCCGCACGGCTGCGTCAAATACGTCGCTCAGCAGCCACTCCCTGAAGTTGCGGCGCAGGCTGATGCTTGCGTCTTGCGGTACGCCCGTGCCCTGGTCGATCACCGTCCAGCCTTGCGCGGAAAGCTGCTGCAGAAACGGTTGCTCGACTTCGCTGTATTCGCTCACAGCTTGCGCCCCTCGTGGCTTACCAGCCATTGCTGGCCTTTGGGGGTCAGGCGATAACGCTGTTTGCTGCTGCGGGGTTTGTCAGGCAGGGTCATTTCGACAACGCCCAATGTCAATGCCGGGCTAAGGTAGGCATTGCGAAAATGATCCTCGTGTTTGAGGGCCAGTGCCTCTTGCATTTGCTGACGTGACATGTCGCTGATCATGACCCGCATCAGGCGTTGTACTTCCCCGGTGACTTCCCCGGTGACTTCCCCGGTCACATCCATGGTGACTTCCGTGGTGGGGCGTGTGGCAAGTGGATGGGCAGGCAAGCGGATGACAAAGGCCAACCGGTCGTCGTCGGTTTCAAACAGCGGCGAAGGCGAACCGTTAGCAGCCATAGCCTTGAGTATTTTGGGCACGCCCGTCGAGCGTCCCTCGGTCAGGTCCAACTCTTTCAAAAACTCGCCAATACGGCGGTTGCGGTAGCGGCGACTGACAGAACGGCCCGCTTCGAAATCTGCAGTTTTGATCGAACGATCAGGCCCCGGAAAGCTCAGGACCACCAACTCGTCATAACCGATGCGCACTTCAATCGGTTCCCGCTCTTCATAAGACCGGTGGTAAACCGCATTGACCAAGGCTTCTTCGATTGCGATGTACGGGAAATTCCACACCCGCGTGGCCTGCGCCCGGTCAGGGTGCTTCACCACGGTTTCCACCAGGTAATTGCGCTGGATAAAGCCCAGCGCATCGCGCACCATGCGCGCAAGTGGCCCCTTGAATACCTTTTCATCAAACCGGTCACCCCCGGCCCCCTCGGGAAACCACACCACATCAATCTGCGTGTAGGGGAAAAAGCGCTCTGGTGCCTCGTTGAAAAACAGCAGCCCCACGTTCTTGGGTCGGGGTGCTTCGCTGGGGCCACCCACCACATTCAACTGCCGCCCCAGCTCTTCCACCGTCATCTGCGGCGCATCGGTTGCCAGGGCGCTGCCCACCTCGGTCAAATACTCCACCATCAGCGGCTTGGACAAATCGCTCACCTGCGCCTGCAGGGCAAAGCGGTCATCCCACGGCACCTGTGCAGTCAGGCTCAGCAGCTCCTGCTCGGTTTCGCCCTTAGCCTCCACTGTGCTGCTGTAACGGCGGATGTAGTAGTGCCAGCTCTTTTGCTTGGCGCTCACCGATGCGGGCGCTTTATAGGGCCGGTGCATGCCGCCCGGGGCTTGCAACACGATGAGCTGGCGGCCTTCCACTTCTTGAACGGTCAGGGCGGGAAAGTAAGGCGGCTGTATCAGCTGGCAGGCCGCCAGCAGCTCCTGCTGAATCTTGTCGAGCTGGTTGGTGGCCAACCCTACCGGTGGAAAGATGGGCTGGCCGTGGGCATCGCAGTCTTGCCCTATCACCACATAGCCGCCGCCCAGGTTCTCGAAATCATTGGCAAAGGCGCACAACGTGCGAATGATGGCATCCGGGTTCCAGCCCGCCTTGTATTCAATGCGCTCGCCCTCCACCGTGCGCTGGCGCAGCAGGTCCTGGAGGTTGATGGGGAGCTTATTGGGCATGGGCTGCATTTTCAGACGAATCCACCGTGACCGCGACTTTGCCGGTGAGCAGGTCTTGCATGAGGCCTTGCTTTTGCTGCCTCAATTTTTCTAGGTCGTCCTGCATCGCGAATATTCGCGTGTCTGCTGCCTTCAGTCTTGTAGCGATAGACTGTTGCTCTGTTAGATCCAAAGGACAGGCAATTTTCAGGCGCTTGAAATAAGGCAAGCCAATGGTCAGGATGGTGCTCCCCATCGCGATGTTTTCAAACGTGCGCTTGTTGTACTGCAGCCAATAGTACAAAAAGTGGTTATCCATTTTTTGGTCGCATTTCCAGCACATGAAGTGCTGGCTGACGGCCATCGGTTTAGTGGTGATGGCGCTTTTACCAACACCGGCGTCACGCGATAGCACAACAATGCCTGCCGGGTGCAGGACGGCGGACGAATTTGAAATACCTCTGTGACTAATCTCTAGCTCCGTGTCAGAAATGTAGAGTTGGTCCAGCTTGTTGGAGTCTGCCAGCGACACCCATTTGACGCCGCCATTCCAATATTCGGGGTGGTCTTTGTTGGGCGTGTGGCCGCTGCCACGGTGCGCTAGTTTGTCGAGCAACTCGTATTGCCACTCTCTCGGAATCCACCCAATCGCCGTTTCCTGGTACAGCTCGGGCGCTTGTTCGCGGGGTGGGCGCAGTTGGCCGTTGGGAAGCACGCCCCGGGTGAAGAGGTCGTGCATCAGGCCGGCTTTGATGTGCTGGTATTTCTCGATCAACGCTTCGGTTTGTTCGATGGCGGTGTCGATGGTGGTGAGGATGGCGGCGGTCTTTCGCTGGACCGCTTTGCTCCTTGGAATGCGAACTAAATGTTTCTCCAAGTCTCCACGAATGATGCCGTTGATACTCGTGCCCTGGTTCAATTTCTTGAGCTCTTCCAGTTCTTGAGTCAAGAGATGGAAAACGAACGTAGTGTCTGCCTTGCCACGGTCTATGTACACGCCACTAATATCTTGACTGATGGCGATATCAAACGGCGCAATTGCGATCTTGCCAACGCCGGTTCTGGTAACGACCAGAAGATTTCCGGCCTTTACGACGGACGTGCTGCTGGCCCGAATCCCAGACTCAGAAACGAAGCGCCGGATTTCGCCGATCCCGCGCGGGGTGAAGTCAGCACCCGTTACCCATGGCGTCAGTCCGTTCCAGAAGCGCGGGTTATCGGTGGAAGGAGTGCCGCCGTTGACGATGCGTTGGCATAGATCACCGAACTTTTGTTCTCGCCAATCCGTAGATTGATGCTCACGCATACCCCAACTCCACCAAAAACCTCTGCAGCGCCATCGCCGCTGCATCGCGTTGCGTTTCAATCTGTTTGGCCGTCACCGCGTATTTCCGCCACAGGTTCTCAATCGCCGCCACGCAGGCGCGCTGGTCGGCGCGCAGGTAGTGCTGGTAGCTGGCAAACAGCACCTTGCCCAGGCGCTCCACGATGATGACGCGGGCTTCGCCACTGCTGATCTTGAGGCGGGCCTGCTCCACCAGCGCGTCTTTTTTGTCGGTGGTGGTTTTGATGTGGGCTTTGAGGGTTTTGGCTTCGTCTTCCAGCGCCTTGTGACGCCGGAGCTGGGTTTCAATGCGCTCGGCCTCGGCCTGCAGTGCTTGGGCATCACCCAGCGATGGGTCGCGCTTGGCCAATTTCATCATGCCTTTGGCATCTTTCAGGGTGGCTTTGAGTGCCTTGACTTCGTCAGCGGGCAGCACGCCGGTGTCTTCTGTGTCTTCAAAGTCCTCCTCACTGGCGGCGGCAAACAAGGCTTGCAGTTCGGCCAGGCGGGCGTGTTGCGCCTCCAGCTCGGCCAGCACCTGCGGGAACTGGCTTTGCAGAATGTCGTCGTCGGGTATCAGCTCCGGGCCCCAACCGCTGGCGGCGATGGATTTGAGGTCGGAGGCCAACGCCTGGTAGAAGTTGGCAAACGCGCCGCGCACTTGGTAGCGGGTGAGCAGGTTTTGCGCGGCAAAGGTGCGCTCGATGCCGTCCAGCAGGGCGGCGCGCACGGCGTACACATTGCGGCCCGTCGCATGCTGGTTGGAGGCATCGGGTGCCAAGGCTTCCACGATGGGCAGGTGCTGTTGCCACCACCTTGCCAATGTGTCCATGAACTGGGCATGGCGCTGCTGCACGCCGGGGTGTTGGGCGACGTGCGCGGCGATGGCGCGTTTGTCTTGCAGGGCGGGGGCAAAGTCGGCGTAGGGGACTGGGGGTTGCCCTTCGACAGGCTCAGGGCGAGCGGTACTTGGCTCAGGGCGAGCGGTACTTGGCTCAGGGCGAACGGTACTTGGCTCAGGGCGAACGGCTGTCGCGGCCACTGGGCGGGGCACAAAGCAGCTGGTCCGCAAGGCCGGGTAGTTTTGCCAGAAGTGGCTGAGCGCGTCCACCTCGCTCACCGGCACGCCGCCGTGCAGGTGGGCGCGCACGTCGTGCGGCTCGGGTGGCGGGGCGTTGTCTACATAGCGGCGGATGTTGCAGTTGTATTCTTCGCCCTTGATCTCGCTCACCGGCACGCGGCGCGCATAAGCCGGAATGTCCTGGCCGGCGCGGTAGGCGTGGACGATTTTGTCGATGTCATCAAAGCGCAGGTGGTTCTGGGCTTTGCCTTCGCGGTATTCGCGGTCGGCATTGATGAACAGCACATGATCGCGCTGGGCGGCGCCAGCCTTGTTGAGCACCAGGATGCAGGCCGGAATGCCGGTGCCATAAAACAGGTTGCCGGGCAGGCCGATCACGGCCTCCAGGTAGCCCTTTTCAATGAAGTGCTGGCGCGCCTCGCGTTCTTCGCCACCGCGAAACAGCACGCCGTGCGGCATGACGGTGGCCAGGCGGCCGTCGGCCTTGAGCACCGACAGCATGTGCTGCACAAACATGAGGTCGGCCTTTTTACCTTTCTCGGGCATCCACACCGGAAAACGGCCGGGGAACTTGATATCTTTCTTGATGTAGTTCTGGCTGAAAGGCGGGTTGGCCAGCACGCGGTCAAAGCGGCGCAGGTTGCCGGCTTCATCCTGGTGCTGCGGCTCGCGCAAGGTGTCTTGCTGGCGGATGTCGGCATCAGGGATGCCGTGCAGCAGCATGTTCATCTTGCAGATGGACCAGGTGGTGCCCATCTTCTCCTGGCCAAAGAGGGACACCTTACTGGCATCCAGCCCTTTTTCGCGCACGTAGTCGCGCACCTGGATCAGCATGCCGCCCGAGCCGACCGTCGGGTCGTAGACACGCATGTCGTCTTGGGGGTCGCAAATCTCTACGCAGATGCGCACCACTTCGGCGGGGGTGTAGAACTCGCCCGCCTTCTTGCCAGCAGAGTCGGCAAAGTGCTTGATGAGCCATTCATAGGCGGCGCCCAGCAGGTCGGGGAATTCAAAGTCGCTGTCTTTGAGCGGGATCTTGTCAAAGTTCTGGATGAAGTTGACCAGCGTGTCGTCGTCCAGCGTGTGCTGGCCAATCTTGCGGTTGAAGTTGATGGTGCCCTTGAGCACGTCTTGCAGGGCGTCGGCGTTTTCGTCTTCCAGCGCCTCCAGGGCCTTGTTGAGCATGGAGCCCACATTGACCTTGGTGTGCTTGAGGGCGGGCTGGCGTTTGCCGGATTCGTCCACCCACTCTTCGCTCCAGCGGGCGCGGGCTGGCACATAGAAATATTTGCCGGAGTACTGGTCTTTGTCTTTCAGGTTGAGGGCAATGTCGGCAGCACTCAGGCCGGCGGCCTTGCCTTCGCTTTTGATGCTCTCCCGGCGCTCGTCAAACAGGTCGCTGGCGCGCTTGAGGAACAGCATGCCAAAGATGTATTCCTTGTACTCGCTGGCGTCCATGTTGCCGCGCAGGTCGTCGCAGGCGGTGAGCAACAGGTTTTCCAGGCGGGAAAGGGTGAGTTTGGCAGCGGACATGGTGGACGATGGTAACAAGACGCCGAGCCACGGCGATCAAAATGCAAAACGGCACCAACAGGTGCCGTTTTGCCAAGAGATTTTATGCCAAATAAGCCTCTAGCCCCCGTGCCTACTGACAAATCAGCTACTGTTTATATAGCAGTCAAAAGACACAGGATGCCGGACCAGGTCCGGCATGGCGCGAGACAACGCTCAGGCCACTGCCTTGGCCGCTGCCTTCACCTTCAAGCGCCAGCCATGCAGCAGCGGCTCGGTGTAGCCACTCGGTTGGCTCAAGCCCTTGAACACCAGATCGCAGGCGGCCATGTAGGCCATGCTGGTGTCAAAGTGCCCAGCCATCGGCTGGTACAGCGGGTCACCGGCGTTTTGCTGGTCCACCACCGCCGCCATGCGCTCGAACGTTTCCTTGATCTGGGCCGCGCTGGCCACCCCGTGGTGCAGCCAGTTGGCCATGTGCTGGCTGCTGATGCGCAGCGTGGCACGGTCTTCCATCAGCGCGACGTTGTGGATGTCGGGCACCTTGGAGCAGCCCACGCCCTGGTCGATCCAGCGCACCACATAGCCCAGGATGCCTTGGGCGTTGTTGTCGAGCTCCTGCTGAATCTCGGCGGCGCTCCAGTTTCTGCTGGCCGCCACCGGAACTTGCAGCAGGCCGGTCAGCAAGTTGTCGCGCTGTTTGTCGGCATTGATCTTTTCCATTTCTTTTTGCACCTCGCTCACCAGCACCTGGTGGTAGTGCAGCGCGTGCAGCGTGGCGCCGGTGGGGCTGGGCACCCAGGCGGTGTTGGCACCGGCCAGCGGGTGCGCGATCTTCTGCTTGAGCATGTCTTTCATCAGGTCCGGCATGGCCCACATGCCTTTGCCGATCTGCGCCTTGCCGCGCAGGCCGCAGGAGAGGCCGACCAGCACGTTGTTGCGCTCGTAGGCTGCAATCCAGGCGCTGGTTTTCATGTCGCCCTTGCGGATCATGGCGCCGCCCTGCATGGCGCTGTGCATCTCGTCGCCGGTGCGGTCCAGGAAGCCGGTGTTGATGAAGGCGACGCGGCTGGCCGCTGCCGCAATGCAGGCTTTGAGGTTGACGCTGGTGCGGCGCTCTTCGTCCATGATGCCGAGCTTGACGGTGCTGTCCGGCAAGCCGAGCATTTTTTCGACCCGGCCAAACAGTTCGTTGGCAAACGCGACTTCCACCGGGCCGTGCATTTTGGGTTTGACGATGTAGACCGAGCCCTTGCGCGAGTTGCGGATGCCGTCCTTGGCCGTGCGCTTCAGGTCATGCATGGCGATGGTGGTGGTGACCACGGCGTCCAGAATACCTTCGGGGATTTCGCGGGTAACGCCTGCCTTGTCGGTATACAGAATGGCCGGATTCGTCATCAGGTGGCCGACGTTGCGCACAAACATGAGCGAGCGGCCGTGCAGCACGACTGGTTTGCCCTTGCCCGCGGGCGGGGTGTAGAGACGGTCGGCGTTGAGGCCGCGGGTGAAGGTCTTGCTGCCTTTGGTGACGGACTCAGTCAGCGTGCCTTGCAGGATGCCGAGCCAGTTGCTGTAGGCCAGCACCTTGTCGTCAGCGTCCACGGCGGCAATCGAATCTTCCAGGTCCAGGATGGTCGAGAGAGCAGCTTCCAACACTAGGTCGCAGACACCGGCCGGGTCGCTGGCACCAATCGGCGTGCTGCGGTCTAGACGCAAGTCCAGGTGCAGGCCGTTGTGCTGCAGCAGCACCGAGCTCGGTGCCTTGGCGTCGCCCTGGTAGCCGACCAGTTGCGCCGGGGTGGCCAAGCTGGTGTTGCTGCCATCAAGCAGCTTGACGGCCAGCTTGCCGTCCTTGATGCGGTAGCCGACGGAGTCGACATGCGAGCCCTTGCGCAGCGGCGCGGTGCGATCCAGCACATGGCGTGCGTAGGCGATGACCTTGGCGCCGCGCTTGGGGTTGTAGCCGCCTTTTTTGCCGACTTTTTCACAGCCCTTGGTTTCATCGATCACGTCCGTGCCATACAGCGCGTCGTACAGACTGCCCCAGCGCGAGTTGGCAGCGTTCAGGGCGTAGCGGGCGTTCAGGATCGGCACCACCAGTTGCGGGCCGGCCTGAATGGCCAGCTCGGCATCCACCTGGGTGGTGGTAATGCGGGCCTTCTTGGGCGCCGGCACCAGGTAGCCGATCTGCTCCAGAAAGGCGCGGTAGGCGCTCATGCTGTTCGGCGCCGCTGTGTCGCTCATATTGATCGGGCCGGGGTGGGCAGCGTGCCAGGTATCGAGCTCGGTTTGCAGTCGCTCACGCTCGGCCAGCAAGGCGATGTTCTTCGGCGCCAGATCAGCCACGATGGCGTCAACACCTTTCCAGAATTTGGCCGGGGCGACGCCGGTGCCGGGCAGCACTTGGGTGTCGATGAACTGCTGCAAAACAGTGGCAATTTGCAGGCGGTGCCTGGTGGTACGTTCGGTCATGGTGGGGTGAGTTCTCAAAAAAAGTTGCTGAATAGTGAAGACGTCGACAAGCTGTCAGGGGGGCAATGATACAAAACCGCGCTTACGCGGGAAAAAATTCGAGCACCGCACGCAGGCTGCTGCCCACACGCGTGGGCTGTGTGCCGAGCTCTTCAAACGGCAGTTGGTAGCGGTTGACCCACAAGGTCTGGTAGCCGTACCAGGTGGCGCCCAGCGCGTCCCAGGCATTGCTGCTGACAAAGACGATTTGTTCGGCTTTGAATCCGGTGGCCTGCTCGCCCAGCGCATAGGCTTGCGGGTGAGTTTTGTAGAGACGGATCGGGTCGACGCTGATGACGTGATCCAGCAGGCCCGCAAAGCCGGCCGACTGCACCGCAGCGTGCAGCATGGGGGCGTCACCGTTGCTCAAGATGCCGGTCGGGATGCCGCGACCTTTGAGCTCGCGCAACACCGCCAGGTTCTCCGGGAAGGCGCTTAAATGCTGGTACTGCGCCAGCAGTCGCTCGACTTGAGCTCCATGGCGGGCCTGGAAATCCGCCTCCAGATTTATATCAAATTGGCCTGTAGCCCCCGTAGAATAATCGTTAGTAGCTACTTTTTTAATAGCATATACCAAGGCCGCACGGGTCAAGGCGCTAAATGGCTGGTAGTGGGCCCCGTGGTTGCTGGTGGTGACGAGCCGGGTGTATTCAATCTGTTTGTCGCGCCACAACACGCTCAGGGCCAGGCCATGGCCGGGAAACAATTCCTCCGCCAACTGGCCCACGCTGTACACATCAAACAAGGTGCCGTAGGCGTCAAACAGGACGGCGCGGGGCACGGCGGGAATGGATGAACTGTTATTTGTCATGCGCCACTTTATTCCAGTTCAGGGCAACGACCCAAAATAGCCCTCGTTAACGCCGATCGATTCTTGACAAGATGCTGCAGAGTTGCTGGCCGAACTCGGATACAGTGCGAGGCAAATGGCAGCGTTGCGCGTCAGTCACGCCGTGACACAAAAGACAATCAATCCTGCGGAAAGCCTGTTTGAAACATAAAAAAAAGATCGTGGGAATCGCCTTGCTGTGCCTGACGCTGGGCAGTGAGGCGCTCACGCTGGGGCGTATTCGCGGCGCCGTGCTGATTGGCAAGCCGCTGGATGTGGCAGTTCAGGTGCAGATGGCCGCGGGCGAAGACGTGACTTCCTTGTGTTTTGACGCCGACGTGTTTCACGCCGACACGCAGCAGGAGGCCAGTCGCGTGCGGGTGCTGGTCGAAGCCTCGGCGCAAGCCCAAACCACCAACGTGCGGATCTTGTCCTCGGCGCTGGTGAACGAACCGGTCGTTACCGTCTATTTGCGCAGCGGCTGCAGCCAGAAATCAAGCCGGCGCTACGTCTTGCTGGCCGACTTTCCCAGCGAGCTGGCAGCACCGCTGCCCGCCTTGTTGGTCGCCCCGTCAGCAACACCTTCGGCACCACCCCCTGTGGCCCGGCGCGTCGTCCCGGCTGAAGCACCCGAACCAGCAGTGCGGACGGAGAACCCCACCCATCGTCCGGTAAAAAAAGCCTCCGAGGCCAGCCCCATGGGCGTGATGACCGGCGCGACGCGCAGGGCCGCGCGAGCGGCGACCCAACCGCGCTTGAAACTCAACTTGCTCGAGCTGATGGAGGCGCGCGAACCAACGCTCAATTTCTCGACTGAACTGTTGACCCAGCCCAGCGGCAACCCGCAGCGTCGATCCGAAGCGGCGGCCCTGTGGCTGGCCCTGAATGCCTCGCCTGAGGAGACCTTGCGCCAGAGCGCTCGCTCGCTCGCCCTGGAGGCGGACGTTAATGCCTTGAAGACATTGACCACCAGGAACCAGCGCAACTTGACCGACCTGAGCGCACGCTTGGCGCAGGCAGAGTCGGGGCGTTTTTCCGCCTGGGTTGTTGACGGACTTGTGGCCGGTCTGCTGCTCAGTCTGGCTGCGCTGGCTTTTCTTTGGAGTCGCCACCGCCGTGCTCAGGCCCATGACAACGATTGGTGGAACGGCGCCGTCACCTTGCAGCCGCCGGCGACCGGGCCCAGGGCGGCGCCTGAGTCAAGCCCAATCCCGCGGGCACCAGATCAGTCACCCGGACTGGCAAAAACGTCGGCGCCGGCAGCAGCCGGGTTATGGAAGCCTTCTGCAATCGCGTCCGACATGGATCTCAGCATGGTCGAGGTAAGTCAGTCGGTGAGTCATTCGATTTTTGATGATCTCATGCAGTCAGAAGTCGGCCATGCGACAACGCCCAACGAACCCGATCAGTCGTCCCTGCCCAATCCACCTTCTCTGGACATGCTGGATCTGGACTTGTCTGACTTGGACATGGGGCCTCTTGCCTTCGAGCCAGGGGCGATAGCAGATGTCGACATTCCGCTCTCGATACCCGATGAGCCGGCGCCGGATGCGCCGCAGGAGCCGAAGCCACACAGGCCGCGCAGCCACTAGCCGGCACGGCTTGCCGAATCAGCGGGCGAGGTCGTTCCAGTAGAAAAGAGTGGCCCTGGCGCACCCCGGAATCTGGCCGGAGGCTCTAGATGTCAGTCGCCGCGTCAAGCATGCGCACGCGCGCTTTCTCGACATGACTGCGCATAGCGCGGCGCGCACCGTCAGCATCATGGCGCTTGATCAGCTCGAAAATCGCGCGGTGCTCATCGAGTGCATCCTGCGTGCGTTGCCAGGGCTTCATTTGGGCCATGTGGCGCCACAGGTTGACCGCGTGGCTGACGTCGTACTCCAGTGACTTGAGCACCTTGACCAGCCGGGGATTGGCCGTGGCCTGGGCAATGGTTTCATGAAAGCCGTAATCAAAGTGGTGAGCCACGTCGCCGCGTGCGGTGGCCTTTTCGAAACCTTCCAGCATTTCCTCCATCCGGGCGAGGTCGGCCGGCTTGCGCCGCAGCGCCGCCAGATGCGCACATTCAGGTTCGATCACCAGCCGCAGCTCCAGCCCGTGAATGATGTGGCTCATGTCCGTCGCGTACCGGCTGGCCGGAATCACGGGGTCGGGCAGCGTCCCGCAGGCGCGTACATAAGTGCCGGAACCGCGTATGGGCTCCACCAGCCTGTCTTGGCGCAGCCGGTCCAGCGCCTGCCTGACGACGGGCCTGGACACCTGGAAAAAGTGCGCCAGTTGCACTTCCGGCGGCAGGCGCGTGTCCGGTGCGAGCTTGCCCGTCATGATCGAATGAAACAGGCTGTCATACACCCGCTCGGCAAAACGTTCATGGCGCACAGGCTCCAGGCCCAGCCCGGGCATGGCGGCCGCGTTTTTGGCACTGCCCGGCCTCGATGACCCGGCGGCGGCGTCGGTTTTTGACTGTTTCGGCATACGGCGGATTATCGGACGTGGCTTATCCATGACGCATCGGTCTTTGAATAAGTAATTTAAATTTACATGTTAATTGGCTCACCTGGTTGCAAATGAAGCATTGCAAGTCGCCTATTTGTAAATAGAATGGACAACTTCAGTTCCAGACCTGCCATTTCCATCAGCGTGCCGGCCCTGCCGCTGGTTTGACGCAACCCACAAGAGGCACAGACAAGCATGAAGCAGCATTTCATCAACAACCGCTGGGTGTCCCCGGCATCGGGCGAATCCATTCCCGTCGTTGACCCGTCCGACGGCCAGGTCTTTGAGACCATTGCGCGCGGCAACACGGCTGACATCGACCAGACCGTGAGCGCGGCCCGTGCAGCGTATGAGGGCGACTGGGGTCGCTTGAGCGCCATGGAGCGCGGCCGGCTGATGCAAAAGCTGGCGCAGAAGATGAGCGAGCAAGCGGAAGAACTGGCCCAGATCGAGGCGCGAGACTGCGGCAAGCCGCTCAAGCAGGCGCGCGCGGATGCGGCGGCGGTGGCCCGCTATTTCGAGTTTTATGCCGGTGCGGCCGACAAGCTGCTTGGCTACACCATTCCCTACCAGAACGGCTACACGGTGCTCACCCTCCGCGAGCCGCATGGGGTGACGGGCCACATCATTCCGTGGAACTACCCGATGCAGATTTTCGGCCGCAGCGTCGGCGGGGCCCTCGCTGCCGGCAATGCCTGCGTGGTCAAGCCCGCCGAAGACGCCTGCCTGTCGCTGCTGCGCATTGCCGAGCTTGCCGCTGAAGTGGGCTTTCCCAAGGGCGCTCTCAATATCGTTACCGGCTATGGCCACGAGGTGGGCGATGCACTGGTCAAGCATCCTGGCATCGACCACGTGTCCTTCACCGGCTCGCCAGCCATCGGCAAGGTCGTCGTGCGTGCCGCGGCTGAAAATCACACCCCCGTCACGCTGGAGCTGGGCGGCAAGTCGCCGCAAATCGTTTTTGCCGATGCCGACTTCGACGCCATGCTGCCGGTGGTGGTCAACGCCATCGTGCAGAACGCCGGCCAGACCTGCTCGGCAGGCAGCCGCCTGCTGGTCGAGCGCAAGGCCTATGAAGAAGTGCTGGCCCGGCTGTCCAAGGCCTTTTCGCAATTGCAGGTCGGCCCCTCGAGCATGGACCTCGATTGCGGGCCGCTGATTCGCCAGACCCAGTTGCAGCGCGTCGCCGGCTTCCTCGAAGAAGCCGGGCGCGATGGTCTCGCCATTGCGGGCCAGGGACGGATCGTGGCTGATGCGCCGTCAACCGGCTTTTACCAGGCGCCCACACTGGTGCGTGACGTGCCGCCAGCGCACCGCCTGGCGCAGGAAGAAGTGTTTGGCCCGGTCATTGCCGCCATGCCTTTTGACGATGAAGCCGATGCCGTGAAGCTGGCCAACGGCACCGCCTACGGCCTGGTGTCGAGCATCTGGACACGCGATGGCGCACGGCAAATGCGGCTGGCGCGCAAGGTGCGCTCCGGCCAGGTGTTCATCAACAACTACGGCGCCGGTGGCGGTGTCGAGCTTCCCTTCGGCGGCGTCAAGGCCAGCGGCTATGGCCGCGAGAAAGGCTTTGAGGCGCTCTACGGCTTCACCGTTCTCAAGACGATTGCCATCAAGCACGACTGAACGACGCTTTGACGCTGCCGCCGCAAGCGGTGGCAGCGATCCCCGGATTTCCATTCATTCATCAGGAGACATTTCATGCGCGTAAACAACAAAGTCATCATCGTCACGGGCGCCGGCGGCGGCATCGGCGAGGGTATTGCCAAGCGGCTGGCAGCCGAAGGAGCCAAGGTCGTTGTCAACGACATCAACCGCACGGCGGGCGAAAAGGTCGTGGGCGACATCACCCAAGCTGGCGGCACAGCCGCTTTCTTCGCGGCCGACGTGACCCAATCGCTCGACGTGAAAGCGCTGGTGGAGTTCGCCATGCAGTGTCACGGCAGGCTGGACGTGATGGTCAACAACGCCGGCTGGACGCACCGCAACCGTCCCGCACTGGAAGTCAGCGAAGACGAGTTCGACAAATGCTTCGCGGTGAACATGAAGAGCATCTACCTGTCCACCATTCACGCGGTGCCGGTGTTCCGCGCCAATGGCGGCGGCAGCTTCATCAACATTGCCTCGACGGCGGGCGTGCGTCCGCGCCCGGGACTGACCTGGTACAACGGCTCCAAAGGCGCGGTGATCACCACGTCGAAGTCACTCGCCGCAGAGCTGGGCCCGGACAACATTCGGGTGAACTGCATCAATCCGGTGTTCAACCCCGACACCGGCCTGGCCACCGAGTTTGCCGGCGGTCCGCTGGACGATGCGCGCCGAAACAAATTCCTGGCCACGATTCCGCTGGGCCGCTTTTCCACCGCGCTTGACGTGGCCAATGCCGCGCTGTACCTGTCCAGCGACGAAGCCGCCTTTATCTCGGGTGTGTGTATTGAAGTTGACGGCGCGCGCTGCGTTTAAGGACAATCCAAGAGCGCCTCTCGCATCTCGGTCATCCCTGGCGACGGCATCGGCAGGGAAACTGTGCGCGAAGGCCTGCGCGTGCGGGAAGCCGCGGCTTCGAAGGTCCGGCATCGGCCTGAAGCTTGACCACTCTGAATTCGCTTCATCAGAAAAACAAAAAAGCGGCCTTTTTGAGGGGCCGCTTTTCGCGAATTACCTTGCCAACCGGATGACTGACAAGGGAATATTCTGGTGGCCCGGGGCGGAATCGAACCACCGACACAAGGATTTTCAATCCTCTGCTCTACCGACTGAGCTACCAGGCCAAGCCGCAAATTATAGCAGCATCTCCGCCCTCATCGAGACCCCGCAGGTCAGGCGCCGTTACGTTTTCCCCGCGTCAAATCAACGCCTAATTGCTTCAACTTGCGATAGAGGTGGGTTCTTTCAAGGCCGGTCTTTTCTGCCACCCGTGTCATGGAGCCGTTTTCTTTGCCCAGGTGGTATTCAAAGTACGCTTTTTCAAATTCGTCGCGCGACTCACGCAAAGGCTTGTCAAGCATGAAGGTTTGCTGCGACGGCGGCAACACATCGACCGCGACAAGGCCCGATGACGCGGCCGTGGCACCAGCATCTGCCAGCGGCAAGTCAGGCAATGCCATGAGAGGCGCCACCAACTTGCGAATCGCGCCACGCGCCAATCCCTGTTCGACCGCCTTGAGCAGCTTCTGCAGGGTAATCGGTTTTTCCAGAAATGCCAGCGCACCGATCTTGGTGGCCTCCACGGCCGTGTCAATGGTGGCGTGTCCGCTCATCATGATGACAGGCATGGTCAGAACACCGGTGGCTGACCACTCCTTGAGCAGCGTGACCCCATCGGTGTCGGGCATCCAGATATCGAGCAGCACCAGATCGGGCCGCTCACGCAAACGGGCAGCACGGGCTTGCGCCGCGTTTTCAGCCACTTCGACGCTATGCCCCTCGTCGTTCAGAATTTCCCACAACAGATCGCGGATGCCGAGCTCGTCGTCAACCACCAGAATGTTTGCCATGATTACGCGCGTTCCTTGGGTATGCAAGAGTCGCCCGGCTCGCCCGGCGCGACATTCTCTATCGCGAATGATAACGACACTTGCGCACCCAGCGTTTTGCCGTCCGCGACCCGGTTGGCAATATCCACGCGGGCACCATGTTCATCCGCAATTTTTTTGACGACCGCCAGGCCCAGACCGGTGCCCTTGGGCTTGGTGGTGACGTAGGGCTCAAACGCGCGTTTAAGAATACTGTCAGGAAATCCTGTGCCGCAGTCAAGCACGCTCAGGCGAGCCAGGCCGGCGTTCTCAAGCCACTGGGTCTTGATGATCACCGGGTGCCCGGCGTCGGTGTGGCCAGCAGATTCCGAGGCATCCTGGGCGTTCTGCAGCAGGTTGTGCATCACTTGACGCAGCTGCTGTGCATCGCCCATGATGACTGGAGCGGATGGATCAAGCTCCATCTGTACGGGCACCGGCGAAGTCTCGCTGGCATACAGCTGCAACACGTCGGTCACCAGCGCATTCAAATCGACCGGTCTGAGTTCTGCCGCCGGGAGCCGCGCATAGTCGCGGAATTCGTTGACCAGACGCTTCATGGCGTCTACCTGCGTAACGATGGTTTTGACTGACTTGGTCAGCAGCGCCTGCTCAGGTGGCGCGATCTTGCCGGTCAGCTTCATCTCCAGCCGTTCGGCCGACAACTGGATCGGGGTCAGTGGATTTTTGATCTCATGCGCCAATCGGCGGGCAACTTCACCCCACGCCTGGGCCCGTTGAGCGGACACGATTTCAGAGATGTCATCAAAGACCAGGAGCCGTGTGGCCCCCGGCAGCGAGGCGCCACGCGCTACCAAAACAAGAGCATTGCTGGGCTGCCGTCCGGCCAGGTTGGTCACACCATTGCCAAGTTCGAAGGACTGCTGCCAATGATCGAACCTGTGTTGGTCGTTGGATGCCAGAAACGAATCAAACTGCGCTTGAACGCTGGCGGCAAAGGTTTGCAGACCCTCAATGTCGCTTAAGCGCTGGCCCTCGTAGGCCGCCAGCGGCACCCGCAGAATACGTGTGGCACCCGGATTGGAGGACACAATAACGCCTTGTGCATCGAGCACGATCACGCCAGCAGTGAGGTTGTCGAGAATGGTTTGCAGATTGGCGCGCGCTGCGTTCACCTGCTGCATGCTGGCCTGCACCGCCTGTCGAGCGTCTGAGAGCTGTTGTGTCATGTCGGCAAAGGAACGGGTCAAACCATCGAGTTCGTCGCGCCCCTGCAGCGACGCCTTGGGCGTCAAATCTCCCGCCGCCACCTGGCTCACGCCGTCGGCCAGCAAGAGCAGTGGGCGCGCAATCTGATTGCCCAGCACGACGGCCAACAGGACCGCGCCAAACACGGCCAGAAACAGACTCAGCGTCAAGGTGCCGATGTACATACGACGCAGCCCCTCACGCGCCAGCGCCCGCTCCTGATACTCCCGGTTGGCTTGCGTGACCGCCAGCGCATTGGCGACCAAAGTGGAAGGCAATGTTTGGGACACCAGAAGAAAACGCGGCTGTTCCAGCAAACCCAGGCTGTTGCTCGACACCAGAACCAAGGCCTTGATCCGGGCATTCACCACCACGCCAGGCACCCAATCATCGAGTCCCTCAACCCAGGTGATGAACTTTTGAGCCCGCGCGCTACGGAACTGCTGCTGGCTGGGTCGCTCCGGATTGAGTTGATAACGGGACTGGCCGGCTGCAGCAATCAGCTGTCCGGCAGCGCTCCATAGCAACACATCACTCTCACCCAACTGCTCGCGCACACGCTCCAGCGGCAAGGCGGCACTGACATCGGGCGTATTGGCCAGTTGTGAGGCGGCACCACGGGCTTTGCTGGCCAGGTCACTGGACAGCGCCTCCAGCGTGGCACGGCCGAGATTGAGACCTGCGTCCAGCGCCCCTTCCACCTTGACGTCGAACCAGCTTTCAATCGAGCGCGACACAAACTGATAGGAAACCACATAAATCAGAACGCCCGGCGCAAACCCTGCCAACGCAAAAATCGCGGCCAGTTTGACCAGCAAGCGGCTGCCAAATTTGCCCTGCCGCAAGCGCTTGACCAATCGGTAGGCAATCCAGACGATGACCATCAGCAACAGACTGGCCACCACCACGTTCAGTACGAAAAGTCGCGCGTAATTGCGCTCGTACATGTCACGATTGGTCGTCGCTTGCGTCAACAGAAACAGCAGCACCAACCCAACAACCACCATGACGACCAGACCAACGCCCACCGTCCAGCGCAGCGTGCGCGAATTCCTCAGGGAGAATCGACCAGCAGGTTCAATGGTGGGGCCAGCGTGGCTCACGGAGCCGTCTCCAGCGTCAAGGCTTGACGTGAAAAAACAGAGATATCCCAATCAGTCTGACCCAAGGTGCCAATCTGCAACGGGCGCGGCAGCTGGAACACATCCAGGCCGAAACGAAATTCGATCAGGTAGCGCTGCTCCGGGTCAATGTCAGAAACCTCGGCAATTTTCCAGCGCGACAAACGTTGCACGGCCGCCAAGGCGTCGGGCAATGTATCGAAGTTCTGATTCAGCGCGAGGCCCAACCCGGCGTTGGTAATTTGACCGGAGGCCACGTTCAGGCGCCAGCGTCGGGTCAGCGGCTGATAGGCCAGGCGCATATGACGCTCAGCATGCACCACTTTTTTGTTCGTCCAGTACCAGCGTTCGCGCAAGATATCCGCCTCGGCCACGAAAATCATGGCCACCCCCTTGAGCAGTGCGTCTTCAACCGCTGTAGACAGATCGAATTGAACACTGGCAGAAAGAACAATAGCGTCGCCCGCTCGCTCCACCTTGACGCTGGAAATTTCAGCCGGCCGCGTTTGTGCCCGAGCGGGGCCCGCTGAACCCCACACCAAACAGGTACAGGCCAGCAGCCCGATCAGGTCAAGCCGCGCGTTTCTCAAGCAGTGCGTAATAAAAGCCGTCATGGTCACCGATTGGATTGTCCGGGACGGCGTCGCCAGTCGCCCGGTTAACTGGCAATAAATGCCCGGGCGAAGGCAGTAAACTGGCTTCGGTGTTGTGTGCAAGAAACGTTTGTATCTGATTCCCGCCCTCCGCTCGGAAAACGGAACAGGTGCAATACAAGAGCCGGCCACCCGGCTTGAGCACTTGCCACAGGGCTTTGAGCAGCCTGGCCTGCGTTGCGACCAGCTGGGCAATGTCTGACTCGCGCCGCAACCAGCGCACGTCGGGGTGCCGCCGCACAATGCCAGACGCAGTACAGGGCGCATCCAGCAAAATGGCGTCAAAAAGCTGGCCATCCCACCAAGCTGAAACCTTAGCCGCGTCAGCCACCAGCACCCGGGCCTCCAGTCCCAGGCGTTGCAGCGTTTGATGAATTCGCCCACAGCGCGCAGGATCAACATCCAGCGCTGTGACCTTGGCATCGCTTATCTCCAGCAGATGCGCGGTTTTCCCGCCTGGGGCGGCACAGGCATCCAGTATCTGAAACGATCCAGTCGTCGCCAAGCCGGACAGGAGCAGCGGGGCAGCCAACTGCGCGGCAGCGTCCTGTACCGAGAACAGGCCCTCGGCAAAGCCGGGTAAGGCCTGCACTGGTTTGGCTTGTTCAAGCGTCACACCCGAGCTTCCCGCAACGCTGGCGTTCAAGCCGGCATTTTTGAGCAACTGCAAGTAGGGCAACACGGCGGACCGTCTCAGGTTCACCCGCAGGCTCATGGGTGCATGGCGGTTATTGGCCGCAAGAATGCTTTGCCACTGGTCTGGCCAGTCCTTCTGGAGCCGCTTGATCCACCACAAGGGGTGATTCCACAACGCCACCGGATTTTGATCGGTGAGTTGCACCAAGGTATCACGCTCACGCAAGAATCGACGCAAGCAGGCATTGATGAAACGGGCCTGGGGCTGGGTTGCCGGACTTCTCTTGGCGGCTTCCACTGTCTGATTGACCAGGGTAAACACCTCATACGGCGCATCCTGCTCACGCCACGCCAGCGCCAACGCAGTGCACAGTAACGCGTCGGCGGGCGGCGGCGGACTACGGGGCGCAAGCAACTGGCGCAGAGCTTCAGCGCGTCCGAGTGAGCGCAGCGCATGGAAAACCAGCGATTGCACGCCTGGCCGCAGATCGGGCGTCACCCCTTCCAGCGCAGCCGTTGCAGACATGCCGGCGCGTACGCCCTGCAAAACAGCGGCTACCGCCTGCAGCTGTCGCCACAACGGAATTTTTTGTTCACTTGCATTCGTTGTCAAAGTTGCACCTGCTGCGTCAGCACGAGACCAGATGCCCCAGTCCGGCAGGCATCGTCGAAATTTGCAAAAAAAACGCCTCAAGCCCGCACCAAACGGGCTTGAGGCGCTATGCTTAACATAGCGATCCGATCTTACTCGGCTGCTGCTCCTTCATTGGCTTCCGTTGCCTCTGCCTGACCCGCCAGTTCGGCGGCTTCCGCCTCGGCAATGGCCCGACGCTCAGTGTCGTCCATGTTCTCGCGAACCTTGCGGGCTTCGTGATAAGCCATGCCGGTACCGGCAGGAATCAGTCGACCCACAATGACGTTTTCTTTCAAGCCGCGCAATTCGTCGCGCTTACCCATGATGGCCGCTTCAGTCAGCACACGCGTGGTTTCCTGGAAGGATGCCGCACTGATGAAACTGTCGGTCGACAAGGATGCCTTGGTAATACCAAGCAGCAGATTGGTAAACCGTGCTGGAATTTTGCCGTCGGCGCGCAAGGCGTCATTGGTATTGAGAATTTCCGAGCGCTCCACTTGCTCACCGTTGATATAAGTGGAGTCACCAGCATTCTCGACCACGACCCGACGCAACATCTGGCGAACAATCACTTCGATGTGCTTGTCGTTGATCTTCACACCCTGCAAGCGGTACACGTCCTGCACCTCGTCAACAATGTAGCGTGCAAGTTCTTCGGAGCCGAGCAATCGCAAGATGTCCTGCGGATCAGCCGGACCATCGACCACGCTTTCGCCCTTGTTGACGACCTGGCCTTCGTGCACGATGATGTTTTTCTCCTTGGGCACCAAGTCTTCCCAGACAGCGCCATCCGGATCGGTGATCTGCAGGCGAATCTTGCCTTTGGTTTCCTTACCAAAAGACACGGTTCCCGTCATTTCAGCCAAAACGCCCTTGTCTTTGGGCGACCGGGCTTCAAACAGCTCGGCAACCCGCGGCAAGCCGCCGGTAATATCGCGGGTTTTTTGGCCCTCGATAGGAATCCGTGCCAGCACCTCGCCTGGGCTCACATCCTGACCGTCGCGCACCTGAACCAGCGCACCAATCGGGAAACCGATGGTCACGGAATGGTCAGTGCCGGGAATCTTGACCTCGTTGCCGGTCGCATCAATCAACTTGACGATCGGACGGATGACCTTGGCCGAACCGCGGTGTTTCGGATCGATCACCACCATGGTGGACAAACCGGTCACCTCGTCCACCTGTTTGGCAACCGTCAGGCCTTCTTCGACATTTTCGAAATGGGCCTTACCCGCAAACTCGGTAATGATCGGTCGCGTCAAAGGATCCCAATTGGCCAGGATCGCGCCCGACTTGATGGTCTGATCCGCTTTCACCGCCAACACGGCGCCATACGGCACCTTGTGACGTTCACGCTCACGGCCATGCTCGTCATGGATGACGATTTCGCCGGAACGGGAAATCACCACCAATTCCTTTTTGCCGTTCGTCACATAACGCATCGTGGCGTTAAAGCCGATGTTGCCGTTGGACTTGGCTTCCACGCTGGACGCAATGGCCGCACGCGAGGCGGCCCCGCCAATGTGGAACGTACGCATGGTCAACTGCGTGCCGGGCTCACCGATGGATTGCGCGGCAATCACACCCACCGCTTCGCCACCGTTGACCAAACCGCCCCGACCCAGATCGCGGCCATAACATTTGGCGCAAATACCAAAACGAGTCTCGCAAGTCAGCGCCGTGCGCACTTTGACTTCATCGACGCCCGCCACCTCAAGCTCATCGATCTGGTCTTCGTCGAGCATCGTGCCGGCAGGAGCCAGCACGGAACGATTCTCCGGGTGCAACACATCATCGGCCGCCGTACGACCCAGAATACGATCACGCAAGGACTCTATGACTTCACCGCCTTCGACGATGGCGCGCATCAGGTAACCGCTGTGCGTGCCGCAGTCCTGTTCGGTCACGACCAGATCCTGTGTCACATCGACCAGACGACGCGTCAGGTAACCCGAGTTGGCTGTCTTCAAGGCCGTGTCGGCAAGACCTTTTCGTGCGCCGTGGGTGGAAATAAAGTATTCCAGCACGTTCAGGCCCTCGCGGAAGTTCGCGGTGATCGGCGTCTCAATGATGGAGCCGTCGGGCTTGGCCATCAGGCCCCGCATGCCGGCCACCTGACGAATCTGCGCTGGCGAACCGCGCGCACCGGAATCCGCCATCATGTAGATGGAGTTAAAGGACTCCTGCTGTACCTGCTGGCCATGACGATCCGTGACAATTTCCTTGGACAATTGGGCCATCATGACCTTGGACACCTCGTCGCCGGCCTTGCCCCAGATGTCCACCACCTTGTTATAGCGCTCGCCTGAAGTCACCAAACCCGAGGTGTACTGCTGCGCAATTTCCTTGACCTCTTGCTCGGCTTGCTCAATGATGCCCGGCTTTTCGGTCGGCACCAACATGTCATCAAGACAGATCGAGATACCGGCCTTGGTGGCCAGCCGGAAACCATATTGCAGCAACTTGTCGGCAAACACCACGGTTTCTTTGAGCCCGCATTTGCGGAACGACACGTTGATCAGCTTGGAAATTTCTTTCTTCTTCAGCGCCTTGTTCACGTTTTCAAAAGGCAGGCCCTTGGGCAAAATTTCCGACAACAGGGCGCGCCCTGCGGTGGTTTCCCACAGCTTGGTCGAAGGCACCAATTCGCCGGTCTGCTTGTCCTTGATGTACTCCGTCAGCCGCACATTGATACGGGAGTTCAGTTCCACCGCACCGCCATCGAAGGCGCGCTGCACTTCGCCGACGTCGGCGAAAATCAGACCCTCACCCTTGCCATTGATACGCTCCCGGGTTGTGTAATACAAGCCCAGCACCACGTCTTGCGAGGGCACAATCGACGGCTCGCCGTTGGACGGGAACAGCACATTGTTGGACGCCAGCATCAACGTGCGGCATTCCACTTGCGCTTCCACCGACAAGGGCACGTGAACCGCCATCTGGTCACCGTCAAAGTCGGCATTGAATGCGGCGCAAACCAGCGGGTGCAGTTGAATCGCCTTGCCTTCGATCAAGATAGGCTCAAACGCCTGAATGCCCAAACGGTGCAGGGTTGGCGCACGGTTCAGCATCACAGGGTGCTCTTTGATCACCTCTTCTAGGATGTCCCACACCACCGGCGTGCCGGATTCAACTTCCTTCTTGGCCGCCTTGATGGTGGTCGCAATGCCCATGGCTTCCAGGCGCGCGAAGATGAAGGGCTTGAACAATTCAAGCGCCATCAGCTTGGGCAAGCCGCACTGATGAAGTTTGAGCGTGGGGCCCACCACAATCACGGAACGACCCGAGTAATCGACCCGTTTACCGAGCAAATTCTGACGGAAACGTCCCGATTTGCCTTTGATCATGTCGGCCAGCGACTTGAGGGCGCGCTTGTTGGCGCCGGTCATGGCTTTGCCGCGACGGCCGTTGTCAAGCAGCGAATCCACGGCTTCTTGCAACATGCGCTTTTCATTGCGGGCAATGATCTCGGGCGCCTTCAATTCAAGCAAACGACGCAGACGGCTGTTGCGGTTGATCACGCGACGATACAAGTCGTTCAGATCGGAGGTGGCGAAACGGCCACCGTCCAGCGGCACCAGGGGACGCAAGTCCGGTGGCAACACGGGCAGCACTTCGAGCACCATCCACTCCGGCTTGATGCCGGATTTTTTGAACGCTTCAAGCAATTTGAGTCGCTTGGTGTTCTTCTTGATCTTCAGCTCGGAGCCCGTGGGGTCGTTACGCAGTCTCTCGATCGAGCCGTCAATATCGAGGCTCTGAAGCAAATCTTTAATGCCCTCGGCGCCCATCTTGGCCTGAAACTCGTCGCCATATTCCTTGAATTTGGCGTCAAAGTCATCTTCGGACATGATGCTGAATTTTTTCAACGGCGTCATGCCCGGATCGGTCACGACATAGGCTTCAAAATACAGCACGCGCTCGATGTCACGCAAGGTCATGTCGAGCACCAGGCCCAGACGTGACGGCAGCGATTTCAGGAACCAGATGTGGGCACAAGGTGCCGCCAGGTCGATGTGGCCCATGCGCTCGCGGCGCACTTTGGTCTGGGTCACTTCAACGCCGCACTTTTCACAGATCACGCCACGGTGCTTGAGGCGCTTGTACTTGCCGCACAAGCATTCGGAGTCCTTGATGGGTCCGAAAATCTTGGCGCAAAACAGACCGTCCCGCTCGGGCTTGAAGGTGCGGTAGTTGATGGTTTCCGGCTTTTTGACTTCGCCGAACGACCACGAACGGATCTTCTCGGGAGAAGCCATGCCAATCTTGATGGCATTGAAATGCTCATCCGGCGTGAACTGCTTGAACAGGTCGAGTAATGATTTCATGACGCTAATTCCTCTTTAATCGGTTGAGGACAGAGCAGACTGCTGCGCAATCCTGGTCTGTCCCGCAAAACATCAGGCCTAGCCGCGTTCCAGCTCGATATCAATACCGAGTGAGCGAATTTCCTTGACCAGCACATTGAACGACTCCGGCATGCCGGCTTCGATCGAATGCTCACCCTTGACAATGCTCTCGTACACCTTGGTACGGCCTTGCACGTCATCTGATTTGACTGTGAGCATTTCCTGCAACGTGTAGGCAGCGCCGTACGCCTCGAGCGCCCAGACCTCCATCTCACCGAAACGCTGACCACCAAACTGAGCCTTGCCGCCCAACGGTTGCTGCGTGACGAGACTGTAGGGGCCAGTGGAACGGGCATGCATTTTGTCATCCACCAAATGGTGCAACTTCAAATAGTGCATGTAACCGATCGTCGTGGGCCGCTCAAACGGGTCGCCGGTGCGGCCGTCGTACAGGTAAGCCTGCGTGCGCGCCGGGGTAAGCCCCTTTTGCTTGATCGCATCTTCAGGGTAAGCGAGCTTGAGCATGGCCCCGATGTCAGCCTCCGATGCGCCGTCAAACACTGGCGTGGCGAAAGGCACACCCGACGTCAGATTGCCCGCCATTTCCAATACTTCGTCGTCACTCAGTTGAGCCAGGTCTTCCTTGCGACCGGTACCGTTGTAGAGTTCATCCAGGAACTTGCGCAATTCGGCCACCTTGGCTTCAGCCTGCAACATGTCACCAATGCGCTGTCCAATACCTTTTGCCGCCCATCCCAGATGAACTTCGAGCACCTGGCCGATATTCATCCGTGACGGCACACCCAGGGGATTGAGCACAATATCGCAGGGCGTGCCATCCGCCATGAACGGCATGTCTTCAACCGGGACGATCTTGGACACCACACCCTTGTTGCCGTGACGGCCGGCCATTTTGTCGCCCGGTTGCAGATGGCGTTTGACAGCCAGATAAACCTTGACCATCTTCAAGACACCAGCAGGCAACTCGTCGCCTTGGGTCAACTTCTTGCGTTTTTCTTCAAAGGCGAGATCGAAGCTGTGCCGGGTCTGCTCCATCGAGTTCTTGATGCTCTCCAATTGAGCTGCGACATCGTCTTCAGCCGGACGAATATCAAACCAGTGGTGTTTTTCCACCGAAGTCAAATACGCCTTGTCGATGGTCGTGCCTTTGGCAAGTTTTTGCGGACCCCCATTGGCCACTTTGCCAACCAGTAACTTCTCGATCCGGTCAAATGAATCGGCTTCTACAAGACGCAGCTGGTCATTCAAGTCAAGCCGGAAACGCTTGAGTTCGTCATCAATGATCTGTTGTGCCCGGCGGTCGCGCACGATGCCTTCGCGGGTAAAGACCTGCACGTCGATCACGGTCCCCTGGGAGCCCTGATCCACACGCAGCGAGGTGTCTTTCACGTCACTGGCTTTTTCACCGAAGATGGCACGCAGCAGCTTCTCTTCCGGTGTCAGTGTGGTCTCGCCCTTGGGGGTGACTTTGCCCACCAGCGTGTCACCCGGCTGAACTTCGGCGCCAACGTAAATGATGCCGGACTCATCCAGACGATTGAGTTGTTGCTCGCTCAAGTTCGGAATGTCACGGGTGATTTCTTCACAACCAAGCTTGGTATCACGCGCCATCACGACCAACTCTTCGATATGGATCGAGGTATAGCGGTCGTCTGCCACCACGCGTTCGCTGATCAAGATTGAATCTTCGAAGTTGTAGCCGTTCCAGGTCATGAAGCCAATGAGCATGTTCTGGCCCAAAGCCAGTTCACCCAGATCGGTGGAAGCACCGTCAGCAATGACGTCTCCCTTGGCCAGCATGTCGCCCTTTTTGACAATGGGCCGCTGATGGATATTGGTATTTTGATTGGAGCGCTGGTATTTGATGAGGTTGTAAATATCAACACCCACTTCACCGGCTTGTGCCTCGGCGTCATTGACGCGAATCACGACCCGGGTTGCATCCACGTAATCCACCATGCCGCCCCGCATTGCAGTCACGACAGTGCCGGAGTCAATCGCCGCAACGCGCTCAATGCCGGTGCCAACCATTGGCTTTTCCGGGCGCAGAATCGGCACGGCCTGACGCGACATATTTGCACCCATCAAGGCGCGATTCGCATCATCGTGTTCCAGAAACGGCACCAAGGAGGCAGCCACTGACACGATCTGTGCTGGCGACACGTCCATGTATTGCACACGCTCGGGCCCGGCAAAAATCGTTTCACCCGCTTCACGCGCAGAGATCATCTCGCCCGTGAGCTTGCCGTCTTTGTCCAGCACCGCATTGGCCTGCGCGATGACGAATTTGCCTTCTTCAATCGCCGACAAATAGTCAATCTCCATCGTGACCTTGCCATCGACCACGCGACGGTAGGGCGTTTCAATGAAACCGTAATCGTTGAGGCGGGCATACAGCGCCAGCGAATTGATCAGGCCGATGTTCGGACCTTCTGGCGTTTCAATCGGGCACACGCGACCGTAATGGGTCACGTGCACGTCACGCACTTCAAAGCCGGCGCGCTCGCGCGTCAAACCACCTGGGCCAAGGGCCGATACGCGGCGCTTGTGGGTGATCTCCGACAACGGGTTGGTCTGATCCATGAACTGGGACAACTGCGAGGCGCCGAAGAACTCTTTCAGGGCCGCCGAAATGGGCTTGCTGTTGATCAGGTCATGCGGCATGAGTGGCTCCTGCTCGGCCTGACCCAGACGCTCCTTGACAGCTTTTTCAATCCGCGCCAGACCGGTCCGGTATTGGTTTTCGGCCAGTTCACCCACGCAACGCACACGCCTGTTGCCAAGGTGGTCAATGTCGTCCACGTCGCCGCGACCGTTGCGCAAGTCCACCAGAATCTTGACGACTGCCAGGATATCCTCGTTGGTCAGAACCATGGGGCCAGTCGATTCCGGTCGACCCATCTTGGCGTTGAACTTCATCCGGCCGACACGCGACAGATCGTAGGTATCGGGGTTGTAGAACAAGCGCTGGAACAGCGCCTGCACCGCGTCCTCGGTCGGCGGCTCACCCGGGCGCATCATGCGGTAAATGGCCACACGGGCTGCAAATTCATCCACCGTTTCGTCGCTGCGCAAGGTTTGCGAAATGTACGCACCCTGATCGAGTTCATTGGTGTAAATACACGGCAGATCCTGCACGCCAGCCAAACGTAGCTTCTTGATCAGTGCTTCCGTGAGTTCCTCATTGGCCTTGGCCAGGATTTCACCCGTATCGGTGTCAACGATATTGCGCGCCACCACACGACCCAGCAGGAAATCCTCGGGCACGCTGATGTGCGTGGTGCCAGACTGTTCCAGTTCGCGGGTGTGGCGGGCCGTCACTCGCTTCTCTTTGGCAACAATCACTTTGCCGCTCTTGTCGGTGATATCGAAACGGGCCACTTCACCGCGCAGGCGCTCTGCCACGAACTCCATTTGGGCACCACTGTCCATCAGACGGAAATTGTCATTGACGAAGAAGTTCGCCAGGATGGACTCGTGGTTCAAACCAATGGCCTTGAGCAGAATCGTGACCGGCATTTTGCGCCGACGATCCACGCGGAAGTAAAGGAAGTCCTTGGGGTCGAATTCAAAATCGAGCCAGGAACCACGGTAAGGAATGATTCGGGCCGAGAACAGCAACTTGCCCGAACTGTGAGTTTTACCCTTGTCGTGTTCAAAGAACACACCGGGGGAACGGTGCAACTGGGAGACGATCACGCGCTCCGTGCCGTTGATGATGAATGAGCCCTTGGTGGTCATCAGGGGCACTTCACCCATGTAGACCTCTTGCTCTTTGACCTCCTTGATCACTTTATTTTGCGAGGTCGACGACTCGCGGTCATAAATGAACAGCTGAACCTTGGCGCGCACTGCCGAGGCGAAAGTCAGACCACGGGTCTGGCACTCACGCACGTCGAAAGCGGGCTTGGCCAGGTTGTACTCGAGATATTTCATCTCGACAAAGCCATTGTGTGAAATGATCGGGAAAGCCGCTTCAAAAGCCGCTTGAAGCCCTTCTGCTGTTCGCTTTTTGGGGTGAACATCAGCCTGCAGGAACGCGGTGTAGGCATCCTTTTGCATTTGCAACAGGTAAGGAATTTCCAGCACGCTGTCGCGACTGCCAAAATTTTTGCGAATACGCTTGCGTTCGGTGTATGAGTAAGCCATGAGATCTCCGGGCAAAGACTAAGGAATCCTGGGGGTCCTAGGCGACTGTTAAATTGAGTCCCCAATGTCTCAATATTTTTCTTGGTGATTGGCCGCTACCAATCATTGGCGGACGGTCATACATTGCGCATGACCCGAACCAAGGCATCTTCTGCAGTCGGGATCAGAAGACACTGAAAAACAGACCTTGAGTCTGCTTTTCAGTGCTCTCTCATAAGCAGCAAAGGCTGGGGCCCTTTTGGAGCACCCAGCCTCTCTGGAGAGCTCAATTACTTGAGTTCGGCCTTGGCGCCAGCGTCCAGCAGCTTCTTCAAAGCGGCTTCAGCATCAACCTTGGAAACGCCTTCCTTGACGTTCTTCGGAGCACCATCGACCATGTCTTTGGCTTCCTTCAGGCCCAGGCCCGTAATTTCGCGCACGGCCTTGATGACTGACACCTTGGCGGCACCAGCTTCCAGCAACACGACGTTGAATTCGGTCTTCTCTTCAGCCACAGCGGCAACAGCGCCACCGGCAGCGGGTGCCGACATGGCTGCGGCGCTCACGCCAAATTTCTCTTCGATGGCTTTCACCAAGTCGTTGAGTTCCATGACCGTCATGCTGTCCAGCGCGGTCAAAAATGCGTCTTTATCGAATGCCATTTTTATTTCCTAACAATATTGGTTACTACGCGTTGCCCGCAATCAAGCTGCAACTGCCTCTGCGGCGGCTTCTGCCGGTGCGTCTGTCACACCAGCGCCTTTTTTCTCCGCGATCGCTGCCAGCACACGTGCTGTACGCGAAATTGGAGATTGCATCAAGCCCAGCAACTGTGCCAACAACACTTCCTTGGAGGGAATGCTTGCCAGTTGCTTCACGCCGTTCACGTCCAGTGCTTTTCCGCCGTATGCGCCCCCACGAATCACCAACTTGACGTTGGTCTTCGCGAAGTCAGCCACCACTCGCGCGGCAGCCACTGCATCTTCAGAGAAGCCATAGATCAGCGGACCGGTCATCAGGTCGGACACAACTTCAAATCCGCTACCCGTGACAGCACGGCGAGCCAAGGTGTTCTTCAACACACTCAGACTCACGCCATTGCTGCGCGCGGTGGAGCGCAATTTGGTCATGTCAGCGACCGTGATGCCACGGTATTCCGCCATCACGAGCGTTTGAGCTTTTGCGGCGAGGCCAGTCACATCACTGATGACCGCTTCTTTCTCACTGCGATTAAGACTCAAGATCAACTCCTTCAAAATGTGCTTGTCGGCAAATTGCCTTCAAGCACGCCACATTGCAGCGACCAACTGTTTCGGAAACATGTTCCATCTGCAGCGGGATCGCCATCTGCGTTGGCTCAAGCCCTGGGTAACCCAGGACCCATTGATTAAGTGCTTGTCCGTACCGGCACGGCTTGCACACCAACGGTCTCGGATGACCTGCTCATACCAATCAGCATAAACAGCCCACCACATCAGACCACCTTTTAAAGTGGTCAGAATCTCTTAACTACGCGGCGATGGTTTGCAGATCCACGCGGATACCCACACCCATCGTGCTTGAAACCGCTACCTTTTTCAAATAAACACCCTTGCTCGTAGCCGGCTTGGCCTTGGTCAAAGCGTCTACCAGCGCGGCCAGATTGCCTTGCAACTTGTCTGTGTCGAATGAGCGGCGGCCAATCGTGGAGTGCACGATACCGGCTTTGTCGACGCGGAATTGCACCTGACCGGCCTTGGCGTTCTTGACAGCCGTTGCCACGTCCGGCGTCACGGTCCCCACCTTGGGGTTAGGCATCAAACCGCGTGGACCGAGAATCTGACCCAAGGTGCCCACAACGCGCATCGCATCAGGCGCTGCAATCACAATATCAAACGGCATATCGCCAGCTTTGATCATGGCGGCCAAATCGTCCATACCCACGATGTCAGCGCCCGCCGCCTTGGCTTCTTCAGCCTTGGCACCCTGAGCAAACACCGCAACGCGCTTGGTCTTGCCAGTGCCATTGGGCAGCACGACAGCGCCGCGCACCACTTGGTCCGACTTTTTGGCATCAATGCCGAGCTGAACCGCCACGTCGATAGATTCATCGAACTTGGCTGTTGCACACTCTTTCACGAGACCCAATGCGTCTGCCAGGGGATACAGCTTGTTGCTGTCAACTTTTCCTTGGAAGGATTTTTGTTTTTTGGTGAGCTGGGTCATTTAAACACCCTCCACATTCACGCCCATCGAACGGGCAGAGCCGGCAATGGTACGAACCGCGGCATCCATATCGGCAGCAGTCAAATCTTTCATCTTGGTTTTGGCGATCTCTTCAAGCTGGGCGCGTGTGATCTTGCCAACCTTGACAGACTGTGGCGTAGCCGAGCCTTTGGTCACTCCGACTGCCTTTTTGATCAGGATCGACGACGGCGGCGACTTGATGACAAAAGTAAAACTTTTGTCTGCAAAAGCGGTGATAACCACCGGCAGCGGCAGACCAGGCTCAATGCCCTGGGTCTGCGCGTTGAACGCTTTGCAGAATTCCATAATATTCAAGCCACGCTGACCCAAAGCTGGGCCAATGGGTGGTGACGGATTGGCTTTGCCTGCTGGTACTTGCAGTTTGACAAAACCGACGATTTTTTTCGCCATGCTTTTCTCCTTGCGGGTAATGACGCCCGGCCCTCGCTTTAAATTTGCGGGCCCTGGCTCCCCGGGGTTAACGACTCTCTACATTTCAGCACTTGGCGCCGAGTCGGGAAGCGCCAAGCAAGTAATCAATTGAGGACAGAGCAGGCTCGCCATGCGTAGCTCCGGCCTGTCCCGCGAGGCCTCAGCTTATGTTTTCTCAATCTGGGAAAAATCAAGTTCCACTGGCGTGGCGCGGCCAAAGATTGTAACCGCGACGCGAACTTTGCTCTTTTCGTAGTTGACGTCTTCCACCGAGCCATTGAAATCGGTAAAAGGCCCATCCTTGACGCGCACAAACTCACCCACCTCAAATTCAACCTTGTGACGCGGCTTCTCGGTGCCTTCCTGCATCTGGTTGACGATCTTCAAGACTTCCGCCTCCGAGATCGGCGCCGGGCGGGTCTTCAGACCGCCGACAAAACCAGTGACCTTGTTGGTGTGCTTTACCAGGTGCCAGGTATCGTCGTCCATCACCATTTCGACCAGCACATAGCCTGGGAAAAACTTGCGTTCAGTCGTCTTTTTCTGGCCATTCTTGATCTCGACCACTTCCTCCATGGGAACCAGAATGCGACCAAATTTATGCTGCATGCCAGAGCGATTGATGCGCTCCGTGATGTTGCGCTCAACCGCTTTTTCCATGCCTGAATAAGCATGAACGACGTACCAACGCAAATCGGGATTGGTCGGCGCCGTTGCCAGAACCTGCGCTGCCGCAGGCGTTTCAGTTGACGGGGTTTCTACAGCGTCATTCATTATTTTTTCCACCCCAGAATCAAGTCATAAAACAACCACTCAAGCGTCTTGTCCGTCAGCCAGAGAAATAAAGCCATCAGCAGCACAAAGCCAAACACATAAGCCGTCATTTGAATGGCTTCTTTGCGCGCGGGCCAAACGACTTTTTTAACTTCTCGCCAGGCGTCTTGACCGAAGGCGTACAGGGCTTTGCCTGGCTCGGATGTAAAAAAAACAACCACGGCGGCCGCCAAACCCAGCAGCAAAGCACCCCATTGAACCAGTTGCCCTTGCTTGCCGAACAAATAAAAGGCTGCAAGCGCGGCCACAACCAACACGGCGGCTGTCGCAAGTTTGGCCTTATCGGCGCCGGTACTGACAGTTTCAACTTGTGTGGTGGCCATTTTTCTCAATCTCGTACTTTTGCTGCATCAAATCAAATTCAGCCGTCTTGAGACGCTGAAGCCCGCTATTCACATAGCGGGCCGGAAATCCACCTCATCGTGCGAATCTGGTGGCAGGGGCGGAAGGAATCGAACCATCAACCTTCGGTTTTGGAGACCGACGCTCTGCCAATTGAGCTACGCCCCTACAAATAAAATCTTCTATGCGATGATCTTCGCAACCACACCGGCACCAACCGTCTTGCCACCTTCGCGGATGGCGAAACGCAGGCCTTCTTCCATGGCGATCGGGTTGATCAGCTTGACGATGATCGACACGTTGTCGCCCGGCATCACCATTTCTTTGCCTTCTGGCAACTCGATCGCACCGGTCACGTCCGTGGTACGGAAGTAGAACTGGGGACGGTAGTTGTTGAAGAACGGGGTGTGGCGGCCACCTTCGTCTTTGGACA
>NZ_JBAQMD010000088.1:0-35246 GCF_049302455.1 Rhodoferax ferrireducens | reverse complement strand
CCTAAATCCGGCAGTTACCCTGCCATCGTGAGTTGATCCGTTCGGTGCCACGGCGGCAAAGGGCGGGTTATTTTCGCCACCACGTAGTCCAGGAACGTCTTCCAACGGTCTGTCAGAGGCAACTGCTCCGCAACATCCCTTACATGACTCAAGGCCGCGCGGATATTGGCGATGAGCCCGATCAGCTTGTCAATGGCTGCGTGCATGGGCGTGAGATACAGCGTGGTTTGTCCCGCATGCTTGACGGCTCGGCCCACACTGGCGAGCAATAGCGCTCGGCTGGTGATGGCCTCCATCCTGACGCCCGGCTTGGCGGCCCGGCAATACCATGACCACCAGTTGTACACGAGCGCCACGGCGCGGGCACTGGTCTGACAACGCTCAATGTCCTGGGTCGTGAACCCGCCCCAACCCCACTGATTCTTCAACTCATCAAAGCCGTTTTCGCAGTCCGCTCGGTCCCGATAGAGCTGACCGAAAGCGTCCAAGGCGTAGGCGCTGTTGGTCACCAACACCGCATACTCCCAGGCCTGCACGTCCTTGTCGGGCATTAGCAGTTCAATTTGCTCGCCCGGTTCATTCTTGGTCTTGCGACTCAGCGCCAAATCGGCTTTAACGGCACGACGCAGTATGACCACCCGACGCGACCGGTCCCAGCCCGAGAGTTTGAGGGTGTCTTCGACGGCGCTCCAACCCTGGTCGCTGGCTCCGGGTGTAGTCCAGTCATCACGCGCGAATTGACGCGCCAATAATTTTTTGACGCCTACCGTCTGGCGCAACTTGAACAGGTAGGGCTGGGCACGATCCTCCAGTTCGGCAATGAAGGGCTCGTTGCCAAAGCCGCAGTCCCCCCGAACCAAGGCCGGGCGCTGTTGGTCGCCCAGCTTTTCCAGCACGCCGATCAGGCCAGGTCGTGCCTTGGCAGCGCTGTGCTCTTTGCCGGGTGAGACCACTACGTCAAGTACCAAGCGCAGGTTGGCGACCCAGTAGGTGTGCAGGGCGTGGCTGGGGCGACCGGGCTTGTGCGGGTTGTAGCTGACCTCAGCCCCGCTTTGCTTGCCGTACAAGGGTTTGATGGTGGTGTCGATATCCAGAATCCACGGGGTGTTCAATGCCGCTTGCACGCTGCTCAGGAGTTGGGGCACAAGCCAAGTTTGGCTTTGCTCGGCGTTCATGCGTGACAACGAGCGACGCAACGCGTCTTCGCTGATGATCTTCTGCATTCCTAGAATCTGGGGACTCACGGCGTCGCCGCGAAGGCCTGTGATGTGGGCGTAGCGGTTGTGACCAGCCAGTATGCCCAGCAGCCATGTTCCCAGCACATCGCGTTTGCTGTGCGCGTTGGGACTGGTGTAGCTCAAGGGGCAGCTGTTGACCCAGGATTCGTAGACGCCGGTGGTGGCCAAGAACTCGGCGAAGAAGGTCAACTGTGCGTTCGGTGTGGCGCTGGCACCATGGTCCCACTGCACGTGGATTCGACCGCCCGGGGTGTCCACCACCATGGCCTCCAGTGCCTGTGTTTGGACAGCAACTTGACGTCTTTTTGCTTCACCCATTTGGTGACCTCGATAAATCCGTTGAAACTGGCTCCCAGTCTAGCTTGCAGCCGGTTTATGAGACGTCAACTGCCGGAAATAGGTTCAGTGAAACCTTGTGCCAGATTATGCAGGGTAAACCCTAATCTTGACCGTGGAGCCGGGGTGCAGATTTAGAGACATCAGTGCCAAAGAATGCTGCCTTTGCCATGCGTGATGGGAGCGTGCCGGCAACCCTTGACCTGTGCGTCTTGAACAATACTCCTGAATAAGTAGCTGTCAAGGTTTATTACACGGGGGCTACAGCCTGATTTGATATAAATCTTCAGACATTCCCGGCGCCTGTTTAGAGCATTTTCTCCAGAAAAGCTCGGGTGCGGGGATGCTCCGGGGCCGCAAACAGCTCGCGCGCCGGGCGCGCTTCGACGATGGTCCCGCCGTCCATGAAGACGACGCGGCCGGCAACTTCACGGGCGAATGCCATTTCATGCGTGACGACAATCATCGTCATGTGCTCCTCGGCCAATGCGCGCATGGTGTTCAGCACTTCGCCGGTGAGCTCAGGATCCAGCGCCGAGGTTGGCTCATCGAACAGCATGATGTCGGGCTCCATCGCCAGGGCCCGCGCGATGGCCACGCGCTGCTTCTGGCCGCCAGACAGGCGCGAAGGATAACTGTCGCGCTTGTCGAACAGTCCGACCTTGCGTAAGAGGGCCTCGGCCTTGGGGACGATGTCATCCAGGCGCGCCGTCTTCACCGTCAGCGGCGCCTCGATGAGGTTTTGCAGGACGGTCAGATGAGGAAACAGGTTGAAGTGCTGAAAGACCATGCCCATCTTGCGACAGACGCGGCGGATATCGGCTTCCGGCACGTACTTGCAGTGGCCCTGGGCATCGGTTGCCACCAGCATCTCGCCTTCGATCTCTATGCTGCCGCGGTGGATGGTCTCCAGATGGATCAAGCAGCGCAGGAAGGTGCTCTTGCCCGATCCTGAGGGACCGATGACGGCGAGCACCTCGCCCTTGTCGACGTCCAGCGAAACCCCCTTGAGCACTTCCACCGGGCCGAAACGCTTGTGCACATCGACGGCGCGAATCATCGGACTATTCATCATAAACAGCGTGTTTCTTTTCCAGACGCTGGAAGCCGTAGGTCAGCACCAGGGTCATGAACAGATAGAAGGCGGCCGCCACCACAAACGGCATCGTCGTGAAATCGCGCTGAACAATGCCGCGTGCCGCGCGCAGCAGATCATTCATGGCCAGCACATAGATCAGCGAGGTATCCTTGACCAGCGTGATGGTCTCGTTGCTCATCGGCGGCAAGATACGTTTGAGCACTTGCGGCAGCACGATGCGGCGCATGGTCTGGGGATAGCTCAGTCCCAGTACCTGGGCGCCTTCGTACTGACCCCGGTCAATCGACTGGATGCCGGCGCGGAAGATCTCCGCAAAATAGGCGGAGTAGTTCAGCACAAAGGCGAGGATCGCCGACGGAAAGTCAGGCAGACGCACACCAATGACCGGAATGAAGGGCAAGGCAAAGTAGATGAACAGCATCTGCAGCATCAGCGGCGTGCCGCGCATCAGCCAGATATAGCCGTTGACCAGGCCACTCAGAAAGCGAAAGCGTGAAATTCTGAGCAAGGCCAGGCCCAGACCGAGCGGCACCGCGAGCACCAGCGTGATCAGGAAGACCTGAAGCGTGACGCCACTGCCCTGCAACAGGGGGGGCAAGATGTCGGCTAGGTAGTTCATGGAAAGGTTTCAGAGCCCAGAAATAAAAATCCGGCCGGGTAGACGCGCAGTGCGCCTACCGGATGGCCGGATGACCGATGTCAGTCCCGGAACTTGGCCGGCTTATTTCTTGACGATGTCCTTGCCGAACCATTGGGTCGAAATCTTGGCGGCGGTGCCATCGGCCTTCATGTCGTCCAGTGCCTTGTCCAACTTGGCGGCCAACTCGGTGTCGCTCTTGCGCGTGCCGACGCCGTAGTCTTCGGTGCCGAAATTGTCCTCCAGCACACGGTACTCACCCGGTTTCTTGCCGGTGTAATAGCGGCCGACGATTTCATCCACCACCAGCGCATCCAGGCGCCCGGCAGAGAGATCCATCAGCGCCGTGACGTTGTCGCCGAACTTCTTGAGTTCCTTGATCGACTTGGCTGTGGCTTCGTCCTTTTGAATGGCCTCAACCGCGCTGCTGCCATCCTGCACACCCACCACCTTGCCGGCAAGTTCCGCTTTCGTCTTGATCGGCGACTTTTCGGTCACCACAATGATCTGGCGGTTTTCGAGGTAGGGCTTGGTAAACAGAATGTTGGCCTTGCGCTCTTCGGTGATCGTCAGACCGTTCCATAACACGTCGATGCGATTGCCATTGAGCTCGGATTCTTTGGCGCTCCAGTCGATGGGCTTGAAGCTCACCGCCACACCGAGGCGCTTGCCCGCCTCCTTGGCCAGATCGATGTCAAAGCCAATCAGCTCATTCTTGTCATCGCGAAAACCCATCGGCGGGAAATTGTCATCCAGACCAATAACAATCGCTTTGGCTGGTGCCGGGGCTGCGGGGGCTTCCTTCTTGCCGCAGCCAGTCAACACAATCGCACCCATCAGGCCAGCCATCAACCACAAAACGTGTTTTTTCATTTATTGTTCCAATTGTGAAAGGTTTATGCCTTCTCAAGGTGCATCAAGCAACAGGCTCTGCAGCCGCCCGTCGAGAGTCCGGGCCTCCCCTTGTTCAAGCCGATTGATTTTAGCGGGAACCCAGGGCTGCTTTTTGCCGCTGGCAGGCCTGCTCATTCAGACAAGAAAAAACCCGCTCTTCAGTGGAGAAGGCGGGTTTCTGAGGAGTGACCACTGGTAATGTGGTGCCGATTGTCGGATTCGAACTGACGACCTACCGCTTACAAGGCGGTTGCTCTACCAACTGAGCTAAATCGGCATTGTTTTATTTTACTGGACTCATCCTGGATTTCAGGAGCAAGCCACCTTTATTTCACCCGTGTCAGTGCCGGTCTCGCGCCGGGGATCGGGGGTCGGGGTGGATTCGGATCTTTGCCCGTCTCATCGTTTGGCTGCTCTGACTCGACGCTCGTCAATTGAACCGGCGCCAGTGGCCGCTCGGTCGTGTCATCGCGGGCTGGCACGGAAACCAGATTTTTTGAGGCTGATGCAACGGCCTTAGCCGGTTGAGGGGTGCTCAATGGGAAAGCCATACCTTGCCCATTTTCCCGCGCGTAAATGGCGCTGACTTGGTGAACCGGCACGACGATTTCACGTGCCGTTCCGCCAAAGCGCGCTTTGAATTCGATGAAGTCATTGCCGAGTTGCAGCGAACTCGTGGCATCAAGGCTGAGGTTAAGCACAATCTGCCCGTCTTTCACGTACTCGCGCGGAACCCGCACACTGTCGTCCACCGCCACGGCAAGATAAGGCGTGAACCCATTGTCGGTACACCACTCGTACAAAGCCCGAATGAGATAGGGACGAGTGGAGGGGGTGTCGGTGGCGTCAATCATGGAGCTTTGGACAGGCGCTTATTTGCGCATGACTTTCTCGGAAGGCGTCAACGCTTCAATATAGGCTGGGCGCGAAAAAATGCGCTCGGCATATTTGAGCAAGGGCGCTGCATTTTTGCTGAGATCAATGCCGTAGTAATCCAGGCGCCACAGCAGCGGGGCAATGGCAACATCGAGCATCGAGAAACCGTCACCCAACATGTATTTGTTTTTCAGGAAAACCGGCGCCAGTTGGGTCAATCGATCACGAATGTGAGCCCGCGCTTTTTCCAACACCTTCTCGTTGCTCTTGGCCGCGCGTGACTCCAGCGTGGACACATGGACAAACAACTCCTTCTCAAAATTGAGCAGGAACAGCCGGACCCGAGCCCGATCCACGGGGTCGCCGGGCATCAACTGCGGGTGCGGAAAGCGCTCGTCAATGTACTCATTGATGATGTTCGATTCGTACAAAATCAAATCACGCTCCACCAGGATCGGCACCTGGCCGTAGGGATTCATCACACTGATGTCTTCGGGCTTGTTGTACAGATCAACGTCGCGAATCTCAAAGTCCATGCCTTTTTCAAACAGGACAAAACGGCAACGGTGGGAAAAAGGGCAGGTAGTTCCTGAATACAACACCATCATGATGGAAGCTCCTAAAAATCAAAACATAGTTTCATTGCACGCTGACTTGGGTACAAGTCATGCTGAAACTAAAAGGAGTGGGATGCTCAATGCAACCCCACTCCGCAAAACTCAAGTCGCGCCTTATCAAGCGCAACCCAAGCGTCAAACCCGCACTACTTGATATCTTTCCAGTAGGCAGCGTTGAGTCGCCAAGTTAACACGGAGAATACGCCGAGGAACAACAAAACCCAGATGCCGACGCGAACCCGTGTATTTTGAACGGGCTCCCCCATCCACTGCAAATAGCTCACCAGGTCGCCCACGGTCTGGTCGTACTGCTGGGCGGTCATGCTGCCGGGCTTGAGCTGCTCCCAACCCTTGAACACTTCCACTGCGTTGCCATGTTCCGTGAGCGTTTCAAAGATGGGGCGACGCTCACCCTGCAACTGCCACAAGACGTGCGGCATGGCGACATTGGGAAACAGCATATTGTTCCAGCCGGTGGGTTTTGTTTCGTCCTTGTAGAACGAGCGCATGTAGGTGTACAGGTAGTCGGCACCACTGCCACCGGCACCGGCGCGGGAGCGGGCGATAACGGTGAGGTCGGGCGGGTTGACGCCAAACCAGGCCTTGGCCTGCTGCGGGTCAATGGCCGCCTTCATGGTGTCGCCGATTTTGGTGTTGGTCACGAGCAGGTTGTCTTTGATCTGCTGCTCGGTCAGGCCGATGTCTGTCAGGCGGTTGTAACGCATGAACGACGCTGAATGGCAATTCAGGCAATAGTTGACAAAAATCTTGGCGCCATTTTGCAGCGCTCCCATGTCATTGGTCTTGTTGGGCGCCTTGTCCCAGGCCGGACCGCCGACATTGGCTTGAGCAGTTGTGGCCAGGCCAAGTGCCAGCAGCAAGCCGAGAATAATTTTTTGAGTGAAACCCATGGTTTTCATAACTTGTTCTTCCCTTCAATGCGCCGTAAAGGTGACGCGATCCGGCACCGGCTTGGGCGTTCCAATACGACTCCACCAAGGCATCAGCATGAAAAAACCGAAGTAAAACAAGGTTCCGGCTTGAGAGATGCGCCCGCCGATGGCCGATGGCGGTTGTGTGCCCAGGTAACCCAGCACGACAAAATTGATGACGAAAATCAGATACAGGTACTTGTGCCAACTGGGCCGGTAGCGGATCGACTTGACTTCGCAGTTATCGAGCCAAGGCAGGAAAAACAAAATCACAACCCCGCCGCCCATTGAGACCACGCCCCAGAATTTCGCATCAATGGAAAGCATCATGGCCACAACAACCAGCGCCCCACCAGCAATCAAACCCTTGAACAGAGTGGGCATCTTGCCCTTGACCACAGCCAGCGTGGCACCAACCACCACACAGGCAATCAGCGCGTACATCATCTCGCTGGTGACGGCACGCAGCAACGTGTAATAAGGCGTGAAGTACCAGACCGGTGCGATATGCAGAGGCGTCTGGAACGGATCGGCCGGGATGAAGTTGTTGTACTCCAGGAAGTAGCCGCCCATCTCCGGCGCAAAAAAGATGATGGCGGTAAACACCATCAAAAACACGCTGACCGCAAAAATGTCATGCACCGTGTAGTAGGGGTGGAATGGGATGCCGTCCAGCGGGATGCCGTTGGCACCTTTGGTGGCCTTGATCTCGACGCCGTCCGGGTTGTTGGAGCCGACCTCATGCAGGGCAATGATGTGTGCCACCACCAGACCCAGCAAAACCAGCGGCACGGCAATCACGTGAAAGCTGAAGAAGCGGTTCAGCGTGGCGTCTCCCACCACGAAGTCACCGCGAATCAGCAGCGCCAGATCGGGGCCAACGAAGGGGATGGCGGAAAACAAATTGACAATCACCTGGGCGCCCCAGTAGCTCATCTGGCCCCAAGGCAAGAGGTAGCCCATGAAGGCTTCGGCCATCAAGGCCAGGAAAATAGCGCAGCCAAACAGCCAGGTCAGCTCGCGGGGTTTGCGGTAGCTGCCGTAAATCAGGCCACGGTACATGTGCAGATAGACCACCAGAAAGAACGCTGAGGCTCCGGTGGAATGCATGTAGCGAATCAGCCAGCCCCAGGGCACATCGCGCATGATGTATTCGACCGAGCCGAAGGCCAGAGCTGCATCGGGCTTGTAGTGCATGGTCAGGAAAATGCCGGTGACAATTTGAATCACCAGCACCAGCAGCGAGAGCACACCAAAAACGTACCAGATGTTGAAATTCTTCGGCGCGTAATACTCGCTCATATGCTCTTTGAAGAGCTTGGACAGCGGGAACCGGTTGTCGATCCAGTTCAGCAGCTTTTCACCGGCGGCGGCGTTGGGGGAAATTTCGTGGAATTCAGCCATGATGTGTACCTTTAGGCCTTTTTGTCGTCGCCGATGAGCAACCGGGTGTCAGAGAGATAGACGTGGGGCGGCACTTCGAGGTTGTCCGGTGCGGGCTTGTTCTTGAAAACGCGCCCGGCCAGATCGAATGTTGAGCCATGGCAGGGACAGAAGAAACCGCCTTGCCAGTCGTCCGGCAGCGAGGGCTGTGCACCAGTCTGGAACTTGTCAGAGGGTGAGCAGCCCAGGTGGGTGCAAATGCCCACGGCTACAAAGTACTCCGGTTTGATCGAGCGGGTGGCGTTGCGCGCGTATTCGGGGGCCTGCTCGGCGGGCTTGCGTGTGGAATTTGGGTCGGCCAACTGGGGGTCCAGCGCGGACAGTGCCGCCAGTTGTTCTGGTGTGCGACGCATGATCCAGACCGGTTTACCGCGCCACTCCACGGTCATTTTTTCACCGGGCTTCAGTGCCGAAATGTCTGCCTCTACGGCTGCACCCGCTGCTTTGGCTTTTTCAGACGGCTGAAAACTGCTGACAAAAGGAACGACTGCGGCAATGCCGCCGGCGGCGCCGGCGCAACTGGTGGCGATCAGCCAAGTACGCTTGCTGTCGTCAACACTGCCGCTATGGGCAAGGGTTTCACTCATGGGAATCCTCAAGAAAAACAACACTAGGGAGGGGGGTATGCAACTTTGGATTGTAGCTGACGGCTTATTGCCGGCTGAACCGGTGGCGCTTGCGTTTGCAGCTTGCGCAAGCTGCCGATTTGATTCAGGATTTAGACTTTTGGTTATCAACAGGAGTTAAAAAAATGGCAATGATGCAAGAATTCAAGGAGTTTGCCGTCAAAGGCAATGTGATGGATCTCGCCGTCGGCGTGATTATTGGTGCCGCTTTCGGCAAGATCGTCGAATCCGTGGTGGGCGATCTGGTGATGCCGGTGGTCGGGGCGATCATCGGAAAACTGGATTTTTCCAATCTTTTCGTGGCACTTCGGCAGGCGCCGGAAGGCACCGCGATGACCCTGGACGCGCTGAAAAAGGCCGGCGTTCCGGTCCTGGCCTACGGCAACTTCATCACGGTGGCGGTTAACTTTGCCATTTTGGCGTTCATCATTTTCCTGATGGTCAAGCAGATCAACCGGCTCAAGAGAAGTGCACCGCCGCCGCCCGCTCCCGCCCCAGCGCCAGCCGAAGATGTCTTGTTGTTGCGTGAAATCCGGGACAGCCTGAGAAAGTAGGTATGCTATTGTATTGATAGCGAATTACGCTTATTGGACGGGGGCTAGCCAGCAATTTTCTATAAATTTTGCAGCTGACTCAGACGCCGTGCCATGACGATGGCCGCCAGCAGGCTGGATGCGTCCGCCTGACCGGTGCCCGCAATGTCGAACGCGGTGCCGTGGTCCGGGCTGGTGCGCACCAGCGGCAGCCCGAGCGTCACATTGACACCCTGCTCGACGCCCAGGTATTTCACCGGGATCAAGCCCTGGTCGTGGTACATCGCCAGCACCGCATCAAATTCACCCGGCTGGCCCGGTTTGGCGCGCGCGCGCATGAACACGGTATCGGGCGCGAACGGGCCGCTGACTTTCATCCCTAAAGCGCTTGCCGCCGCAATGGCGGGCGCGATGATGTCAATTTCTTCACGGCCAAACAGCCCGCCTTCACCGGCATGGGGGTTGAGCCCGGCCACCGCGATACGCGGTGCACGACCCAGGCTGGCGCTCAAGGCCGCATGGGCAATGCGCAGCGTCTGCAACACGTTGTCAAAAGTGACGGCTTCAAGCGCAGCGCGCAAGGACACATGAATGCTCACCAGCACCACGCGCAACTCATCATTGGCCAGCATCATGCGCACCGGCAGATCCGCCAGCGCCTTGTGGGTATGCGCCGCCGCCAGCGCTTGCAGCATTTCGGTGTGCCCCGGATAGTGGGTGCCGGGTGTGCCCGCGAGCGCAAGTGCCTCCTTGTTCAATGGCGCCGTGACCAGCGCGGCAATCTCACCGCGTAAAGCGGCTTGCGCGGCCCAGATCACGCACTCGGCGGCCAGTTTTCCCGCCTCGGCGCTCAGGCGGCCAAACGGCACGGGCTCCGCCAGAGCCCCGATCTGCAGCACTGGCAGGCAGCGCGGCGGCACGTTGAGGGCCTCGGCCGGGGATTCCAGCAAGGCCACGGGCAAGGGAATTGCGCCCGCGTCGATCAAACGGGCGGCTCGCCGCAGGGTCGCGACATCACCCGCCACAAAACAACCGCGTGTGAGTTCGGGCGCATCCCGGAACGCCTTGGCAATGATTTCAGGGCCAATGCCGGCGCAATCGCCGAGGGTGATGGCAATGGGTTTTTTCATGAGGCAGGGCGCTTTCAAGCCGGGTTGTCAATGTCAATGAATTCGTGCGCCAGGCCGAGCTGGGCCGCCACCTGTGCCGCCACGGCGGGCGCACCATAGCGTTCGCTGGCGTGGTGGCCGCAGGCCAGATAGGCCACGCCGCACTCGCGTGCCAAGTGCGCTTGCGGCTCAGAGATCTCGCCGGTGATGAAGGCATCGGCGCCAGCGGCAATGGCAGCTTCAAAATAGTTTTGCCCACCGCCGCTGCACCAAGCAATCTTTTTGATAGCGCTATGTGCAGGTCCGACGAGGGCTACAGGCCGATTTAGTACACATTCAATATGTTGGGCCAGCGTTTCGGCAGAGGCAAAACTGGCGGACGCCAGCGGTTCGCCCAGAAACCCCAGTTCCTGTTCGCCAAAGCGCGTCAGCGCGCGCAGACCCAGTTTCAGGCCCAGTTGCGCGTTGTTGCCCAGCTCCGCGTGCGCGTCCAGCGGCAGGTGGTAGGCGAACAGGTTGATGTCAGCGGCAAGCAGCAAGGCCAGGCGTGCTTTAAGCCAGCCCGTGATGCGCCCGTCCTGAGCGCGCCAGAATAAACCGTGATGGACAAAAATAGTGTCCGCTTGCGCGGCAATGGCTGCTTCGATCAAGGCCCGACTGGCGGTGACGCCGGAGACGATTTTGCGCACTGCGTCCGTGCCCTCGACCTGCAAGCCGTTGGGACCGTAGTCGCGAAAGCGCTCGGGTTGCAGCAGGGTGTCAAAGGCTTGCAGTAATTGTGTCCGACGGGTCATGTTGAAAACGGGTGGAGGGGCTCAAAAGTGTCTGGCTGGCGTCAGTCGCTGCATTGTCAATGAATTTTTGGGTCGGCCAGCGGCTGCTCGGCCAAAGCTGAATCAAGGCTGCTGTCGCAGCCCTGGCCGACGGCGATCCAGCGTTGCGCCCAGCCGGCCAGGATCGGTGCCAGTCCGGCAGCCAGCCCGGGCGTCAGGCGCTGCAAGCGCGCCGGCAAAACATGCTGCAACACAGCGACCGGTTCACACAAGGCGCCACAACGGTATTGACGCACATCGTCTTGCCAGCGTACGGCGACACAGGCGCCATGACGACGCCCCGACAAAATGACGCCCAGGGGGCAGGGCTCCAGCAGGCAGCATATCCCGCAACCATTGCAGGGCGCGCCCGGCGGCGGCTTGGGCGCTGCGTCGAGGTGAACGTGGATGACCTGGCGGTTCTTGAGCATGGAATGGCCGGACTGTACAGCGTCCACCGTGACAAAGCGCAAGCCTTGATAGTCCTTACACCTGTTTTGGCGTTGCCTGAAGCCTACAATTTGTCGCTTCATCTCCTGGTTCACCTAACTACTGCAAGGGCGTTTAGCCCGTTTTTCTTATGAAACGTTTCTGGTTGTTGTTTTCGCAAGCGGTCACCGTGGTGCTGGCAGCCTATTTTGTGGTTGGCACGCTCAAGCCCGATTGGCTGGCAAGCCGGTCAACGAGCTTTAGCACCGTGGCCTTGATGGAGGCGCCTGCCAGCAGTTCGGGCGTGGTGCCGCCGGGCAGTTTCAGACTGGCGGCGCAAAAATCTTCTGCGGCGGTGGTCAGCATCAACACCAGCAAGGCAGCCCGGAATGACCCGCGCAACCAGGACCCGTGGTTCAGGTTCTTCTTTGGCGAGCAGGGCAATGAGCCGCAGGTGGGTCTGGGCAGTGGCGTGATTGTGAGTGCCAGTGGTTATATCCTGACCAACAACCATGTGGTCGAGAGTGCCGATGAAATTGAGGTCGTCCTGAACGACAGTCGCCGCGCGCGAGCCAAGGTGATTGGCACCGACCCGGAGACCGACCTGGCGGTCTTGAAGATAGAACTCGACCGCCTGCCCGCGATTGTGCTGGGCAGCTCCGATGCGCTTCAGGTGGGAGACCAGGTGCTGGCTATTGGCAACCCTTTTGGTGTTGGGCAAACCGTCACCAGCGGGATCATCAGTGCGCTCGGGCGCAATCAGCTGGGTATCAACACCTTTGAGAACTTCATCCAGACCGATGCTGCCATCAACCCCGGCAACTCGGGGGGTGCGCTGGTGGATACCAGCGGCAATCTGCTGGGCATCAACACGGCGATCTATTCGCGCTCGGGCGGCAGCATGGGTATTGGTTTCGCCATACCGGTGGCGACCGCCAAACTGGTGCTGGAAGGCATTGTGAAGGACGGGCAGGTCACACGCGGCTGGATTGGTGTGGAGCCCAACGATCTGTCGCCCGAACTGGCCGAAACCTTTGGCGTCAAGGCCAAAGAAGGCGTGATCATCACCGGGGTGCTGCAAGATGGACCAGCGGCGCGAGCCGGCATCAAGCCCGGTGATGTGATTACCCAGGTGGCGGGCAAACCGGTCAGCAATGTGGCAGATTTACTGAGCAATGTTGCTGCCTTGAAGCCCGGGACAGCCTCCAAATTCAGCGTGCTGCGCCGTGACAGCCAAGTTGAGTTGGCCGTGACGCCCAGTGTGCGGCCCAAACAGCGCCGGCCAACGCCTTAAATCGGAATTAGACTTTTGCGGCATCGGCCGCGTCGTCCGGTGCCGCCGTGTGCTTGATGAAGACTTTGGCCGAAAAAATGCCGACCTCATACAGCAGGACCATCGGCAGCAACAAGGCAATCATGGAAACCGGATCGGGCGGTGTGACGAGACCGGCCACCGCTGCCGCACCAACGACAAAGTAAGTACGGAATGCCTTCAACTGCGTCACCGTCACGATCCCCATCCGGGCCAGAATCACAACGACGATGGGCACTTCAAAAGCGACACCAAACGCGATGAACATGGTGATGACGAAGTCAAGATAAGCCTCAATGTCAGGACTGACCGCCACCGAGATCGGCGCCATGCGCTGGATCGCTGGAAAGGCTTGCCCGAACACAAAGAAATAGCAGAACGCCGCACCCATGTAAAAAAGAACGGTGCTCGCCGCCACCAGCGGCAGCACAAGTTTCTTCTCGTGCTTGTAAAGGCCCGGGGCCACAAAGGCCCAGATCTGATAAAGAATCCAGGGCAGGGCCAAACCAATGGCCGCCAGCACCGACACCTTGATCGGCACCAAAAACGGCGAGACCACGCCCACCGCAATCATGCGCGAGCCTTCAGGCAGCGCCTTGACCAGCGGCATCGCCAGCAAGTCGTAAAGTTGGGACGGGCCAGGGTAGAACAGCAGCACTGCCAATACCGCGGCAATGCCATACACCGAGCGCAACAGCCGGTCGCGCAACTCAATCAGATGGGCGACAAACGGTTGTTCAGTGCCGGCGAGTTCATCTGTTTTGTTGACAGGATCAGTCATCAGTTAACTTTATGCGGCCGAAACCGGGCGACGCGAGCGGCCCCTGACAGCGCTCGGGTGCGGATGCCGGCGCGGGCTTTGTACCAGTTGGGTGTGGCACCCTGCTTAACGCGCCATTTTTTGTTCGGGTGCCGGTAGGCCGGGGGTGTGGGAGAAAAATCATGGAACGCTGTGTCGGTGGCCTGCGCGCTGGCGTCGGCCCAGTTTTTCTCGAAATCGGCAGCACTGGTCTGGATGGTGTTGTCCACGTCACGCACCGCGCTTTCAACCGTGTCTTTCATTTTCTTGAGCTCGTCGAGCTCCATGGAGCGGTTGACTTCGTCCTTGACGTCGGCCACATAGCGCCGCGCCCGTCCCAGCAAGGTGCCGATGGTCTTGGCCAGACCCGGCAGCTTTTCCGGGCCAATCACGATCAGGGCGATGCCACCGATGATGGCCAGCTTGGTGATGCCAATATCAATCACTTACAGATATCCTGCCGGCCTGCCAATGCAAAACCTGGCCATCAGGCCTTGGTCTTGGCTTCGACATCAATCGTTTCTTTGACCGCGGTGGCGCTGGAGGCAACCTGCTGCGGCGTAGCGGCCGGTGCGTCGGCTGCTTTGTCCGAGCCCTCTTTCATGCCATCTTTGAAGCCCTTGACCGCACCGCCCAGATCCGAGCCGATGTTGCGGAGTTTTTTGGTACCAAAAATCACGATGATGATGACTAAAAAAATAATCAGATGTGTTGTCGAAAATCCCATGAGTTTCTCCTGTCAAGTTGAGCCAATTTTAGTCGGCGAAGTACGGCCTGCGCGAAATGCTTTGAATATTAACCCTTGAGCCATGGGCGCGCGCCGCCCATCACGTGGATATGCAGGTGTCGCACCTCCTGGCGCCCCTCGTCGCCAGTGTTGCAGAGGATGCGAAACCCCCCCTGTGGGTAAGGATTACAGCCTTGCTGCAAGGCCAGCTGGGGCGCCAGCACCAGCATGCGCCCGAGCAGCGTCGTCTGTTCGGGGCCGACATGCGCCATGGACGGAATGTGCCGTTTGGGGACCACCAGGAAGTGCACCGGCGCCCACGGATGAATGTCATCGAAGACAAGGATTTCATCGTCCTGATACACCACTTTGGACGGAATCTTGCCCGCCACAATTTTGCAGAACAGGCAGTTGGGGTCACTGTCAACGATTTCATTCATCATGCGGGGAACTCCATGGGTAAGCCCTTGTTCATGCGCACCATGCCGGTGACGATGCGGTACAGAAACCAGGCTGAAATGACCAGCCAGGCGATCCAGCCGGGTATATAAAAGAGCAGCCACAAGGGTGCTGTCACCAAATAAAGCAAGGCGGCAATGATGACGGTGCGGATGCGCCAGGAGAAGTGCGAGGCGTGCCAGGTGCCCACGGCGTCCGAGCGCTTCACCAGGTCAATCATCAGGGCGACGACCAGCAGCACCGGGCCAAACTGGCCGCCCGGAATCAGGGCGCCAATGGCCACGATCAGGTGCAGGATGTAGCTGATGGTTCCGATGGTGTTGAGCGACTGCAGCTCCAGCAGCTTGGCGCGGTCCAGATCAGGGTCGTTGTTGGGGTTGGAATAGTCCTGGGTCATTGCGCGGCTCCGGGTTGTTCGTCTTCACGCGCGGTTACCTTGCGCATAGCTTTCTCTTCCAGGCCGCTGGTTCCCGCGCGCCGGTCCAACTCGGCCACCACATCGGCCGGGCTCAAGCCATAGTGCGCCAGCGCAATCATGCAGTGAAACCACAGATCAGCCACTTCGTAGACGACTTTTGTCTTGTCGCCGCCGTTATCCGCGTCTTTGGCAGCCATCACGACCTCGGTCGCTTCCTCGCCGATTTTTTTCAGGAACGCGTTCGGCCCTTTGTGCAGCAGGCGTGCGACGTAACTGGTGTCCGGGTCGCCGCCGTTTTGCGGCAGGCGGCTCTCGATGACCTGTGCCAAACGGGCCAAGGCGTCAGAAGTTGGAATGTTGGCTGTCATGAACGCCTATTTGTAGATGGTTTGCGGGTCTTTCAAGACCGGATCGGTAACTTTCCACTCGCCATTTTCATACACGCTGAAGAAACAACTGTGACGCCCGGTGTGACAGGCAATGCCGGGCTCGTGCCCGAGCTGCGTCACCTTGAGCAAAATCACGTCGTTGTCGCAGTCCATGCGAATTTCGTGCACTTTTTGCACATGGCCCGACTCTTCGCCCTTGAACCACAGTTTATTGCGCGAGCGGCTGAAATATACCGCCTGACCCAGCTCAGCCGTCTTTTGCAAAGCCTCGCGGTTCATCCAGGCGAACATCAGCACGTCGCCGCTGCTTTGCTCCTGGGCAATCACTGGCACCAGACCTTTGGAATCCCAGCGAATATGCTTAAGCCAGCTCAAGGCGGGCGTGGTCGTGTTTGTCATTCGTTACTTAATTGATAGCTGCTCACGCAGCGTTGGCGGGGGCTAAAGGCCAAAAAGCCTTTATATTCTGACCGGTATGCCGCGCGCGGCCATGTGCGCCTTGGCTTGCGCCACGGTGAACTCGCCGTAGTGGAAGATGCTGGCGGCCAGCACCGCGTCAGCACCCCCGATCTGGATGCCGTCGGCCAGATGGTCCAGCGTGCCGACACCGCCCGAGGCAATCACCGGCACGCTGACCGCGTCGCTCACGGCGCGTGTCAGGGCCAGGTCAAAACCGGCCTTGGTGCCGTCGCGGTCCATGCTGGTGAGCAGGATTTCACCGGCACCGAGGTCGGCCATCAGGCGTGCCCAGATCACGGCGTCCAGACCGGTGTTTTTGCGCCCACCGTGGCTGTAAACGTCCCAACCCTCACCCACTGCCTGACCGTTGGCATCGAGTCGACCGACATCGGTTGCCAGGCGGCGCTTGGCGTCGATGGCCACCACAATGCACTGGGCGCCGTACTTGCGCGAGGCGTCCCGGATCACCTGCGGGTTCGCTATGGCCGCTGAGTTGAAGCTGGTCTTGTCGGCCCCGGCGTTAAGCAGGCGGCGCACATCGTCCACCGTGCGCACGCCACCGCCCACCGTCAAGGGAATAAACACCTGGCTGGCCACCGCCTCAATGATGTGCAGAATCAGGTCGCGCCCGTCACTGGTGGCGGTGATGTCCAGGAACGTCAGTTCATCAGCGCCTTGATCGTTGTAGCGCGCTGCGATTTCCACCGGGTCACCGGCGTCGCGCAGCTCGACAAAATTGACACCTTTGACGACTCGGCCGCCGGTGACATCGAGGCAGGGGATGATGCGTTTGGCGAGCACTATATGGTCCGCCGCTCAGCCGTTGAGCTCATTGGCCCGCTCCTGCGCGGCTTCAAAATCGAGGTCGCCGCTGTAAATGGCACGGCCGCAGATTACACCTTCAATGCCTTCGCCTTCGACCGCGCACAGCGCTTCAATGTCGGCCATGCTGGACAGGCCGCCGGAGGCAATCACCGGAATGGTCAACGCTTGCGCCAGACGAACGGTGGCTTCAATGTTGATACCGCTGAGCATGCCGTCGCGGCTGATGTCGGTGTAGATGATGGATTCGACGCCGTAGTCTTCAAACTTCTTGGCCAGGTCCACCACGTCGTGGCGGGTGAGCTTGCTCCAGCCGTCGGTGGCGATCTTGCCGTCGCGCGCATCCAGGCCAACGATGATGTGGCCGCCAAAGGCGGTGCAGGCGTCCTGCAAAAAGCCAGGGTTTTTGACCGCGGCCGTGCCAATGATCACATAGCGCAGGCCGGCATCCAGATAACGCTCGATGGTGTCAAGGTCGCGAATGCCGCCGCCCAACTGCACATCCACCTCGCTGCCCACGTCTTTCAGAATTTTGCGAATCGCCAGCTCGTTCTTGGGATGCCCGGCAAAAGCACCATTCAAATCAACCAGATGCAGGCGGCGGGCGCCTTTGTCGACCCAGTTGCGTGCCATGACGAATGGCTCTTCGCTGAAAGTGGTGGATTGATCCATGTCGCCTTGTTTGAGGCGTACACAGTGGCCGTCTTTTAAGTCAATTGCAGGGATTAAAAGCATGATGCTTCAGAAGTGGTGGAGGAAGGGAAACGATCAAAAAATAAGTTGCCGCGCTTGCCGGCGATCGGCGCAGTGCGTCGTATCAGCCATGGCGGGCGAGGCTGGGCGCGTGAGAGGCAAGGACGTAGCGCATGGAATTGGAAATGGAGTCAAGGGTTCCACTGAAGGAAATTGCGGTACAGGGCTAGACCGTGCTCGGCGCTTTTTTCAGGATGAAATTGGGTGGCAAAAATATTATCGCGCGCAATGGCTGAACTGAAGCGGTGCCCGTAGTCGGTCTCGCCCACGCTGTGGCGCGCATCCGACGGTTGGGCGTAGTAACTGTGTACAAAGTAGAAGTAGCTGCCGTCCGGCACGTCGCCCCACACCGGGTGCGGCGGGCCACCGTGGTTGTTGCGCCAGACCTGGTTCCAGCCCATTTGCGGCACCTTGTAGCGGCTGCCGTCAGGTTGCAACTGGCCGGCCAATTCAAACTTGAGCACCTCGCCGTGGATCAAGCCCAGGCCAGGCGTGTCGCCCTCGGCGCTGTGGTCAAGCAGCATTTGCATGCCGACGCAGACACCAAACAGGGGCTTATGAGCGGCAGCTTCCAGCACCGAGGCTTGCAAACCCGACTCACGCAGCTCGCGCATGCAGTCGGGCATGGCGCCCTGGCCGGGTAACACGATGCGTTCGGCCGCGCGCACTTCATCGGGCTTGGCGGTGATGATCACCCGAAAACCGGTGCCGGCCGCCGCTGCTTGCACCGCCTGCGACACCGAACGCAAATTGCCCATGCCGTAGTCGACCACCGCCACGGTCTTGCCAGACACACTTGTAACTACTGAATTCATAGCTGCTTACGCAATAGGGACGGGGGCTAGAGGCCGATTTGGCTTATAAAACTACAATGTACCTTTGGTCGATGGAATTTGCCCCAAGGCGCGCGGATCGAACTCCAGCGCGGCGCGCAGGGCGCGGGCGAAGGCCTTGAACACGGTTTCGGCCTGGTGGTGCGCGTTCTCGCCCTTCAGGTTGTCAATGTGCAGCGTCACAAACGCGTGGTTCACAAAGCCCTGAAAAAACTCATGTGCGAGTTGGGCATCGAAAGTGCCGATCATGCCGCTCTTGAACGGCACGTCCATCACCAAGCCGGGACGGCCGGAGAAATCGATCACCACCCGACTCAAGGCCTCATCCAGCGGCACATAAGCATGGCCGTAACGGCGTATGCCTTTTTTGTCGCCCACGGCCTGGTGCACCGCTTGCCCGAGCGTGATGCCCACGTCTTCGACCGTGTGGTGGCCGTCGATGTGCAGGTCCCCCGTGGCCTGGATGTCGAGGTCGATCAGGCCGTGGCGCGCAATCTGGTCGAGCATGTGGTCAAAAAAACCGATGCCGGTCGATAGATGTGACTGGCCGCTGCCGTCGAGGTTGACTTTGACGGTGATGCGGGTCTCGGCGGTGTTGCGAGTGACGACGGCGGTGCGCGCGGGCACAAGAGCGATGGGCGTGGACATAAGCGTGAATGTTAACGTGAAAGTCGTGGCGCGTTCAGAGGCAGTTTCGCAGCGCCGCCAGCATCTGCTGGTTTTCTTCCTTTGTTCCCACCGTCACACGCAAACAATTGGACAGCAAGGGGTGCATGGTGGAGACATTCTTGACCAGCACCTTGCGCAACCGCATGCCTTCAAAGGTTTTTTGCGCGTCAGGTACGCGCACCAGCAACATGTTGGCCTCGCTGGGGTAGGCGTGCACACCGGGCAACTTGGCCAACTCATCAAAAAGAAGAGCACGTTGCGCCCGCAGGTCAAGGGCTTGCGCTGCAAATACTTCCTGGTGTTCGAGCGCAAACAGGGCGCACTCGCAATTCAACACGCTCACGTTGTAGGGCGGACGCACCTTGTCGATCTCGGCGATCAACTCGCGTCGGCCCATCAGGTAACCCAGGCGGATACCGGCCAGACCAAATTTGGAGAGCGTTCGCAGCAGCAGCACATGGTGATGCCGCGCCAGCCGGTCGATGTAGCTTTTGCTGGAAAACGGCTGGTAGGCTTCGTCGATGACCACCAGACCGCCTTGTGCACCCGCTGCTTCGATGACGCTCTCGATCACCGCGTCATTCCACAAATTGGCCGTGGGGTTGTTGGGGTAGGCCAGATAGGTGAGGGCGGGTTGGTGTTCCTTGATGGCTGCCAGCATGGCACCTTCGTCCAACTCGAAATTCTCGGTCAGCGCGACGCCGTGAAAGTCCAGTCCCTGCAATTGCGCGCTCATGGCGTACATCACAAAGCCCGGCACTGGGGCGAGCACGCCAGCCTTTTTGAAACCGTTGACGCTGCTGGGCGGTACGGCGCAGGCCAGCGCCAGCAGGCTGATGAGTTCGTCGGAGCCGTTGCCCAGCATGAGGTCAAAACCGTCGGGCATGACGGCATATCGGGCCAGTGCCTGGCGCAAATCATTCACCCGCGCGTCCGGGTAGCGGTTGAGTGCCAATGCGCCTAGCCGTTGCCCCAGTGCTTGTTGCAGGGCGGGCGGCAGGCGATGCGGGTTCTCCATGGCATCGAGCTTGACCATGCCGGCTGAATCCTGGATGGCATAGGCGTGCATGGCTTGCACGTCGGGGCGGATCACTGGTCGTCTGCCCGCGTCCAATGCGCTCATGGGTTCATTCGCATGGGCGGCACAGTGGCCAGGCGCAGCTCCGCCGCACGGGCATGTGCCTGCAAGCCTTCGCCATAGGCCAGTTCAGCCGCGACCAGTCCCAGTGTCTGGGCACCCGCTTCGCTGACTTCGATCAGGCTGGAGCGCTTTTGGAAGTCATAAACCCCCAGGGGCGAGCTGAATCGCGCCGTGCCGCTGGTGGGCAGTACGTGGTTCGGTCCGGCGCAGTAGTCGCCCAGCGATTCGCTGGTGTAGGCGCCCAGAAAAATGGCGCCGGCGTGCTTGAGCAGCGGCTCCCAGCGGTGGGGGTCACGGCTTGATACTTCCAGATGCTCGGGCGCTATGGCGTTGCTGATGGCGCAGGCTTCGTCCATGTCGCGGGTATGGATCAAGGCGCCACGGCCGTTGAGTGACTTGGCGATGATCTCGCGCCGTGGCATGTCAGGCAGCAGACGGTTGATGCTCTGTTGCACCAACTCGATATAAGCCAGGTCGGGACACAGCAAAATGCTTTGCGCCAGCTCATCGTGCTCGGCCTGGCTGAACAAATCCATCGCCACCCAGTCGGGTGGCGTGCTGCCGTCAGCCAACACCAAAATCTCGCTCGGGCCGGCAATCATATCGATGCCCACCACGCCAAAGACACGCCGTTTGGCGGCCGCCACGTAGGCGTTGCCGGGGCCGGTGATTTTGTCGACCTTTGGGATGGTCTGCGTGCCATAGGCCAGCGCCGCCACGGCTTGGGCGCCACCGACCGTGAAAGCACGGGTCACGCCAGCCACATAGGCTGCGGCCAGTACCAGCGCGTTCTTTTCACCTTTGGGCGTGGGCACCACCATGATGATCTCGCCCACGCCCGCCACGTGGGCCGGGATGGCGTTCATCAACACGCTCGATGGATACGCCGCCTTGCCGCCGGGCACATAGATGCCGACCCGGTCCAGCGGCGTGACCTTTTGGCCGAGCAGCGTGCCGTCGGCGTCAACGTAGCTCCAGCTCTGGCCGCAGGCTTTTTTTTGCGCTTCGTGGTAGCTGCGCACGCGCGCGGCGGCGGCTTGCAGGGCTTCGCGCTGAACAGCGGGAATGGCCTCGAAGGCGGCTTTCAGCTCGGCCTGCGTCAGCTCCAACTCCGCCAGGGTGACGGCATTCAAGGCGTCAAAGCGTTGGGTGTACTCCAGCACCGCCGCATCGCCGCGATGCTGCACGTCCAACAGGATGTCGGCCACGCGCTGCTCGATGGCGGCATCGGCCGCCGCCGACCAATGCAGTCGCGCTTTGAAATCAGCCTCAAATGTGCTGCTGGCAGTTGATAGACGGGCAGGATTAGCTGTAATTGGCATGGCGATTTCACCTCTAAATTACTGGCCAATGGCGGAAGCAAAAGCGTCGATGATCTTGCGAATCGGGGCCTGCTTGAGTTTGAGCGCGGCCTGATTCACCACCAGCCGCGAGCTGATGTCCATGATGTGCTCGACTTCCACCAAATGATTGGCCTTGAGCGTGTTGCCGGTGGAAACCAGATCCACAATCGCGTCCGACAAACCCACCAGTGGCGCCAACTCCATGCTGCCGTAGAGCTTGATCAAGTCGACATGCACGCCTTTGGCAGCAAAAAATTCGCGCGAGATGGCCACATATTTGGTCGCCACCCGCAGGCGTGAGCCTTGTTTGACCGCCGAGGCGTAGTCGAAATCGGCGCGCACGGCCACGCTGATGCGGCACTTGGCAATCTGCAAATCCAGCGGTTGGTACAGGCCATCGCTGCCATGCTCCAGCAGCGTGTCTTTGCCGGTGATGCCCAAATCGGCGCCGCCGTATTGCACATAGGTCGGCACATCGGAGGCGCGTACCACCAGCACGCGCACGTTGGGCTGGTTGGTGGTCAGGATGAGTTTGCGCGATTTTTCGGGATCTTCCAGGACCTCAATACCGGCAGCGCGCAGCAGCGGCAAGGTTTCTTCGAAGATGCGACCTTTGGAGAGTGCGAGTGTGATCATGGTATTTTTTATTTGATTCGCTCAATATCAGCGCCCAGGCCACGCAGCTTGGCCTCCATCTGATCGTAGCCGCGGTCCAGGTGGTAGATGCGCTCGACCACCGTTTCACCGTCGGCGACCAGGCCCGCGATGACCAGGCTGGCAGAGGCGCGCAGGTCGGTTGCCATGACGGTGGCACCGGAGAGTTTTTCAACCCCTTCCACCACCGCGACCTTGCTGTCGATCTGGATATTGGCGCCCAGGCGAACCATCTCGTTCACGTGCATGAACCGGTTCTCAAAAATGGTCTCGGTGACCACTGCCGTGCCGTGCGAGATGCAGTTCAGCGCCATGAACTGCGCCTGCATGTCGGTGGGGAAGCCGGGGTACTCGGTGGTGCGAAAGCTTTGGCTCTTGAGCCTGCCTTGCGACTGAACCCGAATGCCGCCTTCGACCCGGGCAACGGTAGCGCCCGCATCGCGCAGCTTTTCGACCACGGCCTCCAGATGGTCAATGCGAGCAGCTTTGAGCAGCACGTCCCCACCGGTCGCCGCCACGGCGCACATGAAAGTGCCAGTCTCAATGCGATCCGCCACGACCTGATGGGTGCAGCCATGCAGCGACTCGACGCCTTGAATGCGGATGCGACTGCTGCCATGGCCTTCAATGTTGGCCCCCATTTTGATCAGCATCTCGGCCAGGTCTGTAATTTCTGGTTCCTGCGCTGCGTTTTCCAGAATGGTGACACCCTCGGCCAGGGTGGCTGCCATCAGAAAGTTTTCGGTTCCCGTGACCGTCACCATGTCCGTGGCAATGCGTGCACCTTTCAGGCGCGTCCAGCCCTGCGGCAATTTGGCGATCATGTAACCGTGCTCCACCACAATCTCGGCGCCCATGGCCGTCAAGCCCTTGATGTGCTGGTCCACCGGACGCGAGCCAATGGCACAACCGCCCGGCAGGGACACGGTCGCCTCGCCAAAACGGGTCAGGAGCGGGCCCAGTGCCAGCACCGAAGCGCGCATGGTCTTGACCAGTTCATAGGGCGCCTCGGGTGAGCTCAGGGCGCTGGCATCGACTGTTACCCTGCCGTCATCGCTGCGCTCGGCCGCGACGCCCATGTTGCGAATCAGCTTGAGCATGGTGGCCACGTCCTGCAATCGCGGCACGTTGGTCAGCGTCACAGGTGCTGCTGTCAGCAGGCAGGCGCACAACTCGGGCAGGGTGGCGTTTTTGGCGCCCGAAATCAGCACCTCGCCCTGCAGTGAGCGGCCACCGCGAATCAGTAATTTGTCCATCGGATCAGTTCATAAAAATTAGAAGGCGCGCGCTGGTGCTGCCACGCTGGGGGTGGCCTTCATTGAGGTGATGCCGCCCATTCGGCTGGCGTGAACGCCTTGATCGACAAAGCGTGCACCTCGTTGCTGTGTATCTTTTCACCCAAGGTGGCGTAGACCCGCTGGTGGCGTTTGATGGCGCGCAGGCCTTCAAATTCGGGCGACACGATGGTGGTGTACCAATGCTGGCCGTCGCCCGTGAGTTCGATGTGCTCGCAGATCAGGTTGGCGGCAATGATGTTCTTGATCTCGTCTGCAGTCATGTCAACACCTCAAAAATTAAAAAAGTCAGGAACGAAGTTTGTAGCCGGTGCGCAGCAGCGTGACAGCCACCGCGCTCACCACGGCCAGCGCAACGCCGACCACCCCCAGGCTCAGCCACGGCGACACATCGCTGACACCAAAACAGCCGTAACGAAAGCCATCAATCATGTAGAAAAATGGATTGAGGTGGCTCACGGTCTGCCAGAACGGTGGCAATGAATGAATGGAATAAAAGACGCCACTCAAAAAGGTCATGGGCATGACCACAAAGTTCTGAAAGGCCGCCAGCTGATCAAATTTGTCGGCCCACAAACCGGCTATCAGCCCCAGCGTGCCCATCAGCGCGGCGCCCAGCACGGCAAAGGTGAGTAGCCACCCCGGCGATACAAAATAGATGTCCGTGAAAAAGGCCGATACGGCAAACACCCCCACACCGACGACCAAGCCCCGCACGACGGCCGCGCCGACGTAGGCCACAAACCAGTTCATGTAGGACAGCGGTGTGAGCAGCAAAAACACCAGGTTGCCCATCATTTTGCTCATGATCAGGGACGACGAGCTGTTGGCAAACGCGTTTTGCAGCAGGCTCATCATGGCCAGACCGGGCACCAGAAAAGCGGTGTATTTGATGGTGTCGTAGACCTTGACGTGCGACTCCAGCGCGTGGCCAAAGATCAACAAGTAGAGCATGGCGGTCAATACCGGCCCGGCCACGGTCTGAAACGCGACGCGCCAGAAGCGCAGCACTTCCTTGTAAAAGAGCATCTTCCATCCGGTCATGTTGCCAGTGCCCCCTTGGCCTGGAGGCTGGCCACTGCGCCCGGGCTGCTTGCCTCGTCGCCATTCGCCGCCATAACCGCCAGAAACACATCTTCCAGATCGGCGCGCCGAATTTCCACGTCCTGCGCAGTCAAACCGGCTTCACGAACTGCCGCCAGGTATTGCTCGATGGCGTGGGCATCCTGCGCCGGGAACTGCACCACGCGCCCGGTCACGCGGGCTTGGGCTGCCAGTGCATGGGGTAGTTCGCCATCGATTTTGAAGCGTAGCAGGTTGCTGGTGCCTGATTTGAGCAGCGCGCTGGTACTGTCCAGCGCCACCACCCGGCCAGACTTGAGCATGGCGATACGGCCACACAAGGCCTCGGCTTCTTCCAGGTAATGCGTGGTCAACAGCACGGTGTGACCGAGTTTGTTGAGTTTGCTGATGAATTGCCACAGGGTCTGGCGTAACTCTACGTCAACGCCAGCGGTCGGCTCATCGAGCACGATCACTGGCGGCTTGTGCACCAGCGCTTGCGCAACCAACACGCGCCGCTTCATGCCGCCCGAGAGCTCACGCATGTTGGCGTTGGCCTTGTCGCTCAAGCCCAGACTCTCCAGCAACTCATCAATCCAGGCATCGTTATGCCGGATGCCAAAGTAACCGGACTGGAAACGCAAGGCTTCCCGCACATTGAAGAACGGATCAAACACCAGTTCTTGCGGCACTACGCCGAGCTTGCGTCGCGCCTGGGCGTAGTCCGTTTGGACGTCGTGCCCCAACACCGTCACGCTGCCCGAATTGGCGCGGGTCAGACCGGCCAGAATGCTGATCAGCGTGGTCTTGCCCGCGCCATTGGGTCCCAGCAGGCCAAAAAATTCGCCCTCTTCAACATCCAGACTGACGCGGTCGAGCGCCAGAAAAGTGCTGCCTTGGGGTCCGCGGGGAGAAGGATAGGCTTTGGAGACTGACTGAAAGGAGATGGCGGGCATGACAGACCGCTAGTTTACCGGGGCCGGCGCTGTTGGCGGCGTGGCCGCCAGCAACTCGACCACACCATACAGCGTTGCCAGATCAGCGAGCCGTTTGGGGAGACCCTGCGTCGAGAAGCGCTTGCCTTGAGCCAATGCAGCGCGCCGGAACTCAAGCAACACGGCCAGCGCCGACGAGTCAAATCGGTTCAAAGGGCTGGCATCTACAACCGCCTCCGGGCTCGGGAGCGAAGCCAGGTCTTGCACCAGAGCCCGCAGACACGCGTTGGCCTGGGGCTGTGTCAACTCTTGCGGCAAGACCAGCATGGTCATCCCTTCTTGGCATTGATCTTGTTGCGTTCCACCAGGGTGGCAATCAGGCCGTCAATGCCTTTGGCATTGATTTCCTGAGCAAACTGGCTGCGGTAGGTGTCGACCAGCCACACACCCAGTACATTCAGGTTATAAATTTTCCAGCCTGCACCTTCGCCAGGTGTCCTTTCCAGTCGGTAGTCGAGTTGAACCGGGTCGCCCCGACCCTTGATTTCAGTGCGTACAACCACTTCTTTATCGTCAGGGCCCGAGCGCATGGGTTTGACGCTGAAGGTCACGTCGTTGACCTGGGTCAAGGCACCGGCATAGGTGCGCGCCAGCAAAATCTTGAACTCTTCCTGCAAGCGCTGTTGCTGTTCGGGTGTGGCCTGGCGCCATTTGGGCCCCACCGCCGAGGCCGTCATGCGTTTGAAATCAACGTTGGGCATCACCAGGGTGTCCGCCAAGGCAACGATCCGGGAAACGTCGCCGCTTTGAACGGATTTGTCGGCCTTGATGCTGTTGAGAACCTCGGTGGACAAACGTTTGATGAAAGCATCGGCTGCTTCATCCGCCGCGTGTACTGGCATCGCCAGTATGCCCATGGCGCCCACAACAAGCGCTGCAAAAAGTTGACTGAATAAACGACGTTTCATGGTTTGGCTTTCTCATCGCCGGTCGTGCCGGATTCTTTTAAAGTTTGAACCCAGGCCCGGGTGCGCTCGCGGACCTTCGAAATATCCTGCTTCACAGGTGACTTTTCAACCTCGCCATCATCGGGCGGGTTGCCATCGTAAATGCTGTTGCGACGACGTTGAAGATAGGCGTCGCGGGTAAAAGTGTATTTGTCCAGCGCCACGGCTTCCAGCATGCTGGAGGCTCCCAGCAAGGAGGCCCGTGTGTCCACCAGGCGCACCAAAATGACGCTGTTGCGGGTTGGAATGTGCTCGATGCCCGAGACCAAGTCACCTTGTGCATCAACGGGCAGTGCCGCCGTGTCACGCAGCGTGGACGGTCCTAGCAAGGGCAGTACCAGGTAAGGGCCGGGCGCGACACCCCAATAGCCCAGGGTATGTCCAAAATCCTTGGTGTGACGTTCAATCCTCATCTCGGACGCCACATCCAGAATGCCGCCCAGACCGAGGAAGGTATTGACACCAAAACGCATGAAACTATTGGCCGCTGGCTCGCCCTTGAACTGCAAGGCATTGTTCACACCCGACCAGGCATCCTGCAAGTTGGCAAAGAAGTTGCGGACACCCCGGCGTACCGGTGCGGGCAAGACGTCCTGATAGGTTGTGGCCACCGGCTTGACGACCGCGGCATCGACGGCATCGTTGAACTGGTAAACCCCGCGATTAAAAGGCTCCAGCGGATCGTGCGGATTGGCACCGGGCCCACTGGCGCAGCCAGCGAGGGCCATCGAAAGCAAAACAAGGCCTGCCCATGGCGTATGGCGCGGCAGACTAAGAACCCTTTGACGCATTTGGCCACTCCCGGTCATTTGTTGACCCCATCGGCAGCAGGCGTGCTGCTATCGGCCGCCTTGCTGAATAAAAATTGACTGATCAGATTTTCCAGCACCACCGCCGACTGGGTGCTGGAGATGGTGTCACCATTGGCCAGCGTCTTCTCATCGGCACCGGGCTCCAGTCCCAAATATTGCTCGCCGAGCAAGCCGCTGGTGAGAATTTTCAGGGAACTGTCTTTGGGGAATACATATTGATTTTCCAGTGCCAGGGTCACGCGGGCCTGAAATGACTTGTCATCAAACACAATTTTCTCTACCCGGCCGACCACCACACCCGCGCTGCGGATCGCTGCTTTGGGCTTGAGTCCACCAATGTTGTCAAATTTGGCGCTCACCTGGTAGGTTTTTTCAAAACTCAGGGTCAACAAATTGGCTGCCTGCAAGGCCAAGAACAGAATGGCCACTGCCCCGATCAGCACAAACAGGCCAACCCAGACATCATTTTTCGAGCGTTGCATATTTTTTCTCTTCGATTTGTTCGATCTTCACACTGTAAACATCATGGCGGTCAGGATGAAATCAAGTCCCAGCACGGCCAGCGACGCCACGACCACGGTGCGCGTGGTGGCGCTGGCGACACCTTCGGGGGTGGGTTGGGCCTCAAAACCCTGCAGCAGCGCGACAAAGGTCACGGTAAAACCAAACACAATGCTTTTGACAATGCCGTTGCCCAGGTCTTGCCAGACATCGACACCCTCTTGTATCTGGCTCCAGAATGAACCGCCATCGACTCCAATCATCAGCACGCCCACCGCCCAACCGCCTATGATGCCCATGGCGCTAAACACTGCGGCCAACAAGGGCATGGTGATGACACCGGCCCAGAAGCGCGGCGCCAGAATGCGTTGCACCGGGTCGACCGCCATCATTTCCATGACGCTGATTTGTTCGCCCGCTTTCATCAGCCCGATCTCCGCGGTGAGCGAAGTACCGGCTCTGCCGGCAAACAACAAGGCGGTGACCACCGGACCCAGTTCTCGCACCAGCGTGAGGGTTACCAGCAGGCCCAGGGCCGATGATGAGCCGTAGCGCTGCAAGGTGTAATAGCCCTGCAAACCAAATACAAAACCGACAAACAGCCCCGACACCGCAATGATGGCCAGCGAGTAGTTGCCCAGAAAGTGAATCTGGTCGCGGATCAGGCCGAAGCGCTTGAAACTCGGCCCCAAGGTGGCCAGCAGGCGAATGAACAGGCGCGCACCCAGGCCCAAGTCCGCCAGTTGGCGGCGCACGGCGAATCCGATATCAGCGGGTTTGTACCAACTCATGGCGTCGCTCCGGCATTGAAATCTTCTTCAATCGACGGGCCGGGGTAATGGAAGCGCACCGGGCCGTCTGATAAAGCATTCACATACTGGTAGACCAGCGGATCGGTGCTCTGGCGCACTTGCTCGGGCGTGCCCTGGGCGGCAATTTTGCCGTTGGCCAGAATGATGACGTGGTCCGAAATGGCGAAGGTCTGCTCCAGCTCGTGCGAGACGAAAACACTGGTCAGGCCCATGGAGTCATTGAGCTGACGGATTAAACGCGCCGCAATGGCGAGTGAAATGGGGTCCAGGCCGGAAAACGGCTCGTCGTACATCACCAGTTCCGGGTCCAGTGCAATGGCGCGTGCCAGCGCAACGCGCCGTGCCATGCCGCCCGACAGATCGCTGGGCATCAGGTCGCGCGCGCCGCGCAAGCCGACTGCATTGAGTTTCATCAGGACAATGTGGCGAATCAGAGGGTCTGAGAGGTCGGTGTGTTCGCGCAAGGGAAACGCCACGTTCTCAAACACCGACAAATCGGCGAACAGGGCGCCAAACTGAAACAACATGCCCATGCGTCGGCGCGCCGCGTAGAGCTGGGCCTGGTTCATTGGCGTGACATCCTGCCCGTCGAACAGCATCTCACCGGACCTGGCCCGGTTTTGACCACCGATCAGGCGCAGGATGGTGGTTTTGCCGCCACCTGACGCGCCCATGAGCGCCGTGACCTTGCCACGTGGCACCGACATGGAAATATCGTCCAAAACCACCTGCTCACCGTAACCAAAGGTGAGATTTCGCAGTTCAACAAGGGATTCGGGATTGGGGGCCATTTGGGGTGTTGAAAAAACAAGGCCGGGTCTTGCCCGGCCCCTGCATCATAAGGGATTACACGGACTCGGGCCCGCGCCCGCCCCAAGCCCGGCCTGGAATCCCTGGTGGACGATCTCAGCGTGGCAGATTGCTGAATCCCATCAGGAATTCGTCCACCGCGCGCGCTGCCTGGCGACCTTCGCGAATCGCCCACACCACCAGACTCTGGCCGCGGCGCATGTCGCCCGCCGCAAACACCTTGGCCACATTGGTGGCGTAGCCGCCGCTGAACTCGGTGGTCGCTTTGGCGTTGCCGCGTGCGTCCTTGGCGACGCCGAAGGCCTCCAGCACCGTGGCGACCGGATGGACAAAACCCATGGCCAGCAACACCAAATCGGCCTGGTAGGTTTTCTCGGTACCGGCAATCTCCACCATCTGGCCGTCCTTGAACGCAACATGGACGGTCTTGATGCCTGTGAGTTTGCCCTTTTCACCGATGAATTCCTTGGTGGAAATGGCGAACTCACGGGTGCAACCCTCCTCGTGGCTGGAACTGGTGCGTAATTTCATGGGCCAATTGGGCCAGGTCAGCGGCCGGTTTTCTTGCGCCGGGGGTTGCGGCATCACCTCAAACTGGGTGACGCTGGCCGCGCCATGGCGGTTGCTGGTGCCGACGCAGTCAGAGCCGGTGTCGCCGCCGCCAATCACGATGACGTGTTTGTCCGTGGCACGCAACTGGCCCTTCAGCTTGTCACCGGCGTTGACCTTGTTTTGCTGGGGCAAAAACTCCATGGCGAAATAAATGCCATCCAGGTCGCGCCCCGGCACGGGCAGGTCACGCGACTGCTCGGCGCCGCCGGTCAACAGCACGGCGTCAAAGTCTTGTTGCAGCTGAGCAGCGGAAATCGTCTCTTTGGCCCAGTTGGTGACCTTGGAGCCCTTGGGCATTGCGCCGATCAGGACACCGGTGCGAATCGTCACGCCCTCTTGTTGCAGCTGCTCCACACGGCGATCGATGTGCGACTTTTCCATCTTGAAGTCAGGAATGCCGTAACGCAGCAAGCCGCCGACGCGGTCGTTTTTCTCGAACAGGGTGACGTCGTGGCCGACCCGCGCCAGCTGCTGCGCTGCCGCCATGCCGGCCGGGCCGGAGCCCACCACCGCCACTGCTTTGCCGGTTTTGTGTTGGGCCGGCTGCGGGGTGACCCAGCCTTCAGACCAGGCGCGGTCGATGATGGCGTGCTCAATCGACTTGATGCCCACGGCACTGTCGTTCACGTTGAGCACACAAGCCGCCTCGCACGGCGCCGGGCAGATGCGGCCGGTGAACTCGGGGAAGTTGTTGGTGCTGTGCAGCACTTCAATCGCATTTTTCCAGTCGCCCCGGTACACCAGGTCGTTGAAATCCGGAATGATGTTGTTGACCGGGCAACCGCTGCTGCAAAACGGCGTGCCGCAGTCCATGCAGCGCGCCGCCTGCTGGTTGGCCTGCCTGTCGTCCAGGCCGACCACAAACTCTTTGTAATTCTTCAAACGCTCAGGCACCGGCTTGTAGCCTTCCTCGATGCGTTCAAACTCCATGAAACCCGTTACTTTTCCCATGATTCTTGTCCTTATTTAGCGGGGGCTACTTCTTTTTTAGTAGCTGCCTGAGCACGACTGGTGAGGGCCAGAGCCTCTTTTTGTGCATGAATTGTGGCGAGCGCGCGTTTGTATTCATTGGGGAACACCTTGACGAACTTGAGCCGGGCCAGCTCCCAGTTGTCCAGCAACTCGCGGGCGCGCTTGCTGCCGGTCCAGCGGTTGTGCTCTTCCAGTAGTTTCTTCAATTGCGCCTCATCGCTTTGGCCGCGGTGCCAAAGACTGGCTTCCACCGTTTCCTTTTGCTCGGCCGCCGTCAATACCTTGGTCAGAGACACCATGGCGGTGTTGCAGCGCTTGGCGAACTTGCCGTCCTCGTCATAAACGTAGGCAATGCCGCCGCTCATGCCAGCTGCAAAGTTGCGTCCGGTGATGCCCAGCACGGCCACGGTGCCGCCAGTCATGTACTCGCAGCCATGGTCGCCGGTGCCTTCCACCACCGTCGTCGCGCCCGACAGACGCACCGCAAAGCGCTCGCCAGCGACGCCGCTGAAGTAGGCCTCGCCACTGGTGGCGCCGTACATCACGGTGTTGCCGACGATGGTGTTTTTGACCGCGTCACCCCGGAAGTCGATGCTGGGGCGCACCACGACCCGCCCGCCACTGAGTCCTTTGCCGGTGTAGTCGTTGGCGTCCCCAATCAGATAAAGCGTGATGCCGCGCGCCAGGAACGCACCAAAGGACTGGCCGCCGGTGCCTTCCAACTGGATGCGGATGGTGTTGTCGGGCAAGCCTTCAGGGTGGACTTGCGTCACCGCGCCGGAGAGCATGGCGCCGACGGAGCGATTAACGTTGCGCGCCATTTCCATGAAATGCACTTTCTCGCCCTTGTCGATGGCGGCGCGGCTCTTGGCGATCAGGATGTTGTCCAGCGATTTGGCCAGGCCGTGGTCTTGCGTTTCGGTCTGGTAGCGCGGTACCCCGACCGGGGCGTTGGGTTGCGCAAACAAACGGCCGAAGTCCAGGCCGCTGGCTTTCCAGTGTTCGATGCCTTGGCGCATGTCGAGCAGGTCAGAGCGACCAATCAGGTCGTCAAACTTGGCGATGCCCAGCTGGGCCATGATGTGGCGTACTTCTTCGGCAACGAAAAAGAAATAATTCACCACATGCTCGGGCTTGCCGGAGAATTTTTGACGCAACGCCGGGTCCTGCGTGGCGACGCCGACCGGGCAGGTGTTGAGGTGGCATTTGCGCATCATGATGCAGCCTTCGACCACGAGCGGGGCGGTGGCAAAGCCAAATTCATCAGCGCCCAGCAGGGCACCAATGGCCACGTCGCGCCCGGTCTTGATCTGGCCATCTGTCTGCACCCGGATGCGCGAACGCAAGCGGTTGAGCACCAGGGTTTGCTGGGTTTCAGCCAGACCGATTTCCCAGGGGCTGCCCGCGTGCTTGATGGACGACCAGGGCGAGGCGCCGGTGCCGCCGTCATGGCCTGCGATCACCACATGGTCGGCCTTGCACTTGGCAACGCCGGCCGCGATGGTACCGACGCCAATCTCACTCACCAGTTTGACGCTGATGCTGGCGTGCGGCGCCACGTTTTTCAGGTCGTGAATCAGTTGCGCCAGGTCCTCGATCGAGTAAATGTCGTGGTGCGGCGGCGGCGAAATCAGCGGCACGCCGGGTATCGAGTGGCGCAGGCGACCGATGTAGTCCGACACCTTGCCGCCCGGCAATTGACCGCCTTCACCCGGCTTGGCACCTTGCGCCATCTTGATCTGGATCTGGTCGGCGCTGGTGAGGTATTCAGCGGTGACGCCAAAGCGACCGGAGGCCACCTGCTTGATGCGTGAACGTAAAGAGTCACCGTCCTGCAAAGGCAGATCGACTTCCACCACATCGGCACCAATCACGCTTTTGAGTGTGTCGCCGAGTTTGATCGGGATGCCTTTGAGTTCGTTGCGGTAACGCGCCGGGTCCTCGCCGCCCTCGCCGGTATTGCTCTTGCCGCCCAGGCGGTTCATGGCCACCGACAGCGTGGCGTGTGCTTCGGTTGAAATCGAGCCGAGCGACATGGCACCGGTGGCAAAGCGTTTGACAATCTCCGCGGCTGACTCCACTTGTTCCACCGGAATGGCTTTGGCGGGGTCAATCTTGAATTCGAACAAGCCGCGCAGCGTCATGTGGCGTTTGCTCTGGTCGTTGACGATCTGCGCGTATTCCTTGTACGTGTGCCAGCTGTTGGCGCGCGTGCTGTGCTGCAGTTTGGCGATCGCGTCGGGCGTCCACATGTGCTCTTCGCCGCGCGTGCGCCAGGCATATTCGCCACCCGCGTCCAACATGCTGGCCAGCACCGGATCCAAGCCAAAAGCCGCCTTGTGCATGCGGATGACCTCTTCAGCAATGTCGAACACCGTGATGCCCTCGACCCGGCTCGGCGTGCCCGTGAAGTACTTGGCCACCACATCGGTGGACAAGCCAATGGCCTCGAACAACTGCGCGCCGCAGTAGCTCATGTAGGTGCTCACGCCCATCTTGGACATGATCTTGGAGAGTCCCTTGCCGACCGCCTTGACGTAGTTGTAAATGGCTTTTTCGGCGCTGAGCTCACCCGGCAGATCCTTGCAGATGCTGGCCAGCGTTTCCATCGCCAGATAGGGGTGAACCGCCTCGGCGCCATAGCCGGCGAGTACGCCAAAGTGATGCACTTCACGCGCGGTGCCGGTCTCGACCACCAGACCGGCGGTGGTGCGCAAGCCGGCGCGCACCAGGTGTTGGTGAACGGCGGACAGCGCCAGCAGCGCGGGTATGGCGACTTGCGTCGCGCTGATGCCGCGGTCGCTGATGATCAGGATGTTGTTGCCACCCTTGATCGCGTCCACCGCTTCGGCGCAGAGGGACGCCAATTGCGCTTCCACGCCCTCGTGGCCCCAGGCCAGCGGGTAGGTGATGTCGAGCGTGTGGCTGCGAAACTTGCCGCGCGTGTACTTTTCGATGTCGCGCAGCTTGGCCATGTCAGCAAAGTCCAGCACCGGCTGGCTGACTTCGAGCCGCATCGGCGGGTTGACCTGGTTGATGTCGAGCAGGTTGGGCTTGGGGCCGACAAAGGACACCAGACTCATCACAATCGCTTCGCGAATCGGGTCGATGGGCGGGTTGGTCACCTGGGCAAACAACTGCTTGAAGTAGTTGTAGAGCGGCTTGTTTTTGTCGCTCAGGACGGCCAGCGGGCTGTCGTTGCCCATGGAGCCGATGGCTTCTTCACCGGCGGTGGCCATGGGGGCGATCAGAAACTTGATGTCTTCCTGCGTGAATCCAAAGGCCTGCTGGCGGTCGAGCAGACTGACCGCCACTTCAGACGCCGAGGCGGGCTCGCTGCCACCCACCACATCATCCAGGCGAATGCGCAGGTTCTCGATCCATTGCTGGTACGGTTTGCTGTTGACCAGATTGGCCTTGAGTTCGTCGTCGTCGATCATGCGACCCTGTTCCAGGTCGATCAGGAACATCTTGCCGGGCTGCAGCCGCCATTTGCGCACGATTTTGTTTTCCGGAACGGGCAACACGCCGGACTCGGAGGCCATGATGACCAGATCGTCATCGGTGATGCAGTAGCGCGACGGCCGCAGGCCGTTGCGGTCGAGCGTGGCGCCAATCTGGCGGCCGTCGGTGAACACAATGCTGGCCGGGCCGTCCCACGGCTCCATCATGGCGGCGTGGTACTCATAAAACGCCTTGCGACGCGCTTCCATGGTGGCGTGTTGTTCCCACGGCTCCGGGATCATCATCATCACGGCCTGTGCCAGCGGGTAGCCGGCCATGGTCAGCAGTTCCAGGCAGTTGTCAAAGGTGGCGGTGTCGGACTGGTCGGGGAAGCTGATCGGGTACAGCTTTTGCAGATCGGCCCCCAGCACGGGGGAGGACATCACGCCTTCGCGCGCCTTCATCCAGTTGTAGTTGCCCTTGACGGTGTTGATCTCGCCGTTGTGCGCCACATAGCGGTACGGGTGCGCCAGCGGCCACTCGGGGAAAGTGTTGGTGGAAAAGCGCTGGTGCACCAGGCCCAGCGCCGAGACGCAGCGCTCATCCTGCAGATCCAGATAGTAGG
>NZ_JBAQMD010000087.1:0-31595 GCF_049302455.1 Rhodoferax ferrireducens | reverse complement strand
GCACGCCACCGTCTCGAGTGGCGGCTTAGTCCAACGGGATCTTTTGCCTACCGTTCGCGGAACGGCCGCCCCAGTTTTGATTCAGCTCTTTAGCCCGCGACCGCCAGGCAAAAGACTCTCTGCATTCAGGCCTCTTGAGCAAAAGATTGTTGCCGATGCGACTGCCTATGACACGCCCGAGAAGCGCCAGGCAGCGGCCGATGCGGCCATAGCCGACACCAATATGGCGTTTGGCGCCGCCAACAAGGCCACGGCGCAGCAACTGGCCGCCAACGGCATTGATCCGGGCAGCACGCGCGCCATGTCGGTCATGCAGGGGCAAGGTGTCAATCAGGCCACCTCCAACGCGGGCGCCGCCTTCAATGCGCGCAAAGGCGTGGAATCGGTCGGCCACGCCATGCAGATGGATGCAGCCGGGCTTGGTAGGGGTCTTCCTACTGCGGCAGCAGCAAGTTCGCAAGCAGCAACTTACGCAGGAAACAGTGCATCAGGAACTTCACTCAATGGATTGAATGCTGTCAACTCAGGTGTCGGAGCTGTGCAATCCGGCTATAGCGCGGCATCCAATGCCAGTTTGGGACTTGGAAACCTCTACAACAATGTGGCTCAAACGACCAATCAGGCCAATCAGACAGCAGCGAATTCAAGTAATGCCCTTTGGGGATCACTCGGGAATGTAGCTGGATCATGGGCCGGATCAGAAGCGGGAAGCAACGCCATCAGCGATTGGATTTCAGATGAGGGCGTCAAATCAGACATCAAACCTATCAGCGACGAGGAAGCGCTTTCAGCCATGAGGGCGACGCCGGTGAAGAAATGGAAATACTCGCCTTCCAAGCTGGCGGCGAACGGCATCCCCATGCCTGCGGACTCGGCTGGCGAAAACGTGGGACCCATGGCGCAAAAGGTCAATGAGACCATGGGCGAAGAAGCGGCCCCGGGCGGGAAAACCCTCAACCCGGTAACGATGAACGGCATTGCAATGAAATCAATTCAGGCTCTCGACAAGAGGGTGACAAATCTCGCCAAGATGATTCAAGGCGGAAAAATCAAAGCAGGAGAAAAGAAATGAGCACAATGGCTTTTCTGGCCGGCATGGGCGCCGGCTACCTCGGTGGCAAGGACAAGAAGCTTGAACAAGACCGCCAGGCAGCGCAGGAAAAGCGCCAGCAAGGCGCCTTCGAAATGCAGAAGGTCACCTTCGATCAGAACCAGGCCAACAATGCCACGCTGCGCGCCGCCGGCGCACCGGTTGAAGTAACACCCGAGCAGGGCCCACCGACAGAAGCGCAGTACGCCTCGACACCCGCCGGTCAGGAGCCTGATTCCATCGGCTACCGGGTCGGCAATGGCTTCGGCGCCAAGGACTTTGCCACGCGCGGGCTGGCCGAGACTGCCGCAACGCAACAGAACACGTCGCAGGGAACGCAGGCGCGTCAGATCGCCGCCATGCAGGGCATCGGAGACTTCGCCGGCGCGCAAAAACTTCGCAGCGAAACAGCCAAGGCCACCAGCGAAGAGCAGACGCTGGCCGAAAGCATAACCGCCAGGAGCATTCAGGCCCTGCCATCTTTTGAGCATGTTGGGAAGTACATATCAGACTCCCCGGCAAACAATCAGAATGGATCATTCAAAGGGAAATATGTCGTCAGTCCTGATGGCGCTGTACAGACATTCAATGTGGTCAACCCGGACGGTACATTGACACCAACCCAGCGAACTTTCCCAAATACCCCACAGGGTTTGGAGTTGGCAAAGAATGCACTGGTAGGGGCCATGACACCAGAACAGAAACGCATTCAGGCCCAGCATGACATCACCAACAAACTGGCAGCCGATAAGGAGACTAGCGAAGCGGCATTGCGCGCGGCCAGTGCCAACAAGGAAAACGCCTGGGCCGCAGCTTTGGCTCCCGGCGGAACCAAGGACAAGAGCAATGTTCCTAAAAAATCAGACCATTTCGACGATAAACAATGGGATGCTGCCGCAAAGATTGATAAATCGGTAGTGTCACTTCCAAATTCCGAGTTGGGCAAGGATATTGAATCCGGCGATCTACGCTCGGCCTACCTGAAAACCTTTAATGCAGCTCGTGCTGGTGGCGATATGGCACCAAATGAGGCGGTTGAGTATGCAACGTCCACAATTGTCAAACTGAAGAATGCTGCACAGGCACGAGTTGACCAAGCTCGCGCTGCTGACAAAAATTCTACGTTGACAGTAGATCAGGCGGTGAAAGGCATCATCAGGGAAGCGGCCAGTTTCAAGTCAAGCCAGCCAGCGCCTGCAGCCAGCAGCACCCGCGTGACGCCGCAACAGCAGCAGGCCAATGACAGTGATCGCCCCGTGATCCTGGCGGCAGAACTCAAGAGTGCGCAGGACCGTATGGCCGCTGGCGATCCACGCGCCAGCGACGATATTAACGCCCTCAACAACGAAATAGCCCGACTGCCCCGGGGCTCTGGCCGGCCCGTAGCGCCCACCCCGAGAGCAATCGCCGCCACGCGCGGCTCCGCGCCGGTGGCTTCGGCACCGACGCTGGCGCCCAGCGCACCGGCCCTGGCAACCCGAGGTGTTCAGGCGCCCGCCCCCAGCTATGAGCAATGGCTACAGGCCAAGAACGCCAGGGACCAACTGATCAGCAACGCCAATCAGATGTCGCCCGAGAGCCGCGACCTCTACCTACGAAGCCGACTGCCACAAATCGAGCAGGCCATTCAGTTCAATCAAAACTATAAAACGTACTGAGCACCGCCATGTCGACTACCTCTGACCTCAACGGCTACCTGGATCAACTACCCGATAGCCAGCCGGGAAGAACTTCATCTACGGGTAGTTCTTTGAACGACTATCTGGATCATCTTGACAGTCTTCCGCCACCGCCAATCGCCAACCCAAATGCACCCGGCCAGCTTCGCTCCGGCTTCAACCGGTCCTTCGCCGAAGTGCCCGGCCTGGCCGCAGGCAGCGCCGCCTATGTCGCCGACGTGGTGGGCGCTGATAAAACCCGCGACAAGCTGCTTGACTATGCCAAGAAAAGCAGCGAGGAAGTGCAGGCCGCCCACCAGGGCGATGCAGCCTCCATAACCGATGCCTGGGATGGTAAAACCAGCTGGTCGGACTTCCTCAAGAATGCCACCGGCTACGTGGCGGGACAGGCGCTGCAAGGCATTGCCACCGGTGGACTGGGGGCGCTGGGCGGAAAGATGCTGGCCACGCAGGGTGTCAAGGCAGCAGCCGAACGCACGGCGGCCGAGTTCATCGCCAAGGGCGCCACGCAGGAAGTGGCGACGGCAGCAGCTGCAACAGCCGCAAAATCCTATGCCGCCAAGATGGCCGTGCGTGGCGCGGTGGTGGGTGCCGGCGGCCAGAACCTGAACATGGAACTGGGATCGATCTACCCGGATGCGGTAGATGAGGCGGCAAGCCAGGGCCGCACCTTGGACGGCGGCGACAAATTCCGGGTCGGCGCTTCTGCGCTGGCGGCGGCTGGCGTTGATACCGCCGCCGATGCGATCACGGCCAATCGCGTCTTTCGCGGCAGTCGTGTTGGCCAAGGGGCGGCGAAACCGCCGACCGTGCTGGGCAGTGAAATGCTGGGCCGCGCGGTGCGAGAGGTTCCGGCCGGCATGGTGCGCGAGAGTGGCACCGAGGGTGTGCAGACCGCCATCGAGCACTACGGTGCCGGGCAGCCGATTGCCGACGAGAAGGGAACCCGCGACATCATCGACTCCATGGGCGTGGGCGCGGTCGGCGGCATTCTTGGTGGTGCCGGTGCATCGTTTCATTCACGCAAGGTGGAAGAAGTCGGGCCGTTGTCGCGTGCCGCCAATGCCGACATGGATACGGCAGTCCCGCCGCCCGCATCACCTGCCCTTCAAATCGGGAATACACCCGACCCCTACCTGTCCTTCGCGGACGGAACGGTGGCCCGGAAATCAGAGATTGACACGTACATCAACAGCCTGCCGCCCGAGCAGCAACCGGCGGCGCGCGCCAAGGTCATGGGACTGGCGCCACAACCCGCTACTCCCGCGCAGGCCATGGGCATCGACCCGGCGGACGGCCCCTTGTCCAGCGCTGCCGCCATCGCCGTCAACACCGGCACCACGCAGGAAATCCAGCGCAACGAGGCCAGCGCCGCCGATCAGGCGGCCTATGACGAGGAAGTCGCTGCACAAGAGCAGCAAGCGGAACAGCAAGCCCAGCAGCAGGACAGCGCCGTCAATCCGATCACCACGGGACCGATAGCCGAAGCCGCGATGTCGCCCGAGGACAAACGCGCGATCCTGTTCAGCAACCAGCCGGTAGTCGATGGCGGAATCCAGTACACCGGCACCCAGGACGGCGACATCCTCAACGGCCTGGGCAAGCCCTACGCGACCCGCATGGCGGCGCAGCGGCGCGTCACCATGGAAGGCAAGGACTGGATGGTCGTGCCGGTGTTTGACGGTTTTGTTGCCCGACGAAAGGATGCCCACCATGGGACAACTGATGCAACTGCCGCCGTGGATCAGGGAGCCGATGCAGGAGCAGGCCATCAGCCCACTGGAAGCGGGACAAATTCACTGGCAGAGCCAGTACCAGGAACTGACGGAGCAGGAAGTCTGCCCGGCGCACCTGGTGGACGCGGTGAACCGGATCACGCTGTGGTGGATGCCGGTGACAGTGCCGCCACAGTAGAGGGGGCCAGCCATGTCCAAGACCCAACGCCAGCAGCCCAGCCCGCGCCAGCTCAGGCGACGGGAACAACGCCGCCAGCAGTGGCAGGCAATGCAGCCGCCACCGAAGGACTACCCGGAGCCGGAACCGCTGCCGTGGAAGCCGCTGGGTTAGCGCCAAACCAGAGTTTCGCAGAACTCAAGGCGCAAGCCTACAAGGTAGCCAGTCCCATGTTCGGAAAGGACATTTACAGCGCTGGCGTGCAAAACGACTGGCAAAAGTTGCTTGATTCACTGGATGGAAACGATAGCGCGAAACTGCAGGTTCTGTTTGGAAAATACCGCAAGGACGAAGGACTCGATGGGATGGGGGCAGGCACCTCGGGAGCCGGTCCGGGCCGCGTAAATCAAGCCAAAGCAGGCGCCGCGCAACTGGCACGATTTGCTCGCCTGGGCTTCGATGCGCTCAAGCGGGAAGAGAATCCAGCTTTCTCTGCCGAAAACTCACAAAATCAGCCTAAAGCTCCCGTATCTCATGATAATGAAGCTACTATGGCGGCTCCATGTTCAGCCGCAATCTCGGTGATGCACTCACCAGCGGACTCGATGCAGCCGTAAACGGTCGCAAGACCACCATCGCCGGCTACACCCGGCATGCCACCGACAAGCTGAATGAGACTTTCAGCCATCCGGGTAAGTTGAACTGGTGGCACAAGAGCTTTGGTACCATGAACAACTTGGCCGAGCGCTCGCCTGAGTTCAAGCCGGTGTTTCAGGCGGCGCAGGGCTTCATTGATGACGTCTCGTACTACGCCACCGAGGCAGCCGACATGGCGCCCAATATCCTACCCAAGCTGGAAAAGTGGGTGGACCTGGCCAAGAGCCCAATCACGGCAACCGACAACAAAGCGGTGAGCGCGCCGATCTTCGAGGGCACCCTGAGCTGGGCCCGCGACGAGTCTGGAAAGCCGGTGCGCATGGATGAGCTGGAATCCACTTACGCCAAGCTGGACGACGAGGCCAAGGCGCAGATGCTGCTGAAAAAACGCATCGTGACCGAGAACGAGTTGAAGCGCTGGAAGGCCAGTCCGCTCGACATTTACACCCGTGCCGTGCGCAACCGCTTCGAGACTTCCTTCCTGACGGCGGGGGTGGTCTGGACCGATGCCGAGCTGAAATCACAGTTCAACCTGACGCCCGAGCAGATCAAGTTGTACCGCGAGTTCAGATCCACGGTCGACAAGAGCCTGGACAATCTTGCCAAGGCCGATCTACTGCGCTTCGGTGGTAAGGATGTAGCCATGCTGAGCGATCAGGTCATGGACGCCAAGGATGCCGACGAGGCTGCGGTGCTGCTGCGTGACTACCTGCACAGCCAGCGTGACCTGATGCCCGAGCGCGCCGACGACCTGACGGCGGCGGCCGGCGGCATGATCGACCGGGCCGATAAGGTGAAAAAACTCAAGGCGCAGGGCTACGCGCCACTGTCGCGCTTCGGCAAATACACGGTCGATGTGGTGGTGAATGGCGAGCGCCAGTATTTCAGCCTGTTCGATACCGAGCGCGAATCCAACAAGATGGCGGCCAAGATGCGCATGGAATACGGCACGGCGGCCGTGGGTCAGGGCACCCTGTCCGAGTCCGAGTTCAAGCTGTTCGCCGGCATCACGCCGGAGAGCCTGGAACTGTTCGGCAACATGCTGGGGCTGGACTCTACCGGGGACTCCGAGAGCGACAAGGCATTCCAGACCTACCTCAAGCTGACCAAGACCAACCGCAGCGCCATGCGCCGGATGATCCACCGCAAGGGAATTGCCGGTTTCAGCGAGGACGCCGGCCGGGTGCTGGCCAGCTTCGTCTACAGCAACGCGCGCCAAACATCTGCCGCGCTGCACATGGGCACGCTGGGCGAGGCGGTCAACAACATCCCCAAGAACCAGGGCGAGTTGAAGGACGCCGCGATCGCTCTGGCCGACTACATCAATAACCCTCAGGAGGAAGCTCAAGCGGTGCGCGGCCTGCTGTTTGCGCAGTACCTGGGCGGCTCGATCTCGTCAGCCTTTGTCAACATGACGCAGCCCTTTGCGGTGACCTTCCCCTGGCTGAGCCAGTTTGGCGGGGCCAAGCAATCCGGGGCCCAACTGCTGCGCGCGATGAAGGACATGGCCGCCAGGGACACGGTTTGGTCGCCTGACCTGGCCAAAGCCTTGAAGCACGCCGAAGAGAACGGAATTGTCTCGCCTCAGGAGGTCCATCAGTTGATGGCACAGGCGCGCGGGGCGAGCACGCTCAAGTCGGGCGACGGCACGCGCACCGGGGACGCCCTGGCAGCCGCCAGCAACGCGATCTCCAAACTGTCGCTGGGCTGGGGTAAGGTGTTCGGCATGGCCGAGCAACTGAACCGGCGCTCGACCTTCATTGCGGCCTACCGGGTGGCGCAGGCGCAGAAAATGAAAGATCCTGCAGAATTCGCAGAGCGCGCGGTGAACGAAACCCAGTTCATCTACTGCGTTGACGGCGAAACCGAGTGCCTGACCACCGACGGCTGGAAGAAGCGCAACGATATCCAGCCGGGTGCGGTGCTGGTGGGCATCGATGCCACTGGGAAGGCCATTGAAACGCCACTGGTCGATGTCCATCACTTCCCCGGTCGTCACCAAGTCACGCAGTTCAGCAACGCGACCAATTTCTCGATGGTGGTGACTGACGGCCACGACTCTGTGGTGCAGAACTACGACAGCCGGATGATGAAATGGGGACGGCCACTCAAACGCAAGACGGTGGACCTGAAAGGAGGCCACCAGTTGATGCGCGTTCCGAACGCTCCGATTGACCGCCCCGCCAGCATCGGCGACGACATGGCCGCCCTTCTTGGGTGGATTGCCGCCGAAGGCAACTACGCGAAGTTCAGGAACTGCACGGCACGCACCAATGTTCGACTCACGCAGTCGCTGAAGCATAACCCTGAATACGTGGCCGAAATCGAGGCGCTGCTGCAACGCCTTGGAGGCCACTACCGCAGGTTTACGATCAAGGGCGGCGAGATGGTGATCTTCACCCTGAAGCGCCCGTTGTCCGACGCTGTGCGAAAGCTGATGCCCGACAAGCTGCTGGCATGGAGCATGGTGCGAACCATGGCGGCCAGCGAAATGCGCGAAGTGGTGGACGCATTTTCAAAAGGCGACGGTACTCTCGTCCAGGATGGTGGATGGTGCATTGGTCAAAAGATCGAGCAGAGCCTGCACGTCATGCAAGCCATGGCTGCTATGCTAGGCCAGAACGCCACTCTGTACCCATCCAGGGATGCGGAATCTGGCAAAGTGGCTCATTTGTATCTGCACAAAAACACCAAGCGCACGATGGTCAAACAGCTTCATAAGGAAGTTACCTTTGTCGAAGATGGCGTATGGTGCCCAGAAACCGAGTCCGGGACCTGGATTGCCCGGAGAAATGGCGCGATCTTTGTCACAGGAAACTCGAAGGCCAACAAGATGAAGTTCGGCCGCGGCGCCATCGGTGGCACCTTGATGACGTTCAAAACGTACTCGATCGCCTACTTGGAGTTGTTGAGCCGTATGGCGACCCAAGGCGGACCCGAGGGCAAGAAGGCGGTTGTGCTGGCCTTGGCCGTCATGATGCTGATGGGCGGCGCCGGAGGCCTGCCGTTCATGGAGGACATCACCGACCTGATTGACGGCTTGCTGCAGCGACTGGGCTACAACATCAGTACCAAGAAGGCCAAGCAGCAGTTCCTGGAGGACTTGTTCGGCAAGACCGGCGCCGACTTCATTGACCGCGGGGTTTCCGGCCTGCCGGGTATGCCGCTGGATGTGACCGGTCGGCTGGGCATGGGCAACGTCATCCCCGGAACTGGCTTGTTCCAGTCCAAAAGCAGCCATGCCAGCGACCTGGGGGAACTGGTGGGACCGGCTGGAGACTTGGCCAAGCGTGCATTCGACGCCAGCGGAAAATTGCTGGGCGGCGATGTGGGCGGCGCGGCGCTGGCCATGTCACCGGTGGCGGTTCGCAATGCGGCCAAGGGTGCGGATATGGCCAGCACCGGCATGTACCGCGACGCCAAGGGCTACAAGGTTCTCGACACCACGATGCTGGAAGCTGCATTGAAGTCGATTGGATTCCAGCCTGAGACCGTGGCCAACGTGCAGGATTCCAACTATATCAACCAGAAGGCCAAGAACTTCTACGTGCAGACCGCTTCAGAGATTCAATCTGAGTGGGCCAAAGGCATCTTTGAGAAGGATCAAGATCAGATCAATGCGGCGCGCGCCAGGATGCAGGATTGGAATGAAAAGAACCCGGACCAGCGCATGAAGGTCAACATGCCAGCCGTATTGAAGCGTGTGATGGAAATGCGCAAGCCCAAGGATCAGCGCGTTGCCGATACAGCACCCAAAGCGATGCGGGCACAGATGCGCCGGGAGTTGGCGCAGGCGCATGCTGATGCAATGTGACGTGTCACTTGTGACGCTTTGGCGATAGCCAATTCGGAGGAATGGTGGAAATCACACCATGAATGCAGCTACTTCACAAATAACGAACTGGAGTTGAAATGAGAAATTGCACATCCGATGACGACCGTGATTTCGAACGATCGAATTCTGACGAGGGCGACGGGATCGCAAGTGATTCGGTTGCACCAGGAACCATTGCCTACGAAGCAATGCAGTTTATTCGCGCCCAGGAGGGCGAAGTTGGAACGACAGCTTTAGCGAATGGCATTGGCCGATCAGCCAAACGATTGCCGCAATACCTGTCACCCGCACGGCGCGCCGGTATGCTGGCGCGCCGCATAGAAAATGGCTTTGCACTTTGGCGTCTTGGCCCCAATTCCGACAAGACCCAAGAACCGGAGATTGCACCTGATGAAAAAGTGGTGGTCAAGGTCAGCGCCCTGGCGGCTCCCAGCATCTTCGCTTATGCCGACCAGCGTAGTGCAGCCCCTTTTTCCGCAGCGCTTCATACAGATGGTAGGCTGAGCTTGGAAAGGCATGGAAGACTGCTTATGGAGTTGACGAATGCAGAGAGAATCATCTTGGTCTCAGCCGCTTCCATAGGGGTCAGTCCAGGCTGAAGCCGATCCCACCCGCATCGAGCTCAATGGCATGGCCCAGCCTGACAACGTTGAGCCGGCGGCGATCACACCCCAAGAGCCGGTCAGCCAGAACGGTGCAGTTACCCAGCCGCCGGTCAATCACGTCGCCGCAATCGGTTCTGCTGCAAATGTCGATGAAGCTATTGCAGCGGCCGGCGCCGCAGTCAACGCCTCTCCAGTCGCACACCAGGTGACAGAGGCGATGCCGCAGTCCATCCCTGCACAACCGGCAGCACCAGAGCCCGCACCGGTTCCGGTGTCAATGGCGCTACCTCCGGTCGATGGCGTGGCGTCAAAGGAGCCGACATCCACTTGGTACGGCCGCCGCGGCGATGGTTACGAGGCGGTCGGTGATGCTCAAATGGCCATGCGGTCAAGGCAAAAAGCAGCACCTGAAATGGATTGGCGGGTAGAGACAATGCCCAACGGGCGCTACCGGCTGGCCGGGTATCAGTCGAATCAGAATGGCGGGGCTGCTGGCCAGGACGCTTTCACTTCGTCATCTGCTTCATTTGAGTCAATGCCCCGGTCGGACGGAACCCTGGCGATCAAGGGCGACTCCCGCTCCATCATGCAAACCCTGCTTGCTGCTGGCATACCTGCAAACAGCCTGCTTGGCAGTGACTGGTGGCTTTGCCGTGATCGCCTAGGCGGGCGCATTACTAATGATGAACCTCGGGTTAACAGTGCGAGTTAACAGTCGAGTTAACACTTAAAATACCTCCCGAACCGCTGTATCCTCTATTTGCTATGGCATGGGGTGCCATCAAAAAGAACGAATAGCTCAAGCCGCGTATTCGCCATCAATGACAGGTTAAAAGATAATTTTCATGTGATTCAAAAGCCGCAACAACGAAGGCATCCGATGCCAATACCGCGTGCGCATGGCGAAGAAAGGCCGGTCATGACTGAGGCCGCTCAGCCAAATCTTTCATGCGGGGCATACCGGAAACCTGGCAACCTGGCAACCTGATTGCGAAGATGGGAAGATTGGACTTCCGCCAACGAACCAAGGAGACAATCATGACCACCCAAGAGGACCGAGTGATATTTCGCGCCGAACTGTGCACCATGCTCAATGTCGGCAGTGAGTGCATACGCCGCTGGCTGCTGGCCGGCCGCATTCCAAAACCGGATGTGGCCATCACCAACCGTACCGTAGGCTGGAAGCTGTCAACCCTGCGCGATGCTGGTATTGGGCTGCTTTAGCCAACGGAGACAGCATCATGACCAGACCCAGCCTTACCACCTGGGTTTGTTTCACGGCGTTGTTTGCCGCCAGCGGTATCGAAGGACTCCGTTTCAAATGACACCTGGCTTTCAGGAAAAACGTTCCGCATCGCTGGTAATGGGATTGCAAAGCTGGCAATGCTTGTACTCACTCAATAAACCAAGGACAACACATGAGCATCGTCACACAAGCCATCATTGCCGACAAATACGGCCTGCGCCTGACGGTTGACCAGTTGGGCGAGTGCATCGGACTGGCGCGCAGCACCATCTACAACCAGATCGTCAAAGGCGAGTTCCAGATCCCGACTTACCTTGATGGCGCCAAGCGCTTCTGCGACTACCGAGACGTGGCTGCTTACATCGACGACTGCCGCGCGCGGGCATGTTCTGGCTTGGCTTGAAGGGCGCAACGTCGTAGCATCTAACGGGGGGATCAACTGGGCAGCGATTAAATAAGACCGGGAGCTTAGGCCTCGGGCCACCAGTCTGGCTTCTGCCGACTGAATGACAGCGCCCTGAACTCTGCCATGGCCTGCTCCACTGGGCCGGCTTCGGCATGGTGCCGTCGCATAGTGGCAACCCAGCTCCGCAGGATCGTTGCGGTGCGCAAAGATTCCTTGGCTCCGGCGTTCCCCAGTTGGTCGAGGAACCGGGTAACGGCCTGGTGTTGCTCAAACTTGCCGGCCAGGCTGAGCAGCTGCTGATACTCACCCTTGATTGCGGACGCCGCTCTGGTCTCACCTGGCACGAGTTCCAACCAGTCTGCCTTGATGGCTGCTCCGGCCTTGGGTTGAGGCGTCCCCTTGACCTCATCATCATTGACCGTCTGCTTGGTAGCGGCTGGCGGCTTCGCTGCGATCGCTGCGGCCGCAGCGTCGTCCAGATTGAACGGAATGACAGAGTCATCCTCGGGCCGTGGCAGCGGAGCCCTTTCTGGCACCTGTCCAGTTTGGAGTTGCCGCCAGTAGCCCCTTGGTGGAGTTGGGATCTCTGCTTGTTTGCAGATGGTGCCCAACCGGACATCCGAAATGCCCAGGCGCTTGGCGACGTGGTAGACCGGGTCTTTCCACACCGCATTGTGAAGGTCAGACCGCTTCATCGGTGGCTTTCGGGTCTTCCTGATTGAGCCAAGCAATGACTACCGAGCCCTTCCAAACAGGAATCCTATCCATCAGGTTGCGCATCGGCGGCGGAAACTTCCCGGCAAGCACCATCCGTCTAAAGGTGGCTTTTGATACGGGCACGATTGCCGGTAACAACTGCGAGCGGCGGACCAGACTATTGCCAGTCAATGTGAATCTTTCTGAAGACTGTTTCATATGCATGAACCATGTAGTTGAACAAGGACCGCATCCTGCCCATCCTGGTGCCCTATGAATAGATTCAGACCATTCAACCCATTCACCGCCCGGCGATTGATTCCCCTCTGTAGATGGGGTTCAACCCATTTATTTTCTACGGGTGGTGCGTGGACCCGGCGGCAAGTTGTCGGCGCGCAGTATGGTCGCCATTGCTTTGCTGATGTTGTCGCTGTTGGTGCGCTGGAAGAGCCAAGCTGCGACTACCTTGTTTGACTTTGCCGTTGTAGGTCTTTCCGGGTCATAGTTGCCACCCTCGGAGACCGGTTTCCAGAAGTGGTTTGCGGCTGCCACCAGGTGGCCCAGCATTACCGTGTCGTGCGTGCCCCAAGGCCACTTGTGAGCCGGTTCCTGCTTGACGGCCTTTGACATGAGTACCCGAGGGAATTCTGGCGGCAATGGCATTTCAAGCGCTTGCGCCCAATGCGCGTAATCAGAGAGCACCACATACCGCAAGTCATACTCAGCGTCGGGATCGCCGTCGCTATCAATGATGCCGTCTTTTACGTATTGACGGGCCACGACGATTCGCTCTTGGTAAAGGCGCCCGTTTGACTCACTGGGAAAGTTGTCGCCGTATTTAATCGATCTGTGCGTCATCCGATCCGGATCCAGGTCGCAGTGCAGTGCAACAGCTTTCCAGAGTTGGGCTCGTCGCATTCTTGACCACTTGCGCCAGGTATCGGCATTGGCGAGGTGGAGGGCTGGATGTCCGGTAAGCATTTCCCCGTTAACAACTACGGGTGATTCAGGGGTCTTCCCTTGATTCACGGCTTCGTGTTGGTGTTCGTCGGGCTTCGTCTCAGGGATTCGTTCCACGCATTGCTCCAGGTAATGCAGAGCAAGGGTGAAAGCAGTGCGAATCCGCTAATTTGTTGCTAAGGGCAACGTAACGGCAACGATACGCAAATTTCACCCTGAACTAAAAAAGCCTGCTAGTAATTACATAGCAGGCCATTCAATGCCAATAAGGGTTACGGTGGTGGGAACTGAGAGATTCGAACTCTCGACCTACGGATTAAGAGAACCGGGAGATCAGGCCAAAGGCTTTGGACAGCGAGGTGCCGCCTTTGAAAAGCAACCGCGGCCCACCGACGTCCAGGCCGTTGAACAGCGCATCCAGGGTCCAACAGACCCAGAAGTCTTTTTCGACATTCTGAACGGCAGTACCCAGACGGGCCGCCGTTCCCAGGAATAAATCGCGTCGCTCAGCATCGCTGGCGGTGATCACGGCATTGAAATCTTTATTCAACGGGATGCTTCCGTCTGGTTTACCGGGCGGCGGCGTGTGGGTGCCTTCGTGCGGTTGTGGGTACCTGTTTCCTTGATCGCTGTCGGCTGCGGGGTGCAGCCAGGCAGTTCACGAACCAAAGTTTGCATCCACGCAGGCAACACGCCAAAGCCGTCGAGCAGGTCCTGGCAGATGGCGAGACCATGCACTGGGTCGGCCAGCACCTGAGCCAATCGGCTCAGGATGCGGACACGGTCGGTGGCGAGCGTGTCCTTGAGCCAATACAGTGCTTGGACAACCCGCATTGCCGGTCGTCCAGCCCAGTAAAGGCGGCTTGGTGCCGTGAACTTGAACTCGATCACCAACTTGTCGAGCTGGATGGAGCGGCGCCTAGCGTCAGTGTGGATGGTGACGCGAGCAGGTACGGCATCCGTCAGACCGAGGTCATTGGCTGCTGTCATGCCATCCACCAGCATGCGCAACTGGTCGCGTCGGGCAATGGCATCCACGACGATCCGGTAGTCTGGCGTGGTAGGCCGTTTTGTCAGTCTGTTGACGGTTGGGCAGTCATACAGGCCCCGGTCTATGCGACGCAAGTCGCCCGCTTGCACCATGCGCTGCAGGGTTTTATCGATGGCATCGCGGGAGCCGAGTTGTGCGAAATCAGTCGGCACCCAGACGTGGCCAGGGCCAGCGGCGGCAATCAGCGATGAGATGCGGGTCTTTAAGTCGGACATGAAAATGCTTTAGTCCGATAATTGTGTACATTTTTCGGACATTTGGCAAATTTATTTTGTCCGAAAAATGTATACGTATTTCAGTCAGATCTGTAGCCCCCCTTCCACCAGAACGAATTCAAAACGACCTACGAACGCTGTCGCGCATGCCGTGCGTACGGCATCAGGAATCCGGCCAGATCCGCAACCACTGCTTCGAAAACCGGGATTTCGATGGCCAAGTCGCGAACGAATGCAGCCCACTGTCGCTGCTTGCCCACGTCGGTCGCAAAAGTTTGGGTCAATGCCACGGGCGCCTCAAATGGAATGGCTGTGCCGCGCCGTTCGAACGTCGCCGCAATCGCCCGAGACAAGCGGTCTTCGTCGAAGTCATAGCTCCGGCTCAGAGTCCACACGTCGTAGAAGTCTTTCATACGACTGTTGGCCAAGCCCAACATGACCATGGCCTGGAATTTTTCAGCAATCACCGTTTCGCGGGCATAGACGCGCAGTCTCGGCTGCGGCAGATCGAGCAGGACCGGCAGATTGACCTCTTCAATACCGGGCTCTATGGCGTCGCCAAAGCCTATGTCAATGATGACGGAAATACGCGCACCGGCGAGCGCACCGGTGGTGCGCAGACGCAAGCCACCATACTCAAGCTCTTCGCGGATCAACTCGACGCGCAGCGCATCGACGTCGAACACAATGCCGTCGTCTACCTCAATGGCGCAGATCTCACGAAACGTGACGAGCATCGCCTCCGGCGCCGGATCGCCATAGCCCAGAAAATCTACATCGCGTGTCGGGCGGTGCGGATCGTCGAACCAAGTCGTCATCAGCATCGCACCCTTGAGTACGAACCGACTGCGATGGGGAGAGAGGCTGAGCCGATGCAGCAGTCGCTCGTTGGCATAGCGCGTCAACAAGAGATCAAATGCCTGCCCCTTCTGGCGTGCCAGCGTCAGCAGGCGGGCGCGCACCGAGGCACCGACGTCTCGTGGTTTCTTAGGCTCAGCCATGGGATGTCAACGCACTCATGTACGGCTCCATGACTTTCCAGACTTTGGCATCCGCCGCCTCTTTTGCTATTTCAGACGGCGATGCTTTTTTTTGTCTAAGTGCCTCCCGCAGCCCTTCCAGCGCGACGCTCACGCCAACGGTCTGCCGATAACGGAATAAGTCTGCAATAGTTTTGGCAACCCCAAAGATCGGCACGGATACCCCGTCAACGAGGTGGTGCTCGACGCCAAGCAGCAGGCGTGGCCCTGAAAAACGCGCGAAACGAACCGGCGGATATTCAAACGTGGGGTGCCAGTCTTTCGGGCCGATGGCCATCCAGACCTTGGGCGGAATCTGGTCTGTCAAACCGTGGAACGCCAGGGACGACGTCAGGCAGATGACTCCCTTGGGAACAAGTTTGGACGCCTCGGCAAGGGTGTGATTCACATCGAGTGATGCGTCTGCCAGCTGATACAGCCCTCGGGCAAGGTGCACGAGAACGCCCTCTCGCTCAAGGCGCGACACTGTAGCTGCAGTAATGCCCTTGGCAGTCAATTCGCTGAGGCGCGACATGCCCGCGGCCTGCAGATGGGCCACCGCACTATCTCGCTGGGATGGTTTATTTTTGAGATTCACTGATATAAAACATAGGATTACTTTTCATATTACCCGATGATTCATATCATTTCAAGAAAAAACGAACTTCTCCGTTCAGGAGGGCACCGCCAAGGTACAGAAAGACTTTCCAACGCTGTCCGCCCATCCATGTGGACATGCTGGACCAACCCTCGGAATCTCCGCAATCGGTCGCTACGGGCTGAGGTGATCCATTTTGCGTCTAGCATATCTCTTCAAACTCGCGCATGCCGTCAAGTTATCTTCGCCAATCAGCTGAGTGACCCAATGAAGTTGATGCGGTCGAACTTGCATTCTTGCAACGCGCAGCGCCTGAAACGTTGCACTGGCTAGTGCTGTGTGTCCGAGTAAAGTTCGTACTGGCTCATGGGCAAGAATGTCCAAGGTTGTGACGAGCTTCATCGCTTCAAAACGTTCACCGGCAATGCGCGTCGCCTTCTTTTCGTCAATAGCAGCAGAGAATCCATTACTATATGCAAACGCAAGAGTTGCAGCCTCACCGTCACCGAGAGAATCCGACGTCTTGCCAGACACCAAGCTAAAAAAATGCTCTAGCGACGGACCAGAAAGCTCCTTCATTTGCAAGAAGCGCGCATCGATCAATTCAGTCAGAAGCGTGGATTCTTGTCGGCCATTTGCCGCACCCTGCTCGATTTCACGCACGACATGGCCGGTTACGACAAGGGACGCTTTCAACGCTTGCAGAATTTCGGTCGCGTATCCGGTCGCCAGCAGATTGATTATTACGCTGGCGTCCAGAACGATGACTTTATCTTGTTCAGTAAGGCAGCTTGAAAAGGTCATCTGTTTTGTCCTCGTCGGCCTCATCAAGCAGTTCACGAACACTTTCGCGATTGAGCTTCAACATTTCCGACATCTGCCCTTCGCTGATCAGATCCTTCTTCCAAGCTTCAATAGCCAGCAGGAAAAGTCTTGAAGATTGCGCGCCATCGACTGGAACTGGTCCATGTGCTGCTGAACCAAGAACTTGGCGTACCTGTTCGTCGGTGATACCGCCGTTGTCCGCGAACCAATCCCAAGTTCCTTTCTTCGTCAAACCAAGCTCTTCAAGCCGCAGCACCATTGCTTGTCGGGATACACCAAAGAAGTTGGCAAGCAAAATGATATGCCGTCGCGTCAAATGGGTTGAGCCTAAAGTCAAATCCTTGAACTTCTCCATGACAGCGCGGGCGGGCATAAGAAACGCACTAGCAAAGGCATTGGCATAGCGCTCCTCACGAGAGTTTTCGTACTTCTGATCTTGATAGATCTCTGGTCGACGTCGCGTTCCAATGAAGTGACCAAGCTCATGAGCGCCAGTCAAGGTCCTTCGGTCTTCTCGATGACTTGCATTGATCAGTATGCAGGCGCCAACCGCCTCATCGTAGGCAAACAACCCAGAGACTTTGGCATCCAAGTTCCTCGCATAGACCCGCACGCCAAGCTGTAGCTCTAGAAGTGAAAACAGGTTTTGAATAGGGCCTTCCCCAAGTCCAAGCCAATTGCGCAAGCTCTGAGCATCTTGTTCCGCTTGCTTGCGGACATCACCCGGAAGGATGGTTTTTTCCGCAGGATAGTTGTACGGTTTCTCAATACCCAGAATGTTCTCTAACTCCACCTCAGCCCTAACTAGGTCATTCAGCATTCGCGCTGCCTGTTCGATACCAGTACCTGCAGTTTCCGGAAGTGATCGAAAGCGAGGGACCAAATCGACATGAACGGCATCCCGACGCAATAGAGAATTTGCAGATATTCCATACAAACGGCTCAGTTCCTGAATCTCTTCGAGCCTTGCAGCACGTTGTCCCTTCTCAATGGAGACCAGCGTAGTACGAGCGATGCCTGCGGCCTTGGCTGCAACATCTTGAGTGATGTTGGCGGTCTCCCGAGCAATCTTCAATCTTTCGCCCAGCTCTATTTGGCTCAACTCATAGTTTGGTTTGTTCATGATGCACCGTCTATCCACTGCCTTACGAACGACCCTGGTCCAAGATTGTCAATGAATGCAGACCATTCAACTGTGTGTTGCCGCAGGAGTCGGTCAAGGTTTTGCGCCACGACTGCCGACGGCTCAGACAGAGCGCGAGCCAGCTCGTTCGTCCCTCGGCGTTTAACTAGCTCATACTGCATGGAATCACGAAGTGAAGCGAAGTGCTGAAAATGGAGTACCCCCGCGATGGAGTATTCACGCAATGCTGGCGTGAAATTAGTGAATTGTTTTGCTGCGCCAGACTCCCAGGTGTCAGCCTTCAGTGATTCCCACACATAGTTTTCAGATGTCTCACTTAAGCCAGCCGCATGAACACTGAGACGGCGGAGTATGCAAGCTGCACAAACTCCACATTGCCGTCTTTTGCCCGAGACGGCAACCTGCCGAGATTGCTGCCAACACGATCTGGTCTTCGCCCACGGCACGTCACTGCCACAGACATCGACGAACTCGCGAAGGGTCTCGCCCTTCGTCATCCACAACCGTGGAAATCGGTACTGAATCTGATATCCGAGCAATGCATTGAAGAAGCGTTCCATCAATGCGGCGAAGACGGGATGACTTCGATAATCCTCATAGCCCTGCCCAACGGGGAGAAGAGCTGGTGCCAGGGCACCTTGTCCACTCTCCGGAATAATGACCGACGGCACGTCAATCAAATAAGCCGCCATAGTTGATACAACGCTGAATTTGAACCCTCGGCTCCGTGCGCTACTTTCGGCATTTCTGCCATCTTCGAGATTTATGGTGTACGGAACAGCCGTAAAAGGAATCTCGCGACGATCTCTCTTCGAAATATCGTGCTGCTTGCTGCCCACTCTCACACGCACCAACCGATTACCAAGACGGTGGCTCTCCAGCCCGGCTACCGCGCGCGAATCCATTCCATCGCTAAAGGCGATTACGGACTCTGCGTTGGATGGAAACCCCATGCGGCCTTGCGCAGGCCGTTCTGCTGGAACCTTGCGAGAGCGGAATTCGAAGTGCCAGTCGTCACCGGTAAGTAGGTTCAACGCCTCCACTAAAGCCCGGGTGACCTTCTTGCCTGACCACTTGTCGGGATCATGAACAGGAACATATACAGAGAATTTTCGTCCCCAGTTCATGGCACTACGGGCCAGACTCCGATCACAGAACTCAACTGCGGCAGCCACGACAAGCGCGTCATACACCGTCGGCTCCCATTTGATGGACGAGAACGATTCAAGAGCTTCAAGGTCGAAATCAATGTTTCGGTCAAGCCGACAAGCGACCGTACCTTTGCGCCGACGGCCACCAGCTTCGACCACATCCACGGCCAGTTCCTTGAGAGGCAATAGGTTCATCACAAGGGCACTCCTTCGTCGAGGTGGGTCTTCTTTTGGGGGCGTCGGGTTTTGGCCAATTCAGGTGCCACGAGCATCGAGCCCAGTCTGCCTTCTGAAAAGCTGGAGATAGCGGCATGGAGTCGCTTACTTACGTTATCAGACCGCCTTGGATTTGACTCCCGAAGATAGTGCTCTTCAACCGACCGAACGTTCGCGAAGCCACGCATCTTCGCTGCAAGGCTGCAAGGCCAATCGCATCATGAAAGGCATCCAAACCAAATCTACCTTCGGTTATGAGCTCTATGCTCCATGCAACTGCGTTCATTCCAAATACGGACCCAGCAGCCAAAACCTTCGCATTTTCAAGTTCCTGAAACGCAATTTCAGGGAGCTCCAAGGAGTTGTCGCGTCCGGTAAAGATCGACTTCAAAGCATCAATGAGTGACCACTTGACTTCATTTTTGAAGTCGCTGGCAAGCGCACCCGCAGCAGCCTCCGCTACCTGCTCAGCATCGTAGGTACCCTGATCTCCGCACTTGGCCAGTTCTCTCCACGGCTTTCGCATCGGCAGACTTCTATGCGGTCCATCACTCATGATTTTGTTCCATTTGTCAGATTTTAATAATAAAAATCAGACAATGTCAAATTAATCGCCGAATCGCCGAAAGGAGAGTGCTAAGGCAACGTCATTGCCAGCCTCGGCCGCGTGCAGTCAGGTGCCTGGTCACATAACCTTCGGGAAGGATCTGAACGGCAACTTCCAGTTCGGAATGGTGCAAGGACAGATGGACTGCAAACTCGACAAACGGCAGAGCCAGCGCATCGAGTTCACCTGGCACGGCTTTGACGAACGAAGGCGACGAACTGGCCGGGCGCGGTCACGCCGAGATCGTTAAGGATGAACTGCACGGGCATTTGTACATCCACTTGGGCGATGATTCCGCATTCCGCGCTGTCAGGCCACTGACTGCGGCGCGCAAACACAAATCCGGCTGAGTCCGTGTAGATCAAGCAAGCATGAGCGAATACCAGTACTACGAATTCGCGGCCATTGACCAGCCGCTCACCCGCGCCGACATGGCAAAACTGCGCGCGGTCTCCACGCGCGCCGAGATAACCCCGGCGGGTTTCGTCAACCACTACGAGTGGGGCGGCCTGAAAGCCGATCCGTCCGACTGGATGCGGCGTTACTTCGATGCCTTTGTCTACACCGCCAATTGGTGCAGTTGTCGACTGGCCTTGCGCGTGCCATTGAAGACGTTCACGAAGTCGGAGTTGAAACCATTTACCACCCAGCACACCTTACGCATCGAGGCGAGCGACGAGCACTGGGTCATCGACTGGTCGCTGGATGAAAGCGAAGACTACGACCGCTTCGGCGTCGAGGACGGCCACGGCTGGATGCGACGCCTTGTGCCGCTGCGCGACTACCTGCTACGCGGTGACCTACGGCCGTTGTACCTTGGGTGGCTTGCTGCTGCCGCTGGAGGCGAACTCGACGATGGCGCACTGGAACCGGAAGTGCCACCTGGCTTGTCGGAATTGTCCCCGCCACTGCAGGCTCTGGTCGAATTCCTGGAGATCGATCCCGACATGCTGGCTGCCGCCACGACAGGCAGTACCCAAATTCCACGGAACGATACGCAACAAGCGGATCGCATGGATACCTGGCTGAACGAGTGGTCTCGTGACGAGATGATGGCCGCGCTGAAGCTGATCGCTCAGGGTCAGGGACACGAAGCCGAGCGCCAGGTCAGATCTCGCCACGCAGCCTGGCTGAAGTCGCAACGTCCGTCGTCCACCTCGTCGACATTGCGACGCAGCGTAGGCAAACTGCGCGAAGTCGCCCAATTGGCCTCCGTCGGCCGCCTGGAGCGCGAAGCGAAAGAACGTGCGAAGCAGGAGACAGAACGCCGACAGCAACGGGCAGCCTATCTGCGGTTGTTGATGGCTGACGTAGACAAGCGCTGGGCCGCCATCGATGCCCAGGCGCAGCGTGGTTCGGCATCGGGCTATGAACAGGCGGTTCGCGGCCTGACAGAGTTGGCGGAGGGCTACGCCATCACATCCAACTCCAAGGAGTTCGACCGCGCACTGCGACGCATGCTCGTGCGCCATGCTACACGTGGTGCGTTGATGCGCCGTCTGGCCGATGCCGGCCTCTGGTCGGGGTGAGGCCGCCATGATGGAAGATAACGGCAGCGAACTCGCGCGGCTACGTGTCGAAAACGCCCGGCTGGTCAACCTGTGCGAGCTGGAAGCCAACGGCAAAGAGGCAATTCGCCTGGAGCGGCGCATTCACAAACGGTACTCTGCCAATTTCTGAACTCGCTGAGACCCCAGGCCTCCTCACCTGGAGTTCTAGATCGGCAGGCTAGGCATAACCTCGAAACCGATCACATGCTTCAGTGCTTCATTCAAGATTTTCGAACCGCTCATAGCTGAGCAAACACCTCCTTGATCACTGCCACGGTCTCGGCAGCGAGGCTCTCGTCGGCCAGCGCCGGGAACTCCTTGAGCAACTTGTTCGACACCTTGCCACCGTTCTCCCGCACCGACCGAATGATGCGATCGATGTCGCCGTCCGGCCCTTCGATCACCTGCTTGACGCGCTCGCGAGCCACGCGCAGACTGCGCAGATAGCCCGCTTCCTTGCGCATTTCCTGCTCGATGGTCAACTGCACCACTTGAGCAAGGTATTCGACATGATCGGTCATATCAGGGAAGCGCCAGGCCGGCAGCGCGTCCCGGTAGGCATCGAACTGCAAGTTGAAGTGCACGCCATCCTCCGCGACCTGTTCCGCGCCGAAGCGCCAGGCCTCGGCATATTTACGCATCAGCGGCCGCGAAAACAACTCAAGTACCTGATCGTAGCCGCGCCGACTGACAACCGTGCTGGTGATCGTGGCCGACACGGGCAGGATGAAGGGTGCCGGGATGGCCTTGTCCCTTCGCAGTACGTCGTTGATCAAAAAACGGGAGATACGGCCGTTGCCATCTGACATCGGATGGATATAGACAAAACCAAACGACAGCACCGCGGCGCGCACAAGCGCGGCGGCACCGGTTGTGCGAGCAGCGAAGTCGCGCAAACCGGACAGCAGTGCTGGCGTATCGTTCCAGTGTGGTGCGATGTAATGAACCACCTCGGTAAAACCGTCGACGTCGCCCACGAACACCGGAGAGCGGCGCACGCCATAGCGCGTCGCTCTGGGCCCAAGGATCTGCGACTGGAGTTCGACGAGTACATCCTCCGACAGAGGCTCGTCATGCCGTCCGCAGCGCTGCTCCATCACCGCAGCAAAGCGCCGCACACGATCAACGTGCTGCTCTTCATGCTCGATCGCTAAGCTCGCACGACTCTCCTTGATGGTCAGCCAGACCACACTGCGCTGCAGCACATCGGCACCGAACTCAACCTCCAGATCGGCCAGATGTTGCGCGCAGTCGTACTGTTCGGCCTGCTGTACGCGCGCAGTACGCATGACCAATGGGCAGTAGTCTGGCGTGCCCGGTAGGTTGTCGCGCACGCGCCAACGCGGATTGTTGGTCGGCTGGCTCGCCGTCAGGTAGGCTGATTCATCCAGAGCCGTGACGTAGTTCCCCGCCGTCACGCCGGGAAACGCCAGTTGCCGACCGGTCAGGTATTCATAGAAGAAGCCCGCGCGGCGTGCGTACTGACCCGTAGGCTCGGCCACGACCCAAGCCTCAAGATCGGTCACCGGCACAACATTGAACAACCGTGCCAGAAACTCCAAGTGAACCCCTTCGTGCTTGAAGGCGAAGGTCAAATGACCAATCAAATTGTCAGCAGGCTGCGCCACGGGCGGGTAGTATTCGTGGACATATCCATCTTCCCGTGTGGTGGCACGCGACTTGGCAATGACACTGTCCGTACGAAACGCTTGGACTGGCGAGATGCCGTAGTGCTCAACCAGCCATTGGTACCCGATCCAATCGGCCACTTAAATCCTTGGGGTTTTACTAAAAATTGATTAATGCAGATGGATTTTGATTAAAAAATTCATTTCCGTCAATAAATCGATTAAAACATTAAGCGCTGAACATTCAGCAAACCGGATCCAATCGATAACGATATTGCCTCGCATGAGGGGCACCTTCAATCACGCAGTCACAAAAGTGCGCCTGATAAGATTGCAGTTCGTAGCTAAATTGAAACTGCTGACTCGCAACGCCTCATGACGATTCATAGAAGCCCAGGTATTTTGTGGGGTAAATCGTGGGGTGAGGCACCTACCCAGGGGCGAAATATTCATGAAAATCAATACCTTAGAGCTGATCCCGAGCTTCAGGTGCAGAACATAGAGTAAGGCTTCCTGGCGTCTCTTCAGACGCAGGCGACGGGCTTGCCCGAAAAGCTAAACTGCGCTGGGCCTGCTGTACACCACCATGGCAATGCCGCCCAGTACAGCGAGTGAGGTCAGCAGCAAACGCAAGGTGATGGGCTCGTGAACAAACAGAGCACCGGCCAGTGAGGCCAGCACCGGCACACTCAGTTGAACCGCTGCCGCGCGCGTCCTCGTGAGTTTCGGCAAAACGACGTACCAGACCGCGTAGCCCATGCCGGAAGTGATGGCGCCTGACAGCACTGCATAGAGCGCGCCCAAGCCATCGAGCTGTTGGTGCGTCAAGAGCGCAGCACTCAGTAGAACCGACAAAAGTGTCGCCCGCAAGAAGTTGCCTGCGGTGTCGCCCGTCGGATCAGCCACGCCGCGTCCGCGTAGCGAATAGACGCCCCAGGCAACACCAGAGGCCAGCATGAGCAACGCGCTCCCCAGGGGTGGTGCATCCAGTCGGGGAGACAGGATCGCGACAACACCGGCCATCGCCAGCAGCAAGCCGCCGAGTTGACGTGCGTTAAGCCGCTCGCCATGCCACAACCCCGTCAAAATCATCGTTGCCTGCACAGCGCCAAACAGCAGCAAGGCACCAATGCCGGTTGAAATATTGGCATAAGAAAAAGACAAAGAACTGGCATAGGCAAACAATGCCAATGCAGAAATCCAGCTGCCCCCCAATCCTGGGAATCGGCCCCGTGAGGCGATCACTGAACCCCGAAATCGCTGCCGCCCATGGACCAGCAATGCAAGCATCAATGCACCCGAGATCAATCGCACGGACGTAAAACTGGCCGCATCAATGGACGTCTGCCGTAGCGCAAGTCGGCAAAGCACCGAATTGCCAGCAAAACACAACATCGTCACCAAGGTGAGCAAGGTCAGACGGATGGAGGACATACAACTCCCAAAATGAAAACCATAACGCGGTCGGATGAGGTTGGGACGGACCGCATTGCGGTTACAAACCATGCGGCACTGCGCGATCTCCGCTTAACCAGCACCATGAATCCACGACATCGAAAATTAAACTGATGCCGTTAACTGTAATGAGAACAAGGGCAGACTGCGAAAGGAATGCCAGCTTTGTTGGAAACGGTCATTCATGATGCTGAGCCGTCATGCCAAGGCCATTGCAAGGCAGAGTTGGCAGAGGCGAGCCACGTTTTCGGCAACCATTTCAAGTCGGACGGCTCATCGATATCATGCAGCGTAGGGAGAATTTCCACACGCCATTCAAGCTGTTTCATTCGACTCATCGTATCAGTCGCGACGCTGCTGGTGCTCCAGGCAATGCTGGAGAAAACGCGTGCATCAAACCGGTTCAATCCGAGCATCACATAGCCGCCATCAAAGGCAGGAACCAAAGTGGCATCTGCGCATTGCAAAGCACGGGCGGCTTGCTGCAGTTGGGCTGCGTCCAATTGCGGGCAATCGGTACCTATCAGCAAGATGGATTCACCCGCGTCAACCACACGCTTTGCCGCGCGTGCCATACGCTCACCCAAATCGCCGTCGCCCTGGTCAGTCCTGTGTACAGTCCCGGATATGGCCAACGTCTCCCAGACGGCTTGGACTGCCGATGGTGTGACACACAATTCCACTGGCCCCACCTGGGAAGTCAAGGCTTCATGCAAGGTTTGTGCGAGCAAACGCTGCGCCAGTTCGGCTGCGCCTTGTTGCCCCAAGGCCGGGATCAGCCGGGTCTTGGCGAAACCAGCCAGCGGCGCTTTGGCAAAGATGACAATGCGTACCGGTTTCATCGGTAGGCACGCGCCAGAAGGCCAACGGGCACCCCGCGCCAGTAGTCCCAGCGCAAACGCCACATCAGGAAAATGGTGTGCCAAACACTACGCGATTCCCAACGCCGCCCCGAGGTGGTCACGCAGCGTGTGATACAGGCCGGGCGAGACAGGCAGCGCAAGCGTTTGGAGAGTTCAATGTCTTCCATCAAGGGCTGGTCCGGAAACCCACCCACGGCATCGAAGACAGTGCGGGACACGAACATCGCCTGGTCGCCCGTGGCAATGCCGGTCCAGCGCGAGCGCAGATTCATCATGTGACCCACGACACGCAGCATCCAGTGATGGCCTGTGATGCAAACATCAAATCTGCCCCAACTGTGCAAACCACTGGCAAGCGACTGATTGACACAGTCAAAAGCGCCTTGTGGCAATTGGGTATCAGCATGAAGGAACAGCAAGGCCTCGCCGATTGCACATGCTGCGCCGGCATTCATTTGCCTTGCACGTCCGGATGGCGCGTGAACGACCTTAAAGCCAGCGCACTCGATCATCGCGACCGATCCGTCAACACTGCCACCATCGACAAACAGCACTTCACAGCCATGGCGGCTCAATGGCAGCAGGCGTTCCAGCAACGCTGGAAGGACCAGCGCTTCATTGAGAACAGGAACGATGATGGACAGTGTCACGATTTGCCACTCCTGTCTGGTCCACCGGCTGCGTTCAGTCGCCAGTCATAGTCCAGAAACTCGATGCCAAGTTTGCTGGCTGACAGTTTACTGGAAGTGTCAACATTCAGCCTCAAAGGCACACTGTAGAGTGCCAATTGCGTCGGGTTGCTCCAGCGGTCAAATTCAACTCGGGTCAACTTCGATATGCTGGCCAGATAGGTTTGGAGTGGGGTTCGGTCCGCCATGAATCCAGCGTAATCCACTTCGCTGGCCTGTCCGGCGCGCAGCACCTGCACATGTTTTTTGAGCAGTTCGTCCCAATGGGAACTGCCGAGCCCTTCTGCCCGCGCCAGGCCCGCCAAACCTGCGAGCACGCACAGCGCAAGGCAAGTTCTTCCAAGCATCTTGATTAGCCTCGCTTCCAGGTATGAAAGCGCGCCAACAGGGCCAGCACTTTTTGCGGTGCGTGCGCGCGCTTCCATTCACCCGCGACGTATTTGTTGGCTTCTGCTAATGTGGGGTAGGTGTGAATGGTGCCCAGAATCTTGTTCAAACCCAAGCCATGCTTCATGGCCAGCACGAATTCAGCGAGTAAATCACCGGCGTGTTCTCCGACGATGGTCACACCCAGAATGCGGTCTTTGCCGGCGACGGTGAGCACTTTGACGAAACCGTACGCCGTGCCGTCGGCAATGGCGCGGTCCAGGTCATCCAGGCCGTATTTGGTAACTTCATAAGCAATGCCTTTCTCCTTCGCATCTTGCTCGTTGAGTCCAACCCGAGCCACCTCGGGTTCGATGAAAGTCGCCCAGGGCACCACTGAGTAATCCACCTTGAATTTCTTGAAGTCACCGAACAGCGCGTTGACAGCTGCGTACCACGCCATGTGGCCAGCCGTGTGGGTAAATTGATAAGGCCCGGCCACATCGCCCGCTGCATAGATGTTCGGGTACAGGGTCTCCAGGTAATCGTTAATCGCCACGGTGCGTTGCGTAGGAATGCCCAAATCTTCCAGGCCATAACCCTGCAAACGGGCCACGCGCCCGACCGCGCACAGCAAGGCATCAAATTCAATGCGGATCTCTTTGCCCTGATGCTCAACCACGATGAATTTGCGAGTCCCCTCCCGCTCGCATCGCAAGGCTTTGTGACCGGTCAAAACGTCAATGCCATCACGCCTCAATGAGTCACGGGCCAGATCGGATACTTCCAGGTCTTCGCGGATCATGATGCGCGGAGCCATCTCGATTTGAGTCACCTTGGAGCCCAAACGGGCAAAACTCTGCGCCAACTCGCAGCCAATAGGGCCACCGCCCAGCACCACCAGTCGCTTTGGTGCCGCGTCCAGCTTGGCAAATTCGTCCCACAGCGTGTCACTGGTGACATATCCCACATCATCCAGACCGGGCAGCGGTGGCACAAACGGGCTGGCCCCGGCTGCAATGACGATGCTGCGGGTGGTCAGGCGCTGCATGCCGCCGTTGTTGAGCTTGATTTCCACTGTCCAGGGGTCGACGATGCGTGCATAACCCTCCAGCACTTCCACGCCGAGTTCGGTGTAGCGCGCCACGCTGTCGTGTGGCTCCACCGTGCGTATCACTTCATGCACTCTGGCCATCACTTTGCGAAAACTGAACTGTGGTTCTGCTGCACTCAATCCATAGTTTTCGGCATGGCGCATTTGATTGGCGACGCGGGCTGACTTGATCAGGGCCTTGCTGGGTACGCAGCCGTAGTTGAGGCAATCACCCCCCATCTTGTGGGCTTCAACCAAGGTCACCTTGGCCTTGACGGCTGCCGCAATATAGGAAGTGACCAAACCTGCCGCGCCGCCACCAATGACCACCAAGTTGCGGTCAAATTTTTTGGGACGTTGCCATTTGGCGTACACGCGACGACCTTGCAGCAAACTCATAAACTTCTTAGTCAGCATGGGGAAGACCCCGAGTAGTGCAAAGGAAAGCAAGAGGCCGGGCGACACAATGCCGACCAGGCTGTTGATTTGGGCCAACTGGGTGCCGGCATTCACATAAACCAGCGTACCGGCCAACATACCCAACTGACTGACCCAGTAATAGCTCAGTGTACGAACCGGTGTCAGGCCCATGAGCAAATTGACCAAAAAGAACGGAAATAGGGGCACCAGGCGCAGGGTGAAGAGGTAAAGCGTGCCATCTTTGGCCATGCCTTCGTTGATGGCTTTGAGCCGATCACCAAAACGGCGTTGGATGGCATCGCGCAGCACATAGCGTGATGCCAGAAAAGCCAGGGTAGCGCCGATGCTTGACGCAAACGACACAATCAACGTGCCCACGGACAAGCCAAACAAAGCACCTGCAGCAAGGGTCAATATCGCAGCACCCGGCAGTGACATCGCTGTGACCACCAAGTAGACTGAAAAAAAGACCAGCCCAACAACAACGGGTGACGCGGCACGTTGCGCCTCAAATTGACCCAGACTGGCTTTCATGCCATCCAGTGTCAGATAGTGGTTCAAATCCATAGCAAAGAAACCGAATGCCAACAAGGCAGCAGCGCTAAGAATCAGTAGTTTTTTCATGGGTTGCCCATATTCGTTCGACTTCGGTGAGGCAACAACTATCGCCCTGTGCAAGCATAGTCGCCAATGAACGTCAGGTTCTTACACTGCGAACAAGGTGCATGGTTAGTAAGACGGAGGTAATGCCTGCGACCAAATCGACATAGATGTCAACCGAATGACTCGATAAGACAGCAAAACTGATCGGAAGAGCCAGCGGCATGCTCAACGCGTCAGCCAGATCTATGCACCCAGGTAATTTGCCAAGGCATCAAAGAAATAGACAACAACGTCGCAATCTGCGTGGGGTCTGGTGGTCCATCTGGTTCCCATTCGGCTGGTTCGCGAACAAAGGCGGTCTCGGAGCCGCAGGCGCGGGCGGCATTCAGGTCAAAATTGTGAACGAAAAGACCGGGAGCTTTTGCCGGATTCGAGCCAAGGCGGCTGGGAAGCCGGTCCAGGCCGAGAGTTCGTGCCACGCATGAAAACCTGCCAGCGCTCCTGTTGACCCAATTGCTGCAGGCCTTATTTCATCAGTGTGGACCGTTGCTGCATGAAGTGGATACGCAGCATGGTCTCCAGGGAAAACGGTAGCCTGCCAGTGCGGCCATGCGGGTAGTACGGAGCAATGAGATCGACCAATGCGGCCCATGGCACCACTTGTTTTATCTGCTCCAGGAACTCGGGCTTGCCGGTTTTCTTGTGGCTGAGATTGAGGTACAAGGCAGTTTTTTTCACAGGCTAGATTTTCTCAGGCAGGGCTGACGTCAAGCACACAATCGTGGGAGCTATGCAGAGTCTCCTGAATACGAACAAGGTGACACATTTACCTTCTTCTACGGATCGGTTCAAACGCAACAAAGGTGCACCGGGCATTGACGGCATGACCGTAGACGCCATAGGCGTCCATCTTCACCGACCATGAAGTCCCCGGTTCGAATCGCTTCGGCCAACTCGGCTTTTGCTTATTCGCGCGCCGGGCTCGCCTGGGCCTGTTTAGCTGGATAGAGATGCGGGTATAACTCATTGAGCTTGCGGCTTTCCTCTCCATGGGCCGGCATGTCACCGGTGCGAATGGCTTCAGCCAGTTCGGCTTTCACCTGTTCGCGGGTGACACCTGCGAGGGCTGAGGTGCCAGCGATCAGGCCGGAGGCTAGGACCAGGGTGATGGCTGCAAATTTGTTTTTCATGATGATTCCTTTCAAAGCTTGTTAAACAGTTCCCCGTTCCAGGCAACCCGCAGCCATGGCATTGCCTGACAGCGCAGCGGCAGAGGCGATCGTCTTGGAAATTTTGGAGGAGAGATGGTTCATAAAGAAGTCCTTGGATTGTTGAATGGGTGACATTTGCGAAAAAACTCAGAAAGTCAAGTGGAAACGAGACTCTCGCTGGAATAGTCGTTTGAGCCTTAACAAGACTTACACGGGCATCAAGAAACTTGTGACCATGCGCAATAGCGAACTCAAACAACATCGTGTCCACGCAAAATTGCCCCGGCGGTCTGTAGTAAATCCGGTTGTTGCAGCGACTACACGTATGTCGTCAATGCAGAAAGGATCCAATACCTCCGACTTATGAGCGCGCTTGCCACCGCGGGATACCAATGAATTGAAAGGTGCCCAGACGCACAAGCAAATGTCACCTGGCATGTGGCCACGCGACCGGGCAAGCGCCATGCCTTGAACAAAGAGAACGGGGTTCTTTGTCAATTTCACTGTGATTCTTCACTCAGCCTTGGAGAATCTTGTTTTTCAAAATTCGAGGCCTGAGCATGAAAAACACAGCGCTGTATGAACAGCTACTTGGGTCGAAGACTGCTTGGTCAGTCAAGAAGGTGGACCTTTCATTGGTACACCAGCGCGTGTTGGCCGAAGTGGTGTTGAAGAAGGGGGGGCAGGCGTGTGCGAACCCAACGGGTGCCACCAAGAGAGCCCACATCAATGGTTGGAGTGAGCGCCAGTGGCGTCACTTGGACACATGCCAGTTCGAGACCGTTATCAAAGCCCGTGTACCGCAACTCAAATACAACGACGGCACGGTTGAAGAGCTGATGATGCAGTGGGCCGATCGCATCAGCCAGACTCATGCGCCCAGATGTTTTGCAAGCGTATCAAACCCATCAACAACGATGTCGCAATCTGGATGCGGTGTCGGGTCGGGCGGCCCCCCTGGCCCCCATTCGTCTGGTCTGCGGACAAAGGCTGTCTTGAAACCGCAGGCGCGGGCAGCATTCAGATCAAAGTTGTGGCAGGCGACCATCAAGATATCTGACGGCTCCATGCCGAGCCATTGTGCTGCTTTCAAATACGCTTGCGCGTTGGGCTTGTAGACACCGATCATCTCGCACGAGATCACGGCATCCCAGTTCAGGTCGTTTTTTCGGGAAACGTCCAGCACCAGGGACAGCGGCAGCATGGTGAACGAAATGGCGGAAAGCTTTTGCCGGATTCGCGCCAAGGCGGCTGGGAAGTCAGGCCATGCCGAGAGTTCGTGCCACGCATGAAATATCTGCCAGCGTTCCTGCTGGCCAAATTGCTGCAGGCCGTATTTTGTCAACACCTCTTCGAGTGCCGTGCGATGCGCATCGTCCATGTTGAACGCCGGCTGAACCTGCCCGACGATGCCTTCCATGGCCAGGCGCCGGTAGTCGTTGGTGACCGCATGCCAGTCCAGGCCAATACCGTGGCGTTCGCCAACATTCTGGAAAGCACTACACACGCCACTGTGCCAGTCCAGAATGGTGCCACCGGTGTCGAAAGTGAGTGCCTTGACTTGCATGTTGATTCCTATGTGAATGATTCAGCCGGCGTGCAGCCCACGACACGCTCGAAACTGTCCGGTACAAAGCTGGGGGTCATGGGCTGCTGCGTTCAATCGACTTTGTAGGCCGCAAACCGCTCGTCAACCATCGTGGCAAAGAGGTGGTTGCTGAAGTTGCTCAGGGTTTTGACGGCAATGGCCAACACGATGTACATCAGGTCAGTTTCCTTGTAACCGGCGTCCAAGAACGTTTTCACTGTCTCGGTGCTTGGCTG
>NZ_JBAQMD010000086.1:0-2248 GCF_049302455.1 Rhodoferax ferrireducens | reverse complement strand
CTCGATGGCCTGTTCGATTCCGGCAGCCGCGCCTGGAGCTTTATGCCCAGCCTTTCCCTGCCGATTTTCGATGCCGGGCGCAACCGCGCCAACCTTGATTTGGCCGAAGTGCGCAGTAACTTGGCGGTGACGAATTATGAAAAGACCATCCAGGCCGCATTTCGTGATGTATCCGATGCCTTATCCGCCCGCCACTGGCTGACTGAGCAGGTGCGCATCGCACAGGCAACGCTGGCGGCGCAAACCGAACGTGCGCGGCTATCCCAGTTGCGCTATGACAATGGCAGCGCCCCTTATTTTGAAGTCCTGGATGCCCAGCGCGAGCTACTCACGGCCGAACAGCAACTGGTACAAACGCGCCGTGCCCTGCTCTCCAGCCGCGTCAGCCTGTATGCAGCGCTGGGCGGCGGCAGCCAGGAATTTGTCGCCCCGGTGGATACGGCAACCCGCCCGGCAAATTAAAACGACAGGACACACGAGAACTCACCATGAATCCATTAAGCCCTGCACTCAAGAAAAAACTGATCCTGGCCGCTGCGGCCATGGCCATTGCGCTGCTCGCCTGGGGCGTGTGGACGATGACCCGCCCGAAAGGCCTGGGCGAGGGGTTTGTCAGCGGCAATGGCCGCATTGAAGCCACCGAGATCGATGTCGCCACCAAGTATCCGGGGCGCGTGGTCGATATCTTTGCTCGCGAAGGCGACTTCGTGCAGGCAGGCCAGGTGCTGGCACAAATGCAGGTCGATGTGCTCACCGCCCAGCGCGATGAGGCGCGCGCCCAGCAGCAACAGGCGATTACCGGCGTGGCGAGCGCCGAAGCGCAAACCATGATGCGTGAAAGTGACCTGGCGGCGGCGCAAGCCGTCGTGGTGCAGCGCGAGAGCGAGCTGGATAACGCCAAACGGCGCCTGACCCGTTCGCAAACGCTATCGCGTGAAGGCGCGACATCCATCCAGCAACTCGACGACGACCAGGCCGCCGTGCGCAGTGCCGCAGCGGCATTGGCCGCGACTAGGGCGCAGGTGGCCGCCGCCCAGTCGGCCATTGTTGCGGCCAAATCGCAAGTCACCGGCGCACGCGCCACCGTCGAGGCCGCCACCGCGACGATTGCGCGCATCGAGGCGGACATCAAGGACAGCCAGCTCAAGGCGCCGCGCGATGGCCGCGTGCAATATCGTGTGGCCCAGCCTGGCGAAGTGCTGGGTGCCGGCGGCAAAGTGCTCAACATGGTGGACCTGAGCGATGTGTACATGACCTTCTTCCTGCCCGAGACGGTGGTCGGCAAAGTCGCGCTGGGCAGCGAGGTGCGTCTTGTGCTGGATGCCGCACCCGGCTATGTGATTCCCGCGCAAGTGTCGTTCGTCGCGAGTGTGGCGCAATTCACGCCGAAAACAGTGGAAACCGCGGTTGAACGGCAAAAGCTTATGTTCCGGGTGAAAGCCCGCATCGATCCGGAGCTGCTGAAAAAACACCTGCAGCAGGTCAAGACCGGCCTGCCCGGCATGGCCTGGATCAAGCTCGACCGGCAGGCCGAATGGCCACCCTCACTGGCGGTGAAGGTGGCTAAGTGAGATCTGTACTGCCCGGTGGTGCGCCCGTTGCGCGCCTTGCCGGTGTCAGTTTGCACTATGGAAAAACGATAGCGCTGGATGCCATTGATCTGGAAGTGCCCACCGGCTGCATGGTCGGTCTGCTGGGTCCCGATGGCGTCGGCAAGTCCAGCCTGCTGGCCCTGATTTCCGGCGCGCGCAAGGTGCAGCAAGGCACGGTGGAAGTGCTCGGCGGCGACATGCGGTCAAGACGCCACCGCGGCCGGGTTTGTCCGGCCATTGCCTACATGCCGCAAGGTCTGGGCAAGAATCTCTACCCGGCCTTGTCGGTCGAAGACAACCTGCAATTCTTCGGCCGCCTGTTCGGCCACGATGCGGCTGAACGCCGGCGGCGTATCGATGAACTGACGAAAGCGACGGGCCTCCATGCTTTCCTCTCTCGTCCGGCAGGCAAGCTGTCCGGCGGCATGAAGCAAAAACTCGGCTTGTGCTGCGCCCTGATCCACGACCCGGACATGCTGATTCTCGATGAGCCAACCACCGGGGTCGATCCGCTGGCGCGCACGCAATTCTGGGCACTGATCGACCACATCCGGCAGGATCGCCCGGGCATGAGCGTGATGGTCGCCACCGCCTATATGGAAGAAGCCGAGCGCTTCGACTGGCTGGTGGCGATGGATGCGGGCAAAATTCTGGCC
>NZ_JBAQMD010000085.1:0-77379 GCF_049302455.1 Rhodoferax ferrireducens | reverse complement strand
GGTAACGTCCTGCCGGGTATTGACCCAGGCGGTGCAATAGCCAGGTTTAACCAGCCATCACGCCGCGCTCAGGGTGGGGGAATTTGAGGTGGCCACAAGTGGGGGAATTTGGGTGGCCATCAGGGGTGTTGCAGGCAACGACCAGCGCCTGGATGTCGTAGTGCGCCAGCAGGTGCGTCGTGATGGCGCTGGCGCGGGCGATGACATGAGCCTCGTCGCGTTCGCCGTAGGGTGCGTGGCCGCTGTCGGCCATATAGACAAAGTCCTCGCGCGGGAGTTCGGCGCGCAGTGTCTTGAGGATGCTCAAGCCTCCGATGCCGCTGTCAAACACCCCGATTGGGCGTTTTGAATAATTGGGTTCAGTCGGCAATTTCAGATGACCCAGTCAGGTTTGAGAGGATTGGAGACTTCACTGTGAATGATGAGGGTGCCCAAGGACGGCTTGGCCTGTCAGGGGTCGATGTTATGTCCAAAGAGCGGATTTCACGCTCATGTGACAAAACACTATGAATGACGCCCCATGCTCACTTCCACGTTGTGGACCAGCTGTACCAAGCGTGGTCCGAGATCATTCATCAACGCATCACGCGGCAATAAGAAGGCCGGACCGCCGCAATTGAAAGCCATCATTTCTTCGCCATCCGGGTCGATCAATGGCACACCCACTGCATTTATATTGGATTCCCAATCGCCAACTGCGATGCAGAAACCGTGGTCTTGATAGTCCTTGAATGCCTGTTCCAAACTGGCCTTGATTTGCGGCCATTTTTCTTCATTCTCCAAGCGGATGTGATCCATCAGGAAGTCACGCTCGGTCTGCGACAGCGCGCACAACAGGGCCTTGCCCATCGCCGTCGTGGCGATGGGGATGCGTGAGCCAACATCTCGCCGAAGCGTCACAGCCGAACTGCTTCGGCAGGTTTCGATATACACCATGTCAAGGCGATCGCGTAGGCCTATTGCGACACTGGCTTGGGAATGCTCAGCAAGCTCCCTCATCGCGGGACGGGCCAGCTTGCGAACATCGAGATTCGAAAGCAAGGAGTTGCCGAGGGAAAGTACCCCCGAACCAAGGTGATATTGCCCTCGATCGTTTGAAAAACCGAGATAGCCGAGCTTGGTCAGCGTATAGGTCAGCCGCGAAATTGTCGGCTTTGGCATTCCGGTCCGCTTGGCCAACTCCGTGTTGCTCAGGTACTTCTCTCCCGGGAGAAAGCAACGCAGTATCTCCAGTCCTCGCGCCAAAGCGTTCACGAATTGCCGATCCTTGATTACCGCGTCATCGCTAAACGTCTGAATCTGATCTTCCATGTATCGGCTCCATTAATTTGTGTCGCAGCAGATCGCGATTTCAGGTGAGTGGGGCTGCATATTTGCATACTTGGAACCCAATTGTCAATATTTTGCGGACGATGATTTCGCAGAGCGGACTAAATAAGGTCTAAGCCAGTCAACAACCACAGCCTTCTCACCTGGATTGCAACAAGGAACAGACCCGTATTCAAAAGCAAAGGCAAGCTGCTCTCATCACAAGAACCGAAATTTTTCACATCATCGGCGAAAAATAAGGTATCGTTCGCCTCAAACATGTTTTGCGAACGTGTGTTTCTCTATGCGAACCAATGTTGATTTGGAGACATCTGATATGAGCCAGGATCCGTCCACCGAAGTCGTCGCTCGCGAACTGCGCGGCAACATTCTTCTCGTCATGATCAATAACCCGCCGGTCAACGCGCTGGGTGTGGCTGTACGGTGCGGCATCGTGGCGGCGATCGACGCAGCCGAGGCAGACCCCGCCGTCCAAGCGGTGCTCATCATCGGGACAGGACGCAACTTCATCGCAGGCGCAGACATCCGCGAATTTGGCCAGCCGCCACTGCCGCCGTCGTTGCCGGAAGTCTGCAACCGGATTGAAGCCTGCAGCAAGCCCGTGGTGGCAGCGATCCACGGCGCAGCGCTGGGCGGTGGACTGGAGATCGCGCTCGCGGCCCACTACCGTTTGGCGGCGACTGATGTCAAGCTCGGACTACCCGAGGTTCAGCTCGGCCTGATGCCTGGTGCGGGCGGCACACAACGCACACCACGTTTGATCGGTGCAAAAGCCGCCCTGGACCTGATGCTCAGCGGCCGCCACATGGGTGCCGAAGAAGCGCACGCGCTCGGTTTGGTTGACCGGCTGGGGCCCAGCAATGACATCCTCGCCGATGGATTGGTCTACACACAGGAATTGCTGGCCACGCACGCCCCGGTGCGCCGTACGCGCGATGCCCAGGCGCTTTCCGACCGGCAGGCGAACCGTGCCAGCATCGAGGCTGTGCGCGCTGAAACAGGCAAGAAGTCACGCGGCCTGTTCTCACCGCTGAAAATTGTCGAGGCGGTTGAGGCCGCACTCGACAAGTCTTTCGACGAAGGCCTGCTCATTGAACGCAAGCTGTTCTTGCAATGCCTGGACAGTGCGCAGCGCGCCGGACTGATCCACGCTTTCTTTGCCGAGCGTGAAGTGCTCAAAGCGCCCGAGACTCGCAACACGAAGCCACGCGCCATCGCGCATGTCGGCGTGGTCGGCGGCGGCACGATGGGCGCCGGCATCGCGGTGGCGGTACTCGATGCGGGCCTGTCTGTCACGATGATCGAGCGTGACGAAGCGGCGCTGGCACGCGGGCATGCCCATATTGAAAAGGTCTACAACGGCCTGATCGCCAAGGGTCGCATGACAACTGCTGCCAAGGCCGCCAACCTGGCCCGCTTCGTCGGCAGTACGTCGTATGACGCACTCGCGCCAGCAGATATTGTGATCGAGGCAGTGTTCGAAGACCTGGCGGTCAAGCAGGCTGTTTTCGCCGAACTCGACCGCGTGTGTAAACCTGGCGCGGTGCTGGCCACCAACACGTCCTATCTCGACATCGACGCCATCGCCGCCAGTATTTCACGTCCAGCGGACGTCGTGGGTCTGCACTTCTTCTCGCCTGCCAACATCATGAAGTTGCTCGAAATCGTGGTCCCGGCCAGGGTCTCGGCGGACGTCGTGGCCACCGCGTTTGAACTCGCGAAAAAGCTGCACAAGGTGCCGGTGCGGGCCGGTGTTTGCGACGGCTTCATCGGCAACCGGATCCTCGCGGCTTATCGCATGGCGGCCGACTACATGATGGAAGACGGCGCCTCGCCCTACCAGATCGACCAGGCCGTGCGTAACTTCGGTTACCCCATGGGGCCGTTCCAGGTGTCTGACCTGGCCGGCGGTGACATCGGCTGGGCCACTCGAAAGCGCAAGGCCGCCACACGCGACCCGCGGGCACGTTACGTGCAAATTGCCGACCGCATCTGCGAGCGTGGCTGGTTCGGCCAGAAGACTGGCCGCGGCTACTACCTGTACCCTGACGGCGCGCGCACCGGAACGCCCGATCCCGAGGTTGAGGCCATCATCGATGCCGAGCGCGCGCGGGCCGGCATCACGCCGCGTAGCTTCACCGACGAAGAGATCTTGCGCCGCTACATGGCCGCGATGATCAACGAAGGCGCCAACGTTGTGCACCAGCGCATCGCGCTGCGCCCGCTCGACGTGGACGTGACCTTCCTGTACGGCTACGGCTTTCCGCGCCATCGCGGCGGCCCGATGAAATACGCCGACACGCTGGGCCTGCCCAAGGTGCTGGCCGACATCCGCGAATTCGCCAAAGAAGACCCGTTGTTCTGGCAGCCCTCACCGTTGCTGGTCGAGCTGGTCGAGCACGGCGCCAATTTCGACAGTCTCAATAAATCCGAATAACCACGTTTCAGGAACACATCATGCGCGAAGCCGTCATCGTTTCTACCGCCCGCACGCCGCTGACCAAGGCGCACCGGGGCGAATTCAATATTACGCCTGGCGCCACGCTCGCAGCCTTCGCGGTGCGCGCCGCGGTGGAGCGCGCCGGCATCGACCCCGCGCTGATCGAGGACGCGATCCTCGGTTGCGGGTATCCGGAAGGCACCACCGGCCGCAACGTGGCGCGTCAAGCCATCATCCGCGCCGGCCTGCCGATCACGATTGCTGGCGCCACGGTGAGCCGCTTCTGCGCCTCCGGGCTGCAGGCCATCGCGATGGCGGCGGGACGCATCATCGTTGAGGGTGCACCGGCCATGATCGCGGGCGGCGTCGAGAGCATCTCGCACATCCGCACCAGGCAGGATGGTGACAGCGGCATGGACCCGTGGATTGTCATGCACAAGTCCGAGCTGTACCTGTCGATGATCGAGACTGCCGACATCGTGGCGGCCCGCTATGGCATCGGGCGTGAGGCCCAGGATCGCTTCTCGGCCGAGAGCCAACGCAAGACCGAGGAGGCGCAGCTAGCCGGCCGTTACCGCGACGAGATCGTTGCCTGCACCACCACCATGTCAGTCACTGACAAAGAAACGGGTGTCGCATCCAAGCGCGAAGTCACGGTGGACGCCGACACCTGCAACCGTCGGGGTACTACCTATGAGGGACTGGCCAAGCTGGCGCCCGTCATGGGGGCTGACAAGTTCGTGACCGCAGGCAACGCCTCACAATTGTCCGACGGCGCCTCGGCCTGCGTGATGATGGAGGCCAAGGAAGCGGAGCGCGCCAACCTCCAGCCGCTGGGTGCCTTCCGTGGCCTGGCGGTTGCTGGCTGCGAGCCCGATGAGATGGGAATCGGCCCGGTTTTCGCGGTACCGAAACTGCTGGCGCGCCACGGTCTGAAGATCGACGACATCGATTTGTGGGAACTCAACGAAGCTTTCGCTTCCCAGTCGATCTATTGCCAGCAGCGGCTCGGCATTCCCAATGAGCGGCTCAACGTCAATGGTGGTGCGATCTCCATCGGGCATCCCTTTGGCATGACCGGCGCGCGCCTCGCAGGCCACTTGCTGATCGAAGGGAAACGGCGCGGTGCGAAATACGGGGTTGTCACCATGTGCATCGCTGGTGGCATGGGCGCCGCCGGTCTGTTCGAAATTTATTGAGGAGAGTTGACATGGATTTGAATTTCACCCCGGAAGAAGAAATTTTTCGCAATGAAGTGCGCACATTCCTGGCCGACAGACTGCCGGCCCGCCTGTCCGACAAGGTCGCCAATGGCAAGCACCTCGCCAAGGCCGACATGCAGGAATGGCATGCGATCCTCAATACGCGTGGCTGGCTCGCAAACCACTGGCCCGTGGCGTACGGCGGCCCGGGCTGGAGTGCGGTCGAGAAATTTATCTTCGAGCACGAGTGCTGCCTCGCCAGCGCGCCGCGCATTGTTCCCTTCGGTGTCAACATGCTGGGGCCCGTGCTGATCAAGTTTGGCAACGAGACGCAGAAGCGTCACTGGTTGCCGCGCATTCTCGACGGTTCCGACTGGTGGTGCCAGGGTTACTCGGAAACCGGCGCGGGCTCCGACCTGGCGGCGGTCAGCACCACCGCCCAGCGCGGCCACGATGCACAGGGTGAGCACTATATTGTTAACGGCCAGAAGGCCTGGACCACGCTAGGCCAGCACGCCAACATGATCTTTTGCCTGGTGCGCACCAATCGCGAGGCCAAGAAACAGGAGGGCATCAGCTTCCTGTTGATTGACATGACGACACCCGGCGTTGAGGTGCGCCCTGTCATCACCCTCGACGGTGTGCACGAAGTCAACGAGGTATTTTTCACCGACGTGCGCGTGCCGGCCGAAAACCTGGTCGGCGAGGAAGACAAGGGCTGGACTTGCGCCAAATACTTGTTGACCTACGAACGCACCAACATCGCTGGCGTGGGCCTCTCAGTCGCGGCGCTTGAACGGCTCAAGCGTATCGCTGCACAGCAGATGCGCAACGGCCGGCCTTTGGCAGAGGATCCGTCGTTTGCAGCCCGCATGGCGCGTGTTGAGATCGACCTTGAGAACATGAAGACCACCAACCTGCGCATGATCGCGGCGGTGGTTGGTGGTGGCGTGCCAGGGGCCGAAAGCTCGATGCTGAAGATACGCGGCACGCAGATCCGGCAGGAGATATCGTCGCTGAACCGGCGCGCCATGGGGCCCTATGCGCGACCTTTTATCACCGAGGCGCTGGAAGACGATTACACCGGCATGCCAGTCGGCCCCGAGGCTGCAGCCAGCGCGGCGGCGCTCTACTTCAACAACCGCAAGCTGTCGATCTTCGGCGGCTCCAATGAAATCCAGAAAAACATCATCTCCAAGATGATTCTTGGACTGTGAGGGCACGAACATGAACTTCGAACACACGGAAGAACGGCGCATGCTGGCCGACAGCCTGAACCGCTTCATCGCCGAGCAATACGGCTTTGAGGCACGGGATCGCATCGCCCAATCGGCTCATGGCTTCAGCCCCGAGATTTGGCAGCAGTTCGCCGAACTGGGCGTGATCGGTGCCTTGTTTCGCGAGACCGATGGCGGCTTCGGCGGTGCCGGTTTCGACATCGCCGTGGTCTTTGAGGCGCTTGGTCGCGGATTGGTGGTCGAACCGCTTCTCGGCAGCGCAGTGCTGGCGGGCGAAGCGATCGCCGCCGCGGGCAATGAAGCACAGAAGGCGGTGCTGGCCGACATCATCGGCGGCACCACCATCGCGGCCCTCGCGCATGACGAACCAGACGCACACTACGAGCTGGCCCGGGTGCTGACCCGCGCCGAACGTAGCGCCAATGGCTGGGTGCTGAACGGCGCCAAGGCGGTCGTGTTGCAGGGCGAGCGGGCCGACCTGTTCGTTGTTTCTGCCCGAACCGCGGGCGCGGTCGACGACGAAGCCGGCATTTCGCTTTTCTTGCTGTCCGCCAAGACGCCGGGCTTGATCGTGCGTGGCTGTCCGACAATCGACGGTGGCCGCGTCGCTGAACTGAGCTTGAACGGCGTGGCCCTCGGCCCCGACGCGCTGCTGGGCGTCGAGGGGCAGGGATTGGCCACTTTGGAGCGCGCCATCGGCCGCGGTGTGCTGGCATTGTGTGCCGAGGCGCTCGGTGCCATGGAAGTGGCCAAGGCGGCCACGCTCGACTACCTGCGCACGCGCAAACAGTTCGGGGTCTTCATCGGAAGTTTTCAGGCGCTGCAGCACCGCATGGCGGACCTGCTGCTGGAGATCGAGCAGGCCCGTTCGGCCGTGATCAATGCCGCTGCGGCGCTTGATGCGGACCGGCTGACGCGCGAGCGCGCGCTGTCGGCTGCGAAGGTCAGCGTCGGGCGAATCGGCGCGCTGGTGGCCGAAGAGAGCATCCAGATGCATGGCGGCATCGGCATGACCTGGGAATTGCCATTGGCCCACTACGCCAAACGTCTGATCATGATCGATCACCAACTCGGCGACGAAGACCATCATCTGCAGCGTTTCATCACTCTGGGCAGGCAGACGGCGGCATGAACACTGCCGTATTGAAAAGACAGGAAGGCGCGGTTCGCATCCTGATCAACAACAACCCGGCCAAGCGCAACGCCATCACGGCAGGACTGTATGCCGAGTTGCCGGCGGCGCTGGTCGAGGCACAGGCAGATGCCGGGGTTCGTGCCATCGTGCTGACCGGCGCTGGTGATTTCTTTTGCTCGGGAGGCGACCTGAACCAGCTTGCCAAGCGCCGCGCGATGGCACCCGCACAGCGGCGCGAGCGGCTGGAAGGCCTGCACGATTTGATCCGCGCCATCCGCAATTGCAGCAAGCCGGTGATCGCCGCCGTTGAAGGTGGTGCGGCGGGTGCCGGGCTGTCGATCGCGCTCGCTTGTGACATGCTGGTGGTGGCGCAAAATGCATTCTTCTCCGTGACCTACGTCAAAGCCGGTCTGACGCCAGACGGTGGCGTCACCGCATTCCTGTCAGAGTTCGTCTCGCGCCAGATGCTGACGGAGATGTGTCTGACCGGTGACCGCATCACGGGCGAGCGTCTACACGCGATGGGTGCCGTCAACAGACTTGTTGAAAAGGGCTCAGCACTGGATGAGGCCATCGCCCTGGCCGAGCGACTTGCTACTGGTCCGACGCGAGCAAGCGCGCGAATCAAGACGCTCTGCGCGAATGCTTTCAGTGCCGATCTGGATGCCCAAATGGAGCTTGAAGCGCAGTTGATGGTCGAGTCGCAAGGTGACGATGAAGCTGCCGAAGGCATTGGCGCTTTCCTGGACAAACGCACGCCGGATTTCGTCGCGCTGAGCGCTGCGCCGTTAGCGCAATGATTGCGATCACTGCCGTCTGTTGCCACTGTAAAAGAACTCTTTGAATCGTTGAAATAGTCATGCCGAACACAAATTCTTCGCTACCGCTTGCGGGTGTGCGCGTTCTCGATTTTTCCCGCGTCCTGGCGGGTCCCTGGTGCGGCATGGTGCTGGGGGATCTGGGTGCAGAAGTGATCAAAGTCGAGCACCCTGAGCGAGGCGATGACACGCGCGATTGGGGCTTGCGGATCGGTTTGACCGAGACCGCCTACTTCAATAGCGTCAACCGCAACAAGCGATCAATCACCCTTGACCTGCAGACCGCCGACGGCCAGGAAATTGCGAGTGAACTCGCACGAAAAAGCGATGTCGTGATTCAGAATTTCAAATTCGGTGGCATAGAGAAAATGGGGCTCGGTTATGAGCAGCTGAGCGCGCAGCATCCGGAATTGATCTACTGCTCGATCACGGGCTACGACCGAACCGGACCTGAAGCCGCTCGCCCCGGCTACGATCTCGTGATTCAGGGCGAGGCCGGGCTGATGGCGCTCAATGGTGAGGCCAATCAGCCACCGTTGAAGTTCGGCGTGGCCGTGGTCGACATGCTCACCGGCATGTATGCCGCCCAAGCCATCCTGGCCGCGTTGTTTGAGCGCCAGAAGACGGGTCAAGGGCGGCACATTGGCATGGCGCTGTTTGATTGCGGGCTGATGATCACGGCCTACTACGGACTGGAAGCGCTACTCAAAGGTGAAGATCCGCCACGTTACGGAAATGAACATCCATCCATCATGCCCTACGGCGTGTACGACGCGCAAGACGGGCCGGTGGTGGTTGCGTGCGGCAACAACAGCCAGTTCACGCGGTTTTGCAACGACGTGATTGAGCGCCCCGATCTGGAAGCCGATGAACGTTTCAAGACCAACCTCGGCCGCTCCGCGAACCGGGCGATTTTGGTGCCCGAGATCAGACGCGAAATCGGAGCCAGGAAGCGCAAGGACTTGCTCGATCGGCTGACCCGCGCCGGCATTCCCTGTGGAGAGGTGGCCGGCTTGCACGAGGCCCTGACTTCCAAGCGAGCTTTGGATGCGGGGCTTGTGACAACCCTGCCTCACCCCGATGCTGGCAGTGTGCATGTACTGGCGCCGCCCTATCGCTTCGATGGTGTGCGCTTGCCCGTGCGGAGCGCGCCACCTCGATTGGGAGAGGGTACGAAGCAGGTTCTCCAGACGCTGCTCGGGCTGTCCGACGAGAAGATATCCCAGTTGGAGGCAAGCGGTGTCGTTTGACGTCTCTGGAGGATGCCATATCACCGCCTTGAAAGGAGTACAAGATGTTCAATAGATAGACAAAAAAATGGTTTTTCGGCCTTGCTCCCATGCACTGGTCATCAACCGGCTATGCAAGGAATAGGCAAGCAAAGAAAAGGTACCGGCATGTTGGCTGCAGCGCCCGCCGTGTGTGCAACCGAGTCCTTAAAAGGACGCGAGCGAAATAACTAAACTAACTAGTGAGACGGAAACAATGAAGAACGCATATAAACGCATAGGACTGGCCGCATTGGTGGCATGTGGGCTGGGACTGTCCACTGCCCAAGCAGATGAGCTGCTGGTTGGTGTTGAACTGCCCCTGACTGGCACCCTGGCCCGCGTCGGAGCCGGCATGCATGAAGGAATCATGGTTGCTGCCGATGTCTTTAACAAGACCAACAGCAAACACAAAATCAAAATTATCACCGTCGACAATGAGTCGGCACCGGCCAAGGCCATTGCGGCAGTTGAAAAACTGGCTAGTCAAGGTGTGGTTGCCATTGATGGCGGCTACGGCTCGAACAATATCGCACCGGCTTCAGATGCTGCCAACAAGCTTGGCCTAGTCTATGTCACATCAGGCGGCGTCGATGACAGTCTTGTGAACAGCGGCCGCAAGAATTTCTTTCGCATCAACAATTCCGCTGGGTATCAGAAGGCCATGGTTGGGCTGCTGAGCGATTTGAATGTCAAGTCCGTATCCATTTTGTATTCGACCAAAGAGGCGACTGCTGGTCTTGCCAGCGATCTTCAAAAGAGTTTGACGGCCAAAGGCGTTACCGTCGTAGCCCACGCTTTCGATCCCGCCATGACTGATTTCAAGCCGATCATCAACAAGGTGAAATTGCAGGATAAATCCGAAGTCGTCGCGATGATCGGTTATGAAAACGACTACGTTGGCATTCTTCGTGCTGCACGGGTGCTCAAACCTAACGTCAAGGCGATGGTCGGAGTCTGGTCTTTGGCAACGCCCAAAATGGCCGCAGATTTTCCGGACTTGATGCCCAACGTTTATGGCACTGCTGTTCTGCCGTTTCCTGCGGAGTTCAAGACGGCTGAAGGCAAATCCTTTAGCGATAGCTATCAGAGGCTGTACAAGAAGGAGCCTGACTACCTGGGTCAGTTCGGCTATGTTCAATCGATGTTGTTGTTTGATGCCATCGCTCGCGCCGCAGACAAAGGCACGCTGAAGAAAGATGGCGTAGCCGAAGAGATGCGCAAGACCGATAGCGAAACCTTGATTGGCCGCGTTCAGTTCAGCAGCAATGGCGACAACGTGAATTTCAGCCACCGCATGGGTCAACACCAAGGCAAAAAGATCGTCATAGTCTGGCCCAAAGCAGACGCAACCGGCAAGGCCAATTTCCCGGGCGTGCCCTGGTAAATAAATTTCCGGGGATGGAGGAGTTAACGCATGCTGTGGCGCTGGCTCCTTCGCGCTGAACATAAATCAACGAAATGACGATATGACGGAATTGATACTTCAAGCGCTTTACTCCGGGTTGCTACAGGGCGGCTCGTACGCTTTGATAGCGCTCGGATTGGCGCTGGTTTTCGGTGCAATGAAAGTGATCAACCTGGCACACGGAGAACTCGTGCTGTTGTCGGCGTACGTTGCCTACTCGGTGGAGTCGGGGCTGGGCTGGAATCCGATTTTCGCCATACCCATTGCGCTGGTCGTGGTCTGCCTGGCATCGGTGATGGTTTACTTCGTGGTCGGGCGCATCAAAAAAGACCGGGAGATCAATTCGCTAATCCTCACTTACGGCATTGGCGTGATTTTGACCAATTTGATTTTGCTGATCTGGAAGGCTGATGTGCGCTCAACCGGCTCCACCTGGTTGCAAGAGGCCATCGTCATTGGTCCCTTTTACAGCATGCGAAGTGAGGTGCTGTTCTTCATCGTCAGTTTGGTCATGATGGGCGGGCTTTGGTGGTGGCTCTCCCGCAGCTGGTACGGTCGTGCCGTGCGCGCTGTGTCGAGCAACCGTGATGCCGCCAAACTGATGGGCATAGATCCCGGCTACACAGAGTTGGTGTCATTCATCGTGGCAGGCATTCTTGCGGCCGTTGCAGGCGTTGCGCTATTCAGTTACGGAGTCGTTAGCCCTGCCTATGGCAGTGTACTGACGGTCAAGGCATTCATCATCACGGTACTGGCTGGCATCGGTTCCATACCCGGTGTCCTGATCGGCGCCGTGCTGCTTGGCGTCGCTGAAGCGTTGACTGTCACGCTGGCGAGTTCGGCCTTGCAGGAACTGGTGGGTATGGGATTATTTCTTCTTGTTCTGTTCGTCATGCCGAGCGGACTTTTCGGTGCGAAAGGACGGCGAGGATGAAACTCAACAAAACAATTATCGCCATGCTTTTGGCCGTGTATATCGCGGTGCCACTGGCATTCGGCAGTGACAATTATGTGATGAGCCTGGTGGTTGCTTCCATGGTGATTGGCGGTATCGCACTATCGTGGGCATTGCTGGGTAACCTGGGTGGAATGGTCAGTTTCGGGCACGCCGCATTTTTCGGTGTCGGTGCTTATGCCTCCGCTATCTTGAGCATGAAATTTGGCGTTCCCGTATTGATTTCGATACTGCTGGGTGGTGTTGGCGCCGTTATTGCGTCGCTGGCCATGCTTCCGGTGTTGCGCTTAAGAGGTCCCTATTTTGCATTGGCAATTCTGGCCTATGCGCATATCTTCCGAATTCTCGCAACCCAGTGGACTTCGGTGACCGGTGGTTCTGGCGGCTTATCAAATATCCCACGGTTGCCCGAAATATTCGGGTACGACCTCAGCAGCAAGACCGGTGGCTATTTGCTTATCCTGACCATCGTTCTGGCGTTCGCTGCGGTCTATCAATATATTCGCGGTAGCCATTACGGCCTGGCATTGCGCGCGATGCACGAAAGCGAGGATGCAACCCGGGTCGTGGGTGTCAATAGCACTTTGCTCAAGGGACTCATGCTGCTGGTTTCCGCATTCATGTGTGGCGTGGTCGGCGCCTTTAACGCCCATTACATCAACTTTCTTGAGCCAGATTACGCCTTCAGTGGCCTGTGGGTCACGATACCCATCGTGGCGGCCATATTTGGTGGTTATCGCACCATTACCGGGCCGATTGTTGGGGCAGTTGTCGTGTATCTGATTGATCAATTGATTTTCAAGAACATCATTCCATCGGGCCACCAATTGGTACTGGGTGTGCTTCTGGTAGCGATGATCGTCTTTAGCCCTGATGGCTTGCTTCCTTTGCTGCGCAAGTTGACGAGGAGAACTCATGTTGCAGCTTAAAAATGTATCGGTTCGTTTCGGAGGCCTTACCGCGGTCAATAACGTGACGCTCGCTGTCGGGACGCAAGACGTGGTGGGCCTGGTAGGTCCCAATGGGGCGGGGAAAACCACATTATTCAATGCCATTTCCGGTTTGGTTCGTCCGACCAGCGGCGAGATCACATTTGACGGAGCAGATGTGATGCGTGCGCCGATGTACAAACGAGCAAGAATGGGTATCGGGCGCACATTCCAGGTGCCGCAACCCATGCATGAACTCACGGTGAGACAGAATCTGGCGGTGGCGCAGCGATTCGGTACAGGCAGCGTTGATCAGAAGAAGATCGACGAGATTCTTGAATTCACCAGTCTTGCTGGCAAGGCAACGCGCAATGCCGCGACCGAGCTGGCGCTGACTGAATTGAAAGCACTGGAGGTGGCCAAGGCATTGGCCACCAATCCCAAACTGTTATTGCTTGACGAAGTGTTCGCGGGTCTCGAGACGACAGGCAAGCGGCACTTCATGAGCATGCTCAAGAATCTGCACGACAAATTTTCTGTCGGCATCATCATCATCGAGCACGACATCGAGACCATCAGCAACTTGTGCCAACGGGTGGCTGTACTTAACTTTGGTGAGCTAATCGCCGAGGGCACGCCTGACGAAGTATTCCGTGATCCGGCTGTCATCAAAAGCTACACGGGAGGTGGGCATGCTTGAAATCTCTAACGTTCGCGCTGGTTATGGCGCAATCAATGTGCTGTGGGATGTGTCACTGACTGTTGCCCGCGGTCAACTGACCACCATCATCGGTCCCAACGGCGCCGGAAAGACGACATTGCTGCGGGCCATCATGGGTCTTCTCCCTGTGTCGCAGGGTGAGGTGAAACTGAACGGAAAGACCTTGAGTGGCACGCCAACCTGGAAGATGGCAGACGTGTCCCTGGCCATGATTCCTGAAGGCCGAATGACTTTCCGTGACATGAGTGTCGAAGAAAATTTGATCATGGGCGCTTTTCCGAAGCAGCATCGTGCACGCGTCCAGGAAAATTTAGACAAGTCCTATCAGATGTTTCCCCGTTTGAGTGAGCGACGCAAACAACTGGCCGGTTCTCTGTCTGGCGGCGAGGCCCAAATGCTGGCGATGGCGCGTGGGCTCATGGCTGATCCCCAGTTGCTTATCATCGATGAGCCTTCACTTGGCCTGGCACCGGTACTGGTGAATGAATTATTTGAGATTCTTGCGCGGCTCAAGGAGGGCGGTCGAACCATTGTCCTTGTTGAGCAAAATACGCACAGAGCCGTCGCTGTGGCGGATCATGTTTACTTGATGCAGAGCGGGAAAGTTGTCCTGTCGCAGCCGGCAAATGAGGTGAGTCTTGACCACTTGCATGATCTGTATTTCGCACGGTGACCGTTAGTCGACTCGTTGCCGGCATCCTTGCTGGTCATTGGCCTGAAAAAACGCTCCCCTGTGGGTCAACCCACCATGGGAAGCGTTGCTCAAGAGCTTCCTCTTTGCGTTTCCGGTCCGGTTCTGGCCGTCAGGCGCTAGCGACTTCGATGCCTTTGAACTCGCCGCTGGCAATACGCTTTTGCCATTCCGCCGGGCCGGTGATGTGGGCACTGGTGCCGCCCGCATCGACTGCCACGGTGACCGGCATGTCGACCACGTCGAATTCATAAATGGCTTCCATGCCAAGGTCGGCAAAGCCCACCACATTGGCGGTCTTGATTGCCTTGGACACCAGGTAGGCGGCGCCGCCGACGGCCATCAGATAGGCGCTCTTGTGTTTCTTGATGGCTTCAATGGCGACCGGGCCGCGCTCGGCCTTGCCGATCATGGCGATCAAGCCTGTTTCAGCCAGCATCATCTCGGTGAAGCCGTCCATGCGGGTGGCGGTGGTGGGGCCGGCCGGGCCGACCGCTTCGCCCTTGATCGGGTCGACCGGGCCAACGTAGTAAATCACGCGGTTGGTGAAATCGACCGGCAGCTTTTCGCCCTTGGCCAGCATGTCCTTGATGCGCTTGTGGGCGGCGTCGCGGCCAGTCAGCATCTTGCCATTGAGCAAGAGTGTGTCGCCGGGTTTCCAGCTCGCCACTTCTTCCTTGGTCAAGGTGTTGAGGTTGACCTTTTTGCTCTTGACGTAATCTGGCGTCCACTGCACATCGGGCCAGGTGTCCAGCGAAGGGGGTGTCAAATAGACCGGGCCGCTGCCATCCATCACAAAGTGCGCGTGCCGCGTGGCGGCGCAGTTCGGGATCATGGCGATCGGTTTGCCTGCCGCGTGGGTGGGGTACATCTTGATCTTGACGTCCAGCACGGTGGTGAGGCCACCCAGGCCTTGCGCGCCGATACCCAGCGCGTTGACCTTCTCCAATAGCTCAATCCGCAAGGCTTCGGTTTTTGTCAGTGTTTGTCCAGCAGCGGCTTTGGCCTGCAGTTCGTGCATGTCCAGGTTGTCCATCAGGCTCTCTTTGGCCATCAGCACGGCTTTTTCTGCCGTGCCGCCAATGCCGATGCCCAGCATGCCGGGCGGGCACCAGCCCGCGCCCATGGTGGGCACGGTTTTCAGCACCCAATCGACCACCGAGTCATTGGGGTTGAGCATGTACATCTTGCTTTTGTTCTCACTGCCACCGCCCTTGGCGGCCACCGTCACTTCGAGCTTGTCGCCGGGCACGATTTCGGTGAAGATGACCGCGGGTGTGTTGTCTTTGGTGTTCTTGCGTTCAAACTGCGGGTCCGCCACCACACTGGCGCGCAGCGGGTTGTCGGGGTTGGTGTAGGCGCGGCGCACGCCTTCGTTGATGGCGTCGTCCAGGCTGCCGGTGAACTCGCCCCAGCGCACGTCCATGCCCACTTTCAGGAACACGTTGACGATGCCGGTGTCCTGGCAGATCGGGCGGTGGCCTTCTGCCGACATCTTGCTGTTGGTCAGGATTTGCGCGATGGCGTCTTTGGCCGCCGGGCTTTGTTCACGCTCATAAGCACGCGCCAGGTGCGTGATGTAGTCGGCCGGGTGGTAGAAGCTGATGTATTGCAGGGCGGCGGCAATGGATTCGATCAGGTCATTCTGGCGGATGGTACTCATGATGCTTTGAAACCTCAGGTAGTTAAGGGGAATGTGACGCGGCGCTGCGCAATGGCCGAAAAATCAATCAAGTTTAACCAGCCGGAGCCAGCGCCGGTTTGACCGAGCGCATACCAATCGACAATATCAATCGTGCCCGCTGGAGGGTGATGCGGGCTGTGTTGCCGGGGCTTCTTCAGGCCGTGGCGCAATCGAGGGCAGCGCCAGATGCAGGGCCATGTTGTCACCCCGCAGACCCTTTGGTCTGAAACGCTTAAACAGGAGGGGGCGTTCAATGGGGCGTTGATTCCGGGCGTGTCATCAGCGTGTCGGTATAGGCAATCGCAATGGCCGAGAGCAAGAAAGTGATGTGAATTGCGGTTTGGGCAATCAGGACTTTTTCGTCATAGTTGGCGGCGTTGATGAAGGTCTTGAGCAGGTGAATCGAGCTGATGCCGATGATGGCGGTGCCCAGCTTGACCTTCAGCACCGAGGCGTTTACATGGCTGAGCCACTCGGGCTGGTCGCGGTGGCCCTCTAAGTCCATGCGCGACACAAAGGTTTCATAACCGCCAATGATCACCATGATCAGCAGGTTGGAGATCATCACCACGTCAATCAGTGCGAGCACCACCAGCATGATGATGGTTTCGTTCAGTGAGGTGATGGCCACATCGGATTTGTAGCCGATGCTGTTGATCAAGGCCTGCAATGCGGTTTGGCTGCCAAAAGCGGCCTCCAGCAGGTGGACCAGCTCAACCCAGAAATGGAATACATAGACACCTTGCGCAGCGATCAGACCCAGGTAAAGTGGCAGTTGCAGCCAGCGGCTGGCAAAGATGAAGCTTGGGATCGGGCGCATGCGGGGCGCTTTTTCAGGATTTGCAGTACTCATTTGACGTCTTCGTTTATAGGGTTGCCGATTGTAGGGGCGCCGTGCCAGTCGATTGCCAGTTGCGAAGAGTCACAGCATGGAGTCAATAGTGGTGCCACCTTCGGTATTCAGGCACGTCAGTGGCCTGTAAGTGCCAGGCTTCACATTTACGCCTTGCATTTTTAACAAGAGGAGACCTACCCATGAGTTCACCATCCACCGCCGTTGAATCCACCTTGGTTGAAAACCGTGTTTTCCCGCCGAGCGAGGCGATCGTCAAGGCCGCGCGTATTTCCGGCATGGACGGCTACAACGCGCTGTGCGCCGAAGCCGAGAAAGATTTTGAAGGCTTCTGGGCTCGCCTGGCACGCGAAAACGTGGTCTGGACCAAACCTTTCACCAAAACCCTCGACGAGTCCAATGCACCGTTCTACAAATGGTTTGAAGACGGTGAACTCAACGCTTCGGCCAATTGTCTGGACAAGCACATGGGTACGCCGGTCGAGAATAAAACAGCCGTCATTTTTGAAGCCGACGACGGTGCCGTCACCAAGACCAGCTACAAGGAATTGCTGGCCCGCGTCAGCCAGTTTGCCAACGCACTCAAGGCCCATGGCATCAACAAGGGCGACCGCGTCCTGATCTACATGCCGATGTCACTTGAAGGCGTGATTGCCATGCAGGCCTGCGCCCGCATTGGTGCCATCCACAGCGTGGTGTTTGGCGGCTTTTCGGCCAAGGCGCTGCAAGAACGCATCATGGACGCCGGTGCGGTGGCGGTGGTCACGGCCAACTACCAGAAGCGCGGCGGCAAAGAGTTGCCCTTGAAATCGATTGTGGACGAGGGCTTGGGTCTGGGCGGCTGCGAGTCGATCAAGACGGTTTTTGTCTACCAGCGCGCCACCACCGCCTGCAACATGGTTGCCGGGCGCGACGTGACGTTCACCGATGCATTGGCCGGGCAAAGCACCGAATGCGCGCCGGTGGCGGTGGGTGCCGAGCATCCCCTGTTCATTCTTTTCACCTCGGGCTCCACGGGCAAACCCAAGGGCGTGCAGCATTCCACCGGCGGCTTCTTGCTGTGGGCCAAGCTGACGATGGACTGGGTCTTTGACCTGCAGCCGTCCGATGTGTTCTGGTGCACCGCCGACATCGGCTGGATCACCGGCCACTCCTACGTGGCCTATGGACCGCTGGCAGCCGGCGCCACGCAAATCATATTTGAAGGCATCCCGACCTACCCCAATGCCGGGCGCTTCTGGCAGATGATCGAGCGCCACAAGTGCAGCATTTTTTACACCGCGCCGACTGCCATCCGTGCGCTGATCAAGTCGGCCGAGTCCGATGCAAAAGTCCACCCTGATCGCTCGGATCTGTCGAGCCTGCGCATCCTGGGTACGGTCGGCGAACCGATCAACCCCGAAGCCTGGATGTGGTACTACAAACACGTCGGCCATGAGCGTTGCCCGATTGTGGACACCTTCTGGCAGACCGAGTCCGGCGGCCACATGATCTCGCCGCTACCCGGAGCCACGCCACTGGTTCCAGGCAGCTGCACCTTGCCACTGCCCGGCATCATGGCGGCCATCGTGGACGAAGCGGGTCACGATGTGCCCAATGGATCGGGCGGCTTGTTGGTCGTCAAGCGCCCCTGGCCGTCGATGATCCGCACCATCTGGAACGACCCGGAGCGCTTCAAAAAAGGCTATTTCCCGGATGAGTTGGGCGGCACGGTTTATCTGGCGGGGGACGGCGCGGTGCGCAGTGTCGATCGTGGTTACTTCCGCATCACCGGCCGCATCGACGACGTGCTCAACGTCTCAGGTCACCGCATGGGCACGATGGAAATCGAGTCGGCCTTGGTTGCCAAGACCGATCTGGTGGCCGAAGCTGCGGTGGTCGGGCGCCCGGACGATATGACCGGTGAGGCGATTTGTGCCTTTGTGGTGCTCAAGCGTCCGGTGCCCACCGGTGATGAAGCCAAGGCCATTGCCAAGGAACTGCGCGACTGGGTGGCTAAAGAAATTGGCCCGATTGCCAAACCCAAGGACATCCGCTTTGGCGAGAACCTGCCCAAGACCCGTTCCGGCAAGATCATGCGCCGCCTGCTGCGCTCACTGGCCAAGGGTGAGACCATCACCCAGGACACCTCCACACTGGAAAATCCGGCGATTCTGGATCAGTTGGGGCAGACTTACTGAGGATAGCTTGTTGCTATGTTATTTGTAGCTGCATGCGTCCGTACTACGGGGGCTACAGGCTGAAATGACATAAATTTGCCAGCTGATAAAAGCCCGCTTTGCGGGCTTTTATCTTGGCGACGCTGGTGCCATGTTGGGTCTGATCGATGCTGTTGGTTCGAGCCTTGATTCGTTCCCCGGATGGGTCAAAGCTGAGAACTGGATCGAATCGATTCAGTTGGCCTGAAGGATTCGGCTTGGCTGCAGCGTCCTCTGGTCCATTGCTTTGGAGATCAGGGGCTTGGGCAACGTGGCCGCAATACCGGCGTCGTGACAGCCGAGCGGGCCGCCAAAATGCAAACGGCGCCGCGCAAGCCCGCGACGCCGTTGGATGCACGAAGACCCCGAGGGTCAGACCTGACGCCGGCGGCGCGAGATGCCGAGTCCGGCGAGGCTGATGCCCAAGAGCGCCAGCGTCGCAGGCTCCGGCACTTTGTTGTCGTCGATCGGCACGTCGTTGATGGCCACGCCGGCGACCGCAAACGCGCTCTGGTAGGCAGAGTCCAGCGCGTTCGTGACACCGAATTTCAGCGAGTAGTCGCCATCCGCGGTGAACGTGTAGTCCATCTCGATCCAGCCGGTGTAGCCACAACCCTGGCCACTGCCGCCGTAGCAGGAACCTGAGGAGCTGCCAAGCGGCGAGAACGCCGGACCGCCGGCGATGATCGGCGTGGACGCTGGAATCAGCGAAACGCCTGCGCCGAGCCCTGGCAGCCCGAAGCCCGGCACGGTGTCGCCACTGGTGGTGGTGCGCGCTGTGAACAGGTAGGATTCGAAGGTGCTGGTGCCACCGAACAGTGCAGCCCACGCATACTCTGTGTACTGCACTCCATCCGACGTGATGTAGTTGAAGAAGAAGTTCAGCTTGTCGCCAGTGGCCACTGTGAAGGTTGGCGTCTGCACGGTGGTGCCGTTGGTCTCGATCCCGATCGAACCAGTAGGCAGTGTGCCGCCGCCCGTCGGAGCGCCACTGGTCGACATCCACTGGTAGGAGCTGAAGCCAGGCACCAGCGTCACCACGCCGTCGGCCGCCGTGAAGCTGCCGGCATTGCCGTTGGTGGTCCAGCCGGCTGGCAGCGGTGCCGCGTGCGCCACGCCGACACTCAACGCTAACGCAGTGCTGACCATCCACCCGAAAATTTGAATCCGCTTATCCATTTCTTTTCTCCTTAATCAACTCCCAAACGAAGTTTGAAAACGAAAAGCAATATTTGGGCCATAAAGAAAAAACACAGGAAAATCAAGGATATTGGTCGCGAGTTGGCCACTTGATGTCGCTCCACTGTAAGAAAACCCGACGCCGCAACAGGGCCAGATGGATTGTTGAACGCGTGGCGCTCCCGTTCATGTAACAGGGGGCAATACAGACCAGGGCGGGGGATTACTTGAGGCCAAAAGACGCTGCAGATAAAGGAATGGAGAACGACCGCCGCTGTGCATCCGCCGCTCAATCACCCCGTTGCGAATTGCAGCATTCATGTTGGAAATGACATGACGTGACCGGACAACTGTTACATCCTTCGGGGCAATAGCTTCATAGAAGCGATTTGTCCCGCAATTTCCACAGTTTGTCCACAGCTTTTAAAGGGCTTGTGCCCAGCTTTTCATTCGACGTTGGCCTGTCGCTGGCGTAGTATCGACGGCTCAAAGGAAAACCTCACCCCCATGTCTGCTGTACTTTCTGCTGTGCCTTTTGACTACGGTCAAGACGCCCAAGTCGCGCAATTGCGCATTCCCCCGCACTCCATCGAAGCCGAGTCCAGCGTTCTGGGCGGGCTGCTGCTCGACAACGGCGCCTGGGACCGTGTCAACGACCTGTTGACCGAGGGTGATTTTTACCGTTACGAGCACCGCATGGTGTTTATGGCGCTGGGCGCCTTGATCAACGCAACCAAACCGGCCGACGTGATCACGGTGTTTGAACAGTTGCAAAACCAGGGCAAGGCCGAAGAAATCGGCGGCCTGGCTTACCTCAACTCGCTGGCCCAGTATGTGCCCAGTGCGGGCAACATCCGCCGCTACGCCGAGATCGTGCGGGAGCGCTCGATTCTGCGCAAGCTGGTGGCCGCCAGCGATGAAATCTCCACCAACGCCTTTAACCCCAAGGGTCGGGCCGTGGCCGCGATTCTGGACGAGGCCGAGCAAAAAATCTTCAACATCGGCGAAGAGGGCGCGCGCACCCGCCAGGGTTTCCAGGCCATGGACTCGCTGGTGGTGGCGCTGTTGGACCGGGTGCAGGAGATGGCCGACAACCCCAACGATGTCACCGGGGTGCCGACCGGCTTTTATGACCTGGACCGCATGACGGCTGGTTTCCAGGCCGGCGATCTGGTGGTGCTGGCGGCGCGGCCGTCCATGGGCAAAACGGCGCTGGCGATCAACATCGCCGAGCATGTGGCACTCAACGAAGGCCTGCCGGTGGCCGTGTTTTCGATGGAAATGGGCGCCGCGCAACTGGCGGTGCGTATCGTGGGCTCCATCGGGCGTATCAATCAGGGCCACTTGCGCACCGGCAAGCTGACGGACGAGGAATGGCCGCGTCTGACCGAGGCGATCGAGAAGCTGCGCACCATTTCCCTGCACATTGACGAAACGGCGGGCTTGACCTCCAGCGAACTGCGCGCCAACGCACGGCGTCTGTCGCGCCAGTGCGGCAAGCTCGGTCTGATCGTGGTCGACTATTTGCAGCTGATGAGTGGGTCCAACAGCGACGGCGAAAACCGCGCTACTGAGCTGGGCGAGATTTCGCGGGGCCTGAAAATGCTGGCCAAAGAATTGCAATGCCCGGTGATTGCGCTGTCGCAGCTCAACCGAAGTGTGGAGACGCGGCCCGACAAACGCCCGATGATGAGTGACTTGCGCGAGTCCGGCGCCATTGAGCAGGACGCCGACATCATCATGTTCATCTACCGCGACGAGTACTACACCAAGGACGCCTGCAAAGAGCCGGGCGTGGCCGAGATCATCATTGCCAAGCAGCGTAACGGCCCCACCGGCGTGGTCAAGCTGGCGTTCCTGAACACCATCACCAAGTTTGAGTCGCTGGCGTCTGGAGGGAGTGGCGATTTTTAAGCCTGCAGCAACAGGGTCACGTCCGCGCTGGCAGCGCTGGATCTGGTTGGTCTGCGGCGCCATCTTTTTGGCCATCGGTGTCATCGGCATCGTGTTGCCCGTATTGCCGACCACCCCGTTTGTTCTGCTGGCGGCGTATTGCATATCCCGTGGCAGTCAGCGTTATGAGCAGTGGTTGCTGACGCATCACCGCTTTGGCCCGATGGTGCGAGACTGGCGCGCCAACCGCGCCGTGCCTTTGCGTGCCAAGCAGTTTGCCTTGGTCATGATGATCCTGAGTTCGGCGCTCGCGTGGTGGATGATGCCTGTGCAGGTGCGCTGGATCCCCGGGATTTGCTGCTCCGGGGTGGCAGCCTGGTTGTGGAGCCTGCCAACGTCGCGCGAGCCCAGCTAATGAAGTGAGGTGCGGTGATTGCGTCTGCTGAGGGCGAGCCCCGCCAGCCCCAGCCCGAGCAACGCCAGGCTGCCCGGTTCGGGCACGGCCTGAACGGCGTGCAGGAATCCGCGAATCTCGCCGCCCGGGAACTCGGACGTGTGGATGTTGAAGTAGGCGCTGTCGGCGAACATGCCGGCGAACAACGCCGCCTCGGCCTGGCTGACACCAGCTTGCGCTGTGATGAAGGCGGGGTTGTAGGAGGCTGCGTCGCTCATGTCAAACAGGTGGCTGTAGGAGCCGGCGGTAACCCCCGATGGGAATCCGGGGAAGGTCGGCGTTGATGTGGCCACGCCGGCGGCGCCGCTGTCCGGGGCGGCGGTGCAGCAGTGAATGTGGGACGTGGTGGTGAGGCCGACAAGCCCCGAGAAGGTGACTGAGACGTCCATGGTGTGCGCCGCCGCGTCAATGATGACGGTTGCGCTGCCGGTCCCCGGCGATGCATTCGGGATTGCCTCGCTTGGTCCGTCCAGGACGGCGGTGAAGGCCACCGGGGATGCCTGGGATGCAGGGGCGCCGAAAAACGCCGCGGCGAAGGCAAAAATCGTCAGAATTTTTTCCATGGCTGATCTCCTTGGTGTCGGGGTGCAGGTCCAGAATTTCACACGCCCTTGAGGACGCCGGCACAAGCAAATTTCACACCAAGGCAGGCCCCTTGTGGCCGCAAGCCAAGCTGGACGGGCCTCGCCGGGCTTTTTGCCGTCAAACGCTGGCTGGCCCCAATGACAGTGTGTAAGCCAATCCGACAAAATGTCTTGGATTTATGACGTGTATTGACCCTTAATGCCATCCATTAACCATCCACATGGATGGTGATAAGATGGCATCATGAATCAAAACATCACACCCCTTGCGGTCAAGCCCAAGCTGGCGGACTCGGAGAAGATCACCATCAACCTTGGATTTGTCGACTTGGGGCACGTTGACCTGATGGTTGCCGAGGGTTTTTACAGCAACCGGACCGACTTCATCCGCACTGCCATCCGCAATCAGCTCGGGGCCCACTCGGAAGCGGTGCGGCAGGTGGTGGCGCGCAAGATGCTGGTGCTGGGTCTGCAGCATTTCAGCGCCGATGACCTGCGCGCGCTGCAGGCGGCCAGGCAGACGCTGCAGATTCGCGTCCTCGGGCTGGTGACGATCGCGCCTGACGTGACGCCTGAGTTGGCCCTGGCCACCATCGACTCGCTGGAAGTCCTGGGCGCGTTGCAGGCCAGCCCGGCGGTGAAGGCTGCGCTGGCCAATCGCCGGCGCTGATCTTCCCCTTGAAGCCCTCGCCACTCCAACCCAAGAAAGTTTGTATGAACAAGACCCTTCAGGAGCTGATGCGCACCGCCACACGATTGACGCAAGCGGGTCGCTTGAATGAAGCGACCCAGGCCATCCAAAGCGCGTTGCGTGGCACGGCCGCCGCGAGCGTGGCGCCCGGCCCCGCCAACCCGTGGGCGGATGCCGGGTGTTACCTGCTCCCCGGCGCCGCGATGCAGGTGCCGTCGCCGTGGATGCTGGATAGCCGTGCGTCCAAGGTGGATGCGCGCAAGCCGGGCGCCCCCGATGCCGGCGCCGGCCAGTTCATCAGCGGCACACACACCCATGCGGCGTTGACGTGCCACTTCAAGCTCTATCTACCGCCGGGTCGTGCCGGCAAACCAATGCCGCTGGTGGTGATGCTGCACGGCTGCACCCAGGACGCGGATGATTTTGCCGCGGGCACCGCCATGAATGAGCGCGCCCGCGAGCAGGGCTTCTTCGTGCTGTACCCGCAGCAGTCCCCGGACGTCAACCCGTCACGCTGCTGGAACTGGTTCGAGCACAAGCACCAGGAGCGCGGCCGGGGTGAACCGGCCCTGATCGCCAGCCTGACGCAGGCGGTGATCCAACAGCACGGCATTGATGCGCGTCGCGTCTATATCGCCGGTTTGTCGGCCGGTGGCGCAATGGCCGTCATCGTCGCGGCGGCCTACCCGGAGCTGTTTGCGGCCGTCGGCGTTCACTCCGGCTTGCCAAGTGGCGCCGCGAGCAATGTCGCGGAGGCGTTCATGGTGATGAAGAGCGGCCAGGTTGGCATCGTCGAGCGGGCCAGGGGTGGGCCCGCTGGCGCGGTGCCGAAATCGCTGCTGCAGCCGCGCACACCCATACCCACCATCGTATTTCACGGTGACCAGGACCAGACCGTGCATCCGCGCAATGGCGAGCAGGTGATTGCCGCTGCCTTGGTCGCTGCCGCCGGCGGGCAGGACTCACATGCTCGCCCCCCAGGCCGTGCGAGGGTGGAGCAGGGCGTCTCGGCCCAGGGGCGGCGCTACACACGTTCCATCCAGCATGGCGACCAAGGCCAGGCTTTGACCGAGCACTGGCTGGTGCATGGGGCCGGGCACGCATGGTCGGGTGGCCACGCCAGTGGCTCCTACACCGATGCGAGCGGCCCCGATGCCACGCTTGAAATGCTGCGTTTCTTTTTTGACCACCCCATGACGCGTGGCGATGTTTAAGACAAATTGGCCGCTAGCCCTCGTGCTGTAAGCCTGTGTAGCTATCGAAATAGCAGTGGATTGGCATGCCTTCAGGATGAGAATTAAGCTTTAAAGGCATTATTAATTCGAATAATTTGAATGATGTCGTCAAAGTGAGGGGGTGTCAGCCGCCCTGGATGCACCTAAAGTACGGGTCATTCAAGGAGTACTTGCTATGTTGACAGTTCGCAAATCGCAGGAACGCGGCTATGCCGACCACGGCTGGCTCAAGTCCTTTCACAGTTTCTCTTTTGCCGGTTATTACGATCCGCAGCACATGGGCTGGGGCAATCTGCGCGTGATCAATGAAGACTGGATCGCGGCCGGCAAGGGCTTTGGCACGCATGGCCATCGCGACATGGAGATCGTCACCTACGTGCTTTCGGGTGAGCTGGCGCACCAGGACAGCATGGGCAACATCAAGGCGATCCCGCCCGGCGATGTGCAGCGCATGAGCGCCGGCACCGGCGTGCAGCACAGCGAGTTCAACCACGCGCCCGATGCCACCACCCATTTGCTGCAAATCTGGATAGCGCCCAATGTGCTGGGTGTCAAACCCAGCTACGAGCAAAAGACCTTTCTTGATACCGAAAAGCAGGGCCAGTTGCGCCTGGTCGCGTCGCCCGATGGTGCCCAGGGCTCGGTCACGATTCATGCCGATGCGCGCCTGTACGCGGGCTTGTTGGACGGCAACCAGTCCGCCCAACTCACGCTGGCGCCCAATCGAAAGAGTTACGTGCATTTGGTGCGCGGTGAACTCGACGTCAATGGCCAACGCTTGGCCGCCGGTGACGCGGCCTTGCTGGCCGACGAAATCCAGGTCAATCTGACACATGGCAAAGATGCTGAAGTGCTGGTGTTCGACCTGACCCTCTGATTATTCAATTTCATTTTTTTAAACTCCAAAAGGACTTCGCTATGTTGACAACTCTTCAAAACCCGCTGACGCTGATCGGTCGCCTGCTGTTCGCCCTGCTGTTCTTACCGGCGGGCATCTCCAAGATCGCGGGCTTTGCCGGCACCGTCGGCTACATCGGCTCCAAAGGCCTGCCGATGCCCGCACTGGGCGCTGTCATTGCCATCATCGTGGAGGTTGGCGGCTCGCTGGCCTTGATCAGTGGTTTTGGAACCCGCTTTGCGGCGCTGGCATTGGCGGCGTTCACGCTGGTCGCCACGTTTTTCTTTCACAACTTCTGGGGCGTGCCGGTTGACCAGGCGATGATGCAGCAACTGATGTTCTACAAAAACATCGCGGTGGTCGGCGGCCTGCTGCTGCTGGCGGCCCATGGCGCGGGTGCCTGGAGCCTGGACGCCAGGCGTCAAGACTGAGTTGACCCACAGGCCCCGGCACGACGCATCACTTTTTTGATCACGGAGGTCTGCGCCGCAGACCTCCTTCTTTCGCACCTCATCAAGGAAATTCCAAATGGCAAAAGTAGCAGTAGTTTTTCACTCGGGTTATGGTCACACCCTGCGCATGGCGCAAGCGGTTGCAGACGGCGCGGGCGCCGAGCTGGTTCCGATTGATGCCGAAGGCAATCTGACGGACGCGGCTTGGGCCACGCTCAATGCCGCCGATGCGATCATCATGGGCAGCCCGACCTACATGGGCAGCGTGAGCTGGCAGTTCAAGAAGTTTGCCGACGCCTCCAGCAAGCCCTGGTACAGCCAGGCCTGGAAAGACAAGGTGTTTGCCGGCTTTACCAACAGCGCCACCATCAATGGCGACAAGCACTCGACCCTGCATTACCTGTTCACCCTGGCGATGCAGCACAGCGGCATCTGGGCGGGCACCGGCATGTTGCCAAACAACGCCAAGGCGGCGCAACGCAACGACGTCAACTACCTGGGTTCTTCGGCTGGTGCCATGGCACAGTCGCCGTCGGACGCATCGCCCGCAGAAATGCCGCAAGGCGACCTCGACACCGCCAAACTGTTTGGCAAGCGCGTGGCCGAGGTGGCTGCGAAGTTCAATGCCTGATGCGAACCGGCCGCGTCGCTGTTGCTCTTTGCAGTGACCGTTGCGTGGCTGTTCGTGATTGGCCCGGCTATATAAGGCTTTTTGGCCTCTAGCCCCCGTATTGCTTGCGTATATAGCTATTATTTTTATAGCGAGTTGAGCGTTTGCTGCTGCTTCTCGGTCCAGTCGATCAACTCGAATTTGCCTTTGCCCGGTGCTGCGATGTGCTTCAGCAGCAGCCGGTAGGTATCGAGGTCAAACGCCGGTGTGCTGCGGCTGCCCAGGGCGTCCGTCAGTTCGGCTTCATCTTGCACCGTGGCCAGGTGACACCACTGATCAAAGATATGGATGTCCGTGCGCTCGCTGCGGGCGTTGTACTCGCGCAGGCCCACCTTGCCGGGATAGGGCCAGACCAGCAACTTTTGCTGCGCCAGCGCCAGTTGCAGGCGCGGTTGGCGGTTGTAGGCGGGCTGCTTTTCTTTCACCAGACGGGCCGCCAGCAGCAGGGCGCCGATTTCACCCGCAGTCTCCAGCCACTCGATGCGCCGGATCTCCTGGGCCATGCGCATCTCACGCGGCGCCCGGCTGGCAGCCTGAAAATGCGCCAGCACCCGGCTGCGCAGATTGATGCTCTTGCCGATGTACAGGGGCAGCGGCCCTTCACCATAAAAAATGTAAACACCAACCGATTCGGGGATGTCAGCCACTCGGGTCTCCAGTTGCGGGGGCAGGGTGGCGCTGCTTTGCAACAGCGCCAGTGCCTGTTGCCCGAGCAAGGCCGTGCCGTGCTCCTGCCGGGCAATCTGGAGCCAGGCTTGCATCACTTCCACATCGCCCATGGCGCGATGGCGCTCCAGCGTGCGGATGCCGTGGCGTTGCATGATGGCGTCCAGACCGTGGCCCTTGTGTTGCGGGTACAGCAGGCGCGACAGGCGCACCGTGCACAGGGTCTTGACCCGCAGCGCCACGTCCAGGCGGGCCAGTTCGTTCAGCAAAAAACCGTGGTCAAAGCGCACGTTGTGGGCCACCAGCACGGCGCCGTCGAGCAGTGCCAGCAAGTGCTGCGCCACTGTCTCAAAGCCGGGGGCGCCGCGCACCATGGCGTTGCTGATACCGGTCAGGTGCTGGATGAACGGGGAGATCGAGCAGCCCGGATTGACCAGCGTGCTCCAGCGCGCCACCTCTTGCCCGTTTTCAATCCGCACGGCGGCAATCTCGGTGATGCGGTCGTGCACCGGATTGCCACCGGTGGTCTCCAGGTCAAGTAAAACGTAGCAGGGCAGCATGGCTCAACAAAACATCAGCGCCAGCCAGGCCGGGTCGTCGAGCACATTGAGCAGCACAAAGCCGCCCACGCGGTAGAACCACAGCTGGCCAAGCTGCAGGATTTCAGTCGATATCAAGGACATGGGTCCCAAAGCGCCCGTTGCGACGGTCGGCAAAGTAGTGTTCCAGCGTTTCCTTGACAGTCCTGAAGGCGATTTCGTCCCAGGGAATTTCATGCTCGGCAAACAGCCGCGTTTCGATGGTCTCGAAACCGGGTACGAACACGTCGCTGAGCAGGCGCGCCAGGTAAAACACATGGACCTGTCCCACGCGGGGCACGTTCAGCAGCGAGAAGAAACCTTCCATGGCAAACTGCGCGCCCGATTCTTCCAGCGTTTCGCGCGCTGCGCCTTCGGCCACGGTCTCGTTCATTTCCATGAAGCCGGCGGGCAGCGTCCATTTGCCAAAGCGCGGCTCGATATTGCGTTTGCACAGCAAGACCTTGTCGCCCCAGTAGGGCACGGTCCCCACCACGTTGAGTGGATTCTCGTAGTGAATGGTGCTGCACGCCGGACACACCGCGCGCTCTTTGGTGTCGCCATCGTCCGGCAGCCGGTAAATCACGGCGGTGCCGCAGTTTTTGCAGTGTTTGATGGGCGTGCGCAGCATGAAGACAGTGTAATTTGAAAAAATTAAGTCTTTTTCGGCCGGGTGATGGCGGGTGCGATGGCTGAAGCCGGGCTTGCCGCCACCTTGCTGTGTTTCGCAATCAGAGCGCGCGCCGTCGTGAGCAACTGACGGCCGTCAAAACCGCGCTGGTTCATGTCTTCGACCCACGCCACTTCAACCACAGCGGCCTTGCGTCTGAACTCTTGCGCCTCCAGCGCCGGGATGGTGTAAATCGTATTTTTGTGCGCCAGCGCGGCCTGCCGACCGGCGGCGTCTCCGGCTTGTTGCACCCGGCCCAGCCAGCCCGAGGTCTGCAGGCCTGAATTGTTGTCGATGATTTTTTTCAAATCAGGTGGCAGTGCCTGGTAGCTGGCCTTGTTCATCGCCAGCACAAAGGTGGCGGTGTAGAGCGCGCCACCGGCAGGGTCAAACTCGCTGTGGAAGCGGGTGAGTTCATGCACCTTGACCGATGGCACCACTTCCCAGGGCAGCGCGGCGCCGTCGATGGTGCCTTTGGACAGCGCGTCAGGAATGGCCGGCAGCGGCATGCCTACCGGTATGGCGCCCAGATAGCCCAGCATTTTGGTCACCTGGCGGGTCGGGCCGCGCATTTTCAGGCCCTTGAGGTCGGCGGCCGTCTTGATTTGTTTGTCTTTGGTGTGGAAGACGCCAGGGCCATGCACCTGCAGCGCCAGCACTTGTGTGTCTTTGAACTCATCCAACGCCATGGTTTGCATGTATTCCCAGCAGGCTCTTGAGGTGGCCTCGGCATTGCTCATCATGAAGGGCAGCTCGAACACTTCGATCCGGGGGAAGCGGCCCGCCGTGTAGCCCGGGATGGTCCAGATAATGTCCACCACGCCGTCTTTGGCCTGGTCGTACAGTTGCGCCGGGCTGCCGCCCAGTTGCATCGCCGGGTAGGCCTCAAACTGGATGCGGCCACCTGACTCCTTGCGGACCTTGTCCATCCAGACCAGGTGCATGTTCTGCCACACGTTGGACTGCGGTGCCATGAAGGTGTGGAACTTGAGCGTGACGGTGGCGGCGGCCTGGCTGAGAGCGGGCGCTGTCAGTGCCAGGGCGGCGCTGGTTTTGAGCAGGGTGCGTCTTTGCATGATGGCGTATTGAAGGTGTCAGGTGATGAATTTAACCAGCCACAGTGAGATGCCGGGAAAGAACAAAAGAAGGAGTGTACGCAACACATCGCTGACCAAAAATGGCAGCACGCCGCGGTAGCTTTCTGCGATCGGCACCCCGGGTGCCAGACTATTGACAACGTACACATTGAGCCCCACCGGTGGCGCCAGCAGGCCAAAGCCGACCGTCATCAGCACCATGATGCCAAACCAGATACCGACCGACTCGGGCGGCATGCCAAAGTCAAGCCCGATCACCAGCGGAAAGAAAATGGGAATGGTGAGTAAGAGCATCGACAGCTCGTCCATCACCGCGCCCAGCACCACATAAAACAGCAAGATGCTTGATACCACCCACAAGGGCGGCAAGCCCCAGCTTTGCACCACGGCGGCGAGCTGGTTGGGCATCTGGGTCAGTGCCAGCGCCGAATTCATCAAGTCGGCGCCCAGAAAGATCAGGAAGATCATGGCCGAGCCTTGCGCCGCGGCGTAAAAGCAATATCTGAGCTTGGCAAAATTGAGTTCACCCTTGAGCAGCGCGACCCCCAATGTGGCCGCCGCGCCCACGGCGGCGCCCTCGGTGGGGGTGAACCAGCCGCCGTAAATGCCGCCAAAAACGGTCAAAAATACCAGCGCGATCGGCACGACGCCGCGCAGCGCCTGTGTCGCGAGGGGGCTGCTGCGATCTCCCTGGGACGGGTTGAGGGGCGCGTCATGGTCTGGTGCATGGCCCGGCACCAGGCGTACATAGACAGCAATGGCGATCATGTAGCCCAGCATGGCGATGAGGCCCGGTACAAAAGCCGCCGCAAACAGCTTGGCAATGTTCTGCTCGGCCAAAATGGCATAGATCACCAGCGGCACCGAGGGCGGTATCAAAATGCCCAGCGTGCCGCCGGCCGCCAGCGTGCCGGTGGCGAGCCGGCCGGAGTAGCCGTGGCGCGTCAGCTCGGGCAGCGCCACCGAGGTGATGGTGGCTGCCGTGGCCACCGACGAGCCACAAATGGCCCCAAACGCCGCACTGGCCAGCACAGTCGCCATCGCCAGGCCACCCTTGAAGCGCGACATCACGGCACTGGCAAAACCAAACAGCGCCTTGGAGATGCCGCCCTGGGTGGCGAAATGGCCCATCAAAATGAACAGGGGAATGACCGACAGCTCGTAGTTGGCCAAGCGGGCAAAAGCCAGGCTGTTGAGAAAATTGCTGAACGGTCCCCAGCCCGCCTGCAGGACGTAGCCCACTGCGCCGGCCACAAACATGGCCACTGCAATCGGCACGCGCAGCCCCATCAGGGCAAGCATCAGGGCAGTGATCATCAGGCTGAGCAGCAGCGGACTCATACACGCCCCTCAGAATGCACGGCGCCGCCACCGAAGCTTTGTGCGAGCGCAATCAGCGCGGTCAGCACCATCGGCGGCACCATGCTGGCATATACCAGCCACTCGGGAAAGTCCAGCAGCATGGTGCCGGAATGGGACTGCAGGGCGTTGAGCGCGCCCACGCCGGTGCGCCAGGCCAGCAGCGCCATCACGCCTGCCAGCAGCAGCGCGCCCAAGCGGTCCAGCAGGAGCGTGGTTTTAATGCTGGCTTTGGCGGTGAAAAAATCGACCGCGATGTTGCCGCGCTGCCATTGGCACCAGGGCAGGAACAAGGCAATCGCCGCGCCGCTGGCTACGCCTGTCAGCTCAAAGTCACCGGCCAGGGTGAGGCCCAGCGTGTTGCGCCCGATCAGGCTGGCGCAGGTCAGCAGGGTGATCGCGGTGAGCAGGCTGCCGCCCAGAATGGCGCACAACCTGGCCAGCGATGCGAGAAGGCGCAAACGGCTTTTTCCGCGGCGTTGGGGCGTTATTCGACCGTGAGCGTGATGGCGCTCAGGCCGGTGACGCCGCCCTGCAGCGTGTCGCCCGTCACCACGGCGCCGACACCTTCGGGCGTGCCGGTGTAGATCAGGTCGCCCGGCTGCAGCGCCCAGGCGGCAGACAGGTGTTCAATGACTTCGGCAATGGACCAGATCAGCTTGGACACCTGGCTGCGTTGGCGATCCTGGCCATTGACCTGCAGATAAATTTCGGCCTGGGCGATGTCGCCGGCCGCCGCTGCCGGGGTGATGGGACCAATCGGCGCCGAGGCATCAAAGCCCTTGCCAATGCACCAGGGGCGGCCCTGTTTTTTCATCTCGTTTTGCAGGTCGCGCCGCGTCATGTCCAGACCCACGGCGTAGCCAAAGATGTGCTGATGGGCATCGGCCGCCTGGATGTTTTTGCCACCCGTGCCAATCGCCACGACCAGTTCGATTTCGTGGTGCAGATTCTTGGTCAGGCTGGGGTAGGGCAGGCGGGCCGTCTCGCCCGCGTTGACGACCAGCACCGCGTCAGCCGGTTTCATGAAGAAAAAGGGTGGCTCGCGGCCGGTAAAGCCCATCTCTTTGGCGTGATCTTCGTAGTTGCGTCCGACGCAATAAATGCGGTGCACCGGAAAGCGCGCGGCGCTCCCCACAACGGGGACGGACACGATGGGGGCTGGATTAAAAACGTAAGGCATGGCGTTTGTCTTTCTGTCAGGCGGTCATCAGATTCAGGCCGATTTGGCGACCAACTCGAAGTGCTCGACGTTCGGCGCGCCCGCAAAGAACGGCCCGACAATCGCGCGCCACTCGGCAAAGGCGGGCGACTGGCGAAAACCCACCGTATGGTCTTCCAGCGTGTCCCAGAAAATCTGCAGAACATAGCGTTCGGCGTTTTCAATCCCCCGGTTGACCTTGTAGCCCTGAAACCCTTTGGCCTCATGGATGACGGTTTTCAAACCACGCTGGATCGCTTCTTCAAAAGCGGCGTTCTGGCCAGGGAGGATGCGGATGTCGGCGAGTTCGAGGATCATGAAAGTCTCCGTTGTTGTGTTCGGTATTGACAGGCAGCGAAGTTTAACGTTAGACCCTCGACCACTCGACGCCTTTGGGCCTGCGGTATGCTGCGACCCCATGCAAACACAAAACTTTATCCCCGGCAAAGATGCCTCTCTTGAATCCACCATCAACAACCATCAAACCAGGCTGCAGGCGCTTGGTTTTCATATTGAGGAGCGCTCCTGGCTGAATCCGGTGGACGGCATCTGGTCGGTGCATATTCGCGACCGCGATTGCCCGCTCATGTTCACCAACGGCAAAGGCGCCACCCGGCTGGCCTGTCTGGCCAGCGCCCTGGGCGAGTTTTTTGAACGGCTCTCGACCAATTATTTCTGGACCCACTATTACCTGGGCCCCGATATTGCCAACCGGCCCTATGTGCACTACCCGCAGGAGCGCTGGTTTGCGCCCGGTGAAGACGGCAGTTGGCCAACTGAATTGCTCAACGCCGATTTGCATCGGTTTTACAACCCCGAAGGTACTATTGAAGCCAGCAGCCTGGTGGAGTTCAACTCCGGCAACTTTGATCGCGGTATTTGCGCCATTCCCTATGTGCGTCAGCGTGACGGCGCGGTGACCTACTTCCCGGTCAATGTGATTGGCAATTTGTATGTCAGCAACGGCATGTCGGCCGGCAACACGCAGGCGGAGGCGCGCACGCAAGCCTTGTCGGAAATATTCGAGCGCCACGTCAAGGCCCGCATCATCAGCGAAGGCATTTGCCTGCCCGATGTGCCGCAGGCTGTGATTGCCCGCTATCCGCGCATTGCGGCTGGTATTGCCGCCCTGCGCGCAGCCGGCTTTGGTATTCTGGTCAAGGATGCCTCGCTGGGCGGCCAATACCCGGTGATGAATGTGACGCTGTTGCACCCCGAAGACCAAGGCTGCTTTGCCAGTTTTGGCGCGCACCCGCGCTTTGAGATTGCGCTGGAGCGTGCGTTGACCGAGCTGCTGCAGGGCCGTGCGCTCGATTCGTTGGCAGGCTTTCCGGCACCGGGCTTTGATCTGGAAGAGGTTGGCAGCTCCACCAACATCGAAATCCATTTTGTCGATTCCAGCGGTGTGATTCACTGGAAGTTTCTGGGCGACGAGCCGGATCACGCGTTTGTCGACTGGAACTTCAGCAACACCACGGCCGAGGATTACGCCTGGGCGGTGGATCGCATTCACAAGGACGGGCGCGACATCTACATTGCCGACTTCACCCACCTGGGCGTCTATGCCTGCCGCATCCTGGTGCCGGGCATGTCCGAGATTTACCCGGTGGATGACCTGGCGTTTGAGAACAACAGCGTGGGCAACAGCATCCGTGAAGCGATTTTGAATCTGCCCGATCTCGACGACGAAGAATGTTCAGACCTCCTCGATACGCTCAACGAGTCGGCGCTGGCCGATCAGCGCCCGGTGGCCGGCGTGATCGGGCTGGCCGCCGATGCCGGCTCATTCTGGAGCGACTTGCGCGTGGGCGAGCTCAAGACCCTGCTGGCGCTGGCCATTGGTGATGAAGCGGCCACGCTGGAGGGCTGTGACTGGATCAAGCACTTTGCGCAACTCAACCCGCAGCGGCGCGCGGTTTACGCCTGCATCGAGAGCATCATCAATCTGGCCGAGATGGGCGACAGTGGACCGTATATGGACGCCTTGCGCCAGTTGTACGGTGCCGGGGCCGTGGCGCAGGCGCACGCGCTCATCATGCAGACCGACCGTTTCATGGGTTTGAATGCGCCGGGCCTGGCGCTTGATGGCTGTGAAATGCACCACAAGTTGTTGGCGGCTTATGACAAGGTCCGTGCCAGCCATGCGTGATGGCAGCAGGGCGCACAGGCTTGAAAAACGACTGAATCAGACGTGAGTTTGCATCCCGACTGGCTGGTTCCCCGTTGGCCCGCTCCCGGCAATGTGCATGCGGTGTGCAGCACGCGCGCCGGTGGCCAGTCGGTGGCACCGTATGACGCGTTCAATCTGGGCGATCACGTGGGCGACGACCCGCTGGCTGTTCAGGCCAATCGCCTCAGACTGGAACAGGCCCTGGGCGCGCGGCCGGTTTTCTTGTCGCAGGTGCATGGTGCGCAGGTCGAACAGGTTTCAGTCGATACCGCACATGGCACTGTGGCCGATGGCTGCCTCACGGCTCAGCCCGGCGTGGCCTGCACCATCATGGTGGCTGATTGCCTGCCGGTGCTCTTGACCAACGCACAGGGCAGTCTGGTGGCGGCGGCGCATGCCGGTTGGCGTGGCTTGGCTGGGCTGGGCGGGCGCGGCATTCTGGAGCAGGTTATAGAGTCTTTCAGGGCTCTAGCCCCCGTGGATAAAGCGTCTATAGCTACTGAAATAATAGCATGGTTAGGCCCCTGCATTGGACCGCGGGCGTTTGAGGTCGGTGATGAGGTGCGCGCGGCGTTTGTGGCGCAGGACGGGCAAGCGCGGGCCATGTTCAGGCCGCAGGGCGACGGCAAATGGCTGGCGGATCTGCAGGGCCTGGCCCGCTTGCGGCTGCGTGCCCTGGGTGTGACCGAAATTTACGGCAACGACGGCACAAGCCCATGGTGCACGGTCGGCCAAACGTCAAGGTTCTTTTCGCACCGGCGTGACCGCGTCAGTGGCCGCATGGCCGCCTGCATCTGGCTGGACTGACGCTTTTCCGGCCGTCATTTTGGCCAACTCTGCGGCCTCTCTGGCCTTGATGGCGCGGCGGCGGGACGGTGCGCCCATCAGGTAAACCACCAGGGCCACCGGAACCAGCCCATACAACACAAAGGTGATGAGCGCGCCCAACAGCGTGCCGTTTGAATTGGTGGCTTCTGCCACGGCCATCATGAGCGCAACATACAACCAGGCAAGGGGCACGATGTACATAAATGAGTAAGTTAGTATCGGATTGAAAAATGTCAGGTTTTGGACGAGCCAGTCCCGGATACTAGAGCGTTTATAAGAACGCGAACATGAGAGAGGACTTCACATGACGCAGGATATCCCGGAAATTCTGGGGCAATCGGCCCAGCAATTTCAACAGACTTTGGGTGAGGGTTGGCGTAACGCTTTCCAGTCGTTCCAGAACATGGATTTGGGTCAGGCAGCAAAGGGTTTGATCCCGCCGGGCAGCCCGCCGCCCAAGATCAGTTTTGCCCCCGAGAAGCTGCAGGCGCTGCAACAGCAGTACCTCCAGGAGGCGGCGACACTCTGGGGCCAAAGCCTGCACGGCACCACACCGCCCAAGGATCGGCGCTTTGCCGACAAGGCCTGGGAAAGCAATCCGATGGCGGCTTTCTCGGCCGCGGCTTACCTGCTCAACACCCGCACCCTGATGGGTCTGGCCGATGCCGTGCAGGCCGATGCCAAGACCCGGGCCCGCATCCGCTTCGCGGTTGAACAGTTGACCGCGGCGGCCGCGCCGAGCAACTTTTTGGCCCTCAACGCCGAGGCGCAGCAAAAGGCGATCGAGTCCCAGGGCGAGAGTATTGCCAAAGGCGTGACCAATCTGATTCATGACCTGCGTCAGGGCCATGTGTCCATGACCGATGAAAGCATTTTCGAAGTCGGTAAAAACGTCGCGACCACCGAGGGCGCGGTGGTGTTCGAGAACGACTTGTTCCAGCTGATCGAATACAAGCCGCTGACCGACAAGGTGTATGAAAAGCCCTTCCTGCTGGTGCCGCCGTGCATCAACAAGTTTTATATCCTGGACCTGCAGCCGGATAACTCGCTGATCCGCTATGCCGTGGCGCAGGGCCACCGGACCTTTGTGGTGAGTTGGCGCAACCCGGACGCCTCGCTGGCGCACAAAACCTGGGATGACTACATTGACGATGCGGTGATCAAAGCCATCACGGTCACGCAGGACATTACCGGGGCCAAGAGCATCAACGCGCTGGGCTTTTGTGTTGGCGGCACCATGCTGGGCACGGCACTGGCGGTGCTGGCGGCGCGCGGCGAAAAGCCCGTTGCCAGTGCCACCTTTCTCACGTCCTTGCTCGATTTCAGCGACACCGGCATTCTGGACGTCTTTATCGACGAGGCGTTTGTCAAATACCGGGAACAGGAGATGGGCCAGGGCGGCTTGATGAAAGGAAAAGACCTGTCAAGCACCTTCAGTTTCCTGCGCCCCAACGACCTGGTGTGGAACTATGTGGTGGGCAACTACCTCAAGGGTGAGACCCCGCCGCCGTTTGACCTGCTGTACTGGAACAGCGATTCCACCAACCTGCCGGGGCCGTACTACGCCTGGTACTTGCGCAATACCTACCTGGAAAACAAGCTGGTCAAGCCCGGCCAGGCGCTTGTCTGTGGTGAAAAGGTCGATCTGGGTCTGGTGGACATGCCGGTCTACATCTATGGTTCGCGCGAAGACCATATCGTGCCGATTGGCGGCGCTTACGCATCGACTCAGGTTTTGCCCGGTAAAAAGCGCTTCGTGATGGGGGCCTCCGGCCACATTGCGGGCGTGATCAACCCACCGGCCAAGAAGAAACGCAGCCACTGGTTACGCGCTGACGGCAAGTTGCCCAAAGCGCACGCCGAATGGCTGGCCGGGGCGACTGAGCAAGCGGGCAGTTGGTGGACGGACTGGTCCCAGTGGTTAGTGAGCCACGCGGGCAAGCAGATTCCTGCGCCCAAGACGTATGGCAAAGGCAAATACAGGGCCATCGAAGCAGCCCCCGGCCGCTATGTCAAGGCCAAAGCATAATTTTTGCTATTTTTTGTAACTACTTTTTTAAACTTCAGGAGATAAAAAATGGAAGACATCGTGATCGTTTCGGCCGCACGCACGGCCGTGGGCAAATTTGGTGGAACCCTGGCCAAAACGCCAGCCCCGGAGCTGGGAGCCGCCGTCATCAAAGCCTTGCTGGCGCGCACGGGCTTGAGCGCTGATCAGATTGGTGAAGTCATTTTGGGCCAGGTGCTGACGGCCGGCTCGGGTCAAAACCCGGCCCGCCAGGCGCTCATCAAGAGTGGCTTGCTGATTGAAACCCCGGCACTGACCGTGAACTGTGTCTGCGGCTCCGGCCTGAAGGCCGTGATGCTGGCCGCGCAAGCGGTGGCTTACGGCGACAGCGACATTGTGATTGCGGGTGGCCAGGAAAACATGAGCGCGTCACCCCATGTGTTGCTCGGCTCGCGGGACGGTCAGCGCATGGGCGACTGGAAGATGATCGACTCCATGATCGTCGACGGCTTGTGGGACGTCTACAACCAGGTCCACATGGGTATCACGGCTGAAAACGTCAACAAAAAATACGGCATCACGCGCGAAATGCAGGACGCGCTGGCATTGGGCAGCCAGCAGAAGGCCGCCGCTGCGCAAGACGCCGGCAAGTTCAAGGACGAAATCGTGCCGCTCAGCATTGCCCAGAAGAAGGGCGATGCTATTGTCTTTGACACCGACGAGTTCTTGAACCGCAAGACCAATGCGGCCGCCCTGGCCGGTCTGCGTCCCGCCTTTGACAAGGCCGGCAGCGTGACCGCCGGCAATGCCTCCGGCATCAACGACGGCGCCGCTGCCGTGATGGTGATGACGGCCAAGAAAGCCGCCGCCCTGGGGCTCAAACCACTGGGCCGCATTGCCAGCTTTGCCACCTCCGGTGTCGATCCGGCCCTGATGGGCATGGGTCCGGTGCCGGCGTCTCAAAAAGCGCTGGCGCGCGCGGGCTGGAAGGCCGCCGACCTTGACTTGATGGAAATCAACGAAGCGTTTGCAGCGCAGGCTTGTGCCGTCAATCAGCAAATGGGTTGGGACACCTCCAAACTCAACGTCAACGGCGGTGCGATTGCCATCGGGCACCCGGTGGGTGCGTCCGGTTGCCGTATTCTGGTCACGCTGTTGCATGAAATGCAGCGCCGCGACGCCAGGAAGGGCCTTGCTTCTCTGTGCATTGGCGGTGGCATGGGCGTGGCGCTGACGATCGAGCGTTAAGGGACACCGCAGGCGCTGCTGGAGTTTGTGCCCGGTGCGGTGCTCGCGTTAGTGTTTTCCGCAATGCGACGGGCGGGATTAGTCGCTATAGTGTTTTACAGTCGTACAAGTGGATTCGTTCAATCAAAGGAGAAAAAATATGAATCAAAAAGTAGCCTATGTCACGGGGGGCATGGGGGGCATCGGTACCGCCATTTGCCAGCGTTTGCACAAAGAGGGCTTCAAGGTCATTGCAGGCTGCGGCCCGACACGTGACCATGCCAAATGGCTGGCCGAACAGCAGGCACTGGGCTTTACGTTTTATGCCTCAGTCGGTAACGTCGGCAATTGGGATTCCACCGTCGACGCCTTTACCAAGGCCAAGGCCGAGCACGGCAGCATTGATCTGCTGGTGAACAACGCCGGCATCACGCGCGACCGCATGTTCGTCAAGATGACCCGTGATGACTGGGATGCGGTGATTGAAACCAACCTGAACTCCATGTTCAACGTCACCAAGCAAGTGGTGGCCGACATGGTGGAAAAAGGCTGGGGCCGCATCATCAATATTTCGTCCGTCAATGGCGCCAAGGGCCAGGCCGGCCAGACCAACTATTCGGCCGCCAAGGCCGGCATGCACGGCTTCACCATGGCGCTGGCGCAAGAGCTGGCCACCAAGGGCGTCACCGTCAATACCGTGAGCCCGGGCTACATCGGAACCGACATGGTCAAGGCCATTCGTCAGGATGTGCTCGACAAGATCATTGCCACGGTGCCGGTCAAGCGTCTGGGCGAGCCAAGTGAAATTGCCTCCATCATTGCCTGGATTGCCTCCGACGAGGGTGGCTACTCAACCGGCGCCGATTTCTCGGTGAACGGCGGCCTGCACATGGGCTGATGCGGCAGGGCTGAATCGGCTGCATCGTCACCCTGAGAGCACTGGTGCTCTCAGGGTGTTTTTTTGAGCTGCGCCTGAAGGCGTCAGGTCCCGAGCGTCAATTTCCGGGCTATCGCGCACCATGCGCTGCAACTGGGGCATGCAGGAGCCGCAATTGGTGCCGCATTTCAGTGCGGCCTGCAGCGAGCCCAGCCGTTCCTGCGCCGTTCCCTTGCTTTGGCGCAACTGCGCCTCAATCGCCACATCGGTCACATTAAAGCAAGCGCACACAGGCTTGCCGCGGGACACCACCTGCACCGGGGGCCTGGCGCCGGGCAGCAGCAGGGCGCGGCCATAAGATTGGGCTGGCAACTCGTCTTGCAGCAGCGTGCTGATCCAGCTTTGGGCGCGGGTGTCACCCGCCAGCATGAACCCTTCCAGCGTGGTGCAGGTGTCAAGGTGCTGCAACAGCGCAGCGCGGCGCTGGCCGCGCTTTTTGTCGGCGTAGCGCAAGACGTAGGGGCTGTCCAGGTTGAGCAGGGACTCGATCTGGGCCAGCAGCGCGTCCGTCGGCGCTTCAAACGCGGTGGCCCGAAACAGCAGACCGCTGCGCTCCTGGCCGGCAGCATCCAGCGTGGTGTTGTTGCTGAAAGGCACGCAGCTCGCATGGTCAAAGTGCAGCATCAACTGCTGCAGTTCATGACGAGCCGACTGCAGCTGGCTGGCGGGCAGCCAGGCCATGGCCAGCAGGGACCAGGGCAGTTCCGCCTTCAGGACCTTGACCGCTGCGTGCTTGAATTCGGGTTGTTTGGAGTCGGGGCAAAAAGCCGAAGTGGTCAGGGCATTGACGCCGGCCAGCCGCTGGCCGGTGGCGCTGATGCCGCTCAGGAATTCTTCACCCCAGTGCATCGCCATGAAGACCTGGCTGAGTCCCTGCTCGGCACTGGCTTGCACCGGCACCAGAATCGAGCCGCGTTTGCTGGTGACGTGCACCAGATCACCCTCCGTGAGGAGTCGGCGTGCCATGTCTTGCGGGTGCATTTGCAGGGCGGGCTCACGCACATGGCCGAACAAGCGCCCGAGCGTGCCGGTGCGACTCATGCCGTGCCACTGGTCGCGCAGGCGCCCGGTGCTGAGTGAAAACGGGTAGCGTGCTTCGCGCGGCTCGGCCACGGGCTGGTAGACCGTGTTGACAAAGCGGGCGCGGCCGTCGGGCGTGGGGAAGAGGCCGTCCTCGTACAGTCTTGCCTTGCCTTGCGTGGCGCCCTCGGGCAGGGGCCACTGCTGGGGGGCGTGCGCCAGCAGGGCATAGGACATGCCGGTGATGTCGAGGTCGCGGCCGCGCGTGGATTCGCGGTGCTCGTTCCAGATCGATTCGGGGCTGGGGTAGGGAAAGAGGGTGGTTTCGGATCCGACCCCGATGGCTTGCAGTCGTTGCGCAAAATCGACGACGATTTGCCAGTCGTGCCGGGTCTCGCCCGGCGGCGCCACCGCGGCGCGCACGCGGCTGATGCGGCGTTCGCTGTTGGTCACCGTGCCTTCTTTTTCGCCCCAGGTGGTGGCGGGCAGCAGCAGGTCCGCAAAGACACAGGTGGCGGTGCTGGCAAAGGCTTCCTGCACGACGACAAACTCGGCGCGCTGCAGGGCGCGGCGCACGGTGGCCTGGTCGGGCATGGATTGCGCGGGGTTGGTGCAGGCAATCCACAAGGCCTTGATTTCGCCATCGGCGGCGGCTTGGAACATCTCTACCGCCGTTTTACCGGGTTTGGACGGCACGGATGGCAGGCCCCACAGCGCGGCAACTTCGGCGCGGTGCGCCGGGTTGTTCAAGTCGCGGTGGCTTGAGAGCAGATTGGCCATGCCACCCACTTCGCGTCCGCCCATGGCGTTGGGCTGGCCGGTGAGTGAGAACGGCCCGGCACCCCTCTTGCCAATCTGGCCGGTGGCCAGGTGCAGGTTGATCAGCGCGGCATTCTTGGCGGTGCCGCTGCTGGACTGGTTCAGGCCCTGGCAGTACAGGCTGAGCGTCGGTGCGCGTGTGCCTTGGGTCGGGTCGTCGGCGTTGATACCGGCAAACAGGCGCGCCGCCTGCAGCAGGTCGTCCTTGCCGATGCCGCAGGTCTGCGCCACCACGTCGGGTGTGTAGTCGCGCAGCGTGGCCTTGAGTGTGTCAAAGCCCTTGGTGTGGGCGGCCATATAGGCGGTATCGAGCCATCCCTCCCACAACATGACGTGCAGCATGCCGTTGAACAGCATCACATCGGTGCCGGGCTGGATCGGCAGAAACAGGTCGGCAATTTCAGCCGTATCGGTGCGGCGCGGATCACACAGCACAATCTTCAGGTCCGGGCGCGCCTGGCGTGCGGCTTCAATGCGGCGAAACAAAACCGGGTGTGCGTAGGCCGGGTTGGCGCCGACGATAAAGATGGTGCCAGCGTGGTTGACGTCGTCGTAGCAGGCCGGTGGCGCGTCAGACCCCAGCGTCTGCTTGTAGCCCGCCACCGCGCTGCTCATGCACAGGCGCGAGTTGCTGTCGATGTTGTTGGTGCCGATCAGCCCCTTGGCGAGTTTGTTGAAGACGTAATAGTCCTCGGTCAGCAACTGGCCGGAGATATAAAAACCGACCGCATCGGGGCCGTGCGTCTGGATGATGTTGGCAAATTTTTCGGCTGCTGTGTCCAGCGCGGCGTCCCAGCCGATGCGCTTGGGCTGCTGGCCACGAGTCAAACGCTGCATCGGGTGCAGCAGCCTGCTTTGTTGGGTGATGGCTGCGCTGGCCGTGAGGTGCAAGGTGGCGCCCTTCGTGCAGAGCCGCCCGAAATTGGCCGGGTGTGCTGGGTCGCCGTGCACGCCGGTGATTTGATTGCCCTGCGACTCGATGATGACGCCGCAGCCGACCCCGCAATAAGGACAGGTGGATTTGGTTTCTTTGAGCTGTTTCACTGGGGTTCAAGCGCCTGCATATCGGTCTGTGGACGCCCAAGAAACTGGGGTGGATGGCGCCGCGAATGTCCCCCGTCCTTCGTCCTCCTCCTTGACTTCGCTATGCCACCCACCCCAGTTTCTGGGGCTGCGAGCATGGCTGGCTGGCACACCTCGCAAGATCAGGTCGCTGTGGCGCTCAGCGTAGCGGCGTAAAGGAGGAGGACGAAGGACGGAGGACAGCCGCGCAGCTGAGCGGCGCAGCGGCCTGAGCCACCCACTGAACGTCATGCGGGCTCCCCCACCGCAAGCGCCGCCAACTCCTCCAAATCCAAATGCACCGCATCACCCTGCACCATGACGCTAAACCTCTGCACACAACCCGCGTCCGGGGCCTGCGCACAGCCAGTGTCCAGACCAATGGTCCAGTTGTGCAGCGGGCAGGCCACGCTGCTGCCAAACACAATGCCTTGCGACAGCGGGCCTCCTTTGTGCGGGCAGCGGTCCAGCAGGGCAAAGACTTCATCCTGCGCATTGCGAAACACCGCCACGTCCGTGCCTTGCGGCCGTTGGATGCAACGCGATCCCAACACGGGGATGTCAGTGACTTGGCAGATCTTTTTCCAGTTGCTCATGATGACTCCTTTTGCTATTATTTAGATAGCTGTATAAGCAAATAACACGGGGGCTAGAAGCCAATTAGCCATAAATTCTTATCAAGCAGACCGGTAGGCCGCCGATTCCGGCTTGCGTTGGCGACGAGGTAGAAACCCATCAGGACTCAGGCGGGAACAGCCAGTTTGTCGAACTGGCGCAGATCCACCTCGGCCCGGCTGTACTCAAACCAGGGATCAGGCTCGCCATCCAGGCTGAACTGCAGCCGCGCCCACAGCGCCTGGCGGTTCTCGGTGTCCTCCAGAATCTTCTTCTTCACGTAGTCCATGCCGACGCGGTTGAGGTAATGCACGGTGCGCTCCAGGTACCAGCCTTCCTCGCGGTACAACTGCATGAAGGCGCCGGTGTACTCCAGCACTTCCTGCGCCGTTTTGAGCTTGGTGAAGAACTGCGCCACCTCGGTCTTGATGCCGCCGTTGCCGCCAATGTGCATTTCCCAGCCGCTGTCGACGCCGATGATGCCGACGTCCTTGATTCCGGCCTCGGCGCAATTGCGCGGGCAGCCGCTCACCGCGAACTTGACCTTGTGCGGGGCGTACATGCGCCACATGGCTCGTTCCAGGTCCTTGCCCATCTGCGTGCTGTCCTGCGTGCCCATGCGGCACCACTCCGAGCCGACGCAGGTTTTGACGGTGCGCAAGGCCTTGGCGTAGGCGTGGCCGCTGGGCATGCCGATGTCCTTCCAGACGCTGACCAGGTCTTCCTTCTTCACGCCCAGCAGGTCAATGCGCTGGCCGCCAGTGACCTTGACGGTGGGAATCTTGTACTTGTCGACCGCGTCGGCAATGCGGCGCAGTTCGCTGGCCGTGGTCTCGCCGCCCCACATGCGCGGAATCACGCTGTAGGTGCCGTCCTTCTGGATGTTGGCGTGGCTGCGCTCGTTGATGAAGCGGCTCTGCGGATCGTCCTTGGCCTCCTTGGGCCAGCTGCTGATCAGGTAGTAGTTGACGGCGGGTCGGCAGGAGGCACAGCCATTGGGCGTTTTCCATTCCATGAAGTTGAAGACCTGGGCAATGCTCAGCAGCTTGTTGGCCACAATGGCATCGCGCACCGCCTGGTGGCCGTGCTCGGTGCAGGCGCACATGGCTTTCATCTTCGGCGTCGCTGAGTAGTCACCGCCGGCGGTGAACATCAACAGCTGCTCAACCAGCCCCGTGCACGAGCCACACGACGCGCTGGCCTTGGTGTGCTTGCGCACCTCGTCGAGCGTGAACAGGCCTTTCTCCTTGATGGCCTTGCAGATGGTGCCCTTGGTGACACCGTTACAGCCACACACTTCGTCGCTGTCGGCCATGCTGGCGGCCTTGTTGTGGCCTTCAACACCGGCGTCGCCAATATTGCTTTCCCCAAACATCAGCTTGTCGCGGATGTCGGTGATTGAGCGGCCGTTGCGCAGCAACTTGAAGTACCAGCTGCCGTCCACCGTGTCGCCGTACAGGCAGGCACCCACCAGTTTGTCGTTTTTGATGACGAGCTTTTTGTAGACGCCCGCATAGGGGTCGCTCAGCACCAGCTCTTCGGTGCCGTCGCCGCCCAGAAAGTCCCCGGCTGAGAACAGGTCGATGCCGGTGACCTTGAGTTTGGTCGAGGTCAGCGAGCCGACATAGCGGCCAATGCCGTACTGCGCCAGATGGTTGGCCGCCACCTTGGCCTGCTCGAACAGGGGCGCTACCAGACCGTAGGCGATACCCCGGTGCGCCGCGCACTCACCCACCGAGTAAATGCGCGCGTCGGTGACGGTCTGCAGCGTGTCGGTCACCACAATGCCCTTGTTGCAGTGCAGGCGCATGGCTTCGGCCAGTTCGGTGTTGGGGCGGATGCCCACGGCCATCACCACCAGATCGGCGGCAACTGAAGTGCCGTCCTTGAACTTGATGCTCTTGACGCGGCCATCGTCGCTTGCGACCAGTTCCTGCGTTTGCGCGCCAATCAGGAATTTCAGGCCTCGGTCCTCCAGTGACTTTTGCAGCATCTTGCCCGCGACGTTGTCGAGCTGGCGCTCCATCAGCGTCGGCATCACGTGCACCACGCTGACGTTCATGCCCCGGCGCATCAGGCCGTTGGCCGCTTCCAGCCCGAGCAGACCGCCGCCGATGACGACGGCATTTTTGTACTTGGTGGCCGCGTCGATCATGGCGTTGGTGTCGGCAATGTCGCGGTAGGCAATCACACCTTCCAGATCCTTGCCGGGAATGGGCAGGATGAAAGGCTTGGAGCCGGTGGCCATCAACAGCCGGTCGTAGGGAACTTCGGTGACCTTGTTGTCAGCGTCGAGGGCACGTACCAGTCGTCTGGCGCGGTCCACCGCCACCACTTTTTTGCCGGCGTGCAGGGTGATGCCGTGGTCGGTGTACCAGTCCCATGAGTTGAGAACAATCTCGTCAATCGTTTGCTCACCGGCCAGCACCGGCGACAGCAAGATGCGGTTGTAGTTGGGGTGTGGCTCGGCGCCAAAGACGGTGATGTCGTACAGGTCGGGCGCGATTTTCAGCAGCTCTTCAAGCGTGCGCACGCCGGCCATGCCGTTGCCGATCATCACCAGTTTCATTTTGACCTTGGGTTCTACACGCATGTCCATGAGTTTCTCCTTGTTGATGCCAGCTGGCGATCTAAACGGTTGAGGACAGAGCAAAGTTCATTGCGTGTAACTCTTGGTCTGTCCCGCAATGTCTCAGGCGGCCTTTTCCACGTGCGCCTGGCGCGTGTAGAGAAAGTCAATCACGGCCTTGCGGAAATGCAGGTAGTGCGTGCTCTCGGCCAGTTCAACCCGCTGGCGCGGACGCGGCAGGTCAACGCGCAGCACCTCGCCGATGGTCGCGGCCGGGCCGTTGGTCAGCATCACAATCCGGTCGGATAGCAGCACCGCTTCATCGACATCGTGTGTGACCATCACCACGGTGCTGTGGGTGCGGGCGACGATCTCCAGCAGTTCGTCCTGCAGCTTGGCGCGGGTCAGGGCGTCCAGCGCGCCAAAAGGTTCGTCCATCAGCAGCACCTTGGGTTCCATCGCCAGGGCGCGTGCAATGCCCACGCGCTGCTTCATGCCGCCCGATATCTCGCCGGGACGCTTTTGCGCGGCGGAGCTCAGGCCCACCATCGCCAACACGGCGTCGGTGCGCGCCGTGAGCTGGGCTTTGCTTTCGGACCCGGCGCCCGTGCTGCGGTTGGCGGCACCAAAGACGCGCTCGACACCGAGGTAGACGTTCTCAAAACAGGTGAGCCAGGGCAGCAGCGAGTGGTTCTGGAACACCACGGCGCGCTCCGGGCCGGGGCCGGCGATTTCGCGATTCGCACACAGCAGGTGGCCTTGCGTGGGAACAGTCAGGCCGGCGATCAGATTGAGCAGCGTGGACTTGCCGCAGCCCGAGTGGCCGATGAGGGTCACAAACTCGCCCTTGGCCACCGTCAGGTTGATGTTCTGCAGTGCGCAGAAGAGTCCTTTTTTGGTTTTGAAGGTCTGTTCGACGCCGGAAATTTCGATGTAGTTGGTCTTCAGCTTATCGCTCATGATGTTCTCCATAACCGTTCGCCTTGAGCCTGTCGAAAGGCTTCGACAGGCTCAGCCCGAACGGAGGTTGTTAGCTCTTCACTTCTTCAAACGTGAATGCCGTGGCAATTTTGATCAGGGCGTATTCGAGCATCAGGCCGACGATGCCGATCACAAAAATGGCGATGATGATGTTCTTGACGTTCAGGTTGTTCCACTCGTCCCAGACCCAGAAGCCGATGCCGACACCGCCGGTCAGCATCTCGGCCGCCACGATCACCAGCCAGGCCGTGCCGACCGCGAGGCGCACACCGGTCAGCATGTAGGGCAGCACCGAGGGGAACAAAATCTTGGTGACGATCTTCCACTCAGACAGGTTCAACACGCGCGCCACGTTCATGTAGTCCTGCGGCACGCGCTGCACGCCGACCGCCGTGTTGATGATCATGGGCCAGATCGAGCAGATGAAGATGGTCCAGATCGCCGCCGGGTTGGCGCCCTTGAACACCAAGAGGCCAATCGGCAACCAGGCCAGCGGCGAGACCGGGCGCAGCAGGCTGATGAGTGGATTGAACATGCGGCTCAGGAACTCGAAACGCCCAATCATGAAGCCGGCCGGAATGCCCACCGCCGCCGCCAGCCCGAAGCCCAGCGCCACGCGCTCCAGCGACATCAGGATGTTCCAGCCCACGCCCTGGTCATTGGGACCGTTGCTGTAAAACGGGTCGCTGAAAATGATGACCGCCTGTTTGAAGGTCTCGGTCGGCGAAGGGATGCTGCTGGCCGTCGAGATCGACACCAGCGCCCATACGCCAATCATCAGAGCCAGGCCCAACACCGGCGGCAGCACCACCAGCCAGAAGCCGCGCCAGTCGATGCCGGCACCCGCAGGCCTTGTCTTGCGTTCAATGACTTTTTGGCCTCTAGACCGCATGCTGTCTGACGATGTGGCTACTTTTTTAGTAGCATTTTCAAGGGCCGGCGCAGTCGGCGCCACCCGTGGTTCAAGGGGAGAGTGAAAAACTGCGCTAACCATGATGGACTCCTTAAGCTTTGATCTTGAAACCGTCGGCGTATTTTTTCGGGTCTTTTCCGTCCCACACGACACCGTCCATCAGCTTGCTGCTACGCATCACATCCTTGGGCACGCTGATCTTCAGCGCACCAGCGGCCTGCTTGTAGAGATCGATTTGATTGACCTGCTTGGCCACCGCGAGGTAATCGGGATGTTCCTTCAGCAAGCCCCAGCGCTTGTGCTGGGTCAGGAACCACATGCCGTCGGACAGGTAGGGGAAGTTCACCGCACCATCGTTGAAGAACTTCATGTGGTTCGGGTCGTCCCAGCTCTTGCCCATGCCGTTTTGGTAGCGGCCCAGGATGCGCTCATTGATGGCGTCAGCGCTGGTGTTGATGTAGGACTTCTGCGCCACGGTCTCGGCCATCTTCATCTTGTTGGCCAGGCTTGCGTCGATCCAGCGGCTGGCTTCGAGCACGGCCATCATCACGGCGCGGCAGGTGTTCGGGTTGTTCTTGGCAAATTCGCCGCTGGCGCCCAGCACCTTCTCGGGGTGGTCTTTCCAGATGTCCTGCGTCGTGATCGCCGTGACACCGATTTTGTCCATGATCGCGCGCTGGTTCCAGGGTTCCCCAACGCAGAAGCCGTCCATGTTGCCCACGCGCATGTTCGCCACCATTTGGGGCGGCGGCACGGTGATCAGCTTCGCGCCTTGCAGCGGGTTGATGCCCGAGGCCGCGAGCCAGTAGTGCAGCCACATGGTGTGCGTGCCGGTCGGGAAGGTGCCGGCAAAGGTGTATTCGCGTTTTTCCTTCGCCATCAGTTTTGCCAGCGAGGGGCCGTCGACCGCACCCTTGTCGGCCAGCGCCTTTGACAATGAGATGGCCTGGCCGTTGTTGTTCAGGCTCATCAGCACGGCCATGTCCTTCTTGGGACCCGCCGTGCCGAGGTGCACGCCATAAATCAGGCCATACAGCACATGCGCCATGTCGAGCTCGCCGCTGACGAGTTTGTCGCGCACGCCGGCCCACGAGGCCTCCTTGGTCGGGATGATCTTGATGCCGTATTTTTTGTCAAAGCCCAGGCTTGATGCCATGACCACGCTGGCGCAGTCGGTCAACGGGATGAAGCCGATCTTGACTTCGGCTTTTTCCGGGGCGTCGGAGCCCGCGGCATAGACGGCGGCGCGCAGGGCCGGGTTGATGCCGATGGCACCTACCGCGGCGGTTTGCAGCACAGCGCGGCGATTGAGGCTGGATTTCAAAAGGTCGGTCATGGCAGGCTTCCTTGGCAAGGTTTCAGAAAAAAAGAAACAAAAAAAGGCGTCCTCACGAAGCCGGTACGCGACGGTTTGCCGCTGCCTGCTTGTGGGGACGCCTTTGTCCTGGTTGAGCCGACCCCACCCGCCATTGGGAGAAGTCGGCTACGTGACCTTCATGGGTCTTGTTTTATCAACGCAAGGTGTGTGCCAGGTTCAGTTCTTTTGTTAATGCTATAGATATAATAGCTATCTAACCAATATAGACGGGGGCTGCACGGTCATTTGCTGCCTATTTCTTGAGCAGGACGGGTTTGGCACCAGTTTTGTGCAGTGCACCAAATCAGGCCAGCAAATCAGCCACATCAAGCATGCGCTGCGCCACATCGGCCAGCTTCAAGCCTTTGTCCATGGCGGTTTTCCGCATTTTTTTGAAGGCATCTTCTTCACTCAAGCCCTGGCGCTGCATCAGCAGGCCTTTGGCGCGGTCAATCACCTTGCGGTCTTTGAGCTCGGCGCTGAGTTCATCGCGCTCACTTTGGGTGCTGGCCAGCGTTTGCAGCAGCGCTTGCTCGTGCTGAAAGCGCGCCAGCGCCACATCCAGAATCGGTCGAATGCGCTCTGGCGACAAGCCCGCCACGATGTAGGCCGACACGCCCGCCGCCACTGCGTCTTTCACATGGCGGGTGTCGTCGTCGTTGGTGAACATGACGATGGGGCGGCGTTCATCGCGCGTGGCCATCACCACGTGCTCCAGCGAGTCGCGGGCATCGCTTTCGGCGTCCACAATGATCAAGTCGGGCTGTAGCTGGGCAATGCGCTCGGTCAGAAACACGTCGGCTGGCAGCGTGGCCACCAGATTGAAGCCGTTTTCCAGCAGGCCGATACGCAGGTTGCGCGAGCGCTCGGCCTGGCGAATGGCTTGCTCGTCCTCAGGATTGGCAACGTCCAGATCAGGGGCAACAACGACGATGCGCAGCGATGGGTTCATGCGCTGGACTGCCGCAAGATTTGCGCCAACTGCGCTCGGGTTCCATGGTTCGGCCCGCTGCCAGGCTTTTCCTCTTGAATGTCAACGCAGGCCAGCGCCGCTGGCCTGGTCGGCGCGTTCAATCAGCTCAATTTTGTAACCATCGGGATCGGTGACAAAGGCAATCACCGTCGTGCCGCCTTTGACGGGCCCGGCCTCACGCGTGACCTGGCCGCCCGCGGCTTTGATTTGATCGCAGGCGCGACGGCAGTCGGGCACAGCCAGTGCCAGGTGGCCAAAGGCGTTGCCCAGGTCGTACGAATCCACGCCCCAGTTGTAGGTGAGTTCGATCTCGGCGTGCTCCGGGTTGCTGCCGAAGCCGACGAAGGCCAGGGAGTATTTGTACTCGGGGTTTTCCGAGGTGCGCAGCAGTTTCATGCCCAGCACCTGGGTGTAGAAATCAATCGAGCGTTGAAGGTTGCCAACGCGCAGCATGGTGTGTAGAAATCTCATGTTTTGAATTATGTTGCAAGTTCAAACCGATCACTACAGCTGGTGATACACCGCTTCAGCCAGTTTCATGAGCGCGTCACGCGGCACCGGCCCGGACAGCGCATAGCCAAAGCCCTGGTCGATCCAGTAAAAACTCGGTATCGGCCCGTCAGCGCGAAACTGGAAGCCGGTCTCACGGATGTCAGCGCCAGCCCCGGACTTGTCCATTGCGCCGAGATAAAGCGTGATGCGGGTTCCGGCCGCATTCTGGAACATGAACTGCGCCCGCGCACCGGCTTCACCTGGCAGCAGGCGTCCGCCCACGAGCTCATAACCTTGCGCCGCCAAATGCGGCACCTTGAGCGGCTTGCCGACACGCTTGGACAGCCACTGAACCAGGTGCTCCTGCTCCGCTGCAGTTACCTCCACCGGGTGCCGGATTTCCGGGGCGTACACCGCGTGTGCAAAGCTGGCCTGTCGCACAAAATCCGGCGCCCCTGACGCTCTCGCCAGGGTGGAGGAGGGCTGCCTTTCACCCTGCCACGCTGTATGGGAAAACCAGCCCACACCAAACGCCAGCATGACCCCGGCGGCCATGCCGCCCCAGCGCCACCACTGGTTGATGTCCTGCTGCGAGGCCGCGGTCTGTCGCGCCGCGGTCATCAGCGTGGCGGGGACCGGCTGGTCCACAAGGTGCTGATGCAGGCTGCGCAGGGCGTCACGCTGGCGGCGCCATTTCGTCACCGTGGCCTGCGCTGCCGGGTCTTGTGCCAGCCGCGTCTGCAGGGCGGTCAGCGCGTCGGGCGCCAGCTGATCATCCACCAGTGTGTGGATTTCGTCTTCCGTCAGCGGGCGAGAGGGGGTCCTGTTCATGGTGTTTTCCGGTAGCTCATTTCAGGCGGCGAAGGGACGGTAAGGGGCTTGTCGGTGCGTCGCTTGCCGGCTGCGGGGCGGCGCTGCGGGCTGGTGCATCCATCAAGGTCTGCAAGCGGTGGCGGGCACGCGACAGGCGCGACATCACGGTGCCAATCGGAACCCCGGTAATCCGGGCCACTTCGGCATAGCTCATCTCCTCGATGCTGACCAGCAGCACAACAGCGCGCTGGTCCAGCGGCAAGCGCAGCAGGCAACGCTGCAAATCGAGCGCCGGCCCCGGATCGGCCTCGGGTGCCACCAACTCGTGGGCCACATCGTCGATATCCACGGTGCTGCCGCTTGCTTGCCTTGTGGAGCGGCGCACCTGGTTGGCAAACAGGTTGTGCATCACGGTGAACAACCAGGCCCGTAAGTCAGAACCCACTGCCCACAAACGCCACTTGCTGCAGGCGCGCTCCAGCGTGTCCTGCACCAGATCATCGGCCGCCCAGGCGTCGCCCGTCAGCGCGCGCGCATTACGGCGCAGCGCGGGGATTTGATCGACGATGGGTTCGCGATTGACCAAGGCAAGCTTCGCGTCAATAGCTAGAAGGCGCGGGTTTCGGCGCAGGCGCTGGCATGGCCGATGGTTTGGCCGCCTTCCAGACTTGATTTACGCCGTCGCCGGTCTTATCGCCGGGCTTGGCGTCCTTGGACCAGTAGTACAGGGGCTTGCCCATCGCTGCCCACTGTTTCGCGCCGTCGTCACGCGTGATGACGGTGTAGCCGCCCGAGGCTTTGTCGGATTCGGCGGCCATGAAGGGTGGCCAGTTGGTCGCGCACGGACCAGTGCAGGCCGATTTGCCGCTGCCGGCCGTGTCTTTGTCGAACGTGTAGAGCGTCATGCCGTTGGGGCCGACCAGCACGCCGTCGGCCACCGTGGGCGGGGCGGCATAGAGGGCGCCGCAAGCACCCAAAAGGGCGAGCGTCAGGGACCGGGAAAGGGTGGCGCGAGAGCTAAGTTTCATGATGAACTCCTGAGTTGATGAACGCAAACAAGCGTTTGCACAGGGATAAACACCCATGGCACCCCCTTTATTCCCTGCGCCGGAAAAAAACTTACCGGTGATTGGTCTTCATCGCCCGCTCCACCTCACGTTTGCCTTCACGGTCCTTGATGGTGTCGCGCTTGTCGTGCTCGGCCTTGCCCTTGGCCAGCGCAATTTCGCATTTGATCTTGCCGGCTTTCCAATGCAGGTTCAACGGCACCAGGGTGTAACCTTTTTGCTCGACCTTGCCAATCAAACGCTTGATTTCTTCCTTGTGCATCAGGAGTTTCTTGGTGCGCTGCTTGTCGGGGCTGATATGGGTCGAGGCGGTGCCCAGCGGATTGATCTGCAGACCGATGACAAACAACTCACCATTGCGAATGACCACGTAACCGTCGGTGATCTGGACCTTGCCTTCGCGCAGCGACTTGACCTCCCAGCCTTCGAGCACCAGGCCGGCTTCAAAGCGTTCTTCGAAAAAATAGTTGTAGGCCGCCTTCTTGTTGTCGGCGATGCGGGAAGCGGTTTCAGGTTTCTTGGCCATAAAGTAAAAATCAGGTGGTAATCAGGGGGGGCAGGGCGGGTCAACTAGGGATTGCGGGCGCGTGCCATTTCTTGCGCCACTTCCTGGCCCAGTTCAATCACGGCCATGGCATAGTAGCTGCTCCAGTTGTAGCGCGTGATGGCATAGAAGTTTTCGGTGCCGGCCACATAGCTGGGGGGCGCATCGCCATTTTGCAACTCCACCAGCGCCAGCTTCCCCGGATGCTGCCATGCGCCGCCTTCAAGCACGACGCCGTGGGCCATCAAGCTGTCGACGCTGAAGGTGGGCAGGATGTCGGGTGCCAGCAGCGCCGGCAGGCTCAAAGTGGCGCTGTCAAAACGCACAGCGTAATGGGTTGGCAGGCCGGGTTGCCAGTTGAAGGCCTTGAAATAGTTGGCGACCGAACCAATGGCGTCGGCCGCGCTGTTGAACAGGTCCACCCGGTCGTCGCCGTCAAAGTCAATCGCGTACTTCACCCAGCTCGACGGCATGAATTGCGCCATGCCCATGGCCCCGGCAAAGCTGCCCAGGGGCATCAAGGGGTCCACGCCGGTGCTGTGGGTCAGGCTCAAGAACTGTTCCAGCTCGGCCTTGAAGAACTCGCTGCGGGCTGCCGCGCGGGGATGGCTGGCGGGAAAATCAAAAGCCAGTGTCGTCAAAGCGTCGATGACCCGAAAGCTGCCCATCTGCTGACCATAGATGGTTTCTACGCCGAGGATGCCGACGATGATCTCGGCGGGCACACCGGTCTGCTCTTGCGCACGCGTGAGCGTCTGCTGGTTTTCTTGCCAGAACCGGACCCCGGCCTTGATGCGCACCGGGTCGATGAAGCGGCTGCGGTAAACCTGCCAGTTTTTGGGCGTGCCGGGTGGCGGTGGCTGGATGTATTTGGCCACTTGCGGCAAGTAGCGGGCTTGGCCAATGGCCTGGCGCACCCAGTCAGGCGGCAGATCGCGGCGCGCAGCGATGTCATCGGCGACCTGCATGGCGTCCGTGCGCTGCGCGTAGACTGGCCCGGGCAGCGCGGGCTGCCTGCTGGCCGCCTGGTGGAGGGCGACGCGGCGGTGACGGATGGCGCGCTTCGCGGGCCTCGTCTTGTGCGCCGTCTTGACTATTTTTGACGTCGGCGCGGCGGCCAGGACCATCGCTTCAGGTTTGGAGCCATTCAGGGCTCTAGCCCCCGTGGACAGGGCGTAAGCAGCTATAAAAAATGCAGTAAGAAAAAGAAACTTTGAAGTCACGTGGGCCAGCGCAGTAGTTTGGATTGACTTTGCAGTGTAGCGAGGCGGCTGTGCTGGGCAGCGGCCATTCGCAAGCGCTTAATGGGCAGCAAGCTTCCCGTTCTCCGTCAAGTGGGCAATTCCTCATCCCTGAATACCGTGACTTGATTGCGGCCGTTGCATTTGGATTGGTATAAAGCCTTGTCGGCCTTGACGATGATTTGTTCCCATTGCTGCCCATGATCGGGGTAGGCCGCCACGCCAAATGACAGCATCACAGCAATATCTTTTCCTTCATGCTGGATGCTCAGCGCAGCACAATTTTGTTGGATTTCTGCTGCCCGCTTGCGGGCAAGTTCCAGGCTTGTTCCGGGAAACACCAGCAGGAATTCTTCGCCGCCGTAGCGGCACGCAATGTCGGAACCGCGGGCATGCTTTTTCAGGAGACTGGCAACCTGCACCAGGACTTCGTCGCCCGCCTGATGTCCGTAGCTGTCGTTGACAAATTTGAAGTGATCGATGTCTGCCATGACAAAGGTGAGCGTACTGTTCGCGCGCTGGGCCTGCATGATTTCGCGCGCCAGCGCATCGCTCAGATAGCGGCGGTTATAAAGACCCGTGAGTGGGTCATGAATCGCCTGCTCGTGCAATTCGGCCTGCAGTCTTTGCACTTCAAACACACGCAAATGCAGTTCCTCATTGGCGGCTTTGAGCGACTGTTCAGCTTGCCTGCGTTGTTCGATTTCCTTTCTGGCAAGTGCCAGCGCCCTTTTTGTGCCTTGGTTGATGTAATAAGTGAGACCGCTGGTGAATCCGAACAGGGCGGTGAAGGTGACCCATTGCGTCACGCCAACGTCGTAAGAAGGCGGCCTCAGCCACCCGGCGTTCTCGGCCACGATCAAGCCCAGCACCGCCAGCGAGGCGGCGATGGTGCCGATCACAATGCCGCGCCGGTCAAAGATCAAGCCTGTCATGAGCACCCAAAACAGCAAGATGGCGGCCGTCGGCGTGCGAATGGTTCCTATGTTGGCAGTAACCGCGGTGATGAAAACAAGGCCGAAGATGACCATTCCGAACCGCGCCAGCATCACCCTGCCGCTGCGCAGCCAGTGGCGAAACTGCAGGGTCACTGCGCACGCAACCAAGTCGATGATCAGGGTGCTCATCGGGGTTTTTCCGCCCATCAAAGCACCCACCATGACTGCCAGCGTAAATGCCAGGGAGGAGATGCAGACCATGTTGATCAAACTCGCCTGGCGCGTTTTCTCCTCAGCGCCTTCAAAAACGGGCGGTGCCAGCCAGCGCTTGATCGAAGTCACCAACATTTGGAGTCCCCTCATTTTTTATCGTTGTCTCTTTGGGAACAGTACAAAACCTAAAGGGGTCAATGCTAGCCCAAGTGGGCGGTATGCGTAAGCTGACTCGGTCTTGTTTGATGTGGCGCAACTCCAACAAAAAGTGAGAGGCGACTGCCGAGGGGTCATATCGACTACTTCACTGCAATGACGGCGGCGCTGAGGTAGATGAAGCTGTTGATCAGCCAGGCGGGCGCGTGTTCCATGGTGGGAAATGGTAGTCGCAAATCCTGATGGGTGCGCTTCGGTTTTTTGCGAAAGACGGACGCAACAGCTTGCCTTCTCCGGCCCATCTCGCGGGTAGCTGCTTCGGGTTGGATCGTATGGTTGCGTTAGCGCCGTGACTTGATGGGCGAAACGGCGTGACACCTGGATTCGATGGCCAGGCACTTTCCTAATGCGATCCTGACACGGCAGGTGGTACGCTGATTCCATTATGAATTCTCCAGCGTTATCTGCATCCAACCGCCAGCCAGCCCGAGGTTGGGTCATCGTCGCGCTTCTGCTGACGGCCGCCACCGCTTGCAGCTTCTTGCTCGATCGCTATGTATCGCTGACCAGCCAGGCCATGATTTATGTGCTGGCGGTGGTGATTGCCTCCTACAAACTGGACTGGATTGAGTCGGCCGTCTGCGCCGTGGTGGCGGTCACCGCATTGAACTTCTTTTTTGTGCCGCCGCGCTGGACCTTTGAGGTCGAAAACCAGGAACACTTTATTGCGTTGGGCACGATGCTGGTGCTGGCTCTGGTGATCAGCCACCTGGCGAAGGGCGTGCGGCGCGAGACTGAGCTGGCGCATCTGAACGAGCGGCGCGCCCGGCAATTGCAGGCACTGGCCACCGACCTGTCCAACGTCAATTCGCCGGCTGATATTGAGGCCCTCGGTCACAAGGCGCTGGACGCCGCCTTTGCCGGACCTTGTTCGCTGGCCCTGACCCAGGACGGGCGTGAACTCGATTTCGCCGCGGACCTGGACGCCGCCGTGCGCGACGGCATGCGCTGCTGCATGAGGGAGGCGGCAGTGCTGGGGCCGGGCACCGGGCGCTGGCCCGGGCTGCTGGCCTGGTACCTGCCTCTGGGCGAGCGCGGTCATGTGACCGGCGCGGCCTGCGTCCGCCCGGCTTTGGCAGCGGATGAGGCTGGCCGCGAGCACGCCCAGGCGCTGTGTGCGCTGCTGGCGCAGGCGCTGTGGCGTCTGCGTGTGACCGCGTCGATGCTCGCGGCGCAAAGCGAAGCGCAACGCCAGCAGTTGCAGAGCACTTTTTTGGCCGCGATCTCGCATGATCTGCGCACACCACTGGCGGCCATCGTGGGTGCCGCGTCTTCCTTGCAAACCCAACGCGACAAACTCAGCGAGCCGGAGCAGGACCGCCTGCTCGGCAGCATTGTCAGCGAGGCGTCCTACCTGTCCACCGTGACCGAGAACACCTTGCAGCTGGTGCAGCTCACCGGCGCGGCGCAGGCGCTTAAACGGGATTGGGAATCGATGGAAGAAATCGTGGGCGCCGTGCTGGCGCGCGTGCGCCAGCGCGACGCCCAGCGCCGCATCAAGTCCAATGTGCCCGAACACTTGCCGCTGGTGAAGGCAGACCCGGTGCTGCTCGCCCAGTTGATCAGCAATTTGCTGGACAACGCGCTGCAATACAGCGACGGCGCGATTGACCTGAGCGTCAGCGTTGAGGCCCAGGAACTGCTCGTTTCCGTCAAGGATCGGGGTCCCGGCATTCCTGAAGCCGAGCAAAAAGTCATCTTCGAGGCCTATACCCGCGGCGATCAGTCGGGCCAGCGTGGTGCCGGTCTGGGCCTGGCCCTGTGCCGGGCCATCGCGCTCGCGCATGGCGGGCGTCTGACGCTGCGCCCGCGCCGGGGCGGCGGCAGCAATTTTGTGCTCGCCTTGCCGCTCGATGCCCAGCAACCTGGCCAAGAGCTGAACCAGGAGCTGCCATGACACTTCGGGTGCTGGTGGTCGAGGACGACCGCGAGATACGGGCGCTGATGCAGTCCTCCTTGTCGGTGGAGGGCTTTGAGGTGCAGACCGCCGTGTCGCTGAGCGAGGCCGGCGCGCTCTTACGCCACAGCCCGCCCGATGTCATCGTGCTGGATCTGGGCCTGCCCGACGGCGATGGCGTGCAACTGGTGCGCGAGGTGCGCACGCGCCATTCGCTGCCCATCATCGTGGTGTCCGCCCGGCATCAGGAGGCGCAAAAAATCCAGCTGCTTGATGCCGGTGCCGACGATTACCTGACCAAACCATTCAGCGTGGGCGAACTGCTGGCCCGCATTCGGGTGGCGCTGCGCCATCGCGGCACCGCGCTGGCCGCGGCGGTCACGGTGCATGAGCTGGACGATCTGCGCATTGATCTGGCTGCCCACAGCGTCCTGCGCAGCGGTGAGGTGCTGCATCTCACGCCGACCGAGTTCAAGCTGCTCGCGCGCTTGGTGCGCAGTGCGGGCCGCGTGGTGACGCACCGGCAGTTGCTGCTCGATGTCTGGGGCCCCGAGTTCACGGAGCACACGCACTATTTGCGGCTCTACATGGCCCAGTTGCGGGCCAAGATCGAGCGCGACCCGGCCGAGCCGCGCCATCTGCTGACCGAGACCGGTGTCGGTTATCGCCTGGCAGCCGTTTGAGTGCACCCTTCCTTATGCGTTCCTGATGCGCCGGTAGCGATAGTGACGCCCTGTTTACAGCCAATGGATTGCAATGAGTAGAACTTCGAATCGGGAAAGCCTGGCCGCGCTCACGCTCGGTGCCATGGGGGTGGTGTACGGGGATATCGGTACCAGTCCCCTGTACACCATGAAGGAAGTCTTCAGCCCTGCCACCGGCGTGCCGCTGGACGGCGTCCACCTCATTGGCGCTGTGTCTGTCATTTTTTGGGGCCTGATGATGGTCGTGACGCTGAAATATGTGTTGCTGATCCTGCGTGCCGACAACCGCGGCGAAGGCGGCATCATGGCGCTGACGGCGCTTGCCGCCAACGCGGCCGGCAAAACGGCGCGGCGGCGCACCGTTTTGCTGCTGATGGGCGTGTTTGGCGCCGCCCTGTTTTATGGCGACAGCGTGATTACCCCGGCCATCTCCGTGCTCAGTGCGGTCGAAGGTCTGGAGGTGGCGACGCCGGCCTTCAAATCCTATGTGCTCCCGATTTCAGTGGCGGTTCTCGTCGGCCTGTTTGCGGTCCAGCGTTTTGGCACCAGCCTCGTCGGCAAGCTGTTCGGGCCGGTCATCCTGTTGTGGTTTGCCGTGCTGACCATCACCGGAGTGACAGAGATCATTCAGCAGCCGGCCATTCTGGCGGCGCTCAACCCATTGAACGCTTTTGAATTTTTGCGCTCACAGGGCTGGCACATGTTTGTGGCGGTGGGCGCCATCGTGCTGGCGTTCACCGGTGTCGAGGCGCTCTACGCCGACATGGGGCACTTTGGCAAACGACCGATCCAGCTGGCCTGGCTGGGACTGGTGTTGCCGGCCCTGGCCATCAATTACATGGGGCAAGGCGCGCTGCTGATGCGCGACCCCTCCGCGCTGGAGAATCCGTTTTATCGCCTGTTCCCCCAAGCCTGGCTCATACCGGCAGTCGTTTTGGCCACACTGGCCACCGTCATCGCGTCCCAGGCGGTGATTTCGGGGGCCTACTCCATGACCAAACAAGCGGTCTTGCTGGGGCTGCTGCCGCGCATGCAGGTGCAATACACCTCGGCCAAGGAAATCGGGCAGATTTACATGCCGGAAGTGAACTGGCTGCTGCTGGTCTCGGTTTTGCTGGCCGTCGTTGGCTTCGGCAGTTCTTCCGCGCTGGCGTCGGCCTATGGCATCGCGGTGACCATGACGATGTTGATCACCACCGCGTTGACTTTTTTTGTCGTGCGCGATGGCTGGGGCTACCCGTTGCCGGTGGCGCTGGCGGCCACCGCTGTGTTTTTGGCCCTCGACACGCTGTTGGTCGTGTCCTGCTCGCTCAAGTTCTTTCAGGGTGGCTGGTTCCCGCTGGTGCTGGGCGTGGTCATCTTCACGGTCATGGCGACCTGGCGGCGCGGTCGCGAACTGTTGATTGACAACATCCGCCACGATGACCCCGAATTGTTGCCCTTCATCACGGCTTTGTCCGCCGATGTCGTGCATCGCGTCCCGCGGACCGCCATCTACACAGTTGCCAACCCGGACACGGTGCCGCAGGCACTCATGCACAACCTGAAACACAACCAGGTGCTGCACGAGCGTAATGTGATCCTCACTGTCGTGTTCCATGACGTGCCATGGATTGCGTTCGACGAGCGCGTTCAAGTCAAGCCTTTGGTGCCCGGTTTCTGGAAGGTACAGGTGAACTACGGCTTCAAGAATGCTCCGGATATTCCGCGGGCGCTGGAGCTCTGTCAATCCCAAGGCTTGTCCATCAACCTGTTTGAGACTTCATATTTCCTCAGTCGGGAAATTGTGGTGCCGACCAAAGGCGCCGGCATGGCCCACTGGCGTGAAGCGCTTTTTGCCATCATGTCCCGCAACGCAGGCAGTGTGGCGGACTTCTTTCGTCTGCCGAACAATTGCGTGATCGAATTGGGAACCCGGGTGCAAATTTGACGTTGCGGATCAGATGGGTCGATGGGTGTCGTTGACCGGGTTCCCCGTTGGTTCCGACTTTCGTCTGAATTTGATGTCGTCAAATTGCAGGTGATGCATGAACTCTCGCAGGATCAACAGGGTTGCAGCGAATTTTGGGTCATCCGGTATGTCCACTTGCGATGATGGCCTGCCTTCGGATCTGGCAGCAAGCTGGTCAAACAGCTTTTCAACCTGTTCAATCGTCAGCGTGATGGCCAATTTTTCCGAACAGTCCGCCATCTTGGCTATCTCGTAAACCAGTTCATCTGTGGAATAAAGTGATGCGCGTCCGACGGTTATCTCACGGGCACGCGTCACTTCGTCCTCAACGACCATAATGGCGTTCTCGATCTCAAGCGGTGATGGCGGATTGTGTCTAAAGAAATCGTTTGACGTCCGCGTCGACCCAATCTTTAGTATCAGAATTTGCTCGGGTTCGACGCCCGTGCCTGCTGCGACACAGGTCCGATCTTCGCCGATGTGCAGAAGCACCATGGGGGTTGCTGGCGGCTCCTGCCTGCGAACAGCTGCGTAGCTCTGATGAATGGCGTCATGCATATCAAACCCCTGAAGTGATGCTCTGCAACCAGGACAAGAAGTCTGCCTGCATTTCCGCGCTGATTCCATGGTCAATGGGGTACAGACGGGTCAGGTGCGCCACGCCCAAGTCACTGAGAAGTTGGTCCGAGCGCTGTGCCCACATCACGGGCAACTTGCTATCGTACTCGCCATGTCCAATGAATGCGTGAAGGTTTTTCAACCGCGCCTTGTCGGCAACATGTGGTTCGAGTTCAGGCAGGATGCGCCCCGACAAGACCCCAAATCCGGCAACGAGCTCGGGCGCGCTCAGCGCAACGCTGGCACTCAAAATACCACCTTGGCTGAATCCGGCAATCACCGTTTTCCGCGGTGCAATGCTGTAGACCGACTGCAGTTGCGCCACAAATCGGAGCAAGGTCTGGCGACTTTGCTCGGCCTCGGTCTCGACGATAAGCGGACCGGCGCTGGTGAAGTTCACCCGAAACCAGCCATACTGCCCCGCGCCCAAGGTCATGGGGCCGCGCGGCATGACGACGAGCGTTTCCGGGCTGATGGCGGCGGCCAAATCGACAAGATTGGTCTCGCAGCCGCCCACACCATGCAAGAGCACCACCAGTGCTTTGGGGTTCGCAGGCTGCGGTTGTTTCGATAAAAACGTCAAATCAAAGTGTGCACTCATCACTCAATCCCCCATGCGTAGGATTCCATTGACAAAACGCCGTTGGTGATACCCCCTTGGAGCAGAGTCACTTCATCCGCCTCGGCGACTGCCCCCATGGCGATCAGCAGGGGGAGAAAATGCTCTTCACTTGGATGCGCCCGTTCGGCGTAGGGTGCCTCAGCACGGTAGTCAAGCAACTGTTTGACCCCATTGGCCAGCACGGCGGTTCGCACCCAGGTGGCAAATTCCTGGGCATAGGCTTCGGGCTGCGCGCCGGATTGACGGACGTCGTACAGGTTATGGGTCATGCTGCCGGAGGCAACAATGAGTACGCCCTGGTTGCGCAGCGGTGCCAGAGCCTGGCCCAACTTCATCGCCTGCTGGGTCGTCAAGCCCAAAGGCATGGAGACCTGAAAAACCGGCACTTTGGCCTCAGGCAGCAGGTGGAGCAGTGGAACCCAGGCACCGTGATCGAGCCCGCGACGGTCGTCGCAATTTGCAGCGAAACCTGCCGCATTCAGCAGGCGGGCCGCCTCTTGGGCCAGTTCTGGCTGACCGGCAGCCCGATATTGCAGTGCATACAGGCTGGACGGAAAACCGCCAAAGTCGTGCACCGTCTCTGGCAACGCCGTGCTCATGACCATCACGTCCTTTGTTTGCCAGTGGGGTGACACCACCAACACCGCCTTGAGTTCAGGCAGTTGCCTGCCCAGGGTTCGCAGCCGGGGGCCAAGAAGTCCAGGCTCAAGGGCAAAGGTTGGTGCCCCATGCGAGATGAAGAGAACAGGGGCTTTGGCTGGGGAGGTCATGACGATTCCAGTGCTTTGTTTTCAGTTTGAATCAAGGTTCGTTGCGCGCATCCAGGCTCCAGGCGCCTGCGCCGTTGGCCGCCAGTGCCAGCAAACCGCCAACCACGGCAATATTCTTGAAGAACAGCAGTTGTGTGACAAATGCCTGGTCAGCAGGAACTGCCCAGTAGGCGTGGAAGAAGAAGCTGGCCACCAGCGTGAACGCCGCCAGAATCAGGGCCGCAAGCCGGGTCTTGAGCCCCGCCAGAAGTGCCAGGCTACCCAGGATTTCAACCGCCAGCGCCAAAACGGCACCCAGGGTGGCAAGCGGCAAGCCCACCGACGAGATGTAGCCCACGGTGCCGGCAAAGCCGGTGAGTTTGCCAAAGCCCGCAGGCAGAAAGAACACGACAAACAACAGGCGAGAAGCCAGGGCGAGTGTGTTTTGAAAGGTCTTGGACATGGTGGTTTCCTGGAAATGAGATGTGTTGATGGATAGGGTCGGTTGATCTGCAAGCCTTAGGCGCTTGCAGATCGCGGGTCTTGGATCAGGCGCGCTTGATCCAGGTCGGCGCAATCGACGTGCCCAGACCTGCGCCGTAGCCCAGGTAAATGTTGAACCCAGCCACGGGCTCCAGGTAGCGAGCATTCTTCAGGCCACCGGCATCCACCGTAGAAAATCCCATACTCTCGGCCAGCGCCTTGGCGGTCTGCTTGGCACGCTCACTGTCACTGGCGACAAATACCGGAACGATTTGACCGTTACCGAAATCAGCGCCGTCGGAAAGCACTTGGGCGAATACGGTATTGAATGCTTTGACAACATCAGCCTCCGGGATGGCCTTGGCGATTTCTTCCGCAGCGGAGTTGCTGTGACCGAGGGTCAATCCCATGAAATCGGCCGTCAGGGGGTTGGTGATGTCGATGACCACCTTGCCGTTCAGATTACCGACACTTTTCAACGCATTGACGGCGTCGGCATAGCCGGTCGCCAGAATGACGACATCAGCTTGAGCGGCTGCGTTGGAGGTGGCGACGGCGGTTGCGCCGATGTTGGCTGCGGCCACCGCTTGTGCTTTTTCAAAACTGCGGGCGGTCACTGTGACTTGATGGCCAGCGTGGGTGAGTTGTTTGACGAAGGCTGCGCCCATATTGCCGGCGCCGATAACTGTGACTTTCATGATGCTTCCTTTGGGTGGGTTGAATTTGTCTGTTGCAGACACTGCATGGGCTGGACCGTGTGTGTTTTGCAGTGCATGGGATGGACTTTATTGGAAATGTGGGAGAAGATAAACACCGTTGAATGTGATTAATTGTCTCGATTGGAGGAATAATGGATCGGTTTCTTGAAATGCAGACTTTCAATGCGGTGGTTGACGCTGGGAGCTTTGTCAAAGCCGCCGACGCGCTGGCGATGTCCAAGGCGGCCGTCTCGCGTTATGTGGTCGACATGGAAACCCGCCTGGGTGTGCGCTTGCTGCACCGCACGACACGGCGGCTTTCACTGACAGATGAAGGACAGATTTTTTATGTTCGCAGCAAGGAGCTGCTGGCCGAACTGGCAGAGGCTGAGGATGAAATCACGTCCCGTAGCGATGCCGCGAGCGGGTTGCTGCGAATCAATGCACCATTTACCTTTGGCGTTTTGCATCTGGCCCCGCTGTGGGGTGCCTTCCGAGTCCGGCACCCTAACGTCAAGCTGGACGTGACGCTGGCAGATCGCCTGGTCGATCTGGTGGAGGAGGGTTATGACGTGGCGATCCGCATCGCCAATCTGGAAAATTCAACCCTGGTCAGCAAGCGGCTGGCGACCACACGCATGGTGCTGTGTGCCTCACCGCAGTATCTCAAGCTGCACGGCACACCCAAGCACCCCGGCGAACTGGCTGACCATGCTGTGATCTCGTACAGCTACTGGTCCACCAAGGACGAATGGCCCTTCAAGGGACCCCTGGGGCCGGTCAGTGTCAAAACCAATCCCTGCATCCATACCAATAATGGGGACACCTGCCGCGCGGCGGCACTCGCCAGCCAAGGCATCATCTTGCAGCCCAGCTTCCTGGTGGGTGACGATTTGGCCTCTGGGGCATTGGTCGAGTTGATGCCCGAATTTCGTTCGCTTGAGCTTGGCATTTATGCGGTGTATCCAAGCCGCAAACATGTCTCGCCCAAGGTTCGCGCGCTCATCGATTTTTTGACAAATCATTTCTCGCAACCAGGGATGGCTTGGTAGATGGACGTCCGGTTTATCCGTCCATCCATCGTCACCATGCCCGGCGTCTTTGTCAGCGTCTTCCTTATCGTCGTCATCGTCAATGACGGACTCCGGTGCGCGGGTTTTAGGCCGGTTTGGAATGCGATGCCTGGGCTGATGCGTCACGTGGGCCAGTGCAGTCGCTTGAATTCACGCTGCAGTGTCGCAAGGCGGCTGCGCTGGGCGGCGGGCGGCGCGTAGCGCAGCGCTTCCAGGCGCAAGAGCCAGTCGCCGATGCGCCGAGCCGCTGGGTGCTCGGGGCCGAGCTGCGCGCGCAGCTGCTCGGCCATGCGGCGCGGCGGGCTGTTCGGGGCCAGTGGGACGCCCGCTTTTTGCAGCCGCGCGCAAGCTTGCGCCAGCAGCCGCAGCCACGGGTCCTGGCGGGTGCGCTCCCACAGGGTCCAGGCTGCGGCGCCCAGGCTGGCCAGCACCACGATGCCGATCAGCAGGTAGATCAGGTCTTCCCAGTTGGGCGACTCAAAGCCCAGGTTTTCCAGCAGGTTGAGCTGCTTGCGCTGTGTGTAGTTCAACACCGACTGGTTCCAGCGGTTGTTGACGGCGTCCCACACCGCGCGCAGGTTCAGGGCCAGCGCCGGGCTGACGTTGCCGAGCAAGGCCTCGGTGATGACGCCACGCGGCGCCTGCAAGCGCTGCAAGCTGCCCACCCGGCCCGGCGCCACGGCGGCGGTGGGGTCCACGCGCACCCAGCCGCGCCCGTTCAGCCAGACTTCGGCCCAGGCGTGGGCGTCGCTCTGGCGCACGGTCCAGAAACCATCGACGGGATTTTGTTCGCCACCCTGGTAGCCGGTGACGACACGCGCGGGCAGCTTGAGCGCGCGCAGCAGGATGACGAAGCTGGACGCGATGTGTTTGCAAAATCCTTCGTTGCGGTCAAACCAGAACTCGTCGGCGCTGTCGCGGCCGTACACGCCGGGGTCCAGCGTGTAGACGTAGCCGCCGCTGCGCAGGCGCTCCAGCACGGCCGCGATCAGTTGCGTCCCGTCGTCCGCGGCATAACGCGGGTCGCGCCTCAGCTCGGCGGCCAGTTGCAGCGTGCGCGGGTTGAAACCAAAGGGCAATTCCAGGTAGTCCTGCAGACCCGCCACCGGGCGCAGTGGGCCATGGCTGAAGTCGGGGTAGCTGCGGGCGGTGTAGCGCAGCAGGTCGGTGATCGGGCGCTCCACCAGCCATTGCAGCTCGGGTGTCATGCGGGCCTCGAAGCCCGTCAGCAGGGGTGCGTTGGGCGTGGCGTCCAGCAGCAGCAACCAGGGGCGCTGATTGGGCTCCAGCGTCACCTGGTAGTTGACCGGCGCGCCCTGCACTTGCAGATCGGGGAGCGGCCGCAGCTGTGCTGGTAGCCCTGAGCGCAGCGGCTGCCAGTTGCGCCCGTCAAAGCTTGAGAGCACCGGCCCGCGAAAATAAAGATCCGACTGACGCGGTGGCGCGCCCTCGAAGCGGATGCGCATGGCAATGCTGTCATCGAGGGCCAGGCTGGCGATATTGCCGACCTGCATCGTGGCCGACAAGCCGCTGCGCCCGCTCATGGCGTCGCTGGGCACGCCCCACAGCGGCGCCAGACGCGGAAACAACATGAACAGTATGACCATGATCGGGGCGCCCAGCAGGGTCATCGAGCCCGCGATGCGGGCCGCCTGCAGCAGGGGCGGCTTGCCCACCGGCATATGGGCATTGACCAGGGCGGTCAGCAGGCCCAGCAGCGCGATCAGCATGGCGCCGGCGGTCAAGAGCGACTGCGAGAAGAAAAAGTTGCTCAGCATCATGAAGAAGCTCAGAAAAAACACCACGAAGGCATCACGGCGGGCGCGCAGCTCCAGCGTCTTCAGGGCCAGCAGCACCACGATCAGGGTCAGGCCGGCATCGCGCCCGAGCAGGGTCTTGTGGGTGAACAGTGTGGCGCCCACGGTCAGCACCAGCAGCAACCAGAGCCACCAGCGCGCGGGCAAGGGCCGCAGCGTGACGGCGAGCCAGCCGCGCCACAGCATGACCGCGCCGCTGAGCAGACTGCACCACAAGGGCAAATGGCTCACCTGCGGCAACACCACCCAGGCGATTACTCCCAGCAGGAACAGGGTGTCGCGGCTGTCGCGCGGCAGCGGGCGCAGGTGATGCAGCAGGTTCAACATGGCGGCAGCCTCAAGCTCAGCACAGCGCCAGCGCTTGCAGGCAGCGACGTTTTTGCGCCTCACCGTGGGCTGGCTTGATTTCCAGGCCACCCAGGCGCAAGCCGTAATCCAGCCCCTGCTGCTCGGCCTGCAGCACCCAGGCGCACAGGCGCGACAACTGCTGTTCCGGCTGGGGCAGGCCGGTCCTGTGCGGCTCCAGCCACAGTTCATGGCGCTGCACCTGCTGCGTGTCGCGGCTGACCAACTCATCGGCCTTGGCGGCCTTTTTCCAGACCACGAGTTTGAGCGGGTCGCCGCGGCGGTAGGCGCGGATGCCATCGTAGTCACCGTTAGCGGGTCCGGGCGCCGCGGCGGCGTCGCCCGCGCGGGGTTCACCCATCGGCAAGGCGGGCGCATGGGCTTCGGGGGCCGGATAAACCAGCACCTGGGCGGCGGGCCGCCAGACCGTCCAGACCCGAAAGGTACCGAGTGGAAAGTGGGTTTCCGCCGTCAGCGCGGGCACGCGGTGCAGGCCGCGGCGCGGCGGCTTGAAGGCCACATGCACCGTGGCGTTCGCTTGCGCGGGCACATCGGTCCAGCTCCAGTGGCTTGAGCCCAGCAGTGCCAGCCCAATGCCAAACCGGGTGCTTGGGCGCCGGTTTTCAAGGTTTATGCCAATAATGGCTGTAGCCCCCGTAAACACTGGGTCAGGCGCTATTAAATGCATAGTTAGTCCGCGCAAGGTCGCGTGGCACACGTGCATGGCAACCAGGCTGCAGCCGGCCAGCAAGAAGGTCAGCAGGTAGCCCAGATTGAGCTGGTAGTTGATGGATGCCACCAGCAGCACCAGCAGCGTGACGCCCAGTATGAGGCCGGGGCGCGTCGGCAAAATGTAGACGTTGCGCTGGGTCAGGGTGAAGCTGTCGGTCAGCGGCAGCCGGGCCTGCCACCAGCGCTGGAATTGCGCGCGCACATGCGCCGCCGGATGCAGCAGCGGGTGGGGCAATGACGGTGCGACGGACATCGGCGCAAGGCGTTCAGGGCAGCGGCACGGCATCGAGCAGGGCGCGCACCTGCTCGACCGCGCCGCGGCCCGCATCCCCCAGCGGCAGCAGGCGATGCGCCACGGTTTGCGCCAGGATGGCCTGCACGTCGTCGGGTGCCACGTAGTCGCGTCCGCTCAGCAAGGCCTGCGCTTTGGCCGCGCGCACCACGGCAATACCGGCGCGCGGGCTCAGGCCCTGCAAAAACCACTTGCCCGAGCGGGTCGCCGCGATCAGGTCCTGCACGTAGTCCAGCAGCGGCGCGGCCGCATGGATGGCCAGCACCTGCTGCTGCAGCATTTTCAGCTCAGTCGCATTCAGCAAGCTGGGCAACTCCTCCACCATGTCGCGCCGGTCCCGACCGGCCAGCAAGGTGCGTTCGGTGGCGCGATCCGGGTAACCCAGTGAGATGCGCATCAGGAACCGGTCCAGCTGCGACTCCGGCAGCGCGTAGGTGCCCAACTGGTCATGCGGGTTTTGCGTGGCAATGACAAAGAACGGTGCCGGCAAGGGGCGGGTGTCGCCGTCCACGGTGACCTGCTTCTCTTCCATGGCCTCCAGCAGCGCACTTTGGGTTTTGGGGCTGGCGCGGTTGATTTCGTCGGCCAGCAGCACCTGCGCAAACAGCGGGCCGGGGTGGAAGACAAAGCTTTCCTTGGCCCGCTCATAAACGCTGACGCCCGTGAGGTCTGTGGGCATCAGGTCAGCGGTGAATTGCACCCTGGAGAACTGCAGACCAAAGGTTTTGGCCAGTGCCAGGGCCAAGGTGGTCTTGCCCACGCCGGGCACGTCCTCAATCAGCAAGTGGCCCCCCGCCAGCAGGCAGGCCACGCAATCTTGCGTTTGCTCAGGCTTGCCGACAATCACCGTGTTAAGCTGATTCAGTATTGATTCAAGTTTTTTTTGTGCATCCATAGCACGACGTTACCAAAATAATTCGAGAGGCAGGCGCTCACCGTGACAATGACCGGCTACTACACCCATCCCGATTGCCGCAAACATGAAATGGGTCCGGGCCACCCCGAATGCCCAGAGCGGCTCGATGCGATCGAAGACCGGCTGCTAATCACCGGCTTGGGGCTGGCGCTGGAGCGGCGCGAGGCGCCTGCGGCCTCGCTGGCCGACATTGAGCTGGCGCACAGCCGCACGCATGTGGCGGCGCTGCGCGGCTTGAGCGATGTGCTGAAAGAAGACATTCTGGCCGGTGGCCCGCCCTATGCCCAGGTGGACCCCGACACCTCCATCAACGTCTACACCTGGGACGCCGCCCTGCACGCGGCCGGCGCGGCGTTGGCCGCGACCGACGCGGTGATTGCGGGCGAATTTGAAAACGCGTTTTGCGCCATTCGCCCGCCCGGCCACCATGCTTGCCGCGAACAAGCCATGGGCTTCTGCTTTTTCAACAACGTGGCGCTGGCCGCCAAGTACGCGCTGGAGCGCCATGGCTTGAAGCGGGTCGCCATTGTTGATTTTGATGTGCACCACGGCAACGGCACCGAAGACATCGTGGCGGGCGACAAGCGTATTTTGATGGTGAGCTTTTACCAGTATCCGTTTTATCCGCTCGATCACGTTCACTCCAACGCGGCCAACCTGGTCAATCTGCCGGTACCGGCCTACACCAAGGGCATGGAGATCAGGGAGCTGATCGAAAGCGCCTGGATGCCGCGGCTGGAGGCTTTCCGGCCCGAGATGATCTTCATCAGCGCCGGTTTCGACTCGCACCGGGAGGACGACATGGGCCAGTTGGGCCTGGTCGAGCAGGACTACATCTGGATCACGCATCGCCTGAAAGACGTGGCGCGCCGCCACGGCAAGGGACGTATTGTCTCGTGTCTGGAAGGTGGCTATGCCTTGAGCGCGCTCGGTCGCAGTGTGGAGGGACATATTCGGGTGCTGGCCGATGTTTGAATTCCGTAGCACCGACCTGGACGGCTGGGTTGCGGCGCTGACCCAAACGGCCGCGCTGATCGAACTCGGCGCACTGGCCTTGTGCGGCCTTGCCGCGTGGGTGCTGGCCGTGCTGTTGCGCCGGACGCTGGGCTCGAACCTGACGAGTTCCATCATGTTTGGCCGACGCATTGTGGACGGGGTGCTGTTTCCGCTGCTGCTGCTGTGCCTGGCCTACGCGGCCAGGGCCCTGCTGCTGGGCCGGGTGCCGCTGGCCGTTTTCAAAATTGCGCTGCCGGTCCTGATTGCCCTGCTGGTCATTCGCCTGGGGGTCAAGGTGCTGCACGCCGCCTTCAGTGAGACGCCGCTGGTGCGTCTGCTGGAGCGCAGCATTTCATGGCTGGCGTGGCTGGCCATGGTGTTGTGGGTCAGTGGCCTGCTGCCGCTGCTGCTGGAACAGCTCGACCAGATCACCTGGAAGATGGGGGGCGCCAGGATGTCGGTACGCACCCTGATCGAGGGGGGCTTGACGGCGGGGGCCGTGCTGATCTTCACCTTGTGGATTTCCGCCGCCATTGAGACCCGTTTGCTGCGCTCCGCCACCGGTGGCGAGTTGTCGCTGCGCAAGGCGGCGAGCAACGCCACACGGGTCTTGTTGATGTTTGTCGGCCTGTTGATGGCGCTGTCAGCGGTGGGGATTGACCTGACCGCGCTGTCGGTGCTCGGTGGTGCCATTGGCGTGGGGGTGGGTTTTGGCCTGCAAAAGCTGGCGGCCAACTATGTCAGCGGCTTTGTCATCCTGGCCGAACGCAGCATGCGGATTGGCGACAACGTGCGGGTGGATAATTTTGAGGGCATTGTGATGCAAATCAACGCCCGCTACACCGTCATCCGCTCACTCGCCGGGCGGGAGTCGATTGTTCCCAACGAGTTGCTGATCACCACACGGGTCGAAAACCTGTCGCTGGCGGATTCGCGGGTCTGGCTCCATACCGTGGTCTCGGTCGCTTATGACAGCGATGTGGACCAGGTGATGCGCTTGTTGAAACAGGCGGCCGTGAACCAGGAGCGTGTGTTGCGTGAGCCTGCGCCTTCGGTCAACCTGGCGGCCTTTGGTGCCGACGGGCTGGAGTTCAAGGTGGGGTTCTGGATCGCCGACCCCGAGAACGGCAGTGACAACTTGAAGTCCTTGATCAACCTGGCCATACTTAAGGCATTGCGAGAAAACCGGATCGAGATTCCCTATCCGCAGCGGGTTGTGCACACGCGCGACGTGGCGGCGAATCCGGCCTGATAATTTTGACCAAGGAGGTTCGCATGACTTTATCTTTGGCTGTGCCCACCCCGCTGGAGTACTTTGCATCGGTGGTGCACAGCGATGCCGACTTTGCCCTGCTGGAGGCGGCTGCCTGCCTGGCGCAGGACGAATACCCTGAACTGGACGTGCAACAAGTGCTGGGTGAAGTTGATCAACTCCTGGAACGACTCAAACATCGCCTTGCGGCTGATGCCGGCCCCTTGCAAAAGCTGCGCGTCCTGCATCAGTTTTTTTACCGGGATTTGGGTTTTGCCGGCAACGTCAATCATTACTATGACCCGGACAACAGCTTTGTGAGTGTGATTCTGCACACGCGCCGCGGCATTCCGATCTCGCTGGCGGTGCTGTGGCTGGAGTTGGCGCAAGGCTTGGGGCTGGCGGCGCGGGGCGTCGGATTTCCGGGCCACTTCATGGTCAAGGTGAATTTGCCCGAAGGCCAGGTCGTGATGGACCCGCTGGACGGCCAGTCGCTGACCCGCGAGGCGTTGGCCGAGCGGCTGGAGCCTTTCCGGCGACGCAGTGGCTTGATGGATGAGTTCGAAGTGCCGCTGGGCCTGTATTTGCAGGCTACCCCGCCGCGCGACATCATTGCCCGGATGTTGCGCAACCTGAAAGAAATCCACACCGGCCAGGAAGACTGGCTGCGCCTGATTGCGGTGCAGGATCGGCTGATTGTGCTGCTGCCGCAAGCCTGGGACGAGTACCGGGATCGCGGCCTGGCCCATGCCGAGCTGGGCCATGCGGGAAGAGCGCTGGAAGACCTGGAAACCTATCTGGGCAACGCCGAACAGGGGCACGACACGTCCGCCATCGCCAGGCGTGTGGCCGAATTGCGGCGCGCCATCAACTGATGTTTCAGGTTGTAATGGATTTTGACTTTTGCAACCGGCGTGGGTCCAATGCGAAACATGAAGCGCAGTGTCGGCAGAGACTGCGCCTGCCCACAACCCAGGAGAGAAACCCATGAAAAGCTTTAAACAAATCGTTTCCACTTGCCTGATCGTCTGCATCACCGCCGCGGGCTTTCCCCTCGCTGCCCAAGCCCGCATCGTGGGCACCGAAGAAATCACAGCGCCCGTGCAGGCAAGCACCAGCCGCGACACCGTGAACCGTTTTCTGGCGCGTGATGACGTGCGCCAGGCCATCTTGGGCCAGGGCGTCAGCCCGCAGGCAGCGGCCGAGCGGGTCGCAGCCATGTCGGACACTGAAGTGGCGCAACTGGCAGGCCGCATTGAGCAGGCCCCGGCCGGTGGCGATGTGTTGGGCATCTTGTTCACCGTGTTCATCGTGCTGCTGGTGACTGACATCATGGGCCTCACCAAGGTGTTTCCGTTCACACGATCGGTTCGATGATCAAGCGACTCATTGGTCTGCGAGCCCCCGTCTTGACGGGGGTTTTTGTTTGGGCGGTGCTGCTTCTGGGTGGCTGCGCCACACCGCAGGTGGCGATGCTGGATGCACGCTGGCCAACTGAACTTCCCGCGCAAGTCGAACTTGCCGATGTTCCGTTTTTTCCGCAGGAAGATTATGAATGTGGTCCTGCCGCGCTGGCGATGGTGGCCACTGCTGCGGGTGTCGATGTGACGCCGGATGCGCTGGTGGATCAGGTTTACCTGCCGGGTCGCAAAGGCTCGCTGCAGCCCGAAATGCTGGCCGCCACGCGTCGGCAGGGCTTGTTGGCTTATCCATTGAAGCCGAAGGTGGAAGACATACTGCGCGAAGTGGCGGCAGGCCACCCGGTGCTGGTGTTCCAGAATTTGGCGTTCTCAATCTACCCGGTGTGGCACTACGCCGTGGTGATGGGTTTTGACCGCGAGCGCCACGTGTTGCTGCTGCATTCCGGGCGCACGGCGCGCATGGAGATTTCAATGTTTGCCTTTGAGCGCACCTGGGCGCGCGGGCAGTACTGGGCCATGCTGGCCCTGAAACCCGGGCAACTGCCCGCCACCGCCGAGCCCCAGGCTTACACCGCCGCAGCGGCCACGCTGGAACGCACGGATGCACGCGGCGCGCAGCAAGCTTTTGCGGCCGCAGTGCAACGCTGGCCGGACGACCGTGCGGCCTTGCTGGGCGCGGGCAACACCGCTTATGCGTTGGGCCAGCGTGACGCAGCGGCCAAGGCCTACCGCCAGGCGGTTCTCAAGCACCCCGATTTTGCCGACGGCTGGAACAATCTGGCGCAAGTGCTGCTGGAGCTGAACCGTCGCCAGGAGGCCAGTCAAGCGATTGCACGCGCGGTGGCCTTGGGCGGTGAGCGCCTGCCGGCGTATTTGGCCTTGCAGGCAAAAATTTATAAGAAATAGGGCTGTAGACCCCGTCAACAAAGCGCTAGTAGCTATTATTTTTATAGTAATTTGGGGTTCGACGGGGTGCCGGCTTCGCCCAGTTGGTGCCAGGCGCGGCGCAGTTGCGTGTCCGAACTGAAGCCCGCCAAAGCGGCCGCTTGGGTGACATTGCGGCCTGACTGCAACGCTGTTTGCGCCAGGGCCAGGCGAATGCGGCGCAGGTACTGCAGCGGCGCAATGCCGGCATGGTCCATAAACAAGCGCGTCAAGTGCCGGGGTGAGGTGCAGGCCACCGTCGCCATGCTGGCCAGGTGCCAGTCTTGTGCGGGCTGGCTGCTGACGGCGTCCTGCACGCGGTGCAGGGCCGGGTGCAGGTGGTTGCGGTAAGCCAGAAACGGTGACAACTCCGGGTCCTGCGGGCCGCGACGCAGGGCCACCACCATGGCTTGCGCCACCTGCGCGGCGATCGGTTCGCCACACAGCTGGGCAATGCGGTGCAAGGTCAGGTCCACGCCGGTGGTCACGCCTGCGCTGCTGTACACCGGTGCGTCTTCCACAAAGACCCGGTTCTCCACCACCTGGCAGTCGGGCTCTACCGACCGCAATTCAGCCAAATGATGGTGGTGCGTGGTCACATGCCGCCCAGCCAGCAAACCCGCATGAGCCGCCAGCACCGCGCCGGCGCACACGGTCATCAGCTCCAGCCGGTGGGTTTGCAGCCGCAGGCCGCGCAGCCAGTGCAGCAGCGCTTGAGCAGCCTCGGTTTGCACAGAAATGGTGGCGCCTGGCTGGCCAACCAGCACCACCCAGGCCGGCGCTGGCAGCGTGTCAGGCAGCGCCTCAAGACCACTGAGTTTGAGCCCCACCGAGCTGACCGTCTCGCTGCTGGGACCGACAAAGCGCAACACAAAGCGCGGCGGCTGGCCCTGCGCCTGCAACGCCTGGTTGGCGATGCGCAAGGCCTCAGCCGGCCCGGCCCAATCCAGCGCCAGGCTGTCGGGTTGCAAGGCAAACAGCACCTGAATCGGCGCGTGTGGCGCGGCGGTCATCGCGCCTCTGCGGAGCGCGCCAACAAGGTGTAAGGCGCGGCCCAGCCAGGCAGTTGACTGATGTTTGCCAGCCACGCGGCAACCGTGGGCGGCACAGCGACTTGGGCCTGGTCGGCCCAATACAAATAACCGCAAAGGCTGAAGTCTGCGATGCTGGGTTCGTCATCCAGGACAAAACGGCGACCATCGCGCAATTCGTACGCCAGTCGCTCAATGTCTGCGTCATAACGCCGCTCAAACCAGACCAGCGATCCCGCTGGATAAGCCAGGGCATCAAAGCGACGGGCGAAACGCAGGTGCGCCAGACTCAAGCCCAGACGATTGGCTTCCCAGAACAGCCACTCCCGCGCACGGGCCAGACGGGCACTGGATTCGCCACCGAAACGCCCGGTTTGCTCTGCCAAAAAGAGAAGAATGGCATTGGACTGAACATAGGCCTGTCCTTGATGCAGCAGAAGGGGCACTTCGCCAAACTTTGCCAGGCTGCGAAAGGGTTCCGGCCGCGCCTGGTGAGGCAAACCGATGTCGATGACCTGGTAATGGTGGGGAATCTGCGCCACTTCCAGCGCCAGTTTGACTTTGTATGAGTGACCCGACTCGGGGTGTCCAAACAAGGTGTAGTCCATTTTTAATCCTCAAACGAGCCGTGGTAATCCATCTGCCGTGCGGTCAACTGGGCCAAATCACGCCCGCCCAGCCGAGCCACCAGGTGCAGGCACATGTCGATGCCCGCACTGATGCCGGCCGAGGTGACGACCTGGCCGTTGTCAATCCAGCGCGGGTCGTCGCAGACGGTCAGGGCAGGGAAGCGCGTCTGCAAATCGCTGCTGTCTTCCCAGTGGGTGGTGACGCGCCCGGTGCGCACCACACCACTGGCCGCCAGCAAAAATGCGCCGGTGCACACCGATGCCGTGATCTGCGCCTGGGTGGCGGTGCGGGCGATCCACGCCAGCGTTTGCGGACAGGCCATGGCAGCGTCCACCACGCCGCCGGGCACCAGCAGCAGGTCGCAGCGCGGGTGGTCAGCAAAGCTGTGTTCGGGCAGCACACGCAGCCCGGCACGCGCCTGAATCGGCTGACCATCACGCGACACGCAGGCCACGTCAAACAGCGCCGCCGCGCCCGGGTTGCGCTTGCCATGCACCCGGCTGGCGGTGGTGAACACCTCATAAGGTCCGGCAAAGTCCAGTACCTCGACCGCATCAAACACCAGGATGCAGACCGACACAGGCGGGCGCTGACTCATGCCGCTCCTGTAGCCCGTTCAAGCGCCTGCGCGACGCTGCAAATGGTGGCAAAGCGGTCTTTCAGCACGGTGGCGGTGCGCGCCTTGATGTCGACCGCACTCAGGGTGGATCCATCAAGTTGTTGCATGTCCCAGGTGAGCGTGGCGTCCAGGCAGTAGTCCACCTGCCAGCCCAGATCAGAGGCGTGGCGGGTGGTGGTCTCGCAGCATTGCTCGGTGCGGATGCCGCTGATAATCAGCCTTTGAATGCCGTTCTGCGTCAGCCACACGTCCAGTCCCGTGCCCACCAGCGCGCTGTGGCGGCTCTTGTGAAAGGTGGCGGCGGCGTCAAACGGGTGCAGTTGGGCCAGCGGCTGCACAAAGCCCGATTCGAGCGCAAACGGGTTGCTGGCGGTCTTGGGGCCGTCGACGTGAAAGACACGCACGATCGGCAGGCCGCGCGCCACGCAGCCGTCAATCAGCGCGTTTTGTGCGTTGAGGTAGGCGGGCAGATCGGTCGCCGTGAAGTACGGGCGCTGGCGGAACGACTCTTGCGCGTCAATCAAAATAAGACATGTGAGGGACTTGCAGAATTCAAAATAGCAGCAGGCTGGGATTCGCTCGATGCTCAAATTTTGAGCACTTTTCAACGACCATGAAGAACCCAGAGCGTTATCGCATCGATTTCCCCTTGTTTGGCCCACAGTTCATCCTCGCAAGGCGCTGCGAACTGGGTTTGAAGTGCGTTTGCTCTGAGGTGTTGCGTTTTTGACTCATACCAGCAGTCTCGTGAATTGATCAGCGCACAGCGCCACCACCCCCAGCATCAGGTGGCACATCACCTTGGCGTGTCCACGCACCTGGACATGGCGGGCGCCAAATTCATCCTTGAGCCGCGCGTTGCAACGCTCGGCTCCTGATCTGGTTTTGTAGCGTTGTGCCTCGTGCGGGGCAAACTCCTGCTTTTGCCCTTTGCGCGGGTTGTGATCGATCAAGGGCACGCGCCCCGCAGCCTCGATTTCTTCACGGATCACCGTGCTGCAATAGGCTGCATCCATCAATTCATAGCAGGCATCGACCCGCTGCGCGCTGATGCGCATGAGCGGTAATGCGACCCGGCTGTCATGCACATTCGCCCCCGTCAGCACGGCGCTGATGGGTACGCCACAGCAAGCCGTGTCCAGATGCAGTTTGTAGCCCTTCCAACTGATCTTGTAGCCCTGCGCGTTCTTCTTGGTGCCTGTGGCGCAAGCAGTGTCGAGCTCAAAGAGCATTTGCTCAAGCGTCTGGCTGCGCTGGCGCTGCAGTGGGCTTGGCTCGGGGCTGGGGCGAACTTCACCTTTTTTGGGCCGCCCGGGTTTGTTTTTGGGCTTGGCTTGGGCTGCCTCGACTTTGTCTTTCTTTGCAATCGATTCCCGTGCCTCTATGGCCGTGGAGTCGCGGCTGATGTGACCAATGAGCTGGTCGCCCAAGGTGTCCGTGATCATGCGGGCATGCACGCGTTCAATGAGTGCACTGGTGGCAAACTCTTCAAACGCGCGGCTGAAGGTGGACTCGCTGGGCAGCGCAAAACGCAGATCAAAGCCGCACAGGCGGCGCAGCTTGCTGTCGGCTTGCAGGCGATCCATCAGCGCTCTGGTGGTCTTCAAGTCCAGTACCGCTTTGGCCAGAAACGCACAGGCCAGCGCGCAACGATCCATCTCGGGTTGTCCCACGCCACGGCCTTGTGCGTAGCCCCGATCTCGGTAAACCTCTAACTCGATTTGCGTGAACTCGAAGGCTCGGATGATTTGTTCAAGCTTGGGGGTCAGGCCCGTGTAGTCTTGCTCCACCAGCCCTATGAGGTCTCTTTGCAAGGCAGAAAATCTTTGGGCAGTAACGGGACTCAGGGTAGTATGCATGGGCGGGCATCAAGTTCATGATTCAATACCCTGATCTTCCAGCCTTTTGGGCGGTGCCCGCATCTTTTTTTTCTGCATCAGATCGCGGGTAATTCGGCAGGTTTGGGGAATTCTGCAAGTCCCTCAAATGAAATTGAAAATTACTATGGTGGCTGCCATTGCTGCTGCCGCCGGTGTTGCCATGGCCCAGGAGACGGTCGTCAAGATCGGGCACGTTGCTCCGATTTCCGGTGCCCAGGCGACTTATGGCC
>NZ_JBAQMD010000084.1:0-16684 GCF_049302455.1 Rhodoferax ferrireducens | reverse complement strand
GGCATTGCCCCGGTATTTGACGCAAAACCAGCTCAAAGCATGGTTTTTGGAAAATCTTCACTTCGATGAAAACCGTGAAAACACGCGCCGTTGCTGGGGTTGACGGGTTTTCTGTCAAGCACTAGTTAGAGCCCAAATTAGTCCAAACCCATTTGCGAACCCTGAACTTAGCCGTCGGTCACAGACTGTTTGCTTTTAGCCATCCTCAGATTTTGGGGAAGCGTATACGACTGATCATCAATGAGCCAGAGAGCGCAAACAACAAGACCATTGGGTGCAGTATGAAACCAGCCATTGCGATCTGACCCAACCAAAGTGACGTGCCCAGAGCACCTTGCGTGGCCGCAACAAACATCAGCACGACCAGCAGCAGCGACGTCGGGATAGGCGTTCCCTCGAAGTATTTCACTTTGTCTTGTCCTTGAGAAAGCGCTTCGGCCGTCACGTTGTAGCGCGCCAGGCGCGATACGCCGCACGCAACAAAATAGGTCAAGACAATGCGGTCGTACAGGCCCTGCATGCCGCAACCATACGCAATCACGGCCGGGGCTACGCCAAAAGAGATGATGTCAGCGAGTGAATCAAGCTCACGACCCATAGGCGAGGTTTTCTGTCGCCACCGCGCAATCCGTCCATCCATCACGTCAAATACCATAGCGGCCAACACCAGCCCACAGGCAAAGTAGATATGGATGACATCACTGGTTTGCAGGTAGGTCATCATGGAAAACATGGCGCCCGTGCCACATATGGCATTGCCTAGCGTAAACCAATCGGCCAGATGGAACTCCCGAATCATCGAAAAAGTCTTTGTCATAGTGCGTGTCCTCACAGCAAGCAGGTTACTCCACTTTTTTGAAAATTTGCAGTGCCTGAAACGCTGCGCTGGCATACTCTAAGCCCGTGACAGACGCAACTCCCTCCCCACTTGCAGCCCCGGCGCCCGACAGGCCCGGCGCACAGGCCATGGCGCTGGCGTCAGTGGCGGCGGCTGGCCATTTCGACGAACTGCGCGGTGCCACCGCCCCCGGTGCTGGCCCGGCCGACACAGAGCTGGCGGACTCAAACGCTGACAAAGGCCCGCTAGCGCCGGCGTGGACTCGGTTCTTTGAGCATTTGGCGGACAAGACCGCGCTTGACCTGAACCAGCGCGCCGCCAGTCTGGCGCGCCAGGTCCGCGACAACGGCGTCACTTGCAACATCCATGCCGACGAAGACGGGCTGCAGCGCCCCTGGTCGCTGGACTTGTTTCCGCTGATCATTGAGCCCGACAGCTGGCAGCAGATTGAGTCTGGCGTGCTGCAACGCATCCGGCTGCTGGAGCGGATCATGGCCGACATCTACGGGCCGCAGCAGTTGCTGATGAAGGGCTGGTTGCCACCCGCGCTGGTGCAGGGGCACCCTGGCTACCTGCGTGCCATGCACGGCGTCAAGCCGGTCGGCGGCATGCATTTGCACCTTGCGGCCTTCGACCTGGCGCGCGGTCCGGATGGCAACTGGTGGCTGGTGGGCCAGCATTGTCAGGCGCCATCGGGTTTGGGCAATTTGCTGGGAAACCGGCTGGCGGTTGCCAGCCAATTTCCCGAGGCCTTTCAGGACCTGCGCGTGCAAGGTCTGGCCGGCGCTTACCGCGCCCTGATGGACAACCTGAAAACGATGTGCCCGAGCGGGGCGAACGCGCACCTCGCCTTGCTCACCCCCGGCCCTTACAACGAAACCTATTTTGAACAGGCCTGCCTGGCGCGTTACCTGGGCTTGAGCCTGGTGGAAGGCAGCGACTTGATCGTGCGCGACGAGCGGCTCTACCTCAAGACCCTCAAAGGCCTGGTGCCGGTGCATGGCCTGTTGACGCGGGTTGACGATGAGTACCTGGATCCGCTGGAGCTGCGCGCTGACTCCGCCCTGGGCGTGCCGGGCTTGTTGCAGGCCATCCGCGCAGGCCATGTGCTGGTGGCCAATGCGCCGGGCTCGGCTTTTCTGGAGTCGCCCGCCCTGCTCGGCTTTTTGCCCGCCGTGTCACGCCATTTGCTGGGCGAAGAGCTGCAATTACCCGCCCTGCCCACCTGGTGGTGTGGTGAACGCCCGGCCCTGGCAGATGCCCTGCCCCGGCTGCGCGACAGCGTCATCAAAGCCACCTACCCCGGCTCGCCCGTCCACAACAGTTTTGATGCCGTGCCGGGATGCTGCCTGTCAGCGCGCGAACTCGACGAATGGGCCGGGCGTATCGCGCGTCAAAGTGAAGCACACACGATTCAGGCTTACCTGCCCTTATCTCAAATGCCAACCTGGCAGACAGCAGCGCCAGCCACCAGCGCGAGCAGAGCGGACGCTGGCGGTGGGTCTGCGGGTCAAATGCTGCCCCGCTCGGTCATGCTGCGGGTATTTGTGGTCTCAAGCGGCTTGCAGTCCTGGCGCGTACTGCCGGGCGGACTGGCGCGCGTGGCCAGCGCCACGGCAGAGCTTGCCGCCATGCTGCGCGTCGGCCGCAGCGCCGACGTCTGGGCACTGACCCACGGCGAAGCTGACCAGACGACACTGTTGCAGCCGGACATGACAGCGGCTTCGGTGGCGCAGCCCAAGCGACTGGTCACCAGCCGCGCAGCAGAAAATCTCTTTTGGCTGAGCCGCTACACCGAGCGTGCCGAAAACGCACTGCGTCTGGCCCGCCTGACGCTGGAATGCCTCAACGGCGAAGAGCAGTCGTCGCCGGCCTTGCTGGCGTGGCTTGGCGACATGGCGCTGGCCAACACACTGGTGCTGCCGGGTGTGCCGTCGCCCGCCCAGGCGCGCCGCGTCTTTGAGCGCTCGCTGATCGCCAGTCTGGGCAGCAGCGACGGCGCGACCAGTGTTGGCTATTACCTGCGAGCCCTGAAAATGGCCGCCTCCAGCGTGCGCGAACAGTTGTCGCCAGCGCATTGGCGCGTCATTGTCCGGGCCGAAGAAGAGTTGTTTGCAGGCTGCGCTGAGCACACCAGCAGCGGCGACTTCTCGTCGCAGGCGGCCCTGCAACTGCTGAAAAACACCAGTGAGCACATGGCCGCCATCACCGGCGCCCAGACGGATCGCATGACGCGCGACGACGGCTGGCGCTTGCTGAGCCTGGGTCGGCATATTGAGCGTCTGGGGTTTTTTGCTGGCGCCCTGGCGCGCGGCTTTGAGACCGGCAGTGTGCACACCGAAGGGGGCTTTGAAGCCATGATGGCGCTGTTTGACTGCACCATCACTTTTCATGCCCGGTACCCGCAAAGCCGTGACATGGCCGCCCTGCTTGACTTGCTGGTGCTTGACCCCCACAACCCGCGTTCCTTGGCTTGGGCGGCACGCGCGCTGCGCGGGTGTCTGGCCGAGTTGGCCGACGGTGCGCCCGGTCAACTCGGCGCCTTGTCATTGCGCGTGCCCGACCCGCAGACGTGGGACCTGGCGCAGCTGTGCGAAACCCGGCCATCGGGTTCAAACGGGTACTTCTTTGCGCTGAACGATTTGCTGCTGCAGTGCTCGGGGGTGGCCATTGATGTATCGAATGCAATCAACAGCACCTACTTCACGCATTCGGGAGAAATCAACGGGAGCGTGGGCCCATGAAACTGAGCGTAACCCACGAAACCCGCTATGACTACGCGCCAGCGGTAGAAACCGCGCAGCACATGGCCTACCTGCAACCCCTGAATACGCGAGGTCAAAGGCTTCTGGAACACACGCTGCAGATCGACCCGATACCGGCCCAGATCAGCCGGACACAAGACGTCTTTGGCAACACCCGTTGTTATTTTTCACTGCTGACACCGCACACGACCCTCACGGTGGTGGCACACAGCGTGGTCGAGACGATCGATTCTTCACCACCTGCAAGCAGCATCAGTTGGGAGCAAACCCGGGAGCTGTTTCGGTATCACTCGGGAGGGCGCTTTGACGCCGCGACAGAATTTGTATTTGCTTCACCCTTTGTGCCCCGACACAGCGAATTTGCCGCCTACGCGCAGCCCAGTTTCACCACCGGCACCGGCGTATTGGCCGCAGCGCAGGACTTGATGCAGCGCATTCACAGCGACTTTGCCTACGAGAACCAGAGCACCCAGATCAACACCCCGGCGATAGAGTCGCTGGCGCAGCGCAAAGGGGTATGCCAGGATTTTGCCCACATCATGATTGCCTGCCTGCGGGCCATGGGGCTCGCGGCACGCTATGTCAGCGGCTATTTGCTGACCCAGCCCGCGCCGGGCACGGTCAAACTCAAAGGCAGTGATGCATCCCACGCCTGGGTGTCGGTGTATGTTCCGGATCTGCCCGAGGGTGCGCGCTGGTTCGATCTGGACCCCACCAACAACCGCAGTGGCTGGCACTCCCCCGGCGCAGACTATGTCACGCTGGCCCTGGGACGCGACTTCTCGGACGTGTCGCCGATTCGCGGCGTCATCCACGGCGGTGCCAACCATACCTTGCTGGTCGGGGTAACAGTCGAGGCGGCCCCCACCGGAAAGTAAGTAAAATACTACAATTTAGATAGCTACACCCGCTTATTCGACGGGGGCTAGAGGCCGATTTCATTCATAAACCCACAAAGGAAGCGCTATGAGCATTTACGCCAAACTCACCCAACTCAACATCACCCTGCCGCCCGTCGCCGCGCCCGCCGCGGCTTATGTGCCGTTTGTTCAAACTGGCAAGCTGGTTTTTTTGAGCGGTCACCTGGCCAAGAAAGACGGCAAGGTCTGGGTCGGCCAATTCGGCAAAAACATCAGCATCGAGGACGGCAAAGCCGCTGCCCGCGCCATCGCAATTGATCTGATGGGCACCTTGCATGCGGCGGTGGGTGACCTGAACCGTATCAAGCGCATTGTCAAGCTCATGTCACTGGTCAACTCCACCGGTGACTTTACCGAGCAGCATCTGGTGACCAATGGCGCCAGCGAACTATTTGGTGAGGTCTTTGGCGACAAAGGTGCCCACGCCCGCAGCGCCTTTGGCGTGGCCCAAATCCCGCTGGGTGCATGCGTGGAAATTGAACTGATTGCTGAAGTGGAGTGATCTAAAACAAGTTTTAAAGGGTTGGGGACAGAGCTTGCGGACATCCGATGATCAGTTGAGGACAGAGCTTGTTCACTCCGTGTAACTGCGGTCTGTCCCGCAAATTCTAAAATGTTGAGGACAGAGCTTGCTCACTTTGTGTAGCTGCGGTCTGTCCCGCAAAGTTTCAGAAGGTCTCCCAATCTGCATCGGCGGGTTGGGTAGGCGCTGGGGCCGGTTTTTTGACTGCTGACAAGGCAAGCGGTTTTCGGGCCGGCACAGCGGCACGGGTATGGCCCAGGGCGGCGCTGGCAGGCTTGGGTTTGGCCAGCGGCTGCGGCCGTTTGTAGGGGAGCGCACTGGCACGCGGTGTGATGTCCCGCGTCGGGCGCGGCTGCACGGTCACCGCCGCACCGCTGATCTTGAACACCGACACTGCTTGCGCCAGCTGGCTGGCTTGCTCGCGCAGGCTCTCGGCGGCAGCGGCACTCTCTTCGACCAAGGCGGCATTTTGCTGCGTCATCTGGTCCAGGTTGCCAATGGCCTGATTGACATGGGCAATGCCAGTGCTTTGCTCGCTGGACGCGGCCGTGATCTCGCCAATGACATCGGCCACCTTGCGCACCGACTGCACAATGTCGCTCATGGTCGTGCCCGCGTCAGACACCAGCTTGGTACCCGAGGCCACCTTATCGACCGAGGTGCCAATCAAGGTCTTGATTTCTTTGGCCGCCTCGGCGCTGCGCTGCGCCAGGCTGCGCACTTCGCTCGCCACCACGGCAAAGCCGCGCCCCTGTTCACCGGCCCGCGCCGCTTCCACCGCCGCATTGAGCGCCAGAATATTGGTCTGAAACGCAATGCCGTCGATGACACCAATGATGTCGGCGATCTTCTTGCTGCTGACATTGATCTCTTCCATTGTGGAGACCACTTGCTGGACCACCGCGCCGCCCTTCTCCGCCACCGAGGACGCATTGGCGGCCAGCACGCTGGCCTGGCGTGCGTTGTCGGCACTTTGCTGCACGTTCGTGGTCAACTGGTCCATGCTGGAAGCGGTGGATTGCAGGTTGCTTGACGTTTGTTCGGTACGCTGGGCCAGATCATTGTTGCCGGTGGCAATCTCGGCGCTGGCCGTCGCAATGCTATCGGTGCTTTGGCGCACCTGATTCACCATCCGCCCGAGCGACTCATTCATGGCGGCCAGCGACCTCATCAGATCACCAAACTCATCGCCACGCGAGGTATCAATCTGCATGCTGAGATCGCCTTGCGCAATGCGGGCGGCCAACTCATTGGCTCCAAGCAGTGGCTGCCGTATGGAGCGGATCAGCCAGGCCGCGCCGCCCAGAATAGCGGCCACCAGCAGAGCCATCAAGATGCTGGACATGGCGATCAGCTCTTTGGCCCGTTGCGCGTAATGGGTACGCGTTTTTTCGTAAGCCTGCTCTTGCAGGGCCACAAAGTCACGCTGCGATTTTTGATAGGCCGACATCGCTGGCTGATAGAGCGTATTGATCGTCGTGGTGACCTCGGCCGGCAGACCATCGGCACGCTGCTTCATGGCCAGTGCCCGTGTCTCCAGCACAAGCTTGCGGTTATTGGCAATGGTCTGGAGCTGACTGCGGTCAGTCGATGTGAGTTCGCCCGCTTCAATGCTTTTTTGAATGCCGCCAATTTGAGCCGAGGTGTTTGCTATTGCATCTTTCAGGCCGATTTCTACCGTAGGGTCACTGCTAAGCAACACCGCTTGGGAGCGCGCCGCATTGGTTTCTGTCAGACCGGACCATTGGCTGGCGAGTTTGATCTTCTGATTGAGCGCCTCCAGAATAGCCGTGCTTTCCACGCGATCACTGGCGGAGCGAGAAGCGGTGTAGCCCACCACCAACGCCAAACCCAACACAATCAGGCCGACGGCCAGCCACAACTTGGCGGCCAGGCGCATGTTATTCAAATTCACGGCGTATCTCCAATAATGATGTTGTCGCAGCATCTTACGATAGGCAATTGCCGCTCGAAATTGCGGCCGTGCCGTCTGAAGCTGCCAGCCCTGTCAAAGTCGCTTAATACACTGACTTTGCACCGCCAGCAATTGCGCGGCGCTCACAGCCTGCGGCGCAATCTCGGCCAGTGGCACCAACACAAAGGCGCGTTCCCCCATACGCGGGTGCGGAATCGTGAGTGCCTCACTCTGGATGCGGGCGTCGCCATAGGTCAAGAGATCCAGGTCCAGTGTGCGCGGGGCGTTGCGAAAGGGACGCTGGCGCCCGGCTGCTTGCTCCAACGCCTGCAACTGCGCCAGCAGAGCCGGCGCCGTCAAGATCGTCTGTAGCTCGACCACGGCATTCACATAATCCGGGCCGCCGGCGTCCAGCGGCGCGGTTTGATACAGGGAGGAGCACTTGACCAGACTGACGCCGTGGATCAGCGCCAGGTCATTCACGGCCTTGAGAATCGTTGCCTGCGGGTCACCCAGATTGGCGCCCAGCGCAATATAGGCAGTGACCGGGGTTTGCTCCGGCGCGCTCAAACGCCCGCGTCCGGCGCTTGCTCGCCAACGTTCCGGGGGCCGTTGCTGCGTCTGCGGCGGCGGCGTTTTTTGGGTGCATCAGTCGCGTCGGCCACTGCGCTCAAAGCGGACTGGTCATCCTGCGTATCAGAAACAGCATCACGCGCCACGGACGGTGCCGCTTGCGCCGCATCGGGTGAAACGCGCGGCGCAGGTGCCTTGTGCACGCGCGGCGCCCGCTGGCGCTGCTGTTGCTGCTGTTCTTCACGGACCTGATCCACCATGTCCTGGCGCAGGTTGTCATCGGCCAGGCTGAACTCCTGCCACCAGTCGGCCAGCACCTCGTCGATCTCGCCGGTTTCAGCGCGCAGCCGCATAAAGTCAAAGGCGGCGCGAAAGCGCGCCTGCTCGACCAGACCAAAGGGCGCACTGCCCACGCGCTTCTCAAAGCGGGGCTGCATCATCCAGATTTCACGCATGTCACCGCCCAATTTGCCGCGGCCCGATACATCGCCAATATGGGAATTGAACACATCTTCGATCGCATCCTGCAGCGCCGGATGGGCATGCTGGCGCTCGTTGATGCGTTTGGCCCAGCCGTCACGCACATCGGCCCACAAAACGCAGGCCAGCAGGAAACTGGCCACCACCGGCTTGCCTTCGCCCACGCGGCGGTCGGTGTCTCGCAAGGCGGCCCTGACGAAGGCTTGCTCAGCGCGCTGCACCACCACGTCAAGCAGCGGATAAATGCCGCGCGCCATACCCAGTGCTTTGAGCTGCTCGATCGAGGCCAATGCATGGCCGGTTTGCAACAGCTTGAGCATCTCGTCAAACAAACGGCTCTGCGGCACCTCGGCCAGTAGCTCTTGCGACTTGACCAGCGGCGCCGCCGTTTTGGCTTCGAGCTTGAAGCCCAGGCCGCTGAGTTTGGCGGCAAAACGCACGGCACGGATGATGCGCACCGGGTCTTCGCGGTAGCGCGTCGCCGGGTCGCCAATCATGCGGATCACCCTGTTTTTCGAATCTTTGATGCCATGGTGGTAATCAACCACAATTTGCGTTTCGGGGTCGTAGTACATGGCGTTGATGGTGAAGTCGCGCCGCACCGCGTCTTCTTCCTGCGGGCCCCAGACGTTGTCGCGCAGCACACGGCCGCTGGAGTCGACCGCGTGTTTCATCCCGGCCAACTCGCTTTTGCTGGTCTTCTCGTTGCCCGCCACCTGTTCGGCGGCCGCGTTGTCCATGTAGGCGCGGAAGGTGGAGACCTCAATCACCTCGTGCTCGCGGCCACGTCCATACACCACGTGCACGATACGAAAGCGCCGCCCAATGATGAAAGCACGCCGGAACAAGCCCTTGACCTGCTCCGGGGTGGCATTGGTCGCCACATCAAAGTCTTTAGGTGCCAGGCCGACCATCAGGTCGCGCACAGCGCCACCAACGACATAAGCCTCGAACCCTGCATTTTTAAGGGTACGCACCACGTTGAGCGCGCGCTCATCGACCAGTTTCGGATCGATACCGTGCACCGCCACACCCACCTCTTCGCGCTTGCCAAATTGAGGTTTTTTGCCTTTGGTTGACGTTTTGCCTAATAACCGGTCAATAAATTTTTTAATCATATTTTTAATATTTTGTGGGACAGACCGCAGCTACAAATCGATCATTTTGCGGGAAAGACCGCAGTTACACGCAGTGAACAAGCTCTGTCCTCAACTAATCATCAGATGTCCGCCAGCTCTGTCCTCAACATTTTGTAGGCATCTCTTCAAAACAGATCAAGTATGCGCCATCCACGCTCGCTGGCCACGGCCCGCAAAGGCGCTTCCGGGTTGGTGGCCACGGGGTGCGTCACGCGCTCCAGCAGGCTCAGATCGTTCATGGAGTCACTGTAAAAAGTAGTCTCCACATCGGCCCAATCCAGCTGGCGGCTGGCTAGCCACTGCGTCACTCGCGTGATTTTTCCTTCCCGGAACGAGGGCACGCCGACTATTTCGCCCGTGATCCAGCCGCTACCCCCAGGCGCCGTGTCGCGCTCCAGTTCAACCGCAATCAATTCGCCAACGCCGAAGGCCTGCGCAATCGGGCGTGTCACAAAGTCATTGGTGGCCGTGACGATCAGCACCTCATCGCCCGCCTGCTGGTGTTGGCGCACCAGTGCCACTGCCTGCTCCTTGATGACGGGGGCCACCACCGTCTTCATGAACTGAACATGCGCCGCTTGCGCATGAATCGGCCCCTGCTGACGCAGCGCCGCGGTGGCAAAGCGCACGTACTCATGAATGTCAAGCGTGCCAGCCTGGTAATGGGCAAAAAATTCATCGTTGCGCTGGTTGAACTCCAGCGGATCGGTCCAGCCGATGGTGCTGGTAAAAACGCCCCATGCGTAATCAGAATCAATCGGCAACAAGGTGTGGTCAAGGTCAAAAAGGGTCAATTTCATGGGTCGATTGTCAATTACGTGTTGTCCATCATGGATTTGATCAGGGGAATGGTAATCGCCCGCTTGGTTTGCAGGGCGTAGCCGTCAATCAGGTTCAGCAACTCCATCAGATTCCCCAAGTCACGGCTGAAGCGTGTCAACATGAAGTCCATCACCTCGTCGCTCAAAAACAGCCCGCGCGCATCGGCCGCCTGGCGTAAAACGGCGCGCCGCTCCGGCTCACTGAGCAGTTGGAGCTGAAACACATGGCCCCAACCGAGCCGGGTGCGCAGGTCATCACGCAATTTCAGGTCAGCCGGCGGCAACTCACCGGCCGCCAGCACACCGCGCTGCCAGGTTTGGGCATTGATGAACCAGTTAAACGCGGCCTGCTGCTGCACCGCGTTGTAAAAATGCACGTCGTCCATCAGCACCGCCGCCCAACGCTCATCGAATTCCGGCGGCTGCTGCACGCTGGCGTCGAGCCAGCCCACACTGGCGCCCTGCACGCGAAGAGCCTCCTGTACCGCCTTGAGCAAATGCGTTTTGCCGCTGCCAGCACTGCCAAAGAGGTAAATCGGCACGGGTGAACGCGCCGATGCACCGGCACCGTCGCCAACCCAGATTTGCAGATGGCGCAGAGCCGCCTCATTCGGGCCAGCAAAAAAGCTGCTCAACGTAGGGCCGGTCGCCAAGCCAATATCCAGGGCAATTTGTTTCATAAGTGTGCGCAGACGGCCCTTTTTGGAGTGAAAGTAAATTGCATCTGGCGGACTGAATACATACCCTTAAAATCTTGCCAAATTCTATCGGGCTCCAGGCTCGCGCTTTTTTCCACCCCACGGCCTGCTTGCATACGCCCTGCCAACGCATTTTTCAAGGCATCTTTCATGACCCACATTAACGCTTCCTCTGCTTCCCCCCTTTCCTACAAAGACGCCGGCGTTGACATTGACGCAGGTGACGCCCTGATTGAGCGCATCAAACCCCTGGCCAAAAAGACCATGCGCGAAGGCGTGCTGGCGGGTATTGGCGGCTTTGGCGCCTTGTTTGAGGTGCCAAAGCGCTACAAGGAGCCGGTGCTGGTGAGCGGCACCGACGGTGTCGGCACCAAGCTCAAGCTGGCGTTTGAGTGGAATATGCACGATACGGTCGGCATTGATCTGGTCGCCATGAGCGTCAACGACGTGCTGGTGCAAGGGGCCGAGCCCTTGTTTTTCCTGGACTACTTTGCCTGCGGCAAGCTTGATGTGGACACCGCCGCCGCCGTGGTGGGCGGCGTTGCCAAGGGCTGCGAGCTGTCCGGCTGTGCGCTGATTGGCGGCGAAACCGCTGAAATGCCCGGCATGTACCCGGCGGGCGAATACGACTTGGCCGGTTTCTGTGTCGGCGCAGTCGAAAAGTCAAAAATCCTGACCGGCGCGGCTATCAAGCCCGGCGATGTGGTCATGGGCCTGGCCAGCAGCGGCGTGCATTCCAATGGCTTCAGCCTGGTGCGCAAGTGCATTGAGCGCGCGGGTGCCAATGCCCCGGCCACGCTGGACGGCAAACCGTTCAAACAAGCGCTGATGGAGCCCACCCGCCTGTATGTCAAAAACGTGCTGACCGCGCTGGCTGCCCACCCCATCAAGGCACTGGCCCACATCACCGGGGGCGGTTTGCTGGAAAACATCCCCCGCGTGCTGCCCGAGGGCACCGCGGCGCACTTGACGAAGGGCAGCTGGCCGCAAACCGAGCTGTTTGCCTGGCTGCAAAAAACGGCTGGCATTGACGACTTTGAGATGAATCGCACGTTCAATAACGGCATTGGCATGGTGGTGGTGATTGATGCGTCACAAGCCGCCGCCTGTGCGGCCACACTGCGCGCCGCAGGTGAAACCGTGTATGTCATTGGTGTGATCGCCGCACGTGGCGACGATGCGGCGGTACTGGTGCGCTAACGTTAGTCTGACCCGAGCGCTGGATGGACACCCCGCTGCGCAAAATTCCCCCCAGCATCTGGGCGCTGGGCTTTGTCAGCCTGCTGATGGATGTTTCCAGTGAGCTGATCCACAGCCTGCTGCCGGTCTTTATGGTGACCACGCTGGGCATCAGCATGTTTGTGGTCGGACTGATTGAAGGCGCAGCCGAAGCCACGGCGCTGATCATCAAGGTGTTTTCCGGCGCTTTGAGCGATTACTGGGGCAAGCGCAAACCGCTGGCGGTGCTGGGCTACGGCCTGGGGGCGTTTTCCAAGCCGCTGTTTGCCCTGGCCACCTCCAGCGGCTGGATCATCACGGCCCGTTTGCTGGACCGCGTGGGCAAAGGCATCCGCGGTGCGCCACGTGATGCTTTGGTGGCCGATATTGCACCGCCCGAGCTGCGCGGCGCCGCATTTGGCCTGCGCCAGTCGCTTGACACGGTGGGCGCGTTTTTGGGGCCCACGTTGGCAGTCGTCTTCATGCTGCTGTGGAACGATAACTTTCGCGCCGTGTTCTGGGTGGCGACTGTGCCCGCCTTCATGTGTGTGGCGCTGCTGGTGTGGGGCGTCAAGGAGCCTGATCAACCCATCACAACCAAGCGCAGCAACCCGATCAGCCGCGCCAACCTGGCCCGCCTGAGCCCTGCTTACTGGTGGGTGGTGGGCGTGGGTGCAATATTCACGCTGGCGCGGTTCAGCGAGGCTTTTTTGGTGCTGCGCGCGCAACAAGGCGGCCTGGCGCTGGCCTGGACGCCGCTGGTGCTGATCGGCATGAACATCGTCTACGCGTCTTGCGCCTACCCGTTTGGCAAGCTGGCCGACAAAGTGCGCCACACTTCCTTGTTAGGCTGGGGGCTGCTGCTGTTGATCGGCGCTGACTCTCTATTGGCTTACAGCAACAGCGGCGTGGTGTTCTGGGCTGGCGTGGCGTTGTGGGGCTTGCACATGGCCATGACGCAAGGCCTGCTGGCGGCCATGGTGGCAGACACTGCACCAGCGGATTTGCGCGGCACCGGCTACGGATTTTTCAACCTGCTCAGCGGCGTGGCGATGCTGATCGCCAGTGGGCTGGCAGGCTGGCTCTGGCAGGGCTGGGGCGCGTCGTTCACCTTTGTGGCCGGCATCGGCTTTGCGGCGCTGGCGTTGTTGCTGCTGGTGCTGCAGCCGCGTGGCTTGGCGCGTTAACGTTTGAATTCACCGGCTTGCGTGGCTTTTCGCGCAGGTCCGGTTGACTGCCGGGTTAGAGCCCGGCAGCAACATTGCTATTCGCCCGATAGTGCTTCAAAAGCTCTTCGTTTCCCGACAGTACTTCGAGCATCATCTGGAGCATGAGGACAGGGCCGGGAACAATGCCTTCTTCATCGATTTCCTTTCCGTCGAAGTCTGGATTAACTGGAATTTCCATATTCACAACCCACCAGACTTCAATTTTCTTGAGCAGGGCAATCAACTCTTGGAATCTCTCGACGTGATGGAAATCCTTGCCACCCATGACCATTGCGGGTAACTCGTGGGCGAGCAAATTTCTTGTAGTTCTAATGCGCTCGAATGCCTGACGGTCATTCTCGTCAACCACATTGTTCACGGATAGCCAATCGAGCGAGGCAAGCAATGGATTCTTGTTTCTGGAAAGAACAACCGTCTCGTACTTTTCGTCGATGACATCGCCACCCGCGTCAAAGCCAACCATGTAGAAAGAGCGAATACGGCCAATAATTGATTCTTTCAGCAGTTCGAAGGCAGTAACGTACAAGGAAGCGGAAATCAACTTCTCCTGCATTACCGCAGGAGTCAGCAACTGTTCCCATTGTTCCGTAGCCGATGACATAGGGCTCTAACGTGAAGCTAAGGGGCGCGCCGAAGGCGCGTCCCAGCGACCGGAGGGAGCGAACTTGAGCGTCGGGTTAGGCCTCATCGTGCCAAGCCAACAATGAAGGAATAGCCGAGGATCCCGGCGCCTGCCAACGCACCACCAAGCGCGACCGCGACCGTAATTGCCCAAGCGACTAAGAACCCACCGAGCCCTGCGTGTTGCGATTCTTCAAGCTCGGTAAGTGCAGCCAAAAGTCGTTGTGGATTGGCTCGAACTTCAGGCACCCGCAATACAGCGAGCTTCTTAAATACTGAGCGTGTTACTAAAATCATTTTAAGGACTTCGAATAAGACGAACGACAACAGTGAGACAAGGACCAAGAGCGCTGACCAAAGCGCCTGCTCCTTTGAAAGGAACTCTTTGGATAGCTGCCAGAGTGCGAACATGCCGGCGTAGCCACCAAAGATAATGACGGTCGTGTAGCTAGCAGCCTTGTCATACGAAACCGTCAGCAGCTTCAGTTGCGCCTCAGCGATTTGGGAAGCAACCTTCTCTTGTTGCTGCTTGGCGATGTACTGCAGCGCTTCCGGTAGGTTGGTTGGTGTTTGCATTGCTTCTCCTGTGTGGCCTCTTAAGTAACTTCAAAAATATTCATACAAATCAACGATCTAAATTCAAGTTTCTTCGGCACGGAGTCCGGGCACGGCCGGCTGGATCGCTAACGTTTGAATTCACCGGACTGCGCGGCTTTTCGCGCAGGTCCGGTGGAATGATTGGTTGGGCGGCATTTTGGCAACGTTGATGAATTGATCATGAATGCACCTTCTCATGCCGTTCCAGCATTAGTACGAATTGGGCAATTTTCTTCGCGCGTGTTTCGGCCTTCTTAGCGGTTTGAATTCTGAACAGAATGGCGTATCGATTCCGACTATCAAGGGTTCCAAAGAAGTTCTTAGCTCGTGTATTGCTGTCCAGTGCGGACTGGAAGTCACTTGGTACTGTGGCCTTACTGGCTGAGTCATACGCAGCGTCCCAGCGCCCGTCACTTTTGGCGCGCTCAACTTCTTGGAGCCCAGTAGGTTTCATTTTTCCCGTTTTGATCAGGGCAAGTGCCTTGTCCTTATTGATCTTGGACCAAACGCTTTTATCCGAGCGCCGAGTGAATTTCTGGAGCCAAAACTGCTCGTTGTGGGTCTGCTTTTGTCCATCTATCCATCCGAAGCAAAGCGCGACCTCAATGGCTTCATCGTACGAAACTGACTGTATTGCGACGCCTTTTTTCGCGAGTTGCAACCATAGTCCGGGCGACGTGCTGTGGTTTTCTGCCAACCAATTGGCCCAGTCTCTCTGTTGCTCAAAGTGCTGAATCGGCAGAGTTGTGGATGACTTGGCTTGAGGTTTCACTTTAGATTTTCCGAAGTGGCCGCAGGCAAGCTTACGCAGCGTAATACGCACCGCCAGGCGGGCTTGCCAACAGGGGCATGATTACAGCGATTTTTTCAGGTGGAATGACCTTCACCGAAGCCTGATGCGCAGAAACCGAGTCCCACACTTCAATGACCACGAACTTGTTCAGCCTTTCCTGATTTTGAAGAACCTGACACGACCTGCAACCTTGCGACTGTTCAATGAAGGAAACGATCGACATCAGGAACTCATGGAGACCGGTAGCCCTCCTTCCTTGGCTTCGAACTTATTGATTCGCGTAACGCTCATTGAATGCTGGCGGAACGTCCCTCTCGAAATATTAGATTTCGTCACGCGGGTGACACTCCTTTGCCAAGATTGCAGGGCAAGCAAAGTGTCCGAAGGTTATCCACAACGGTTGCACCACCACGTGCCCACGGGTGAATGTGATCTATGTGCAATACGACGCCTCGCGTGATGGCCGGTGACGAACCACAAGTTACGCAACGGAAGCTATCCCGCTTAAGCACGTAGTAGCGGAGCGCTAAGGGAATGTCTCTTGGGCCTCTATCCGAAGTAACCAGAGAGAGAGGAGCTTTTACAGAAGCTGATTCTGGCACCGCAATGGGAGCAGGGGCGTCACCATTAACCCGCTGAACGAAAGCTTGTAGTGCCTTGCGCCAAGTTCCCCACCGACGGACATATGCCTTTGATCCGACTTGGGATGGGTCTTGATTCATCTCGTCGTGCTGCGGTGGACGACCGTAGTGTGTCCAGACAGCGAGCATGTTTTCAAAGCACTCCTCGTCCGTATAGCGTTTGGCAAGCGGAGATTGGCTCATGCCAGCAGCCAGTAGAGCTGATTTCCATGAGCCGAAAATGCGCCGAACGGGTGTGCCTGTAACACCGGTGTGCGCCAGGAACTCCTGAATTGTGATTGTTTCCTTCTTGAGCGTGGCGGCAGTAGCCGCCATCGCACTTAAAATTTCTTCACGCGTTTTGCTTAGGTTGCTACCGTCAATTCGTTCGGTAAGGCCGGCCACCTCTAAGGCGCGCCTCCAGCCCCCGAAGCGCTTTTGTAGCGTTGAGCCGTGAACCTTGGCAAGAGCAGTGAATTGACCAATAGTCAGCGTTGGCGTAGCGACGAGCGCAGCGACTCGGCGTAGTTCTTCAATCAGCGCCTGATCGTCATATGACTCAAGGTGGTCAAGTTCGAAATGCATGGCTCAGAAATCTAACGAATGAAAGGGACTTCCCAGTCCCAAGCGAGCCGAGCTCCGTCAGGGTTGCGGTTTACGGCTACAAAGTGCCACGATGGAGAGGTCAAAATTTTCATCAACTTACTTGAGAGGGGAAATCATGGCTATCGTAACCGTTGGAATTGACCTCGCGAGGAACGTTTTCGCCGTGCATGCGCATGATGGTGGCCAAGTTCGTGGTGCCCTACCCCTGATGGCCACCCAAATTCCCCCACTTGTGGCCACCTCAAATTCCCCCACCCTGAGCGCGGCGTGATGGCTGGTTAAACCTGGCTATTGCACCGCCTGGGTCAATACCCGGCAGGACGTTACC
>NZ_JBAQMD010000083.1:0-48450 GCF_049302455.1 Rhodoferax ferrireducens | reverse complement strand
CCCACGCTTTCGTGCATGAGCGTCAGTACAGGTCCAGGGGATTGCCTTCGCCATCGGTGTTCCTCCGCATATCTACGCATTTCACTGCTACACGCGGAATTCCATCCCCCTCTACCGTACTCTAGCTATACAGTCACAAATGCAGGTCCCAGGTTGAGCCCGGGGATTTCACATCTGTCTTATATAACCGCCTGCGCACGCTTTACGCCCAGTAATTCCGATTAACGCTCGCACCCTACGTATTACCGCGGCTGCTGGCACGTAGTTAGCCGGTGCTTATTCTTACGGTACCGTCAGTAGCCCACCGTATTAGGGCAGACCGTTTCGTTCCGTACAAAAGCAGTGTACAACCCGAAGGCCTTCATCCTGCACGCGGCATTGCTGGATCAGGCTTGCGCCCATTGTCCAAAATTCCCCACTGCTGCCTCCCGTAGGAGTCTGGACCGTGTCTCAGTTCCAGTGTGGCTGGTCGTCCTCTCAGACCAGCTACAGATCGTCGCCTTGGTGGGCTTTTACCCCACCAACTAGCTAATCTGATATCGGCCGCTCCAATCGCGCGAGGCCCTTGCGAGTCCCCCGCTTTCATCCAGAGATCGTATGCGGTATTAGCACAGCTTTCGCTGCGTTATCCCCCACGACTGGGCACGTTCCGATATATTACTCACCCGTTCGCCACTCGCCACCAGGATTGCTCCCGTGCTGCCGTTCGACTTGCATGTGTAAGGCATGCCGCCAGCGTTCAATCTGAGCCAGGATCAAACTCTATAGTTCGATCTTGAATTTTTTGCCCGATTGCTCAGGCTACTCATAAATTGGAATCAACGTGAACTTCATTTCTGAATTTCACATCTTTTTTACTTCATGAGCGTTTGTAAGTCAGTTAAGACTTAGTTCCGAAGAACTTGGCTTTTCGCCTCAAACGCCCACACTTATCGGCTGTATGTTTTTAATGATCTCTCGCGCCACTCAACTTGCGTCTTGCTTTGCTTTCTTTGCTCTTCACTGTGATCAGCGGAGCCTCAAATTATAGTACGCTTTTTTGCGTTTTTCTCAGAAATTTTTAAATTTCTGATTTTATTTTTCTTCCTGACTTAGTTGGAAGTTGATGCCAGACCGCATCTAACTCCGTTGCGGCTAGGTAACAAGTACCAACCCCGTTTAATTCAGCGAAGCCTTGAACTATAGCATCTATTTGTTCATTGCGGTTCCTTTTTTGAGTGGCTTACCGTGTCACCATCAAACTTGCCGAGGCTTGCGCGAACCACCTATGCCTTTGCTTCACGTGCACCGCCTGCAAATCAGTACCGAGGTGACAGCCAATTCAGCCCACTTTGGGCAAACTTCGTTCTTCAGATGCCCCCTTAGCCCCAGCACGCAGCACCCAGCCAAATCGCAACGCCTAAGTCATTGCTCAATCAGAAAGGTCCACCATGGATTTTGACTACTCACCACAGGTGCAGGCCTTGCGCCAGCGCCTGGACGACTTCATGGAGCGTTACGTGCTGCCCTACAACGGCGCGTGGCATCGCTCTGTGGCACAGGGCATCTTTCCGCCACCGTTTGTGGATGATCTCAAGGCACTGGCGCGGTCGGAGGGTTTATGGAATCTTTTTTTGCCCAGCCTGCATGACGACGAACCCGGACAACGATTGAGCAACCTGGCCTATGCGCCATTGGCCGAGATCATGGGGCGGCTGCCGTGGGCCTCGGAGGTATTCAATTGCAGCGCACCTGACACCGGCAACATGGAGCTGTTGCACCTGTTTGCCACCCCGGAGCAAAACCAGCGCTGGTTGCTCCCCTTGCTGAACGGTGAAATGCGCTCTGCTTTTGCGATGTCCGAGCCAGACGTCGCTTCATCTGACCCCACCAACCTGCAGACCTGCGTCCGCCATGAAGGCGGGCAGTTGGTGCTTCACGGTCGCAAATGGTTTGTGACGGGGGCAGCGCATCCAAGCTGCCAATTGCTGATTGTGATGTGCCGCAGTGGTGACGAAGGCACCGACAAACATGCCCAGCACAGCATGGTGCTGGTGCCGATCGACACGCCCGGTGTCACGCTGGTGCGCAACATCCCGATCATGCAGCACCATTCGCCCGAGGGGCATTGCGAAATCATCTTCAGAGACGTACGCGTGCCGGCTGCAAACATCCTGGGCCAGGAGGGCGCCGGTTTTGCCATGGCGCAGGCGCGCCTCGGCCCGGGGCGCATCCACCACTGCATGCGCACCATCGGCCAGTGCGAGTTAGCGCTCGCCATGATGTGCGATCGCACTTTGGAACGGCACGCCTTTGGCAAGTACCTGGCCGAATTTGCCAACGTGCAGGAATGGATTGCCGAGTCGCGCCTGGAGATTGACCAGGCCCGCCTGCTGGTGCTGCGTGCCGCCTGGCAACTGGATCAAGGGGCACATGCGCAGAGCCGGGTGGATGTGTCGGCCATCAAGGTGGTGACGGCCCGACTGCAAACGCGGGTGGTCAACCGCGCCATGCAGGTGTTTGGTGCCATGGGCCTGTCGCCCGATACGCCGCTGGCTTATTTCTGGACCTGGGGCCGCGCCATGCAGTTGCTGGATGGCCCGGATGAAGTGCATTTGCGCACCGTGGCCCGCCATGAGCTGGAGCAGACGCGGGCGCACCGTGGTGCGTCTTCGGCTTACTTCACGTTGCCGGAACAGCTATTGGCCGAGCCACGCGTCCGTTGACAGGCTTTGACGCAACGGCCCGCAGTCACAGTGTCCGTGTCAACGCCACGTCAAAGGCCCAAGCCGACGGCCAATGCACACCTGATTTCCGAACGGGCCCTAACCCGCCGCCCGCCGCGTCAAGATCTCAAAGGCTGGCAGCGTTTTGCCTTCGAGCACCTCCAGAAAGGCGCCGCCGCCGGTCGAGATGTAACCAATCTGCTTTTCAATACCGTACTTGGCGATAGCTGCCAATGTGTCGCCGCCACCGGCAATTGAAAACGCGCTGGATTCAGCGATGGCGTGGGCAATCGTTCGGGTGCCATTCTCGAACGCGGGAAACTCAAACACGCCGACCGGGCCGTTCCAGACAATGGTGCCGGCGGCCTTGAGCTGCGTCGCCAGGGCGGCGGCGGTTTGTGGGCCAATATCAAGAATCAGGTCGTCGTCGGCCACGTCGGTGGCGGCCTTGACGGTCGCCACGGCGTCGGCCGCGAAGGTCTTGGCGGTAACGACATCCGTCGGGATCGGTACCGCCGCGCCGCGCGCCTTCATGGCGGCGATCACGGCCCTGGCATCTTCCAACAAGTCGGGCTCGGCCAGACTCTTGCCGATCTTCAAGCCCGCGGCCAGCATGAAGGTATTGGCGATGCCACCACCGACGATGAGTTGGTCCACCTTGCTGGCCAGGCTTTTCAAGATGGTCAGCTTGGTGGAAACCTTGGAACCCGCCACAATCGCCACCAGCGGGCGCTTCGGGTTTGCCAGCGCTTTGCTGATGGCGTCCATCTCAGCGGCCAGCAGCGGGCCAGCGCAGGCCACCTTGGCAAATTGCGCGATGCCGTAGGTGGAGGCTTCGGCGCGGTGTGCCGTGCCAAAGGCATCATGCACAAAAATATCGCACAAAGCGGCCATTTTTTTGGCCAGCGCTTCATTGTTTTTCTTCTCACCGGGGTTGACCCGGCAGTTTTCCAGCAACACCAGTTGGCCTGGCTGGACGCTGACACCGTCGACCCAATTGGCAATTAACGGCACAGCACGGCCCATCAACTCGGCCAGGCGCTGGGCCACCGGCGCCAGCGAGTCTTCCGGTTTGAACGCACCTTCGGTCGGGCGCCCCAGGTGTGAGGTCACCATCACCGCGGCCCCGGCGTCGAGCGCCATCTGGATGCAAGGGATGGAGGCGCGGATGCGAGTGTCTTCCGTGATGTGGCCAGCATCGTCCTGCGGCACGTTGAGGTCGGCGCGGATAAAAACGCGCTTGCCGGAGACTTGGCCTTGGGCGCACAGATCGGAGAAGCGGATGACGTTCATAAAACCCTTGTTGGTAAAAAATTATTCAAATTGTAGGAGCGCATTCGCGCCGCGAACTCAAGTCCCGAGCGTCCAAGCCAGCCGCAATGGGCGTATCGGGATCGCCCAAGGTTACAAAATCTGGTCCAGCGCCGCGGCCAGTTGCCCGACCGTGCGGTCCACGTTGTGCCATTTTTCCAGGCCAAACAGGCCGACCCGGAACGTCGTGAAGTCAGCCGGTTCATCACACTGCAAGGGCACGCCGGCCGCCGTCTGCAGGCCCACCCCCAGGAATTTGCGGCCGGACTGAATCTCGGGGTCGCTCGTGTAGCTCACCACCACGCCGGGCGCCTTGAAGCCGTCGGCCGCCACGCTCGGGATGCCGCGGCGCTCGAACAGCGCGCGCACCTTGGCGCCCAGGTCGATCTGCTCGGCGCGCACGCGATCAAATCCGTAAGCCTGCGTCTCCTTCATGGTGTCGCGCAGGTGCGTGAGCGCATCGGTCGGCAGGGTGGCGTGGTAGGCGTGGCCACCGTTCTCGTAAGCCTCCATGATCTGCAGCCACTTCTTCAGGTCGCAGGCAAAACTGCTGCTGCTGGTGGAGTCAATGGCAGCGCGGGCCCGCTCGCTGAGCATCACCATGGCGCAACAGGGCGAGCTGCTCCAGCCTTTTTGCGGGGCGCTGATCAGCACATCGACACCGGTGTCCACCATGTTGACCCACATCGCCCCCGAGGCAACACAGTCCAGCACAAACAGGCCGCCCACCGCGTGCACGGTATCTGCCACGGCACGCAGGTAGTCGTCGGGCAGCATCATGCCGGACGCGGTTTCAACATGCGGGGCAAACACCACGTCGGGCTTTTTCTCGCGAATCGCGGCCACCACCTCGTCAATCGGCGCCGGCACCCAGGGCGATTGTTTGTCGGTGCCAACCCGGCGCGCCTTGAGCACAGTTGATTCTGCAGCGATCTGGCCCATGTCCAGAATTTGCGTCCAGCGGTAGCTGAACCAGCCATTGCGGATGATCAGCACTTTTTTGCCGCCCGCAAACTGGCGCGCCACCGCTTCCATGCCGAAAGTGCCACTGCCCGGCACCAGCACCGCCGACTTGGCGTGGTAGACCTCCTTGAGCATCCCAGAGATGTCCTGCATCACGCGCTGGAAACTTTGGGACATGTGGTTGAGCGCGCGGTCGGTGTAGACCACTGAGAATTCGAGCAAACCGTCGGGATCGACGTGGGGTAACAAGCCGGGCATAGAGGTCTCCTTTTTCAGTTGAACTGGGCAGGGGCTGGTGGACCAGCGCTTGAGCGTGCCAGCTTAGCACGCAGCGCGCCCGTCAACCAGCTAAAGCCAAAGCGAGCAGCCCAAGCCAGGCCAGCCGGCCGGCTCAAAGGCCGTGCGGCAAGGCCTCCTCCTTGAGTTGCCGACGCAGGGCGACGTAATCGGGCGCCACCGAGCGCACGGTGGCCCAGAAACGCGGGCTGTGGTCCATCACCCGCAGGTGACTGAGCTCATGCACCACCACGTAGTCGATGACCGCGGGCTGAAAGTGCATCAGGCGCCAGTTGAGCCGGATGGCGCCGTCAATGCGGGCGCTGCCCCAGCGGGTGCGGGCGTTGCTCAGAGCCAGCGTGCGCCACTGCACTCGCAACTGCGGGGCAAAGTGATCGAGCCGCGCCTTGAACAGCTGCTGCGCCTGACACCTCAGCCAGGCTTGCACGGTGTCACGAATTTGATCTGGCGCGGCGCCCTCTGGCAGTGCCACGCGCAGGGTCGGGCCCAACGCATCGGCCACCATGAACTCGGTCGTGCCGATGCCCCCGGCTTTCAACCTGGCGCCCGTGTGACCTGCGGCTTGATGCGGCACCAGCAGCAGCCGCAGCGACTGCCCCAGATAAGGAATCAGCGTGCCGTCGCACCACTCGATGCGACGCGCCAGCAGGCGCTGCTGGCGCGCCTGCGTTTCACCCAGCTTCTGGATGATCCATTGCGATTTATCCTGCAGCGCCGCATCGACCTGATGCAGCGGCACCCATTTGGGCGCGCTCACCACCAGCCCTTCGGGTCGAATGACAAAACCAATGCTGCGGCGCTGGCCGCGCTTGAACTCGTAGGCCACCACCACTTCGCACAGCCGGGCTTCGCGATTGGCGCGCGGGTGGCGCAAGCTGGTGGGAGGGCAGGCCAGGGCGGGCGGTGCCAGCGGCTCCGGCGCAATAACACGCCGCGCCTCTGGCACTACTATTTCAGTAGCTTGTGGCGCATGATTGACGGGGGCTAGCGCCTTATTTGGCTCAAACAAATCAAGCGTAAAGCGGAGCAAGGGATGCATCGCGCCACGCCTACAAATAGGCTTCGGGGTCGATCCGGCGCATTTCGGCTTCGATCCAGGCCTGCACCTCGCGCATCAGCTCTTTGGGCTCGCGCCCGACGCTGGCAATGGCCGGGCCAATCGAAACATCCACCACACCGGGGTATTTGATGAAGCCCTGGCGCGGCCAGCACTTGCCCGACGACACCGCAATCGGCACCACCGGCGCCCCGGTCTCCACGGCCAGCCGGGTGCCCGCAGTTTGGTAAGTGCCGGTTTGGCCGCGCGCAATACGCGTGCCCTCGGGGAACATGATGACCCAGGTCCCTTGCGCCAGGCGCCGCTTGCCTTGCTCAATGACGTGTTTCATCGCCAGGGCGCGGGATTCGCGGTCGATATGGATCATGTCGAGCCGCGCCATCGACCAGCCAAAAAAAGGAATGCGCAACAACTCGCGCTTGAAGACAAACGCCAGCGGGCGCGGCATCAGGGTCGGGATCAGCAGCGTCTCCAGCGTGGACTGGTGTTTGGACAGCAAAATCGCGGGCGCGGTAGCACCCGCCGGCAAATGCTCCATGCCGGTAACCCGCACCCGCACCCCCAGAAACACGCGCGTACCCCAGATGACCAGCCGAAACCAGTTAACGGCAAACCACCACAGCGTTGTGCGGCGTACCCAGAGCGAAATCAGCACCAGCGTCAGCCCCCACGGAATCACCGTGATCAGCAGCCACGCCATGTGCAAAATGGAGCGAATCAATAACATTTAGACGTTTTAGGCCTCTAGCCCCCGTGGATACTGCGTAAGCAGCTATTATTGTGATAGCTTCGCAGTCGCCAACTCAGCCTTTTCGGTGTCCCGCGCAATCAGAAAGTCAGCAAAGGCCGCCAGATCTTCATGCACCTGCGTCGCTTTCGGAAAGTTATGCGGCAAGCGCCGGCCCCGGTAGGTCGCGCCCTTGCCGGTCAGCACCAGATGCGGCTCGCAGCCCACGCGCACGCCCGCCAACACATCACGCGCCGTGTCGCCCACCGTCGGCACGCCCTGCAGGTCAATCCCATAACGCTCCCCAATCTGTTCAAACAGGCCGGGTTCGGGCTTGCGGCAGTGGCAGCCCTCATCGGGCGCGTGCGGACAATAAAACACGGCATCGACCCGGGCGCCGACGGCCGCGAGCATTTTGTGCATCTTGGCGTGGATCGCATTGAGCATCGACACATCAAACAAGCCGCGCCCCAGACCGGACTGGTTGCTGGCAATGACCACATGCCAGCCTTCGTGATTGAGCCGGGCAATGGCCTCCAGCGCCCCGGGCAAAGGCAGCCATTCTTCCGGGGTCTTGATAAATTCAGCACTGTCCTGATTCAGGGTGCCGTCGCGGTCGAGGATGACGAGTTTCATGGTACCCATTTGTTTGTAGACCCAGCAGGCGGCTCAGGCCGCCAGCCGCGCCAGGTCGGCCACGCGGTTCATGGCGCTGTGCAGGCTTTTGAGCAAGCCCTGGCGGTTCAGGCGCAGTTCTTCGGCGTTTTCCACATCAGTGACATTGACCATCACGCCATCAAAAAAGGCGTCGACCGGTGCACGCAGTGCGGCCAGGGTTTGCAGCGAGGCGGTGTAGTCACCCTCTTCAAACTGCGCGTTCGCAAGCGGCGCCAGTGACTGCATCGCGGCAAACAGGGCCAGTTCCGCCGGTTCCGTCAGCAAGACTTCACTGACATGGGGATCAACGTCGGGCACCTTTTTCAGAATGTTGCTGATGCGTTTGTTGGCGGCAGCCAGCGCGGGCGCTTCAGGCAAGGCGGCAAAGGCGCGCACGGCGGCGAGGCGCTTGGGAATGTCGCCCAGGCGCTGCGGCTGGAGCGCCAGCACGGCATCGACTTCCTGCGCGCTGTAACCCTGCTCACGCAGGGAACCGGCGAGGCGGTCAAAAATGAAGTCTGCCAACGGTCGTGCGGCGTCAAACTTCTGGTAGATGCTGGGCGCAGCAGCACCAAGGTCGGTGCCGGCCTTGAAAGCAGTGCCCCATCGGGGCTCCTCAAAGGCACTGGTCAGCAGGCCATTGAGGTCCAGCGGCAAATCTTTCTCGACCAGCATGCGGATCACGCCCAGCGCGTGACGGCGCAGCGCATAGGGATCCTTGTCGCCGGTCGGCACGTTGCCGATGCCGAACATACCGACCAGTGTTTCCAGCTTGTCGGCCAATGCCACCACCAGGCCGGTGGTGTTGCGCGGCAACTCATCCCCGGCAAAGCGCGGTTTGTAATGGTCTTCAATGGCGAAGGCAATGTCTTCACGCAGGCCATCGTGGCGCGCGTAGTAGCCGCCCATGATGCCTTGCAGCTCGGGAAATTCGCCCACCATGTCGGTCAGCAAGTCGGCCTTGGCCAACATGGCCGCGTTGTCTGCGTTGCCGTCGAAGGCATCCGCTACTCCAGCGTCTGCGAGCTGACGGGCAATGGCGCTGGCAATGGACTGCACGCGCTCCGTACGTTCACCCTGCGTACCCAGCTTGTTGTGATAAACGACTTTAGAGAGTCCTTCGACACGCGATGCGAGCGTCTTCTTGCGGTCCTGGTCGAAGAAGAACTTGGCGTCGGCCAGGCGCGGGCGCACGACCCGCTCGTTGCCGCCAATCACTGCACTGGCGTCAAGCGGGCTGATGTTGCTGACCACCAGGAACTGGTTGGTCAGCTTGCCGGCGGCGTCAAGCAGCGGGAAGTACTTCTGGTTGGCCTTCATCGTCAGAATCAGGCACTCCTGCGGCACGTCGAGGAACTGCGCGTCGAACTCGCAGACCAGCACGTTCGGGCGCTCGACCAGACCGGTGACTTCGTCGAGCAAGGCCTCGTCCATCAGCACCTGGTAGCTCGGTCCCAGGCGCTCGGCGGCCTGCGCGAGCTGTTGCACGATGGCAAAGCGGCGCTGCTCGAAACCGGCAATCACCGCGCCGTCCTGCTCCAGCGTGGCGGCATAGCTGTCGGCGTCCGCAATCACGACCGGTGATACCTTCGCTTCAAAACGATGACCTTGTGTGCTGTTGCCAGCCTTGAGCCCAAGCACCTTGACCGGCACCACGGTGCTGCCGCGCAGCGCCACCAGACCATGCGCCGGGCGCACGAAGTGCACACTGCTCCAGCCGGGCAGCTCGCAATCGGTCTCCAGCTGGTAGCTCATGACCTTGGGGATGGGCAGCTTGGCAATGGCTTCTTCCAGCGCCTTTTGCAGGCCCGCGTCGAGCGTGGCGCCAGTGGCCAGGCTGTCATAAAACAAGGCCCCGACCTTGCCGTCCGGTGCTCGTCTGAGCGCAGCCACGGCCGCAACCGGGTCCGACACATCGGCACCCAGCGCCTGCAATTTCTTGATGAGTGCCGGCGTGGCCTGGCCGGCGGCGTCAAGCCCCACGGTGACGGGCATGAGTTTCACCAGCTTCTGCGTGTCAGGTGCCTTTAGTAAAACTGACCGGATAAGCACACCCAAGCGCCTTGGCGACGCAAAAACATCCATCGCAGGTGGATCAGCTTGGTCAGAATCTTGTGCAATTGTTCCAGGCATCGAGATCAGCCATTGATCGCTAAGAGATGCGTAAATCTGCTGGGCAAACGCCTCGCCCAGCTTCTTGAGCGCCTTGGGTGGCAGCTCTTCGACAAACAATTCAACGAGAAGGTTTTGAGTCGTCATGGTTATCTGTTCTTTTATGCCGTTCGGGCTGAGCCTGTCGAAACCTTGCGGCCCTTCGACAGGCTCAGGGCGAACGGATGATGGTTACTCAGGGCACACGGATGTTGGTTGATCACGCGGCCTTCTTGGTCATCTGTTCCACCCACTCGCGCGGTGCCAGCGGGAAGCCCAGGCGCTCGCGGCTCTCGAAATAGCTCTGTGCCACGGCCCGCGCCAGGTTTCGGATGCGGCCCATGTAAGCAGCGCGCTCCGTCACGCTGATGGCGCCGCGGGCGTCCAGCAAGTTGAAGCTGTGGGCACACTTCAAGACCTGTTCGTAGCTTGGCAGCGCGAGCTGCTGCTCAATCAGGTGTTTGGCCTGTTTTTCGTGGGCCGTGAAGGCGGTGAACAGGAAATCGACGTCGCTGTGCTCGAAGTTGTAGGCCGACTGCTCTTTTTCGTTTTGCAGGTAGACGTCGCCATAACGCAGGCCGTCGGTCCATTGCAGGTTATAGACGTTGTCCACGCCCTGCAGGTACATCGCCAGGCGCTCCAGGCCGTAGGTGATCTCGCCCGTGATGGGCCGACAGTCAATGCCGCCGACCTGCTGAAAATAGGTGAACTGCGTGACTTCCATGCCGTTGAGCCAGACCTCCCAACCCAGGCCCCAGGCGCCCAGGGTCGGGTTTTCCCAGTCGTCCTCGACAAAACGAATGTCGTTCTGCTTCAGATCAAAGCCCAGGGCTTCGAGCGAGCCCAGGTACAACTCCAGAATGTTGCTCGGGGCGGGCTTCAAGACCACCTGGTACTGGTAGTAATGCTGCAGGCGGTTCGGATTTTCACCGTAACGGCCGTCCTTCGGGCGGCGGCTCGGCTGCACGTAGGCCGCCTTCCAGGGCTCCGGCCCCAGCGCTCTTAAAAATGTCGCTGTGTGCGAGGTGCCGGCGCCGACTTCCATGTCATAGGGCTGCAACAAGGCGCAGCCCTGGTCGGCCCAGTAGGACTGCAGTTTCAGAATAATTTGCTGGAAGGTCAACATAACTGGGGTGCGGGTATGGGCTACGCCCTGGATTTTGGAAAACGACACGCTGGCTCGCGCGCAACAGTTCATTTTACGGGGCTTGCAAGCTGCCCAGCCTGGCACGACCGATGGACCGCCGACTGGCGTTGGCGCAAGTTGCTGCGGATGCCGAGCAGAACCAGACTCAGGGCCAGCAGCCACAGCGGCCACAAGCCATAGCGCGCAACCCACCAGCCATAAGCACTCACGTCGCTTTGCCCCTGCACCTCACCCACCAAAACGCCGCGCGTATTGCGCGCCAGCGTGTGTGTGACGCGACCCCGGTGGTCCACAATCGCCGTCAGCCCGGTGTTGGTGGCCAGCACAAAGGGGCGCGCAAATTCCAGCGCGCGCATGCGCGCGATCTGCAGGTGCTGGTCCATCGCCAGGCCATCGCCAAACCAGGCCAGGTTGCTGACGTTGACAAAAATCGTGGGCGCCTGAGCCGGGTCACTGAACAGCAGCCCCAGTTCTTCGCCATACAGGTCCTCCACGCAGATATTGGGCGACAGCCGTTGCCCCTGCCATTCAAACGGGGCCTGCTTGGGCGCACCGCGGTTGAAGTCACCCAGCGGAATGTTCATCATCGCGGTGAACCATTTGAACAAGGGTGGGATGAACTCTCCAAACGGCACCAGGTGGTGCTTGTCGTAGCGCCAGGGCTCTGACTGCCCCGGCTTGAGCCCGACCACGGAATTGGTATAGCCGTCCTGCTCGTTGCCCAGCGGCGTGCCAATGATGGCCGCTTGCTGACCGGTGGCAAAACGCTGTTGCAGCGCACCCCAATACGCAGGTGGCAGCTGCTGAGGCAGAACGGGAAGCGCCGTTTCGGGCGCGATCACCAGCGCGGTGCGACTGCTTGTCAATTGCTCGCCGTACCACTGCAAGGCCAGCGGCACGCCACTGCCCGGCTCAAACTTTTCGTTCTGCGGTATGTTGCCCTGCAACAGGGTGACGGCCAGGCGCCCCGTTGACTGTGAGGCCCCCGCATCGCCCATGCGCTGCAGAGCGGGCAACGCCAGCAGCCCCAGTACGGCCACCAGGGTGATGGCCTGCTGGCGCCGGGACTGATCCGGCTGAACCAACTGCACCATGCTCATCGCCAGCCACGCCGCCAAGGCGCACAAGCCGTAGGCACCCACCCACGGGGCGTAGCCCGCCAGCGGCCCCTGGACGTGGCCGTAACCCGCCGCACCCCAGCCAAACCCGGTCAACCAGATGCCGCGCGCCAATTCAGCCAGCAGCCAAAGTGACGCAAAAACAATAGCTGCAAACGACCTGTTGACGGGGGCTAGCGCCACAAATAGCCCACAGACTGCGGCATAGTACAAGGCCAGCAGACCGGCCAGAGCCAACACCGCCAACGCCGCCAGCAGGCTCGGTAAACCGCCATAAGTGTGCATGGCGACAAAGGTCCAGCCAAAGGAGCCGATCAGCCAGGCAGTGCAAAACAGCCAGGCCCACAGCGCGCCCAAGCGCCAGTTGCCGCGCGAATCCGTGTTGCTGGCGGCGCTGGTAGGGCCGGCCTGGCGGCAGCTTTCGAGCAGCCAGGCCAAAACGCCCAACGCCAACAGTTGCAGCCACCAAACCGGCTGCCCCGGGCGTAAGCCCAGCAAGCCAAAAGGAAGCTCCGGCCACGACCAGGGCCAAGCCAGACTGGCCGCATGGCCGAGCCCAGCCAGAACGGCCAGCACCACGCGCCACAGCGTGACCGCTGGCGCTGGCGTCACTTGCAGGGCCGACCAGCGGGACGCCTCGCTAGGCGGATTCATCGGGCACCGGTGACACCTTGAACCATTTCACCGCCCCGCCCTGGGTCAACATCACCACAAAATTGAATCCGGCCAGCACATGTCGTTCACCGCGCTTGGGGACATGACCCATTTCATGGGCAATCAAGCCACCGATGGTGTCAAACTCGTCGTCCGGGTCGGTGCCGGTGAACCGGACGCCAAAGGCGCTCTCAACGCGCTCGATCGGGGTGTCGCCGCTGACGCGGTAAGTGCGGTCGGCCAGACCATAAATGTCGCCTTCATCCTCGGCAATATCGAACTCATCTTCAATCTCGCCCACAATTTCTTCCAGCACATCCTCAATCGTGACCAGTCCGGCGACCCGGCCAAATTCGTCGATCACGATGGCCATGTGATTGCGGTTACTCTGGAAATCGCGCAACAAATCGTTCAGCCCCTTGCTTTCCGGCACAAACACCGCCGGACGCAGCAGGGCCCGGATATTGAGCTCGGGCGCGCGCTGGAGTTTGAGCAAGTCCTTGGCCATCAGGATACCGATGATGTTCTCGCGCTCATCGTCATAGACCGGAAAACGCGAGTGCGCCGTGTCAATCACACCATGCATCATCACGTCATACGGGTCGGCGATATTGACCAACTCCATCTGGGTGGCGGGCACCATCACATCACCGGCCGTCATGTCGGCCATGCGAATGACGCCTTCGAGCATGCGGCGCGACTCCGCACCAATGATGTCGTTGTCTTCCGCGTCCGCCAAAGTGGCAATCAGCTCGTCGGTCGAGTCCGGCCCGGGGTGAATGAACTCGGCAAGTTTTTGCAGAAAGGTGCGTTTATCTTCCCGATCAGGACGCGAGGGATGGGGGTCTGACACAGCCAGGAGAGCAGGACATGCGGTTGTTTGCGAGCCTCAAGGATAGCGGATATGGCGTGACCCGTCGGCGCCATGCGCCAAAACCACGTTATTTACGGCTGCTTCGCTGTGCGTCTGACACCGCGCTGCGGTGCGCCATCATCCCGCCCAGGGCGTCGCGAAACTGTTTCACCTGCACCTTGATACGGTAGTCGGTCAGGGCCAACTGCTCGGCAAGCAGCTCGGTCAAACGGGAGTCAAACGTGGCGGGCAGCAACAACAAATGAGCCTCGGATTCGGAGCCATCGCGCTCCACTGTAGCGCCGGCTTTACTGGCAATTCGCAGCATGGTGGTGTTCTCGCTCAGGGCGTGAATGAACATCCGGCCAATGCCGGCATTGCGGGCGTGCATCGCAGCCCGGTCAAACAGACGCCCGCCGTAGCCACGCCCGCGTGCCGATTTCAACACCGACACGCCAAACTCGGCGCAGTCACTCGGTTTGCCGTCAGCGCAAAAGGCCAGGTGTGCCATGGCAATCAGGTCCAGCCGACGGTTGTAAATGCCAAAGATTTCGTCCCGCTCAAAATCAAGGCTGTCGGCATAGCGCTGAATTTGCGCGTCATTGGCCGAAAAACCAAAACGCAGATAACGGTCATGCGGCTCAAGCGCCAGCAAGTGGCGGGCGATGCGCGCGCGGTGATTCGCCCCGAGCGAGCGGATCGGCACCATCAAAGGTGATGCCCGGCCAGCCGTCGGCGCAGTCTCACCCTCCATGGGCGAATACCACAGCGCCGGATCCCGGTCCGGCGGTGGGCTAACTCTTTCTTTTACTTCAGTCATGCGCTGCACTATAAGGGTTTTCCCTTAGACTTACCAATCCAAAGTCAAAATCAACCTTTTACTGATCTCCGTGTCGGCATTCATGCGTCCAGTTCAGCGCAGCTGTTTTGTCAACACCCTGGCGCCATTTTCTGCACCGTGGCGCCACCATCTAGTCGGCCTTTGACGCCTGATGTAAGAATTTCCCTTACAAGCCTGCGGCGCATCGCTGACAGCCCATACAGGCAGATGCCGATTCAAGTTCCTGGCGGCCCCGTTCAGAATCAACTCCATCGCGATCCCAAAGGGTTTCGCCCAACGCAGGAGCCGAACATGACTGACGAGCAACTCACCACTGAAATCCGCGAAGCCAACCTCACCTATCTGATGCTGGCGCAAAACGTGATTCGCAAAGACAAGGCCGAGGCGCTGTTTCGGCTGGGTGTATCCGAAGAGTCGGCAGATCTGATTGCCACCTTGTCGCCCGCGCAAATTTTGAAAATTGCCGCCAGCCCCATGCTGCTGTGCCGGTTTCGGGTTGACGACGATATGGTGTGGAGCCTGCTGACCAACCACACCGCAACCAAGGTCGACAACGACGCCACCACCAAACTGCACGCCAGCATTTTGATGGCCGGTCGTTTTGCCGAAGCGATGTAAGGAGCACCGACCATGGCCACCGCATCCACCAAAAGCGTTCTGAATGATTCCCGGCAAGTTGAGCGCGCTGTGGCGCTGATTCAACTCGGCGCCCGCCTGCAGGTGTTGGAGAGTGAAACCAGCCTGTCGTATGAGCGTTTGCTGCGTCTGTACAAGGAAGTGGCCGGACGGTCCCCCAGCAAAGGTCAACTGCCGTTTTCGACTGACTGGTTTCTCACCTGGCAGCCCAATATTCATGCCTCGCTGTTTTTGAACACTTATGAATACATGAGCAAAGTGAGCGAGTTGGACGACATTGACGCCGTCATGAAGGCCTATCGGCTCTATAGCGAGCAAATTGCCGCCTGCGGCGTCGAACCTCTGCTGTCCATCACGCGCGCCTGGCGGCTGGTCAAGTTCGTCAACAACAACATGTTGGCCATGACCAAATGCAGCAAGTGCGGTGGCCACTTTGTGACCGAGGCGTATGAAAATGCCCGCCATTTTGAATGCGGTCTGTGCACGCCCCCGGCACGTGCAGGCAAGAGCGCCAGCGTCGGCGGGATATTGCTGCACTGAACCACCCGATGCATAAGCACCGATGAAAGGGCGCCTTTAGCGCCCTTTTCTTTTTCTTGGCCCCCGCTTTTGTTCCTTAGAATGATTCAGCCCACGCTATAGTCAACGATCAACCCAAGACTGCAATTTCTCATTTTGACGCGATAAACATGATAGTTATTATTGGTTATGCAGTCTCCATGGGTTGCATTTTTGGGATGTACATCCTTCACGGTGGCAACATCGGGGTGATTCTCAAGGCCTTGCCGTTCGAGCTGGTCACGATTTTTGGGGGTGCGCTAGGGGCTTTTGCGGTCAACAACCAACCCAAGGTGTTGCGGGCCACTCTCAAACTGATTCCCCAGGCAGTCAAGGGCTCCAAGTACACCAAGGCGCGCTACCTGGAGTTGATGGCCTTGCTTTACGATATCCTGCAAAAGGCCCGCAAAGAGGGTTTGATGGCGATCGAAAAAGATGTCGAAGAGCCGCACGGTTCGGCAATTTTCAAAAAATATGCCACCGTGGGAAGTGACCACCATGTCGTGGAGTTCATGACCGATTACCTGCGCATGATGGTCTCGGGAAATCTGAACGCACATGAGATTGAGTCCTTGATGGACAGCGAGATTGACACTCACCATGCCGAAGCCCACGCCCCCGTTGCCGCCATTGCGCGCCTGGCAGGTGCCTTGCCGGCGTTCGGCATTGTGGCTGCGGTATTGGGCGTCGTGAACACCATGGGATCGGTCGGGCAGCCCCCGGCGGTGCTGGGCGGCATGATTGCCTCGGCCCTGGTTGGTACTTTTCTGGGCATTCTGCTGGCTTATGCCGTGGTCGAGCCCTTGGGCGGCGTGCTGGAACAAAAAATCGAAGACAGCGCCAAGGAGTTGCAGTGCATCAAGACCACGTTGCTGGCCAGCATGCAAGGCTACAACCCCGCGACCGCGATTGAATTTGGTCGCAAAGTTCTGTTTTCCACCGAACGCCCCACCTTCCTGGAGCTGGAGAGCTATGTCCGTGGAAAAAAATAGGCGCTCGCTAGGCTGCTATGGCCACTGACGGCAAAAAGCTGCAGCCGATCATCGTCAAGAAGATCAAAAAAGGCGGCCACGTCGTGCACGGCGGCGCCTGGAAGATTGCCTACGCCGACTTTGTGACAGCCATGATGGCGTTCTTCTTGCTGATGTGGCTGCTGGGCTCCACCTCGGAAGGCGATAAAAAAGGCCTGTCTGACTACTTTTCGGCGCCGCTGAAGGTCTCCATGCAGGGCGGCAGTGGCGCAGGTGGCAGCAATACCATTTTGCCCGGTGGCGGCGCTGACTTGACACAGAAAAGCGGACAAAACCGCCGCGGCGACGGCAGCGACCCCATTCAAAAGAGGATGGCGGCCAATGCCGTCAAGGCCGAAGTTGCCAAGCAAGACGCGAGGAAGCTGGCCGGCATCAGCGCCAAAATCAGCGCCCTCATTTCCGGCAACACAAAACTAGCCGAGTTCAGCAGGCAAATCAGACTGGAAACCACGGCCGATGGTCTGCAAATCCAGATTGTTGACGATCAAAAACGTCCGATGTTTGACAGCGGCAGCGCGGTGGTGAAACCCTATATGCGTGACATCTTGCGGGAAATCGGCGGTGCCCTGAACGGCGTTGAAAACAAAATCAGCCTGGACGGCCACACCGACAGTTCACCTTACAGCAGCGCCCAGCGTGGTTACAGCAACTGGGAGCTCTCGTCTGATCGAGCCAACGCGTCCCGGCGCGAACTCGTGGCCGCCGGCATGCCGGACGACAAACTGGCGCGGGTGGTTGGATTGGCGTCAAGCATTCTTCTGGATCCCGAGAACCCAACCGGCGCGGTGAACCGTAGAATCAGCATCACCGTGATGACGCGTGAAGCCGAAGAGCGGCTGATGGGCACGGGGCGCCCGCCGGTTAGCTCCGGCCCGGACCCGCAAGCGGCGCCAGTCAAAACACCAACCAGCCCATCGCAGTGAGACATCATGATTGAGCATCTACTATTAACTGTACGGACAAACGCCATTGAAAGGGTGACCCATGGCAAATGAGCTTCGATTTTTGGTTGTTGACGACTTCTCCACCATGCGGCGGATCGTGCGCAACCTGCTCAAGGAAAGCGGCTATACCGAGGGCGATGAGGCCGAGGATGGCGTGGTGGCGCTGCAAAAATTGCGCAACAGCAATTTTGACTTTGTCGTCAGCGACATCAACATGCCCAATATGAATGGTTTTCAACTGCTGTCTGAAATCAAGAAAGACGAGAAGCTCAAACATATTCCGGTGCTCATGGTGACGGCAGAAGCGCGCAAGGAAGACATCGTGCTGGCCGCGCAGTCGGGCGCTGCGGGCTACATCGTCAAACCGTTTACCAAGGCCACTCTGGAAGACAAAGTCAGCCTTATTCTCACCAAGCTGGGACTGAAGTAACACCATGCATAGCACCACGACACACCCTGGCGCAAGCTCCTTATTGCCGGCCGACATTCATCAATCCATCGGCGTTCTGACGCGTCAATTGCATGACGCGCTCAATGGGCTGGGTCTGACCGACAAGGTCAAGGGCTGGGCCGGGGAAATACCCGATGCAAAAAGTCGCCTCTCCTACATTGCACGCCTCACCGGTGAAGCCGCCGAAAAGGTGCTGAACCGGGTGGACATGGCCAAGGCGCAACACGATCACATCGCCGCGGAGACCCGACGTATTGGCACCTTGATCGTGAAAGACCCGGTGGGCGCCGTGGCCAAGGGTCATGTGATGAATTTTTTGACCGATGTTGAACAGTCCACCCAGCAGATTGACCAGCACCTGACCGAAATCATGATGGCACAGGACTTTCACGACCTGACCGGCCAGGTGATTGCCAAGGTCGTCACTCTGGTTGCCAACGTGGAAGAACAGTTGGTTCAATTGCTGATCCAGACCGCCCCGGCGGATGCAGTGGTCAAGGCGCCGACCCATGTTGCAGCAACCGAACTCAAACCAGTTCTGGAAGGGCCGGTTGTCTGCCCTGAAGGCAATCCTGACGTGGTGAAGGGCCAGTCTGAAGTTGATGACTTGTTAGCCAGCCTGGGCTTCTAAAATTTGCCTGAAGTGGCGGGTTAAACCCCTTCTTATTACCCTTTAGTTAGGGATTCGCGTCGCGACAATGGTGGGAACTCAACAGCCTCCCCGCCATGGAACCAAGCAGTCAGGACCGCAATTTACCCGCCTCTGAGCGCAAGCTGCAAAAGGCGCGGGACGACGGGCAGGTCAGCCGCTCACGGGATCTGGGGCATTTGGCGGTATTGGGTACCGGCGCCCTGAGCCTGATGGCGCTGGCACCCCTGATGTTTGACCGGCTCAGGGTGCTGCTGCGCCAGCAACTCTCGTTTGACGCGCTGGCGGTCAGCAACCCCACCACCATGATCACCCGCATGCAGGACATGGCCACGGCCGGGCTGATCGGTTGTGTGATTTTTGCCGCCATCACGACCGTGGCGGTGCTGCTCAGCAGCATCGCGACCGGTGGCTGGGTGAGCAGCCTGAAACCCATCACGCCGGACTTCAGCCGCCTCAATCCTTTGACGGGCCTGGGGCGCATGTTCACCAAGGAAAAGTTCACTGAAGTGCTCAAGATGAGCTTTGTCGCCGCCATGCTGATCGCTCTGGGCACCACGTATTTGAACTCCACCATGCACGCATTGGCGATGCTGGTTTTGCAACCCTCCCGCGCGGCCCTTCCCATGCTGACGGAGTGGCTGACTTCGGGGATGGCTTTGTTGCTGCTGGTGATTTTGCTGGTGGCGATGGTCGATGTGCCGTTGCAGGGTTTCTTGCACAAGTCCCGGATGAAGATGTCACATCAGGAAATGAAGCAGGAACACAAGGAGTCAGACGGCAACCCGCAAATGAAAGGCAAGCTGCGCCAGCGGCAACGCGAGATTTCCCAGGGCAACAGTGTCGGTGCGGTGCCCAAAGCCGACTTCGTGCTGATGAACCCAACCCACTTTGCGGTGGCCATCAAATACGACGATAAAACCATGCGTGCGCCCCAGGTCGTCTCCAAAGGCGCCGACCTGCTGGCGATGAAGATCCGCGACATCGCCAAAAATAACGCCATTCCAGTGCTGCAGTCGCCGATGCTGGCGCGCGCGCTGTATGCCCATGCCGAGCTGGACCAGGACATTCCGGCCAGCCTGTACACCGCGGTGGCTCAGGTGCTGGCCTATATTTACCGGCTCAAAGCCGCTCTGCGCGGCGACGGCCCGATGCCGGGCGAGGCACCGCAACCGTTTGTACCGCCCGAGCTTGATCCCCTGTCCAAGGTCGTGGCCAACACGAGCGCAGCATGAACACCCAACTCAAGGTCTTCCAGCAATGGTTTGGCGGTAATTCAGCCCTGATCAAGGGCGCGGCAGCGCCGATGCTGGTGGTGGCGATTCTGGCCATGATGGTGTTGCCGCTACCCCCGTGGCTGCTCGACACTTTTTTCACCATCAATATCTCGGTGGCGCTGATGGTGATGATGGTGGCGGCCTACATGATTCGCCCGCTCGACTTCGCCGCGTTTCCTGCGGTGCTGCTGCTGACCACGTTGATGCGCCTGTCCCTCAACGTGGCATCCACCCGCGTCGTGCTGCTGGAAGGCCACAGCGGACCGGGCGCCGCCGGCGCGGTGATTGAAGCCTTCGGGCACTTTTTGATCGGCGGCAATTTCGCTGTCGGTTTGATCGTTTTCTCGATTCTCGTGGTGATCAATTTTGTCGTGGTGACCAAGGGTGCGGAGCGTATCGCCGAGGTGTCGGCGCGCTTTGCACTGGACGCCATGCCCGGCAAGCAGATGGCGGTGGACGCCGACTTGAATGCGGGCCTGATCAATGAAGAAGAGGCCAAACGGCGCCGCGCCGAGGTGTCGGAGGAAGCGGACTTTTTTGGTTCGATGGACGGAGCCTCCAAGTTCGTGCGCGGCGACGCGGTGGCCGGCATTCTGATTCTGCTGATCAATATTTTTGGCGGCTTTATGGTGGGTGTCCTGCAACACGGCTTGACGGCCGGGCAAGCCGCCGACACCTACATCCTGCTGGCTGTCGGCGACGCGCTGGTGGCGCAGATTCCAGGCCTGTTGATCTCGGTGGCGGCGGCGATGGTGGTGTCACGCGTCGGCAAGGACCATGACCTGGGCCGTCAGATCGTTGACCAAATGTTCATTTCGCCCCGCGTGCTGGGCATTACCGCAGCCATCATGGGCATTTTGGGTCTGATTCCCGGCATGCCGCACGTGGTCTTCATCGGTATCGCGCTGGTGCTGGGCTACGGCGCCTGGGAACTGGCCCACAAACCCTTGCCGCCGGACCCGGCCGCAACGGCACCGGTGGTGGCGTCCGACGGCGAAGCCTCCTGGGACGACTTGCAACCGGTGGACCAGTTGGGCCTTGAGTTGGGTTACCGGCTGATCGCACTGGTGGATAAAACGCGCCAGGGCGACTTGCTGACCCGCATCAAGGGCGTGCGGCGCAAATTTGCCCAGGAGGTCGGATTCTTGCCGCCGCCGGTGCATGTGCGCGACAACCTGGAACTCAAACCCAGCGGCTATCGCATCACCTTGCGCGGCGTGATTGCGGGCGAAGGCGAAGCGTTTCCCGGCATGTACCTGGCCATCAACCCGGGCGGCATCACGACGCCCCTGATCGGCACCGCCACGACGGACCCGGCCTTTGGTTTGCCGGCGCACTGGATTGACGAACAACAGAAAGAAGCCGCGCAAATGGCCGGCTTTACCGTGGTTGATTCCGAGACTGTGATGGCCACGCATTTGTCACACTTGATGCAGGTTCAGGCCTCCAAATTACTGAGCCGCACCGAAACCCAGCAACTGGTTGAACACGTGAGCAAACTGGCCCCGAAACTGATTGAAGAAGTGGTCCCCAAAATGGTCCCGATCGCTGTGTTCCAGAAAGTCCTGCAACTGCTGCTCGACGAGTCGGTGCACATCCGCGATATTCGCACCATCATTGAGTCCCTCGCCGAACACGCGGGCAGCGTGACCGACCCGGCGGAGCTGGCACGGCGGGTGCGCATCGCCTTGTCGCCCGCCATCGTGCAGCAAATTTATGGCCCGGCGCGTGAACTCAATGTGATTGCCATTGATCCGCCCCTTGAGCGGCTGTTGGTGCAGGCGCTGGGCAACACCGCCGGACCCGCGCTCGACCCCGGTGTGGCCGACATCTTTTCCCGCAACGCGGCTGCCGTCGCCCTCAAACAGGAAGAAATCGGCATTCCAGCTTGCTTGCTGGTGCCCGATCAAATTCGCAGCGCGATCTCCCGTCTGGTACGACGCGTTGCACCCCGGCTTCAGGTCCTCGCGCACAGCGAAATTCCAGAGTCCCACACCATCCGCATCGGTCCGATTCTTAAAGGTGCCTCATCATGAATATTCAACGCTTTAATGCACCCACGGCGCGCGAGGCGCTGGCCAAGGCCCGTCACGCTTTTGGGGACGGCACGCTGATTCTGTCGAATCGCCCCACCGCCACCGGCGTCGAAGTGGTTGCCACCGGCGAAGAGACCCTGTCGGCACTGGATACCCCGGAATCTTTTGCCGATCGAAGCAAGGACCAGCCCGCGCTGCGTCGCGCGACGCTCCCCAGCGTGCCCGAGACCAGCACCCCGGTGGAAGAAGACGCCACCCAACTGGCAATGAGCACCTTGTCGTTTCAGGACTATGTACGCGAGCGCATGCTGCGCCGCCGCCACGAATCCATGACCGGCCCAACAGCGGCAGCGGGTCAAGAGGCAGCGCCAGAGCGCGCGCCCAAAGCGGCTGCACTACCGAGTCCACGGCAAATCGAGATTCAGCCGCCGATCAAAGTAACGGCCGTTCCCAAGCCCGCCCCGGTGCTGGCCGCGCCCCACGCGCCCGCCCTGTCGCAAGGCATTGTGAACGAGTTGCACGCCATGAAGGCCCTGATTGAAGACCGCTTCAACACCCTGACCTGGCTGGGCCAGGCGCGCCAGAGCCCGATTCAGTCGAACTTGATGCTCAAGCTGATCCGCGCCGGTTATTCACCCACGCTGGCGCGCACCATTCTGGAGCGCATGCCCGAAGAGATGGGTGCCACCGACTCGGTGCGCTGGGTCATGGATATCCTGGAACGCAACCTGAAAACCGACGTCGCGACTCGCCCTATCCATGAAGAGGGCGGCACTTTTGCGCTGGTCGGCGCCACCGGTGTTGGCAAGACCACCACCGCCGCCAAATTGGCCGGTCTGTGTGCCCGCACCCATGGCCCCGCCAGCGTCGGGCTCATCACGCTCGATACCTACCGGGTGGGAGCCCACGAGCAGCTGCGCGCTTTTGGCCGCATGCTGGGCGTGGTGGCCCATCTCGCGCATGACCGCGCCGCGCTGCAAGACCTGCTGAACTTGCTGGGCAACAAAAAAATGGTTCTGATCGACACCACCGGCCTGGCGCCGAACGATCCACGCAAACGCGGCATGCTCGACGTGCTGGACTTGCCGGGCGTGAACCGCTTGCTGGTCCTGAACGCGGGCGGGCACGGCGACTCGCTCGATGATGTGGTCTCTTCTTTCAAATCCACCGGCGCGCAGCAGGCGGTGCTGTCCAAAACCGACGAAGCGGCCAAACTCGGGCCGGCACTCGATGCGATCATTCGCCACCAGTTGGTCCTGCGCGGCGTCACCATGGGCCAAAAAGTGCCCGAGGACTGGGAGGCAGCCGATGCTGCCAAGCTGGTCCGCCAGTCCATGCGCTCGCCGGCCAAGTCGGCGTTCGACCCGAAACCGGCGGACCTGGACTTCTTCTTTACCCCGGCCAGCGCCTCGCAAGCAGGACGGCTTGATGCTTGACATGGGCGTCAACCAGGGAGCCGGGCTGCACCGCATTGCCTTGCAGGCGGCGCCCCGCGTCATGGCCGTGGCCAGCCATGGCCAGCAGCAGGGCGAACTGCCCCTGCTGTGGAGTCTGTGCGCCACCTTGGTTGATCTTGGGCACTCGGTTGCGGTGCTGGACGCCACCACGGTTGAATCAGCCGACAACCCTGGGCTGGCGCAACTGCTCGAAGATGCCCAGCTGCAGGGTGACGAGAACAGTGCGCCCTTGTCCTGGTCGGTGATCCCTGCCGCAATGGGCTTGGCGCAGCTTTGCCAACCAATGGCGCGCCCGGGCGGGCCGCTGGCGCCGCTGAGTGAATTGTTTCAGCGCTTTGGCGTCGTTGTCATCTATGCCCAGGCCGGGCTTTTGGCTGATTTGTTGCCCGACAGCGGTATTGAGCCTTTGCTGACCGTGGCCCCTGTGAAAATGTCGGCTGTCACCGCTTACCAGGCGCTCAAGCAGATGTTGCTAAACACCAGACTAAGACCTACCATGGCCGCTATTGTGGGTGAGCCCAGCTTGAACAACGCTGCGGCCAGCCACTCGCCGGTCACCAATTTGCAGCACTGCGCCATGACCTTCCTGGGCTACCGGCTTGACGCCTTGGCCGTGCGGGCCCTGCAGCCGGCCGAGTGCCGGTCTGACGACATGTACCGACTGGCCTTGCGACTGCTGGAAAACGCCATGCCGCTGCACCGTCACCAATTTATGGGGAGTCATTGATGTACACCGCCAAGGGGCAATTGGACCGCAACGCCATGATCCGGCAGTACCAGCCGCTGGTACGGCGCCTGGCCCACCACATGATGGCCAAATTGCCGGCCAACGTCGAAGTCGATGATCTGATCCAGGTCGGCCTGATCGGCTTGTCAGAGGCCTTGACCCGCTACGAGGCCGCGCAGGGTGTTCAATTTGAAACCTTTGCCACGCAGCGCATTCGCGGCGCCATGCTCGACGAGCTGCGCGGCAACGACTGGATGTCGCGCGGCTCGCGCAAGAGCCAGAAAGATATCGAACAGGCGCTGCGTCGGCTGGAGCACAAGCTCGGTCGCACACCGCTGGAGAGTGAAATCGCCGCCGACCTGGGCTTGAGTCTGGTCGACTACCAGACGCTGCTGGGCAAAGTGCGAGGCACCCAACTGGTGTACCTGGAGGACATGGCGCGTGGCAACGACGAGGAAGACAGTTTTCTGGATCGCCACGTCGGTGACAGCGACGCCGACCCGATGAACATGCTGCGCGACCAGCGCTTGCGCCAGGCACTGGTGGCTGCCATCAAGAACCTGCCCGAGCGCGAGCAGTTCATCATGAGCATGTACTACGAGCAGGACATGAATCTGAAAGAGATCGCGGCCGTGCTGGATGTCACCGAATCGCGCATTTGCCAGCTGCACAGCCAGTCGATCGCGCGCTTGCGCGCCAAGATGCGGGCTCATTGAGGCCCCTAAATACTATTATATTTATAGCTATATGCGCTTATTCCACGGGGGCTAGAGCCCGATTTGGCATATATTTCCCGCGCACGGAAAAATACCGGGGCGCTCAGGCTGCCAGGTACTTGAAGGCGCCTGTTTGACGGCCCAGGCTGGCATAGGGTCCGACCGTTTGCGCATAGGTGGCATGGGGAGCGGTGGGCATCACCGTATCCAGAGCCATCTCCACCAGGGCGGTGCGCCGCAGCAGACTCTCGCGCTGGAGCACCAGACCATTCGAAATCTGCGTCAGGCGTGGTTTCAGGTCCTTGTGCTGGACATCGTCCGGGGTCAGACGCTGCAGCAAGGCCGAAAAATCAATCGCAGCCTGCCGCAAGACCGCACTGGCGCTTGTGAGTGCCAGCGGCTCACCACTGACCAGGGCGGCTGACACAGCATTGAAATGAAGTTCAACGTCAGTCAGCGCTTTTTCCAGGTGAGCAGGCAACATCATTCGGACTGTAAAAAATAAAGGGATTCGGACTCAGCTCGTGGTGCGCTTCAACATTTCCTGGGCATTGGCCAGCAATTTGTCGGCAATCGCCTCCGCGTTCACCACAAAAGTGCCCTGCTCGATGGCGGAACGTACTTGAGCCACCTTTTTGACGTCAATCACGGACGCTTCACCGGCCTTGTCAGCGCCGAGCGAACGCGCCAGGGTGGACACCGTCACCGCCACGCCTGCCGACTGGGCATTTTTGGCTGCGGTGGCTGTGGCAGTCGCGGCGGGGCTCTGACCGCTCTTGGGCGGAGCCGGCGTTGCGTTGCTGCTGACCGGGATCGGATTATCTGAAGGTTGACCTATTTTCATGATGCTCTCCAAAACTACTGCAAATGTAGCCTCGTATGCTCACTATCGGCGTAATTCGGTCGAGCTTTAGCCCTGATTGCGCACGATTGAAAAGTCTCATATTTCCAGCCTGACGGTACGGCTGTCCAGAACCTCGCCGGACATCACATGCCCGTTGCCCATTTTGACCCGGGCCGGCTGCCCCACCACACCGGCCGACAAGGCTTGCCCGTCCGACGTGATCTCAAAGCCCGCTCCCTGCACCTGCACCCGAATCTGGGCTCCGGCCCGAAACACCTGGGCCGGTCGGATCATGCCCTGGCGCAAGGCCTGGCCGCTGGTCAACGCCCGGTTCGCCACCTGCCCCAGCCATTGATCCGGGTTGCTGATGATGGCTTCGCGCTGCTCGGCCCAGTCGACCTCCGCCTCCATCACATCGTCCTGCGTCAAGGCGGCGCCAGCGCTCACCTGGCCCTTGACGACCCAAGCCTGGCCATACGCCTTGATGGTCACCGGCAAAAACACATTCCACTTGGCACTGCCCTCCAGACAGCGCAGACCCAGGCGGGTCTTGCCCCACAGGCGGGTCCCCGGCGGCAGATAAGGCTCCACCCGGGCGCATGGCGCCAGCCGCAGCCGACTGTCGAGTTCGCCCACCGTGATCTCCATGCGCAGCGGCGAGCTGCCCGACGGGAGGTTGCCCGCCACCGCTTTGTCCAGCCATTGCTGCGTGCTGTCCATGAACTCAGGCCGCACACCATCGGCCTGGGCCAGCGCACCCACGGTGAAAAAGACGGCGCCCGCCAGCGCCGCGGTCTGCAGCAGACAACGGGTCGAATTTAGAAATTGCTTGAACATGGCAGCCCTCCTGAGCGTTTGTTTGACTATAGGCAGCACCGGCCGGGACAAAACAGGCAAGTGGCGGCTATTTACCTTGTTATTTGAAGTTTAGAAAACCAAAGTACTTTCCATAATCGCTTCACGTCGAACCCACTGGCTGATGGCGGTGGCAGCAGATAACTGAAAGTTGAGGTGTTTCATGATCACAAATATGACCAGCGGTTTGGACTTCCAGGCGAAGGCCCTGGTGTTGCGCGCCGAGCGCCAGCGTGTGATTGCCAGCAACATTGCCAATGCCGACACACCCGGCTATGTGGCACGCGACCTCAATTTCAAGGACGCCATGCTGCAGGCCACCGGCGCCGACAGCAGTTCCGGCTTGCGCACCGGCAACAGCAACTCTCAAGGCGGCGGCGCCAACGGCATGACGCACCCCGCTCACATTGCGCTGTCGGGCGGCGCCGGCGGTAGCCTGGGCGGATCGTCCCACTTGGCCTACACCGTGCAAAGCCAACCCAGCCTGGACGGCAACAGTGTGGATCTAGACCGTGAGCGCGCCAATTTCACCGACAACGCCGTGCGTTACGAGGCCACCCTGCGTTTTATCAACGGCCAGTCCAAGACGCTGCTCAGCGCCATTCAGGGTCAGTAAACGGCACCTTGCCTGCGGAGATTTCCCATGTCCATGTTTTCCATCTTCAATGTGTCGGGCAGCGCCATCAGCGCCCAGTCCCAGCGCCTCAACGTAGTCGCCAGCAATCTGGCCAATGCCGACGCCGTGGCCGGCCCCGACGGCCAGGGCTACAAAGGTCGGCAAGTGGTGTTCGAGACCGTCCCGATGGGCTCGGACGCCTCGGCCGGCGTGCGCGTCAGTAGCGTCAGCGAAAGCAATGATCCGCTGCGCAAAGTGCACAACCCCAGCCACCCGTCGGCTGACGCCGATGGGTATGTGACGCAATCGAACGTGAACCCCATCGAAGAAATGGTCAACATGATTTCAGCGTCGCGCTCGTACCAGAACAACGTCGAAGTCATGAACACCGCCAAGACACTGCTGCTCAAAACCCTGCAAATGGGTCAGTAATATTACCAAAAGGTCCTCACCATGCTTTCCGCCACTTCCTCCGCCACCAGCGCGACGAACACCACGTCGTCCACCAGCACCACGGCGGCCAGCGATGCCAACGCGTCGCAAGACCGCTTTCTGAAACTGCTGGTGGCGCAGCTCAACAATCAGGATCCGATGAATCCGATGGACAACGCGCAAATGACCAGTCAAATGGCGCAGATCAACACCGTCACCGGCATTCAGCAGGTCAATGAAACACTCAAAAGCATGGCGGCGCAGTTCACTTCGCTGCAGGTGCTGCAGGGCGCTTCCATGGTCGGCCATAACGTGCTGGTTGAAAGCAACACCTTGACCCGCAACGCCGGGGTGGCCAGCGGCGCGCTTGATTTGGACGGCAAAGCCGATGCGGTCAAAGTGGAAATCCTGTCGCCAGGCGGTCAGGTGCTCGACACCCTCAACCTGGGCGCGCTGGGCGCGGGCCGGCATTCGTTTGACTGGGATGCCGCCAGCTATCAGGGCACCGGCGAGCCCAGCTTCAAGGTCACCGCCACACTGGGGGGCAAAGCCGTCACCAACACCGCACTGGCGCGCGACACGGTGCTGTCCGTGGGTAGCGACAACGGTGCCATGACGGTCCAGCTGCAGGGGCGCGCCGCCGTGGCCTACAGCAGCGTCAAGGCCATTCTTTGACCAACAGAACTTCATTGAAGAGGAAAAATCATGTCATTTCAAACCGGACTCTCAGGACTCAATGCCTCCAGCCGCAGCCTGGATGTCATCGGCAACAACATTGCCAATGCCAACACCACGGGCATGAAATCATCACGCGCCGAATTCGGCGACCTGGTGGCATCTTCCCTTAGTACGGGGGGCACCGGTGGTGGCGCCGGCATCGGCGTGGCGGTGGGCTCCATCTCCCAACAGTTTTCACAGGGCAACATCAACATCACCGGCAACGATCTTGATGTGGCCATCAACGGCGGCGGCTTCTTCCAGTTGGCCCTGCCCGATGGCTCGGCCGCTTACACGCGCGACGGCTCGTTCAAGCTCGATGCCAACGGCTATATCAAGACCAACAGTGGCGCCAACGTATTGGGTTATCCCACCGACAAAACCGGCAAGACAACCAGCGTCAAGCCTGAAATATTGCAGCTCCCCACCAGCGCGCCAATTGCCGCCAGCGCGACCACGGCCATCTCCGCCGAACTCAATTTGGATGCGCGCGCCCCGATCGCCTCCTCTGTCATACCACCCACACCAAGAAGCACCTACGGCACCTCCTTGACCGCCTATGACTCGCAAGGCGTGACGCTGCCGGTCAACCTCTATTTCAGCAAGGTAACGCCCACCACGGCAGGAACGGACGAGTGGGCGGTTTACGATTCGCCCACGGGCGCCTCCGTGGGGTCGCTGGTATTTGACGCCAGTGGCGCACTGCAAAGCTCGACCATGGGCTCGTTGACCCTGACCCCCGCACCACCGAGCATCGTGCCCGCCTTTCCGGTCACGGTGGACGTGAGCAAAGTGACGCAGTTCGGCGCTGCCTTCGCGGTGTCCAACCTGACCCAGGACGGCTATGCGCCGGGCGAACTCACCGGGTTGAAAATCGGCGAAAACGGGCAAATCACGGCACGCTATTCCAATGGCCAGACCCAGATCGCAGGTCAATTGTCATTGGCCGATTTCCGCAATGTGCAAGGGCTATCGCCCATCGGCGGCAACAGCTGGGTTGCAAGCTATACCTCAGGAGACCCCGTGTTGGGCTCGCCTGGCGTCGGCAAATTTGGCGCCCTGCGCTCAGGTGCCCTGGAAGAATCGAACGTCGATCTGACGGCCGAGCTGGTCAATATGATGACCGCGCAGCGCGCCTATCAGGCCAACGCCCAGACCATCAAGACGCAGGATCAGGTGATGTCAACCCTGGTCAACCTGCGCTGACGGCAACTGGCCGTCAAGCCCTTACTGAACAGGAGCCGCCATGGACCGTCTGATTTACACCGCGATGTCGGGCGCCAACGCCGCTGCCCATCGGCAGGCGGTGCTGTCGAACAATCTTGCCAACGTCTCCACCAATGGTTTTCGGGCCGAGCTGTCGACCTTTCGCGCCGTACCGGTACGCGGCGACGGCGCCAGTACCCGCGTCATGGCGATCGAAGCGACCGCCGGTTACGTTGATACACCCGGTTCGGCGCAGCGCACCGGGCGCGGCCTGGACGCCATGACCACGGGCAACGCCTGGTTTGCCGTGCAGGGTCTGGACGGAACCGAGTCTTACACGCGCAGCGGTTCTTTTGAGGTCTCCCCCGACGGCACGCTGGTCACCAACAGCGGCCTGACGGTCCTGGGCGACGGCGGCGCTCCCATCAGCATCCCCACCGGTGCCGAAGTCACCATTGGTTTTGACGGCAACCTGAGTGCCAAGGTCGGCAACCAGCCGCCCACCGGGGTGGGCCGCCTCAAACTCGTGACCCCGGGCGCCGATGACCCCTTGAAGCGCAGCGAAGATGGCCTGTTTCGGGCCACATCCGGCGAACCCCTGCCCAACGACACCAACGCCCGCGTGCAGGTGGGCTCGCTGGAGGGCTCCAACGTCAACGCAATCGAAGCCATGGTCGGCATGATCCAGACCGCACGCCAGTTTGAAACCCAAATGCGCCTGCTGCAAACCGCCGAATCGAATGACCGCTCGGCGGCCCAACTGCTGGGCCTGCAGGGCTAGGCCCCTTCACATTTATTGAGCCAAGGACAGCATCATGATCAACTCCCTGTGGATATCCAAGACCGGCATGGAAGCCCAGCAAATGCAGCTGGATGTCATCTCCAACAACCTGGCCAACGTGTCAACCAACGGCTTCAAACGCGCCAGCGCTGTGTTTGAGGACCTGATGTACCAGAACCTGCGTCAGGTGGGCTCCAACAGCTCCGAGCAATCACAACTGCCGACCGGTCTGCAGGTGGGCCTGGGGGTGCGCACGGTGGCCACCAGCCGCTCGTTCGCGCAGGGCAATTTGCAGCAGTCGGGCAACAAGCTGGACGTCGCAATTCAGGGCAACGGTTTCTTTCAGGTCACCATGCCCGACGGCACCACCAATTACACGCGTGATGGCTCATTCCAGGTCGATTCGGCGGGGCAACTGGTCACCGCGACCGGGCTGCCCATTGCCAATGGCGTCACGGTGCCGGCCAATGCCACCAGCATCGCCATTGCGGGCGATGGCACGGTCACCGCGCAGATTCCGGGCACACCCACGCCGCAAGGCATTGGCAGCATCAGTCTGGCCAGCTTTGTCAATCCGGCCGGTCTGGACCCCAAGGGGCAAAACCTGTACGCCGAGAGCACGGCGTCGGGCCAACCCAACAGCGGCACGCCGGGCGCCGACGGCATGGGCGCGTTGATGCAGGGTTATGTGGAAACCTCCAACGTCAACGTGGTGCAGGAGCTGGTGACGATGATCCAGACGCAGCGCGCTTACGAGATGAACTCCAAGGCGATCCAGACCTCGGACCAGATGCTGCAAAAGCTGGGGCAGTTGTGAGGCACCGCATGAACATGACTCAGCGCACTATCCGCCTGCGCGAGCGGGCCCGCACCCTGTGGAGCGGCGCTCTGACACTGGCTCTTGGCTTGACTCTGTCAGCCTGTGGCTCCCTGCCACAACCCGTGAACGTCGACTTTGTCCAGGCGGATACGGTCCCCCCCATGGCCGCTGCACCCACCGCCAGCCAGGCGGCAAGCGGCAGCCTGTTTCAAAAAGTGAGCTACCGCCCCTCTTTTGAAGACCCCCGCGCCCGGATGATCGGCGACGTGGTCACGATCAGGATCGTGGAAAACGTGGCCGCCAGCCAGGTCTCGAAGTCAACCGCCAATCGCACCACGTCTGGCGCTGCCAGCATTTCCGCCTTCCCCTTGGTATCACCCGCCGATCTGCTGAATCTGAAGGCCGGGGTCGGCACCTCATCGGCCAATGACTTTTCCGGCAAAGGCGGCACCGAGAGCGCCAACACCTTTACCGGCACCATTACCGCGACGGTGGTCAGAGTGTTGCCCAACGGGCATTTGGTCGTCGCTGGCGACAAGCAGATCGGGGTCAACCAGAATGTGGATGTGATGCGCTTCTCGGGCACCATCGACCCGCACCTGATACAACCGGGCAACCTGATCAACTCAAGCCAGGTCGCCAACGCCCGCATCGAATCCAAGGGCCGCGGCGCGCAGGCCGAAGCGCAAACAGTTGGCTGGTTAACACGGTTCTTTTTCAGCTTTCTCCCCTTCTAAAGCTGATGAGAATAGTGCCGAGGGGTCAACATCCATGCAATTTTTCAACACGCTACACCCAACCCGCCCGCACTGGCTGCTGGCGGCGTTGTGCTTGATCGCCAGTCTTTTGGGCGCAGGCACGGCCCAGGCCAGCCGGATCAAGGAAGTGGCGGCGGTTGAGGGTGTGCGCAGCAACCAGCTGACCGGTTTTGGCCTGGTGGTGGGACTCGACGGCACCGGTGACCAGACCACCCAAATGCCTTACACGGCCCAGGGGCTCACCAATTATTTACAACAGCTCGGCATCACGCTGCCAGAGGCACAGGTTTCCAAGTTGCAGCTCAAGAACGTGGCGGCGGTGCTGGTCACGGCGCAACTGCCGGCCTTTGCCCGGCCGGGGCAGGCCATCGACGTCAACGTCTCTAGCATGGGCAACGCCAAGTCGCTCAAAGGCGGCACGCTGATCACGACGCCGCTCAAAGGCGCTGACGGTGAGGTCTATGCGCTGGCCCAGGGCAGCCTGGTTGTGGCCGGCGCCGGTGCTGCCGCTGGCGGCAGCAAGGTGCAAATCAACCACCTCAGCGCCGGGCGCATTCCGGGTGGTGCACAGGTAGAGCGGATTGTTCCCACGCCGCTGCTTGAAGGCGCCAGCATTACCCTGGGGCTGCAGGCCTCGGACTTTCAAACCGCGCGGCGGGTTGCTGAAGCCATCAATCGGCGCTTTGGCGCTCACTCGGCCCGGGCGCTCGACGGGCGCACCATTGATGTCACCGCCCCCAGCGAGTCCAACGCCCGCGTGTCCTTCATTGCCGAGATGGAAGAGTTGCAACTGGAGTCTTCCATCCCCTCGGCCAGAGTTGTGATCAATTCCCGCACCGGTTCGATTGTGATGAACCAGGCGGTCACACTGGGCGAGTGCGCCATTGCCCACGGCAACCTGTCGGTCAGCATCACCACCACACCGGTGATCAGCCAGCCCAACCCCTTGTCCACCGGCGGCAAAACCGTGGTAGCCGAGAAAAGCAATATCCAGATCCGGCAAGAGCCCGGCATGTTGATTCAACTGCCCAAATCAACGCAGCTCTCCGACGTGGTGCGCGCACTCAATGCCCTGGGCGCCACGCCGCAAGACCTGCTGGCCATTTTGCAGGCCATCAAGGCGGCCGGCGCGCTGAACGCGGAGCTGGAGGTGATCTGATGAGCTACGGCCAGATCTCTTCAAGCAACAACACGCTGGCGGCCGATGCAGGGTCTTTGAGCCAGCTGAAGCTGGCCGCAGGTCAAAACACACCCGCAGCCATCAAGGAAGCGGCGAAACAGTTTGAGTCTCTGTTCATGCGTGAACTCATGAAGAGCATGCGCGAGGCCACCATGAAGTCCGGCATGCTGGAGAGCTCGGGCGGCGACCTCGGTACCGATCTGCTGGACCAGCAGTTTGCGGTGCAGATGTCGGGCCAGCCCGGCGGGCTGTCCGATCTGATTGCAGCCCAACTGACACGCCAGATGGGTGGCACCGAGCCAGTTGCGGCAGATGCCACAAAGAAAACAGGCGCTTCATCTTTCGGCGCTCTTGGCAAGGCGTCAGCGCTGGCCGCCTACGGTGCCAACAGCGTGGCACCCCGTAGCACCCCCACGATGAGTCAGAGCCAATTTGTGCAACACCACACGGCCGCGGCGATCAAAGTCGAGAAGTCCACGGGCATCCCGGCCAGCTACATGGTGGGCCAGGCCGGTCACGAAACCGGCTGGGGTCGGCATGAAATCAAAATGAAGGGCGGCGCGCCTTCGTACAACCTGTTTGGCATCAAGGCCGGCGCAGGCTGGACCGGCAAGGTGGCCGAAGTGAGCACCACGGAATTTGTCAATGGCGTCGCGAAAAAGACAATGGCCAAATTTCGCGCCTACGATTCCTACGAGGCGTCATTTCAAGACTACGCGCGCCTCATTACCCAGACCCCGCGCTACGCCCAGGCCAGCCAGCAAACCGGCTCGGCTCACGCGTTTGCCAGCGGCCTGCAAAAAGCCGGTTACGCCACCGACCCGCATTACGCGGCCAAGCTGAGCCGCGCCATCGACACCACGCAAAGGCTGCAACGCGCGCAAGTCGTTGCACAAAATATATGAGCGGACTTCTCAGCGTTGGCACCCGCGCCCTGCAGGCCAACCAGGTCATGCTGCAGACGGCAGGCAATAACATTGCCAACGTCAATACGCCGGGTTACTCGCGCCAGAGCGCGGTCCTGCAAACCACAACGGGCCAGTTCACCGGCGGTGGCTACATCGGCAAAGGGGTGGACATCCAGACGATTCAGCGCAACTTCAGTGCGTTCCTGACGCGCCAGTCGGCACTGGCGAGCGCAACCGGTGCGGCCGACAGCAGCCGGGCCGATAAATTGAAGCAACTTGAAGGCCTCTTCCCAGGTGGCACGGCCGGACTCGGTGCGACGATTAACGACATGCTCAATGCGTTCTCGGACGTTGCCAACGCGCCCACCGATCTCACGGCGCGCACGGTGGCGCTGACGCGCGTGGACGAAGCGGCCAAGCGCATGCGATCTGCGTCGCAAAACCTGGACGACTTGCAGTCCGGCGTCGCGCAGGAGCTCGGCCAGAAGGTCAGCAACATCAACAGCCTGGCGCAAAGCATCGCCGAAATCAACGACAAAATAGCGCGCACCCAAGGCTCTGGTCAACCCCCCAACGACCTGCTGGACCAGCGCGACCAGTTGGTGCGAGACCTCAACCAATATGTGCAAACCAGCTCGATCACAGCCAGCGACGGCACCGTCGGTATTTTCTTGGCTGGCAGCCAGGCCCTTGTATTGGGCAGCACCGTGTCACCGGTTTCCATCGTCAAGGACGACTTCGGCGACCCGCTGAAAAGCAAACTGGCGATCAGCCGTGGCGGGCAAGTCATCACGCTGGATGAAAACGCGCTGGGCGGTGGCGAGGTGGCTGGCTTGCTGCGGTTCCAGAACAATGATCTGGTGGAAGGACGCAACCTGCTGGGTCGGCTCACGCTGGCCATCAGCACCAGCATGAACAACCAGCACCAACTGGGGCTGGATCTGGATGGCAATGCAGGTGGTAATTTGTTCACCCCCACCGTTTTTGGCGCCGGCAACATACTCAAGCCCTCGGCGCCCGCCACACTCAATACCGGCACGGCCAGCCTGGCCCTGAGCATCAGCGATGTCACCCAATTTGTCGCTTCTGACTATGAAATGAATTTCACGTCAGCCACAGCGGGCACTATGACCCGGCGCTCCGATGGCGTCGTCACTGCGTTTACATCGGTACCCGTCACCATCGATGGTCTGAACCTCTCCATCCCTTCTGGCTCGGCCAACCCGGGCGACCGCTTTCTGCTCAAGCCCTTCAGCACCACCGCCAGCAACATCAGTGCCGAGTTTTCAGCGCCGCGCGCTTTGGCTGTGGCCAGTCCGGTGGCGGGCAGCCTGGGCACCGGCAACACCGGAAGCATGCAGCTCAGCAGTCTGCTGGCCCGCAGCAACCCGGTGGCTTTGACACCCGTTGTGTTGACCTTTACCGGTGCCAACAGCTACACCCGCAGCGACGAGTTGCCAACAGCCAATGCCACCACATTCGCCTACACATCAGGCCAGGTGATTGAGGGCACCACACCGGCTACCAATCCCCTGAGCCAATGGTCGCTGACGCTGCAAGGTGTTCCCAAGGCGGGTGACACCTTCACCGTGCAGCAACAGCCTGCCGCTTTTCGCAACCTCAACGCCGGCAATGCCAGCGCCATGACCGGCCTGCGCGACGTCGCCATGTTTGACGGATCCGCCCTGAGCGATGGCTATGCCAGCCTGATCGCGCAAATTGGCATCCGGACCCAGAGCGCCAACTACTCGGCCGAGGTGTCGAGCTCGATAGCGGCCAATCTTGAGCGGGACCGCACGGGCGTCTCGGGCGTCAACCTGGACGAAGAGGCGGCCAAATTGCTGCAGTACCAGCAGGCTTACCAGGCGTCGGCCAAGATGATGCAGATCGCACAGGGCATTTTTGACACCCTGATTCAAACCCTGCGCTGAGGCCACGCCATCCAGGAGCCAACACCATGACAAGTTCACTGACCCGACTCGGTTCTGCCAACACCTACGACAACGCGCTGCGCAATCTGTCAATGCGGCAATCGGCACTGTCGAACCTGCAGGAAAACCTGACTTCCGGCAAGAAAGTGGTGCGCGCCAGCGACGACCCGACCGGCGCCGCCCAGGCGGAGCGGGCCATGACCCGCATCAGCCGCATCGCCACCGACCAGCGCGCGCTCGAATCTCAACGCAACTCGATTGCCATGGCTGAAGGCACCCTGGGCGACGTCACCGACGCCCTGCAGAACTTCCGCGAGCTGGTTGTCAGTGCCGGCAATGGCGTGCTCAGCCCGGCGGAGCGCAAGTCCATCGCCATCCAGCTGCAAGGTCTGCGCGATCAGGTGTTTTCGCTCGCCAACCGCAAGGACAGCAACGGGCAGCCCCTGTTCAGCGCGCTGGGCAGCGCGTTGGCGCCCTTTGTCGGCCCCAATGCGCCACCGCAGGACTACGCCTTCAACGGCCTGCCCGGGCAATCGGCCAGCAGCGAAGTGGCGATTCCGTTCACGCTGGATGGCGACAGTGCCTTCATGCTCCAGACCAATCGCGACGGGGTCTACAACGTCAGCCTGGGAAGCAGCACGACCAATCTGAAAACCGGCCCGGCAACCTTGAACCCGCCCACCGCAGCGACTGGCGCGTCCTACAGCATCAGCTTCACATCCGTCACTGCTGCGGCCGGCAACACAACGGCCAGCTATGACATCATTGACAGCGGATCGGGCGTCCCCGTGGCAACAGGCACAAAAACCTACAGCACCGGCCAGAGCTTTACCGTAACGGAAATGCCGGGCCTGTCCCTCACCATCACCGGAACCCCCGCGGTGGCTGACACGGTCAAGGTCGAGTCCAGCCCCAGCCTCTTCAGCGTGCTCGACGACGCCATCAGCAACATTGGCAGCGCGTCCAGCAACGCCACTGCCAGCCAGGCCGTCAGCCAGGCACTGGGCAACATCGACATTGGCATGAGCCGCGTGTCAGCGGTACGCGGCCAGGCCGGTGACTTGCTCAACCGCGCCGACCGCATCACGTCCAACCAGGAGGCGCGCAGCATCCAGCTGGAGGCCGACCGCTCGCGCGCCGAAGACCTCGACATGGTCAAAGGCATCTCTGACTTCCAGAACCAGCAAACCGGCTACCAGGCGGCGCTGCAGTCGTACGCACAAGTGCAAAAACTCTCGCTCTTCAATTACATCAGCTGATCTGACCCGGGCCAGCGCTGGCGCGCCAGGACGATATCCAAGCTACATCCCCGCCCTGACGGTCTGAAACACCTGCCAGAACTGGGCATCCTGCGTGGTGCAAAAGTTGATCCGCATCAGCGTACTGGGCGCACGACTGGCATGAAACAGGGCACCTGGTGCCAGCAGATAACCTGCGTCCAGCATGCGCTGCGAAAGCAGCTCGGTGTCCACACCCGTATCGACCCAGCCAAACAGCCCGGCCGGTGGCGCGGCAAAGGTGCAGCCCGCCGCCAGCGCCAGCCGGGCGCTTCGCCCCCGGGCCTGATTGAGTCGCGTGCGAATACGCTCGGCATGGCGGCGCAACTGGCCCTGGTCAATACACCAGGCCAGGGCTTTTTCGAGCAGCGCGGGGGTGGTCAGGGTGGCGAGCAACTTGGTGTCAAGCAGCCGCTCCACCAGCGCGGTGGGCGCCGCCATGAAGCCCACCCGCCAGCCGGGTGCCAGAATTTTGGCAAAGCCGCTGACATAAATGGTGCGTTGCAAGCCATCCAGCGCGCACAGGCGGGTGGCGTGCTCGGGCGCAATGTGGCTGTAGGTGTCATCTTCAGCAATATAAAAGTCATGCTGATTGGCCAGTTGCAGCACGCGGTGGGCGCTGCCCGGCGTCAGGCAGTAGCCGGTTGGGTTGTGGAACACGCTGACACTGACAAACAGCTTCGGGCTGTGCAGCTCGCAATAACGCGCCATCACCGCCAGGTCCGGCCCGTCCGGGCCGCGCGGCACCGGCAGAATGCGCATGCCCAGGGCATCGAGCCGGGCAAATTCAATCGCCCAGCCAGGCTCTTCAACCATCACGTAATCACCGGCGCGCAGCAGCGTGCGACTCACAATGTCCAACGCGTGGGTGGCCCCCACGGTGGTGATGATCTGCTGCGGCGCGGCGTGAATGGCCAGGGTGTTGAGCTTGGTGGAGAGCGACTGGCGCAAGCCGCCGTCGCCAGCGGGCTCGCCATATTGCAGCGAGAACGCCTGCAACTGCTTGCCGCTGGTGACGCGGCGCACGGCAGCGGCCATGAAAGTGGTTTGCAGCCAGTCCGGTGGAAACGCCCCCATGCCGGGTTGCGGCTGCTCGCTGCTGCCGTGAAACATGCCGCGGATCAGGGCCGTGGCATTCACCGGCACGTGCTGGGCTTCAAGCGTGGTTTTGGCCCTTGTTGGCGCACCCCCAGTTACTACTGAATTGATAGCATACTGCGCACTATTGACGGGGGCTACAACCCTATTTCTTATATAAAACCCGCGATTTTTAAGCGCTTCAACCAGCCCCTGCGCCAGCAACTGGTCGTAGGCCGCGACCACGGTAGAGGGGCTCACGCCCTGCTGCTGCGCGCACTGGCGCACCGACGGCAAACGCGTGCCCGGCGCCAGCAAGCCGGTGCGAATGCGCTCGGCAAAACGCTCAGCCAGTTGTTCGGCCAAGGACTGCGACGCGGCTTTGACTAACATGCAGATGCCCTTTCTTCCAAACCTGTGTTGCCATGGCAGCCAATACAGCTCAGGCAAATGTTTTTACAAGTGTACTGCCAGTGTATTGTTTTTGACGATAAAGTGAGCCCCATGAACACCCGCAAGCCACCCCATGAGCAACACTGAACTCAGCGCTCTGCTGCTGCTGTGCACGGCGGCGAGTTTTACGCCCGGCCCCAACACGACCTTGTCGACGGCGCTGGCGGCCAACCTGGGTTTGCGGCGCGCGCTGCGCTTTGTGGTGTCGGTGCCCGTCGGCTGGGGCCTGCTGTTCAGCCTGTGCGCGGGGGGCGTGGGGGCGATGGTGTTGGCACTGCCGGTGCTCCGGCTGGCGGTTCAAGCGCTTGGCGTGGCCTACCTGTTATGGCTGGCTTTCAAGCTGTTTAAAACCGACACACTGGCGCAGGCCGATGCCACACAACTCGATGTCACGTTCTGGCAAGGTGTCATGCTGCAGTTTCTCAACATCAAGGCCTGGATGCTGGCCCTGACCGTGGTGGCCGGTTGGCTTGCCGGGCGCGCCGACCTGCTGAGCCGCTTTGCCGTCATCCTGCCGCTGATGCTTTTGTTTGGCCTGTGCAGCAACCTGACCTACGCGCTGGTGGGCTCGCTACTTCGCCAATGGCTGGCCGACCCCGAACACGCCGGCAGACGCTTGCGCTGGTTCAACCGCAGCATGGCCGCCGTGCTGGTGGCAACCGCCGGCTGGATGAGCACGTTTTAACGCTGACAAGAAGGGCTTCAACATGAATTCCATGGGTCTGAAAACACTTGGCCTGATCGGGGGCATGAGCTGGGAGTCCACCGTGCCGTATTACCGCGAGATCAACGAAACCGTCAAAGCCCGGTTGGGCGGGCTGCACTCGGCCAAGATTATTTTGTACAGCGTTGATTTTCATGAAATTGAACAACTGCAAGCCAGCGGGCAATGGGACGCAGCCGCTGCCATGCTGGCCGGCATTGCCCAGAAGTTGGAGGGTGCCGGGGCCGACGCGCTGGTGCTGTGCACCAACACCATGCACAAGGTCGCTGCGGCCATTTCAAACGCCGTGCAGATTCCCTTGCTGCACATTGCCGACCCCACTGCAGTGGCCATCAAACAGGCCGGTCACACGACGGTTGGTTTGCTGGGCACGCGCTTCACCATGGAGCAGGACTTCTACCGCAGCCGTCTCGAACAGGAGCACGGCCTGACCGTGCTGACCCCCACGCCGACCGACCGGGACCTGGTCCACCGGGTGATCTATGACGAGTTGTGCCTGGGCCAAGTGCTGCCGGCCTCGCGCGAGACTTACCTGCGGGTGATCGCCGACCTGGGCGCACGCGGCGCGCAGGCCATCATTTTGGGCTGCACCGAAATCGCCATGCTGATTGGCCCACACGACTGCGATCTGCCGCTGTTTAACACCACGCAATTACACGCCCAAAGCGCAGCCCAATGGGCGCTGGGCGTCCAGCCACTGGAAAACAAGGCATGACCACACAGCCGCACGCCATTCGCAATGGCTTACTGCTGGGCACGCTGGGGGTGGTGATTTTTGCCCTGACACTGCCCATGACGCGGCTGGCGGTTGGCAGCGCCGCAGTGCCGCAGATGTCCGGCGTTTTTGTGGCCGCCGGTCGCGCAACGGTGGCCGCCATTTTGGCCATCGTGTTTTTGGCGGCCACCCGCGCGCCAGGGCCCAAGCGCGGGGACTGGCTGCCGCTGGGCGTGGTGGCGCTAGGGGTTGTGTTTGGCTTTCCCCTGTTCTCATCGGTGGCGATGCGCCATGTCGAAGCGGTACATGCCAGCGTGATTCTGGGTGTTTTGCCACTGGCGACCGCCTCGGTCGGCGCCTGGCTGCATCGTCAGCGCCCGTCCGCCGGGTTTTGGGCCTGTGCCGGTTTGGGCACCGCACTGGTGGTGGCGTTTGCTGTGCTGCGCTCAGGCCAGAGCGGCCTGACGCTGAAGGGCGCTGACCTCTTGCTGCTGCTGGCCATGGCCTGTGCGGCGGTCGGCTATGGCGTGGGTGCTTTGCTCTCGCAGCGCCTGCGCGCTGACCATGTGATCTGCTGGGCGCTGGTGCTGGGTTTACCGCTCAATCTGCCCATCGCCCTTGCTGAGTATCCACAAGAGGCTATCAAAATGGAAGCGTGGGCGGCTTTTTTCTATGTCGCGGTGTTCTCCCAATGGCTGGGCTTTTTTGCCTGGTACCGGGGGCTGGCGCTGGGCGGCACGGTGCGGGTCAGCCAGGTGCAATTGCTGCAACCTTTTTTGAGCATGGTGTTTGCCGTGCCGATTTTGGGCGAACGGCTGGACGCGCTCACCGTGGGCTTTGGTCTCGCCGTTGTCACCGTCGTCTTTGTTGGCCGCACCATGCCGGTACGCAACACCCTGTCCACATCAAAACCAACATCACCAACGCTTGGAGCCAGGTCATCATGAACAACAACATCCCACCCATCACAGCCCCCTCCCGCTGGCAACTGGCACGCCGCGCCGCGCGCATGAACCCGTCAGTGATCCGCGAAATTCTCAAGGTGACCGAGCGCCCCGGCATCATCAGTTTTGCCGGTGGCTTGCCATCAAGCAAGACGTTTCCGGTGGCCGAGTTTGAAGCGGCTTGCGCCAAGGTCTTGCGCGACGACCCCGCAGCGGCCCTGCAATACGCCGCCAGCGAAGGCTTTGGCCCCTTGCGCGAGATGGTGGCCGAAAACTTGCGCGTTCAGGCCGCATCCGCCGGACTGACCTGGCAAGTGGACCCGGCCCAGGTACTGATCACCACCGGCTCACAGCAGGGCCTGGACCTGGTAGCCAAAGTGCTGGTGGATGCAGGCAGCCGCATTCTGGTCGAATCACCCACCTACCTGGGCGCCGTGATGGCGTTCACGCCGATGGAGCCTGAGGTGGTGAGCGTGGCCAGTGATGATGACGGCGTGGACATGGAGGCGCTGCGGCAAGCCGCGGTTGCCGTGGGAACGGGTGAGGCGGCCCGCTTTCTTTACGTGCTGCCCAACTTCCAGAACCCCACCGGCCGCACCATGAGCGAAGCACGCCGCGCCGCTTTGAGCACCGAAGCCGCGCGCCTGGGCCTGCCCCTGATCGAGGACAACCCCTACGGCGACCTGTGGTTTGATGCGCCGCCGCCCGCGCCCCTGACCGCGCGCAACCCCGATGGCTGCATCTATTTGGGCTCATTCTCCAAAGTGCTGGCACCGGGTTTGCGCCTGGGCTTTGTGGTGGCGCCCAAAGCGGTCTACCCCAAACTGCTGCAAGCCAAACAGGCCGCCGACCTGCACAGCCCCGGTTTTAACCAGCGCATGATTGCCGAGGTGATGAAAGACGGCTTTCTGGACCGCCACGTGCCCACCATCCGCGCGCTCTACAAATCCCAGCGCGACGCCATGCTGGAGGCTCTGGCGCAGCACTTTCCGTCCTCCAATAGCCAGCCCGACCAGTCGCTGACCTGGAACACCCCGGCAGGCGGCATGTTTTTGTGGGCGCGTCTACCCAAGGACATGAACGCAGTGGACTTGCTGCCCTTTGCAGTCGACAAGGGTGTGGCCTTTGTGCCCGGCGCGCCGTTCTACGCCGACCATGGTGACCCGCGCACGCTGCGCCTGTCGTTCGTCACCCCCAGCGTGGCGGAGATTCACCAAGGTGTGGCTGCATTGGCGCTTGCACTGAAAACCTACGCCGCCACCCTATGAAAACCCGACCCTTCAAACAAGTTGACGTCTTTACCGACACGCCTTATCTGGGCAACCCGCTGGCCGTGGTGCTCGACGGCACGGGCTTGAGCGACGAAGAAATGCAGCATTTCGCGCACTGGACCAATCTGTCGGAAACCACGTTTGTGTTACCCCCCAGCGCCGAGGCCGCTGCTGCGGGTGCGGACTACCAGGTGCGCATTTTCACGCCCGCCGACGAACTGCCCTTCGCCGGCCACCCGACACTGGGCAGCTGCTGCGCCTGGCTGCAAGCCGGAGGACAAGCCCAAGCAACTGATCGCATCATTCAGGAATGCAAGGTTGGCCTGGTCAGTATCCGGCGCGACGGCGAGCGTCTGGCCTTTGCCGCGCCAGCGCTCAAACGCAGCGCGCCGGAACCCACCTTGCTGGAAAAAATCACCGCTGCGCTCGGACTCCATCCAAGCCAGATCATCGCAAGCCAACTGCTCAACAACGGACCCGTCTTTCTGGGCCTTTTGCTCGACAGCCCACAAACCGTGCTGCAACTCATGCCCGACTACATGGCGCTCAAGACTTCAGGCATCTTGGTCGGTGTTGCCGCCGTCGACACCCCTGGGTTCGCGACACCTTTGATCGCGCGCTCCAACCGCGAAGCCCGCGCTTTTGGCCCACGTTCCAAGTCCGCCAGCGCTCAGGAAAATGCGCCCGGACTGGAAGTGCGCGTCTTCACGTCACCCGTCGGCATCAACGAAGACCCGGTCACCGGCAGCTTCAACGCCAGCCTGGCCCAGTGGCTGATTGCCGAGGGCCTCGCGCCCAGCAGTTATATCGCCGCGCAAGGCGCTTGCCTGGGGCGCGCCGGGCGCGTGCACATTGAACAAGACGCCACCGGCCAAGTCTGGGTCGGTGGCGAATCCGTCACCTGCATCGATGGCCACGTGAGACTCTAAACGCTATTTTATTTATAGCTATCGTCGCTTGTGCGACAAGGGCAACACTTCTATTTGGCTTAGATTCACGGCATGGGAATCCTCTATCTTGTACGCCATGGCCAGGCTTCGTTTGGCGCCGAAGACTACGACCAGCTCAGTGCGCTGGGCCAGCAGCAAAGCGTGCGGCTGGGCGAATACTTCCGTCAGAAAGGCCTGACCTTTGATGCCGTGCTGACCGGCACCCTGCGCCGTCACCTGCAGACCTATACCGCTATTCGTGAAGGCGGCGCCTTTGACAGGGAAGCCCTGCTCTGGCCAGGCCTGAACGAATTCGACAGCGCGGCGGTCATCGCCACGGTGCATCCGTACAAACTCGAAAAGCCCGACACGCCCGAGTTGTACCGCCATCACTTTCGCCTGCTGCGCGACGGCCTGACGCAATGGATGAACGGCGTGGTCAGCCCCCAGGGCATGCCCAGCTATCGCGAGTTCCTGGCCGGCGTGACCAGCGCACTGGACCACATCCGTAAAAACTGTGAGGGCAATGTGCTGATCGTCTCCAGCGGCGGGCCGATTGCCACCGCCGTCGGCCATGTGCTGGGCACCACGCCCGAAACCACGATCGAGCTCAATATGCGCATCCGCAACAGCGCCATTACCGAGTTCGCCTTCAACCCGAAGCGCCACACCTTGGTCACTTTCAACACGCTGCCGCATCTGGAGCATGCGGACCACGCGGACTGGATCACCCACGCTTGAACTGGACCCTGAACCGCGGCAAGCAGTCACGCGCGCCCAGACGCCGGGTCTGTCGGTACGGCAAATTGGATATCGTTTGCCAGAACCGGGCCGGGGAAATGAGGCCTTGGGCGTCTACTTCATCTTCGACGGCAACTTGATCGTCTCGCCAGCCACCATGAAAGCGCCACGCCCCCGGTGATGGAGTGTGCGCGGGTCCTTGCAAGCCGGGTCGATCCAGGCCTTGAGCACTTCAAGCACAAAGAAGTTGTAGCGGTTCATCAGCCGCGTATCGACCACGCGGCATTCCAGGTTGGCGTAGCACTCGGCGATCAATGGCGCGTCGACCAACGCAGCCGGCGCCGGCGTGAGGCCGAAGTCTTTGAATTTGTCCACGCTTCGGCCAGATGTATTGCCGCAGCCGACCACCGTCGCTTTCAGCTCCACGGTCGGAATGTTGAGCACGCATTGCCGTGTCGCCTTCAAGGCATCAAAGCTGAAATCGCGGCCGCTGACGATGCAGCCCACCAGCGGCGGCTCGAACTCCATCATGGTGTGCCACGACATCGTCATCACGTTGGCACGGCCTTTGTGCGCCGTGCTCAGCAGCACAACCGGTCCGGGCTCAAGAAGGCCGTAGACCTTGGACAGGGGATAGGAACGTTTGGCCATGCCGCCAGTTTAGGTGAAGGGCTCGGCCAGGATTGAAATATCAAACGACTGCATAAATGGCAATTGGTTTGAGCAAAAAAAAGACCCCGAAGGGTCTTTTTCGCAAAGCGACAGTGTCGCCAAAGAATATTACTTCTTGGCAACAGGCTTGGCAGCTTTCTTGGGTGCTGCACCTTTAGGGGCGGCCTTTGCTTTTGGCGCTACAGCGGCAGGAGCCACTGGAGCAACTTTCAGCGCTGCACGTTGATCACGCAGGGTTTTGATTTCCGCATTGATTTTGTCTTTGCGTTCGGTCAGCTTCGCAATGCTTGTGCCAAGTTTGGCAATGGCATTGGCCGTTTTGGAAACGGGAGCCTTTTTCACCGATGCCTTGGCAACGGGCTTCACCACTTTCGCAGGAGCCGTTACCTTCTTTGCAGTTGCCGCGGCCTTTGGAGCCATTTTTTTCGCAGTTGCCATTTTCAAGTTTCCTTTTTTATTTAGCTGGTTGAAATATTTCACCAGCACCGTATTGTCTCCAATATTTTCGTTCGTCACCGCATGGGCATTCAAACGTCAGGAAATTTCTCGGCAAATTGCCGCTATTAAGCAATTGACGAGTCGATCTCTCCCTCCCAAACAGCCATCATGCTGGCTTGCGCGCTCGTTGCTGTCATTCGCGGCGACGGACCGCAGAGGCGAAGCAGTCACGCCTATCGCGGCATCTGGGTCAAAACTGGATCGACGCCAAGGATGCATTCCTGAATGCTTGCCCCAGGCGTCGACAGACGTCTTACGCAGTCCCCATCGCCGGGTCGCTGAGCCCATGCTGACCGGTTTCGACCCGGCCTGCAAAGCGGCGCAGATAACCCTTGCTCGTGTCAGCAGTCACGCTGAAGTCATACCAGTTTCCGCTCTTGCGCAGCGCCCAGTATTGCTCCACTACCTTGCCGGGCTCGACCTTCACCACCAAGGGTCCGTCACTGCCGTAAGCATTGTCCTGAATCGTTAGCGTGCTGGCCTGCACCCCGGTGTTGCTGAGTTTGACGTAGACATCCCCGTTCGCGATGTCATAACAGACCCGGCACTCCGGGCTGGCAGCGGTTGGCGCGTCGTCCTTGAATACGCGGACAAAACCGTTCGGTCCGTACACCCACAAGTCATGCTTGCCCAGGTCAGCCGACACATCCCAACTGTCGGTCAGCGTCTTTCCGGCTTCAACGGTGTAGCGGCGCGGAATGCGGTCAAGATGCAATTTGTCATAGACGTGGTACACGACGCCCTGCGTACCGGTGTTGCTGAACGACAGAAGTACGCTGATGCCGGCCGTGACGGTGGCATTGACATGCAGCTCATACGGCAGCTTGCGCGAAAAGCGCGTGCCAGACTCCTGGAACAGCGGCTGGTGCTTCGCCGGAAGGCTGTAGGCCAGCATGGTTCTTTGCTGCGCGTCCAGCACGGCGTAGTTGCTGGTATCGGGCAACTTTGGCACCACCGCATCGGCTGGATGCGTGAAATCAAACGCCGAGGTTAGGTCGCCGCAGACGGCGCGATGCCATGGGCTGACGTTCGGAACGCTGATGTCGAAGCGTTTTTCCAGAAACATTGCCATGGAGGTGTGGTCGAACACTTGCGACGTGACCCAGCCACCCTTGCTCCACGGCGAAACCACGTACATCGGGACGCGTGCGCTCAGCCCGTACGGTCGGACACTGCCCGAAATGGTGTCGGTCGCATCCCTGTATTTTCCTGCCGGGTCCGAAAAGTACTCGCCGTCGAGCTTGAGGGTGGCCTTCCCTGCCAGGGTGCCGTCCAGGTTGTAGGACGGAACAGCCGGCGGGGGCACGTGATCGAATAGACCGTCGTTCTCGTCAAAGGTCAAAAAGAACGCCGTCTTGCTCCAGACTGTGGTGTTCGCGGTCAGTGCATTCAACACCTGCTCGGTGAAGTTGCTGCCTTTCAGGGGGCTCGACGGCCCGCCGGGATGCTCGGAAAACGCCCGGGATGGGAGCACCCAGCAGACTTGCGGCAGCGTGCCGTTCCTGACATCCGTGGCAAGGTCGTCAAGCGTCCAGAGCGACATGCCGTTCTTGTAGATGGATGAGCCGGGTTGTGCCGTTCTGAAGCTCTCGAACGCGAGACATCCATGCATCGCGCCGGTCCAGTTGTCGTTGGGGTCCTGGTAGATGCGCCAGCTGATGCCGGCTTGCTCCAGCAGGTCCGGCAGCGTCGGCCATTTGAACGCCGTATCCTTGTAGGTGTAGCCCGGCACCGGCCACTTGTCGACGGCCGGGTTGCCGATCCAGCAGCGCACATTGACGGGCTCCGCATCGGTGTCGGTGCAATTGATGCCCTGGGCGCCCAGCACGGGATTGAAATTCGAACCGCTGAAGAACGGGATTCGATTTGGGTCGGTCCCGGATGTGATCGAGCAATGGTAGGCGTCACAAAGCGTGAAGGCTTCGGCCAGAGCGAACTGAAACGGAATATCTTCCCGCTTGTAGTAACCCATCGAATTATCCTTTTTGTACTTCGGCCAATTGCCGAACTTGCCCTGGTTCCACGCTGCCTGCGAGTCCGCGAAGCTGTGTGTCGTGCTGGGCGCGAGCAAGGCGTTGAATAGTTTCGGGTCGAGATGAAATGGCGCAATTTCGGTCGTGCCATTGGACTGGTACCAGACCGGCTTGCCACTCTCGAGTGGTACCGGAAAGCGGTCGCCAAACCCGCGTACGCCTTTCATGGTGCCGAAATAGTGGTCGAAGCCGCGGTTCTCCTGCATCAAGATGACGATGTGTTTGACGTCCTTGATGGTGCCGGTTTCAACGGCGGGTTCAACGGCGAGGGCTTTGCGGATGCTCAAGGGCAGCGCGGCGAGTGCGGCGGCGGCGGCGCCCGTGTGGGCGGTCATGCGCAGGAAATTACGGCGATCGATGCTCATAAGTTTTTTGCTCCTAAGGGTGGAAAAGTGAAGATGGCGGCGGGAGACAGAGTAGTTGCGCTCAGGCGATGCTGATCTGATCGCCGATCGCAACGCCGCCCATGGCCGGGTCGCTGATCGTGGCATCACCGGTTTCCACACGGCCCGCGAAGCGCCGTGAGTAGCCAGGCAAGCTCTTCACCGTCACCGTAAAGTCGTACCAGTGACCACTGGACTGCAATGGCCAGTGTTGTTCGAACTGGCCCTTGGCCGCCACCGTGCCGGTCCAAGGACCATCGGTCCGGTAGGCGTTCGCCGTGATCGTGTAGTTTGCCGCGACGCTCGCGCTGTTGGACAGCTTGAGATAGACGTTGCCGTTGGCGATGTCATAGCAAACCTGCACTTCGGGCATCGGGTCGGCCGCCGTCGTCACCGCCGTACCCGTGAAGTGGCGGTGGTAACCGACGGGGCCGAGCACCCAGAGGTCATAGGCGCCGCTGTCGGCGCTGAGGTCCCAATTACCGACGAGCTGTTTGCCGGCCTCCACCGTATAGCGACGCGGAATCTGGTCGAGGTGCTTGCGATCGTAGACATGGAACACCGCGGCCGCGCTGCCGGTATTGCTGAAGGTCAGCCCAATCGAGGTGGCCGATAGCACCTTGGCGGCGGTGTGCAATTCGTACGGCAGCGCGCGCGACGGCCGGGTGCCGGCGGCTTGCGTCGGCAGATCGGGCAGCGCGGGCGTCGGTGGTGTCGTCTTC